>CALXXT010000096.1 GCA_944392755.1 uncultured Sutterella sp. | reverse complement strand
ACGGCCTCCTCGGACTCCCGAAAGGATCGCGTGAGAAGCCGAAAGGACGGCGTCCGCGCTCGCGCGCCGGATTCGATCAGCCCGAGGAGGTAGAGCCGATAGAGCGTATGCGGGGCCGCAAAGGCGATCGGCTCCTCGCGGTGAAGACGGCCCTCCTCCCGGGCAAGATCGGCCGCGCGGTCGATGGCGAGGACGTGCTCGCGCGTCCGCTCGTAGAGGCGCAGCCCCGCTTCGGTCGGTTTCAGGCCGTGCGGCGTTCGGCGGAAAAGCTCGACGCCGAGCGACCGCTCGAGGTCGTGGACGGCGTGACTCGTCCCCGATCGGGAAATGCCGAGGCGCTCGGCCGCGCGGCTCATGCTTTGGAGTTCCAGGGTGGCGATGAAGGCGCGAAGCGCGCGGAAGCTGAGGCTCATGAGCGAAAACCGGCTGCAGGAAAAAGGGGTGCTCCACGAGCGGAGCGCCCCATCTAGGTTAGCCGAAAGGCGTTGTCTCGGTTAACGCGTGAAGCCCGCGGCCTCCTGGCCCGCCACGCGGCCGAAGCTCAAGCAGTCCGGAATGGCGTTCGCGCCCACGCGGTTCGTGCCGTGCACGCCGCCCGTGACTTCACCCGCGGCATAGAGGCCCGGGATGACGTTGCCGTTCTTGTCGAGCACCTGGGTCTTCGTGTTGATCTGCACGCCGCCCATCGTGTGGTGAACGGCCGGCGCCATCTTCGCGGCCCACCAGGGTCCCTTCGGAAGTTCCGTGCCGCGTTCGCACGAGGCGCGGCCGAACGGGTCGTTCTTCGGATCCTTGCAGAAGGTCTGCCAGTATTCGATCGACTTCTTCAGGTTTTCGGCGTTGATGCCGGCGTTTTCCGCGAGCTCTTCGATCGTGTCGCCGCGGAAGACCTTCTTCTGACGGAGAAGGTCCGCGACCTTGATGCCGTACGAATTGCGGCCTTCATCGTCCACCCAATTCGTTTCGTCGCACGTGATCACGAAGAAGATGTGGTCGGGCTGCGCGAGCGCGGCCTTCGAGAGGACGTCGCGGCGTTCGAGCTCGTTGACGAAGCGCTTGCCGTCCTTGTTGACGAACATGCAGGTCGAGTTGCCGAGCTTGTGCGTGGTCGCGCCGGTGGCCGGGTCGGTGCTCGGCAGGAGCTGGATCAGGCCCATGTCGATCAGGTTCGCGCCCGCTTTCTCGGCCATGACGATGCCGTCGCCCGTGATGCCCGGGACGTTCGTCGTCTTCACCTTTTCATCGAGCTTGCCGCCCCAGATCGTGTCGTACTTCATGCGCATCTCGACGTTCGCGGAGAAGCCGCCCGTCGCGAGCACGACGCCGTTCTTGGCCATGACCTTGTGCGTGCGGCCGTCCGAGGACTTCGCCACGACGCCCGTCACGGCGCCGTCCTTGACGATGAGGGACTCGGCCTTCGTCTGCATGAGGTACGTGACGGGGAGATTCTGCTTCTCGATCCAGTTCTGATAGGTCTCAATGAAGCCGATGCCCGCCTTGTAGTTGCTCGCCTTGTGCGAGCGCGGCCAGAGCGCGCCGAGGTACTGCGTCGTGTGATCCTCCCAGTTGAGGCCGATCGAGGCGAGGTGCTCGACCGTCTGCGGCGCGAGCTTGCACATTTCGTAGACGACGTCGAGATTCGCCACGTAGTCGCCCGCTCCCCAGGTCTGCAGCGCATGGAATTCGGGCGAATCGAAAAGTCCCTTCTCGTTCTTGGCCCGGAAGTCCGCCCACTGCTTCTTCACCGCGTCGAGAAGCTTCTTGTGAAGTTCGTTCTTCGGCGCCACGGCAAGCGTGTCCTCGATGATCTTCACCTGCCCGGCCGTCATCTCGTGCTTCGACTCGAGCGCGCGGTCCGCGGCGTTGAGGCCGCCGCCCGCGACGCAGGTGTCGCCGCCGATGAAGTGCGTCTTCTCGATGACGATCACCTTCTTGCCCTTTTCGGCCGCGGCGAGCGCAGCCGACATGCCCGCGCCGCCGCCGCCGATCACGACGACGTCCGCGTCGTCCTCAACCGTCTCGTTGATCATGGGCTTGGCGGGCGCCTTCTTCGAGAAGGCCTTCACGTCGAGGCCCGCCTGCTTGACGCAGTCGCGCACGGCGTTGCGGATCGCAAAGCTTGTGAGCGTCGCGCCCGAAACGATGTCGACGTTCGTCGTCTGATACTTGATGATGTCGGCCGGAATCTGGGTCGACGGAAGATCGGCGATCGGATGCGTTTCCGACCAGTCGGCGATCTGAATGTCCGCGATCTTGTCGTTCTTGATCGTCACCTGAACCGTGACGTCGCCGTTGCGACCGACCGTGGTCGACTTGTAGACGCCGTCCTTGGCGGCCGCGGCCGTCGAGCCGACGAGCGCCGCGATCAAGGCCGCCGTGAGTGCCGTGGTGCGAAGCTTCATGCTGTACTCCTTTGAGTGGTCTAGGGAAATGTCGCCCTTCGCCTTCAGGATAGAGTTCTCGAAATTTCTCCGACAGAGGATTTCTTCCGAGAGATCTTCTCTCATCGGATGTTGAGAAAAATTCAACGGAGATCCCCGCGTCTAGATGCGCAGAGCGGCCGAGACGGAGGCGCACTAGAATTTCCCGACCGCTCGATCCATTTCTCCTCGTGAAATCCATGACCGAATCCCGCCATTCCCCGCATTCCTCGCCGGAGCGCGATCCCGAGCTCGGCCTCGTCGTCGAAGGCGGCGGCGTGCGCGCCCTCTACGCGGCCGGAGTGCTCGACCGCTTGAGCGAACTCTCTCTTCCCGTCTCGGGGGTGATCGGCGTTTCGGCGGGCGCCATCCACGGCGTCTCCTACGTTTCCGGACAAAAGGAGCGCAGCCTGCGCATCTACATGCGCTTCCTCCAGGATCCGCGCTTCTTCAGCCTGCGCACGCTTCTGCGCACGGGGAACCTCGTCGACAACGACTTCTGCTACCGGGAGATTCCCGCGCGGCTCGAACCCTTTGACGAAGCGGCCTTCGAGCGCTCCGGCATCGCCTTCTACGCCGCGGCGAGCAATCTCGAGACGGGCCGCGCGGAATATCTGCGCATCCGGCGGTGCACGGCGGAGATCGAGGCGCTCATCGCTTCGGCTTCGCTTCCCTACGTTTCCAAGCCCGTCCGCTACCAAGGCATGAAGCTTTTGGACGGGGGCTGCACCGACCGCGTCCCCGTCGCCGCCTTCGAGCGCATGGGATACCGGCGCAACATCGTCGTGATGACGCATCCGCGGGAGCACCGCGTGAAGGACCGCGACGCGGCCTTGGCTCCCCTCTTCTACCGGCGCTATCCGAAGTTCGTTCGCGCCTTCAGGCTGAGCGGCGAGCGCTATGAAGCGACGCAGCGGCTGATCGAAGCCCGCGAGCGCGAGGGTCGGGCCTTCGTCATCCGACCCGCGGCGCCGATTCCGGTCGGCCGCCTCACGCGCGATCCGGGCGAAGCGAAGAAGGCCTACGACCTGGGCTGGGCGGACGCCGACCGAAGGGCGGCGGCGCTCCGCTCGTGGATCGGTTGACCGATCCGCCTCAGCGCGATTCAAGCACGAAGTCGAGATACGCTTCGAGATACGCCCGCAAATCCACCTTCACGGTATTTCCGGCAATCGTCGTGAGGACGACGCCCTGAATGAGCGGCGCCGCAAGCGCCAAGGGATACTTCTGGAGAAATTCGGGGATTTCCTCGCCTTCGATGAATTTCGAAAGGAGTCCCTGCGGTTCGAGAACGGGGAGCAGGAACTTCCGGCAGATCGGTTCGGTGATCTTGGGATTGCGCAGGCCCTCTCCCCAAATCACGCGCAGGACGCGAAGCGTCCTCGGGGTTCCGAGCCAAGGTTCGTAGACCGCGAGGATGCGCTCGCGCAGGGGTTGGGACTTCTTGACCGCAAAGCGCTTGAGCTGCCCGTGAACGGCCTGCGCGAACTCTTCGGCAAGTCCCGAGAGAAGCGCCTCCTTGCCGTCGAAGTAGTTGTAGAGCGTGCCTTTCGCGACGCCCGCGCGCTCGGCAATCTCTTCCATCGTCGAAGCCGCATAGCCCTTCTCTTCAAAGGCGTCGAGCGCGGCATTGAGAATGCGCGAGCGGGTTTCTTCTTTCTTTCTGGCCATGATGGATCTGCAAAATCAAAGGGTTCAGACGATGTGTCGACGGAAAAGCCGCACGGCGGTTCCCATCGAAAGGAGCGCAAGGTTGCTCTCGGCCGCTTGGTTCCAGGTATCGAGCTGAGAAAGAATGGGCGTGCCGTTCGGATCGAAGTCGAAGCCGACGTCCGAAAACCGATCGAGCAAATCGTTTGAAAAAGCTTCCTTAAACTGAGCAATATCGGTCGATCCCTGAATTTTGGAAAAATCCAGTCGAACGACCGGGTAGGTCTTGTCCTGCCATAAATGCTCAATGGCTAATCCGCGAAAGCATCTGAGGCCATCTCGAAATAAAGATTCGAGCGTGGAGATCAAGAGCGACTTTCCGAACCGCCGCGGCCGTGTGAGAAAAAAGCTCCCGCGGCTGCAGGCCATCCGATGAATCAGGTCGGTTTTGTCGACATAAATTTCATGGTTTTCGCGAAGGGCGCTGAAGTCGGCCGAGCCGATCGGCAGAGCTTTCCACATCAAAATAGAGAAAAGGCGGAAGAAAGATACGTCCCTCGATTTTAGTCGAAGGGTCGCCCTGGCTCCCCGCTTCACCGAAGGCGGGACGGCTCGACTTCGATTCAAGCCCTGCGTTGGATTTCGGGCGCGGTGGGCGCGGCGGCCGCCCCGTGCGCCCGAAATCCTTCCTACTTCGCAAGCATCATCTTGTCGGAGAGTTCGCCGCCCGCACGCTCGAAGTATTCGAGAAGGTCGACGGGGGTGAGCTTCGCCTTCTCTTCGCCGGCGACGTCGAGAATGGGCCGTCCGTCGTGCATCATGACGAGACGGTTTCCGAAGCGAAGCGCATCCTTCATGTTGTGCGTGATCATGAGCGTCGTGAGCTTTTGCTCTTCGACGAGCTGATCCGTGATCTGCAGCACCTTTTCCGCCGTCTTCGGGTCGAGCGCCGCGGTGTGCTCGTCGAGGAGCAGCACCTTCGGGCGCACGAGCGTCGCCATGAGCAGCGTGAGCGCCTGCCTTTGCCCGCCCGAGAGCAGACCCACCTTCGCTGTCATGCGGTTCTCGAGCCCGAGCCCCAAGCGGCGGAGCATTTCGCGGAAGGCTTCCGTGCGCGAGGGATTCTCGCTCCAGCGCAGCGTGGCGCGGCGGCCGCGGCGGTCGGCGACGGCGAGGTTCTCTTCGATCATCATCCCCGCGGCCGTGCCCCGCATGGGGTCCTGAAAGACGCGGCCGATGTAGGCGGCCCGACGGTGCTCGGGCATTTTGGTGACGTCGACGCCGTCGATGAGAATCCGACCGGAGTCAAGGGGGAAGACGCCGGCCACGGCGTTCAAGAGCGTCGACTTGCCGGCGCCGTTCGAGCCGATCACGGTGCAGAAGTCGCCCTCCTTGAGCGAGAGCGTGACCCCGCGCAGGGCCGCCTTTTCGTTCGGCGTTCCGCGGAAGAACGTTTTTTCAATGTTTTCGATGCGAAGCATGGAGGTTCTCCCGTATCAAGCGCGGTTCGAACGAAGAAGACCGCCCGCCTTTTCCTTGATGAGCGGCAGCGAAAGGGCCAGCGCGACGAGCACCGCCGTGAAGAGCTTGAGGTCGTTCGGCGGCATCCCGAGTTCGAGCACCACCGCGATCACGATGCGGTAGACGACCGAGCCCGCCGTGACGGCGATGAGGCTCGTCTTGAAGGATTTCGGCGCAAAGAGCACTTCGCCGATGATGACCGAGGCGAGCCCGATCACGATCGTTCCGACGCCCATGCCGACGTCGGCAAAGCCGTTCGCCTGCGCGACGGTCGCCCCGGAGAGCGCGACGAGCGCATTGGAGACGACGAGGCCGAGGACCGTCATGGCGTTCGTGTTGATCCCCTGCGCGCGCGCCATCTGCGGGTTGAAGCCCGTTGCGCGGACCGCCGTTCCGAGCTCCGTGCCGAAGAACCAGTAGATCGCCGAGCCCACGATGAAGGCGAAGGCCAGACCGACGATGAAGCCCGAGAGCGCGCTCGAAACGGGCAGCCAGCTCTCGACCAGGGTGAAGATCGTCTCATCCTGCAGAAGGCCGATGTTCGACTTCCCCATCACGTGAAGGTTCACCGAATAGAGGCCGATCATCGTCAGAATGCCGGCCAGGAGCGGCGGAATGCGCAGCTTCGTCGTGAGCAGTCCGGTGACGCCCCCGGCGACCGCTCCGGCCGTCACGGCGTAGAGGAAGGCGGCGGGCAGTCCCCAGCCCGAAACGATCGCATAGGCCGCGGCGGCCGCGCCGAGAGGAAAGCTCCCCTCGACCGAGAGGTCGGCGATGTCGAGAATTCGGAAGGTGAGGAAGACGCCGAGCGCCATGACGGCCCATTGAAGGCCTTGGCCGGCGGTCGAGAGCATGAGATCAAGCATGAACTTTCCTTTATCGGTACGCTCGGAGGAGATCGGCTCCTCGTCGGTTTTCTTGGTGGAGTCGGATGGAGCGCGCGACGACGCTCAAGCGGCCCGTTCGGCTTGGACGGACGGGCCGCGGCTGGGAAGCTTTTCTCAGTTTACTTGAAGGTTTCCGCGCCCTCGAGGAGCTTGGCGGGAATCTTGAAGCCGATGGCTTCGGCCGTGCGCAGATTGAAGACGCGCTTGCCCTCCTTCTGGCGCTGCACGGGCATCTCGGCGGGCTTCGCTTTTCCTTCGAGCACATCGGCGCCCATGTGCCCCGTCAGCTTGCCGAGCTCGTAGTAGTCGATCGAAATCGAGCCGAGGCATCCCGCGCGGGTCATGCCGCGCTCGCCCGCGACCGTGACGAGCTTTGCGGGTTCGACCACCTTCATGAGGGCCGGAACCGCAGAGGCGATCACGTTGTCCGTGGGCAGGTAGAGCGCGTCCACCTTGTCGCGGATGCTCACGACCGCCTGCTGAATGTCGTTCACGTTCGAGACGGTCGCTTCGACGATTTCGATGCCGAGGGGCTTGGCGGCCTCCTTCAGAATGTCGACCTGATACGTGGAATTCACTTCGCTCGAGTTGTAGATCGTGCCGACGCGCTTGGCCTGCGGGACGAGCTCGGTGAGGAGCTGGAGCTGCTCGGCGATCGGGCCGATGTCGGAAACGCCCGTGACCATGCCGCCCGGGGCTTCGTTCGACTTGACGAGCTTCGCGCTCGCGAAGTCCGTGACGGCCGTGGCGAGGATCGGCGTGTTCTTCACGACGGAGGCAACCGCCTGCGCGGCGGGCGTGGCGACCGCAAAGACGAGCGCGGCCTTTTCGGAGGCGAAGCGGGCCGCGATGTTGTGCAGATTCGACTGATCGGCCTGAGCGTTCTGCCGGTCGAACTTGATCTTTTCGCCGTCCTTCCAGCCGCGTTCGGCAAGGCCGTCGACGATGCCGCGCACCGCGGCGTCAAGCGCTTCGTGCTCGACGAGCTGCACGATGCCGATCGTGAGGGGTTCCTTGGAGTCGGCGGACGACGTGGAGGCAGGCGCGGCTTCTTCCTTTTTTCCGCAGCCCGCGAGCGCCGCGGCGGCCGCGCAGCCGGCAACGAGTGTTCGGCGGGAGAGCGTCAAATTTTCGATCGACATATGGCGAATCCTTTCCTGAGGCGAATGGAGCGAATGCCGCGCCCTTCGAAATAGAGGCGGCATTCGATCATTATGCGGGGAAAATCCATCGGTTTTCCCGGGGTTTCCCTTCCCCGCCTAAGGCAAAAGGCATAGCCCGGGTGAGCGCGGGCAAATGGCGTTGATTTTCCTCACGCTCCCTCTCCGGCCGTGCGGTGAGCCGCCGCGCCCTCATTTTCTTCCGGAATTCAATCCGCGCGGCCGAAAAATGCGCCTTCGCGCCGCGTCTTTTCCTGCGCATGCCGCAGGAAGCCCTTTCCCGCTTCAAGGCTTTTTCTTCACGGACGACCTGCGGCGGCCCATCTTGACGGAATCCTGCTCTTAGATGAGAATGAGTCGCATTCACATAGTGAATCCCTTCCCAACTTCATCGGACATCGACATGAAAACATTACTCTTCGCGGACTCGGCCGTTTCTTCCCGGCGGCTGAGGCTTCTTCCTCTGACGGCCGCCTGCGCCGCCGCTTCGCTTTCGATCGCGGCCTCGGCCGAAACGCTTCGCGTCGAGGCTCCGGTCGTCGTTACGGCGACCCGCACGGAG
>CALXXT010000095.1 GCA_944392755.1 uncultured Sutterella sp. | reverse complement strand
CCTCCTCTCGTTGCGGAAGGCTCCGCCGTTCCACAGCCGCACGCCGATCCGCTTCACCCCATCGAGCCCGAGGGGAGCGCGCCCGTCGAGGCCGTCATGCCCGCAGACGCCGAATCGATTCTCGCTCTGGCGCAGCACCGAGCGGCGCTCGAGGAGCGCACGGTGAAGATGCTCGGCCGCCCCTCAGAAGCTCTGCCCGTGGACAGCTCGAAGCGCAAGACGAGCGCCCCGAGGAAAGACCGCGACGGACGAGCGGGGCGCCGCCCGTCGAATCCGCCGTCCGCCTTCTCTGGGAGGCGGCGCTGCCGCCGAGCCTGCCTACCTTTGCCGCGGCGGCGCTCGAAGCCGCGCTCCGCTCCGTGAACGCGCTTGCGCGCCCCGAGTCGATGGCGATGCGCGAGGGGCTCTTTCTGCCGCTCGAACTTTTTCCCACGGGTTTCGCCCCGGTGCTCCTGCGCGAAGGCGCGGCCTTCGGCCTCTTCGCGAGGACGGGCGTTGTGCACACGTGCGCGGCCGACGCTGAGGAGCAGGCCGAGAGCGCGCCCGGCCTCATTCTTGCGCCCGCCCTCGTGAGGCCCGTCGGCGTCTGGCCCGACGGCAAGACGGTGGACCTTCCGTGGCCGGCCGCGAACCGCACGACGACGAACCTTTGAGGACCCTTCATGATCTTTCGACGTACATCCGAGCCACAGGCCCCCGCCGATGCGCTCCGAACCCTCCGAAGCCTTTGGCGGCCCGCTTGGGAGAGCCGCGCCGCGCTCACCCATGCCGCAGCGGGCGCAGCGCTATTCTCCTTCTGCGCCGCGGGGCTCCTGCCCGCCCGCGCGGCCCTTCCGGCCGGAGGGGCTCTGCTCCTTTTCTCGCTCGTCCGAGCCCGCGGCGCGCTTGACGTTTGGCGGGCGCGTCTCCCGCTTTTCGGGCGCGCGCCCGCCTTCATGGGCTTCGGCGACGTCGCCGCCGTTCTGAGGCGCATGAGCCGAGGCGCGACCCCGCGGCGGGGCGGCGCCGCGTTCCGTGCGCGCGAGCGCGCCGCAAGGCGAACGCGCCTCGCCCTTTCGCCCGTTCGCGGGCCCGTCGTGCGCGACGCTTCGGCCGAGCCTCCCGTCTCGGGCGTGTGGTTCGGACTCGGATTCCCCTGGGGGCGCGCCGAAACGCAGCGGCTCTACGAACTCATGAAGGTCGACGTCGAGTCGCTCAAGGTTCCCGAAAGGATCCGCCGCGGGCTCACCGGAGAGGCCGGCCTCTCGGAGGAGGCTCCCGGCCTCGGGTGGATCCACGGCGTGGGCGAGTCGGAATCGGGAATCATCCGACCGCTCTCGAGCCTCGGGGGCGGCACGCTCATCGTGGGAACGACGCAGGCGGGGAAGGGCGTCGTCATGACGAATCTCGTCGCGCAGGCGATCCTTCGGGGCGACGTCGTCATCGTCATCGATCCGAAATCCTCGAAGCGCCTGAGGGGTGCCGTCATGGAAGCCGCGCGGGCGGCGGGCCGCGACGAAGCGCTCGAATTCCACCCGGCCTTTCCCGCCCGCGGGATTCGGCTCGACCCGCTCGGCAGCTTCACGCGCGCGACCGAGCTCGCAAGCCGCATCACGGCGGTGATGCCGCCCGATTCGGGCGGCGCCTTCACCGCCTTCGCCTGGCAGGCCGTGCACGTCGCCGTGAGCGGCATGCTCTTCGTCGAGGAAAAGCCCACCCTCGCGAAGCTCGCTCATGCGGTCTCGGGCGGGATCGACGAACTACTTGAGCGCGCCCTCGCGCGCGACCTCGACCTGCGCCGCCCCGGATGGCGGTCGCGCTTCGAGCCCGAAGCGGCCGGCCGCCTTCGCGGACCCGCTCCCGACAGCGATCCGAAGCTCGTCGCGCTCGTGCAGTTCTGGCTCGAAGAAACGAAGGGGGAGCGCCACCCGGTCGTCTCGGCCCTTGTTCAGACGTGGCGCCACAACCGCGAGCACTACCAGAAGATCACGGCAAGCCTGCAGCCCGTCCTCGCGATGCTCACCGCGGGGCCGCTCCGCGAGACGCTCTCGCCCGACCCCGACGATCCGACCGACGATCGGCCCATCCTCACGCTCGAGCGCGTCGTGCGCTCGGGCGGCATTCTCTACCTCGGGCTCGACGCGCTGCCCGACGCCACGGTCGCCTCGGCGCTCGGCTCGATTCTCCTTGCCGACCTCGCCGCCCTCGCCGGGAAGCGCTACAACAGCGAGGAGAGCGGGGCGGAGGCGACCCGCATCAGCCTCTTCGTCGACGAGACGGCCAACGTCATCAATCAGCCCCTCATCGAAATCCTCAACAAGGGCATGGAGGCGGGCCTGCAGACGGTCTGCGCGATGCAGACGATCGCCGACCTCGCGGCTCGGCTCGGAAGCGAAGCCCGCGCGCGGATGGCGCTCGGGAATCTGAACAACCTCATTGCGCTGCGCACGAAGGACCTCGCCACGCAGCGCTTCGTCGCCGAAGCCTTCGGCAAGGCCGTCGTCTGGGGCGCGGACGCGGGCATCGCCACTCAGGCGAGCGGCCTCTCGCCCGCCTACCGCACGACCGTGACGCGCTCGATCCGAAGCGCGCGCGAGGAGCTCGTGCCGATCGACCTCCTCGGGAAGCTCCCGAACGGGGAATTCTTCGCCGCGCTCTCGGGCGGAAGGATCTACAAGGGCCGCATGCCGATCCTCCTCTCGGACCGCCGAGAACGGATGCTCCTCACCGAGAGGGGCGAACTGCGCCCCGATCGGGTCTTTCGGATTCGAAAGGAGGAGGGCGCATCGTGACGACGAAGATCTTCACCCTGACCGCGGCGCTCGCGCTTCTCTTCGGCATTTGGGGGCCGGCCTGGCGGAGCGCCGCCGAGTGGGAGGCGATCGCCCGGCTCGAGCGCGCGGAATTCGCAGCGGCCGCGCCACTTGCGGCTCCCTGCGCGCAGCGCACGTCGGCCGCGCTCGGGCGGTTCATCGGGGACCTTCATCTTCCCGTGAGGGCTGAGGGCGACCGCACCCGCACGGGGTATTTGAGCGGCGAGGCGGAGCTCGCGCGCCCCGAGCGCACGCTCGCCTCGAAGCGCCGCGCCTTCTTCGAGACCCCCTACGGTCGGAGCGCCTGCGCGATGCTCGGCGCGGCCCTTGAGCGCTGGGGCGCGCTCCTCGTCTTGAGCGGAGCGCTTCTGCCGGCACTTCTCGCGCTCTTGGCGGATGGGCTTCTCGAGCGGAGGATCCGCTCGGCCGCGCTCTGCGCTCCCGAGCCGCTCCGTTTTCGGGTCGCCCTGGGAGCGGCGGTCCTTGCGCTGGCGCTCTCGCTCCCCTTCGGCCTCATCCCGTGGGCGCTCCCCGTCTGGAGCGGGATGGCGCTGCCGCTTGCCGCAGGGGCGGCAGCGCGCAGCGCGGTGAAGCACTTTCACCGATTCGTCTGAGGCCTCGGGCTCGCTGCCCGCCAAAGCGCCGAAACCCACGCCGGCCTCTGCCGCGCGTGGGTTTCGCGATGGGTGGAACGATGCGTTACTTCCGTTCGACGTACGCCTCGTAGAAGTCGTACTCGTTGTTCGGGAGCACGCGGAAGTTCTTGAGGTTCGTGCGCTTCGCGCTCGTCACGTCCTCAAAGACGAGCCAGCCCCAGGGGACGTCCTTCCAGATCGTTTCCTGAACGTTGCGGTAGATCTCGGCGCGCGCCTTCGGATCGGTCGTCTTCAGCCCCTCGTCGAGGAGCCGGTCCACGTCCTTGTTGACGTAGTAGGCTTCGTTCGCAAGAACGGGCGGGCAGTTCTTCGACTCGAAGAGCGGGCGAATCGCCCAGTCGATGTCGAGGGACGAATTCCAGCCCACGTAGTAGAGCTTCGAGGTCGCGTCCTCGGGCTTCTGCACGCTCTCGATGAGGGAGACGCGCTGTCCGGCCTCAAGCGCGCGGATCTGGGTCTTGATTCCGACCTGCGCGAGCTGCTGCTGCAGGAACTGAATCACCTTCTGCGAGGTCGAATCGTTGTAGCCCGACCAGAGCGTGGTCGAGAAGCCCTGCGGGTAGCCCGCTTCCTTCAGAAGCTCGCGCGCCTTCTTCGGGTCGTAGGGCCAGGGGCCGATCTTTTCGGCGTACTCGATCTGGCTCGGGATGATGCCCGTGGCCGGACGCGCGTAGCCCGCGAACGCGACCTTCGCGAGCGCCTCCTTGTTGACCGCGTAGTTGATCGCCTCGCGCACCTTCGGATTGTCGAAGGGCTTGGCGTTGTTGTTGATGATGAGGTAGCGCATCACCATGGAGGGCTCGACCACCACCTCGACGTCCTTGACGTCCTTCATCGCCTTGATCATTTCAACGGGCATGGGGTGCACGAAGTCGGCCTCGCCCGTGCGGATCATCGCCGAGCGCGTCGCGTTCTCGACCACCGGAATCCAGTTGATGCCCGCGATCTTCGGCAGGCCCTTCTGCCAGTAGTTCGGATTCCTCACGACGATGAGCCGCTCGCTCGGGTTGTAGTCCTTCAGGATGAAGGGCCCCGTGCCGCAGGCTTCGAAGGCGACGTTGCCGTTCCCGTTGGCGATCGACTTCGGACACATCATGGGGACGGAGCCTTCGGCAAGACGCGTGATGATCGAGGCGAAGGGGCGCTTCATGACGAGCTTCACCGTGTAGGGGCCGTCCGTTTCGACGCGCGCGATGGGCTCGAACTGATTGCGGCGCGAAAGCTGATTCTTCGGGTCGAGAAGCCGATCGATGTTCTTCTTCACGGCGTCCGAATTGAAGTCCGTGCCGTCCTGGAACTTCACGCCTTCGCGAAGGCGGATCGTGTAGAGCATGCCGTCCTCGGACACTTCATATCCGGTGGCGAGCTGCGGGACGACCTTCATGTCGGGCGTGAGTCGGAAGAGCCCCTCGTAGAAGGACTTCACGACCATGCGCGAAAGGCGGTCCGAGGCGTCGCACGGGTCGAGCGTCGTGAAGCCCGAAGCGACGGCGACGGTGACGACCGCGTCCGGATCATAGGAGGGCTCCTCGGAAAGCGCGGGACCGCTCAGAGCGGTGCAAAGCGAAGCGAAAAGGGCGCAGAGACGGAATTTGGACGAACGGGACATGATGAATTTCCTGCCGAAATGGATGAAGTGCGGCGTTTGCGGAGCGGAATCTCCGATCGAGACTGCCCTCCGCTCGAGATCGGGCGCCGACGGCCGACCGGCTGAAGAAATGCGTGCCGGCGACGATGGCGCGTCAGGGGTTCGCGCTGAACCCGAAGCGGAGTCAATGTTCACCGCTCGCGCGGTGTCGTTCGGCGGAAACGGAAGCGAAGCGGGCGAAGCGCCCTGCGCAAAGATCGAGACCCTGAGAACGATCGAAGCGGGAGAAGAGGATCGTTCGGAATGAGGAGGTCGTCATGAGAGGTGCCTTCGAGTTAAAGAATGCCGCCACAAGTCCCGGCATTCGATGACCGCAGCGGCCTTCGTCCCGTCAGACCGACGCGCTTTCCGTATTAGGGACGCTGTTCGGTCGCGGCTTGAAGACGAAACCGCTTGAGGTTCACCTTACTCTCTTTTCGAGAAAAGCGCCATAGGTCAAAACGCCTATGGCGCCTTTGCGCCGGATCAGCGGCGGCGCTTCTTCGTGCGGTTCGCGGCCTTCGCCTTCGAGAGCTTTTGGGCTTCGGCGAGCGCCTCGGAATCCTCGGCCGGGGAGGAGGCGACGAAGCGCTTGGTGATCGCGCGGAATAGCGCGTAGAAGACGCCGAGGCTCACGAGGACGTCCGCGAAGAGCGCGCCGCTGCGCACCGTCGGGTTTTCGTCGAAGATCGAAGCGACGATGAGGGCCGAGAAGGCGAAAAAGAAGATGGCGCCCTGAGCGGCGAAGAAGAAGGCTCTGGATTTGTTCATGAACGTGGCCCGTGCTCGGAATGGGAAAGTGAAGAGTCTATCCGCTCGAGGGCGCGGCGTGGGCGAAATGTCGAGGCGTTTTCCGCGAAGTCGGAATGGGCGCCGCTTTCGCGCTTTGGCCGCCGGGTGCGGTCCGCGCCTTGAAAGGATAAGATTCCCGGGTTGCCTTCATGCGTTTTCCGGGTGTTTGATGGATAAAGAACGCCAAGTTCCTTTGCTCCCTTTTGGCACTTCCACCTTTTCGGCGCTTCGCTCCAACCGCGAAATCTACGTCGACAAGACCGATCTCGTCCATGATCTTTGCAGGAAGCCGGGCAAGGTTTTTCTGGCTCGTCCGCGCCGATTTGGAAAGTCGCTTTTGGTGTCGACCTTCTTTTCGCTTTTCAAGCACGGCCTGCGGGATTTTTCAGGGCTCAAGATCGAACCCTTATGGACGGATCGAAACTATCCGGTCGTTTGGCTTGATTTTTCTGAGCTCGACGCCTCGTCGTCGCTCCTCGACTTCGAAGATTCATTCCGCAGACTGGTGACTGCAAACTTCGCCGATGCGGGCTACAGAGGGTCGTCCGATTGGATCGAGTTTTCCCGCTGGCTTTCCCGGCAGCCCGATCGGAGCATTGTCGTTTTGATCGACGAATACGATGCGCCGTTGACGGCATCCCTCGATGACCCGGCTCGCTTTGACGGCGTGCAGAAAAGACTGAACCAGTTTTTCAAGACGTTGAAGTCCAAAGAGGGAGCTTTGCGCTTCTTCTTCATGACCGGCGTCACCAAATTTGCAAACACAGGCATTTTTTCCGGATTCAACAACCTGCAGGACATCTCGCTCGATCCGAAATACGGAGCATTGCTGGGCTACACGGACGCTGAAATTCGAGAGCAGTTTGCCCCCTACCTCAAGAAATCAGCCGATGTTCTCGACTGTACGGAATCTCAGCTCATGGAGGAGCTGAGAAAGCACTACAACGGCTTTTGCTTCGACGAACTCGCTTCGGTTCGAGTCTTCTGTCCATGGTCGGTATTGAACTTTTTGAATCAGCCTTCGCGAGGCTTTCGAAACTACTGGTACCAAAGCGGCGGGCAGCCAGCGGTGCTCATGCAGTACCTTCGTTCTCATCCGTTCGATCATCCTGCGTCCTACGGGGTGCCGCATGCGCTTCAGCTCAGTTTCCTTGAAGCTTCCCAAACCCTCAAGGAGCTCTCTCTCGAGTCGCTTTTGGTTCAGACAG
>CALXXT010000094.1 GCA_944392755.1 uncultured Sutterella sp. | reverse complement strand
GATGACGGTCGGAATGAGCTTCTCGGCGTGCTGCCAGGGACCGTAGTTGTTCGAGCAGTTGGAGATCGTGACGTTCATCCCAAAGGTGTGCGCATAGGCGCGCACGAGCATGTCCGACGAGGCCTTGCTTGCCGAATAGGGGCTTCTCGGCGCGTAGGGCGTCGACTCCGTGAAGACGCCCGTTTCGCCGAGCGAACCGTAGACTTCGTCCGTGGAGGTGTGGTGAAAGCGCGCCGAAGCGAGAATGCCGCGCCGGCTCCAGGCGCGCCGCGCGGCGTCGAGGAGCACGCCCGTGCCGAGCACGTTCGTGCGCACAAACGCCATGGGGTCGGCGATCGAATTGTCGACATGGCTTTCGGCCGCAAAGTGAATGACGCCGTCGATCCGGCATTCGTCGAAAAGCCGCTCGACGAGGCCCGCGTCGCCGATGTCGCCCCGAACGGGAACGACGTTCGGCATCCGCCGCTGCGCCACGAACGCCTGCGGATGTCCCGCGTAGGTCATGAGGTCGAGGTCGACGAGGCGGATCTCGGGATGACGCCGGGCGAAGCGTTCGACGAAGTTGGCGCCGATGAAGCCGGCGCCGCCCGTCACGAGAATGGTCTGATTCATGAGTGTGTCTTCAAGCGTTGAAAGGCGTCTTCGAGGGCGTCTTCCCAGGATCGCGGCTCGATGCCGAGCGCGCGGATGCGCTCGAGCGAAAGCACGCTGAAAGCGGGCCGCGGCGCCCGAGCCGGATATTCGGACGTGGAGATGGGCTTCACGCGGCAGCGGGCGCCCTCGAGCTCGACAATCCGTTCGGCGAATCCATGCCAGGTGGTGGAGCCCGCGTTCGTGAAGTGGAGGAGATGCATGGGCTTCAGGTGCTCTCCCTTGAGGTAAAGCGCGAGGAGCGCGTCGGCGAGGTCTTCGGCCAGGGTGGGCGCGCCTCTTTGGTCGGCGACGACGGAGATTTCCTCCCGTTCATGCGCGAGGCGCCGGATCGTCCGGCAGAAGTTCTTCGTGCCCTCCCGAAGCGAGTAGACCCAGGCCGTGCGCACGACGGCGCCGCGGAAGCCCCCTTCGAGGAGCGCGGTCTCCCCTGCCCGCTTCGAGAGTCCGTAGACGGAGACGGGACGCGCGGGCGCATCTTCGCCGTAGGGTTCCCGCGCGCGGCCGTCGAAGACGTAGTCGGTCGAGACGTGCAGGAGCGGAATGCCGCTCATGGCAAGGCGCCAGGGCCCGAAGGCGTTCGCCACATAGGCTTCCGCGGGATGGTCCTCCGCGGCGTCGACCGCCGTGTACGCGGCCGCGTTGACGATGCAGTCGAAGAGCTTCGAATCGCAGACGCGCGCGACTTCCCGAGGATCCGCAATGTCGAGCGCATCCCGATCCATCGCGGCGAAGGGAATCCCGCGCAGGGATGCCGCTTCCCGGATTGCCGCTCCCAACTGTCCCGATGCGCCGGCGATGAGAATCATGCGCCCTCCTTCGTCATGAAGAAGACGGGCGCGCGGCGGTAATCGGCAAAGGCGGGCGCCCGGCGGTCCTTCTCGGAAAAGCGGCGCTCTCCAACCGGAATCGGCCAATCGATTCCGAGTTCGGGATCAAGCGCATTCACGCTGCCTTCGCTTTCGGGAGCGTAGAAGGCGTCGCACTTGTAGGCGAAGCGCGCCCGATCCGAGAGGACCGCAAAGCCGTGCGCAAAACCCTTCGGTATGAAGAGCTGGCGGCGGTTTTCGCCCGTGAGGAGAACCGCGGCATGGCGGCCGAACGTGGGCGAACCCACGCGCAGGTCGACCGCGACGTCGAGGACCGCGCCCTCGAGCACGCGCACGAGCTTGGCCTGCGCGTGCTCGCCCTTCTGATAGTGGAGTCCGCGGATGACGCCGTACGTGGAGAGCGATTCGTTGTCCTGAACGAAGTCGGCCGTGATGCCGAGCGATTCCAGCTCGCGTCGGCTGTAGGTTTCGCAGAAATAGCCCCGCGCATCCTCAAAGATGCGGGACTCAAGGATGGCGAGGCCGGGGATGGGGGTGGAAATGCATTTCATTTCGTGGAATTGGCTTCATGGAGCGGAACCTGCGCCGGATCCCGGTCGGTCCACCATAAGGTCGAGTCGTAGAGCTTCAGAATGTCCGGGGGCAGCGGGTCGAGATCGGCCTCCAGGAATTCGGGCAGCCGCTCGAGGGGATCCACGCCGATCAGGAAGACCCGATCGGGGCTGTAGAACGGTTCTTCGGCAAGGATCCGCCGATTGGAAATGATCTTCTTGTTCCAGAAGAGCGCCTCGGCGACGCGGTAGGAGAATCCCTCGTCCTGCCCCAGACGGGTGAGATCGACCGCGACCTCCGCGAGCGCGGCTTCGCGCAGGTACTCTTCGTAGGGCAGCCAGTCGCGCGGCCCCATCACGATTCTCTCCTTCATCCACCCGAGGACGTTTTCCGAGTAGACCTCGGAGAGCTTTGCCGCCACGGCTTCGAGGACTCGCGTCCGGTCGGCTTCGTTCGGATTTTTCGGGCCCCCGATGAAGCGGTAGAGCGCGGTGCGATGGGTCGCGCCGCAGAGGCGGAGAACTTCGGGATTGACGCCGTTCGGCCGGTAGAGGCCTCCGATCGCCTCGGCGTCCGTCCGATAGTAGGATTCGACTTCGTCGACGACGCCTTCTTCGGCGAGCTTGCGGATCATCTTCACGAGCTGCTCCGCGCTCGGCGAACGGTCGCCCATCCCGGCGTGGAGCCGATCGTGAAACCTCAGGATGATCGTGCGGTTCGGGTGAATCTTGCGGTAGGCGCGGATGATCGTGTCGTCCCGCGCGTTCGTGAAGACGGTGAGGCCCGGATCGGGGTCGAGAATGCCGAGTTCGCGGGCTCGGTCGGCGATCCGCGAGATGCGGCGCATGCGGTTTTGGCGAATTTCGTCCTTCAGCTCGAGGATTCGGAATTCGGGATCGAGATGCGCGCGGTAGATGAGATTGACGGCATAGGCCGGCGAAA
>CALXXT010000093.1 GCA_944392755.1 uncultured Sutterella sp. | reverse complement strand
CGAAGCCCGCCTGAATCTGCGTGCCCGGGTGGAGCGTCATCGTGGCGGGGTTGTAGTACATGCCGGCGATGTCGAGACCGTCCACGCCGACGCCGGCGTAGGCGCGGCCCATCGCGCCCGCCGTCTGGTCCGTGAGCATGAAGCCCGCGGCGTGGGCCGCCGTCGAGGCAAAGGCGCCGGCCACAGCCAGAGCGCCGATCGAAAGCTTGAGAGAGGTCTTCACCTTGATCTCCGAAAAATTCTTCTTATGGAGTTAGAGGATTGAGGCGCGCAATGCGCAAATGAAAAAGTTCGCGCGCATTTTGGAGAAGAAATTATTGCATTTTCAAGCTCGAAATTAGGTAGAAACCCTAGGTTATAAATGGATTACCACCCATAAAAACTACAGAGCATTCCTTATATTTCACTGCGTTACCGGATACATCACCAGACAAGCATCATCCGGCGCGCTAATCCGTCTTCAGCAAATCCGGCGGAAAGAAGCGCGAAAAAAGGGCGCATCACGCGCCCTTTTCAGCAGTTCGAAAAGCTCTAATCCCCGCCTATGAAGCTGATCGGCGAAACGAAAAGGCGCCGCCCAAAACCCCGCCCGCAAGGGCAGGCGTCATCCACGCCATGCCGATCGCCGCGAGCGGTAGCATCGCGATGAGGCCGTCCACCGCCTCCCACTCCAAACCCCAGCCGCGAACCGCTTCAGCCACCGAAACGATGCCCGCAAAGGCGACGGCAAGCCGATAGACCGCGCGGCACTCCGCTAGCTTCGGGAAGACCGTCTCCAGAATGCCGAGCGCAATGAGGACGATCGCCGCCGGATAAAGCGCGCAGAGAAGCGGCACGGAGAGCTTCAGAATGAGCGTGAGCCCCGCATTCGAGACCATCATGCTCACGAGGGCGAAAAGCGCGGTCCAGGCGCGGTAGCCGAGCACGGGAAACGTGGTCGAGAAGTAGCGTCCGCAGCACGAAATGAGGCCCACGCAGGTATTGAAGCAGGCAATGAAGAAGATCGCGCCGATGAGGATGTTCCCGGCCCTGCCGCCAAGGGCTCCCGCGGCTCGAGAAAGGAGCTGAGCGCCGTTTTCGGCCTCGGGGAACCGCGCTCCCGCATCGACGCCGATGAAGGCGAGCGCGCCGTAGACCGCGACGAAGAAGACGGCGGCGATGAGACCCGCCTTGATCGTTTCGCCGCTCACGGCGCTCTCATCCGTCACGCCAAAGGCGCGGATGTTCATCGCGATCACGATGCCGAAATTAAGCGCGGCGAGCGCGTCCATCGTCTGATAGCCCTCGATGAAGCCCTTGGCGAAGGGAGCGGCGTCATAGGCCGCGGAAGGCGCTCCGGAAGCGGCCGAATCGGTGAGAAGGGTTCCGAGAAAGAGCGCCCCGATGAGGAGAAGCAGCGTCGGCATGAGGCGCTTCCCGAGCCAATTCGTGAGCTTCTCGGGGTGAAGCGAGACGAACCAGGCCGCGGCGAAGAAAAGCGCCGAATAAGCGGCCGAGGCCGTCACTTTCATCGTCTCCGACCATTCGGGCGAATAAAAGGGCCGAACGACCATCTCGAAGGACGTGCTTGCCGTTCGGGGAATGGCGAGCCCCGGTCCGATCGAGAGGTAGATGGCGAGCGTGAAGAGAAAGGCAAAGCGCGGCCCCACCCGGCCCGCAAGCTTGTTGAGCCCGCCCGCGTGCGCGACCGCCGCAACGCCCAGAATCGGAAGGCCGACCGCGGCCGCGATGAACCCCATCCAGGCGGGGATCGCCGCGCTTGCCGCCTCGGCCCCGAGGAAAGGCGGAAAAATGAGATTCCCGGCGCCGAAAAACATCGAAAAGAGGGTGAGGCCTACGAGGAGCCTCTCGCGGGCGGAAAGCTTCTGCATGCGGATACTTCTGTGGAGGGAGAAAGAGTCGAACCTTATCAGAATCGACGCCGTTTTTCTTGGAATTCCAGGCTTTTATAATCTCTCCTCTTCAAGAAGCACGATCAGGAACGATAGCCATGCCAGCACCCGCGCCGCTTTTCCAAGAAGACCTCGCCGCCGCCCGTCCGGGCGAGCGCCGCAAGCTCTTCCTTTCCGCCGCCGCAAGCGACGCCTGCGCGCTCGCGCAGGCCGCCTGCGCCGCCAAGCAGCGCGGCGAACGCTTCCTCGTCGTCTGCGCGGATCCGGCCGACGTCCATCGTCTCACGGCGGAAATGAGCTGGTTTGCGCCCGATCTCGACGTGCGCGCCTTCCCCGACTGGGAGACGCTCCCCTACGACGTGCTCTCGCCTCAGGAAGATCTCGTGAGCGAGCGCCTTGAAGCGCTCTACCGACTCACCACCCCGTCGGGCGGCGCCGACGTGCTCGTCGCCTCGGCCGTCACCGCGGCGCAGCGTCTTGCCCCGGTCTCCTTCATCGGCGCCAACACGTTCTTCTTCCGAGCGGGCGAAGAGATTTCGCTCGAAGCGCTCCGCTCGAACCTTGTCGCCGCAGGCTACGCTCACGTGAAGCAGGTGCTCGCGGCGGGCGAATTCGCCGTGCGCGGCGGCATCATCGACGTCTTCCCCATGGGAAGCGACCGGCCCTTCCGGCTCGATCTCTTCGACGAGGAGATCGACGAAATCCGCTGGTTCGACATCGAGACCCAGCGCTCGGCGGAAAAGGTGGATGAAATCCGCCTCCTGCCCGGGCGCGAATTCCCCGTGAACGCCGAGGCGCTTCAGGAATTCCGGCAGCGCTGGCGCACCCGCTTCCCCGGCGACCCGAAGAAAAGCTTGGTCTATACGGACGCGGAAAAAGGCATTCTCTCGCCCGGAATCGAATACTATCTGCCGCTCTTCTTCGACCAAACGGCGGTCCTCGCCGACTATCTGCCCGCCTCGACCCGCGTCGTCCTCGTGGGCGACGCGGAACGAGCGCTCTCGGCCTTCTTCCGCGACACGGAAAGCCGGGAGAAGGTGCTCGCGACGGACCCCATGCGTCCGCCCCTGAAGCCGCAGGAACTCTGGCAGACGCCTGAGGAATTCTTTGTCGCCCTCGGGAAGTTCGCCCGCTATCGGCTCGAGCGCACGCCCGACGACGCCGGCGTGCGCCGCCTCACGGGCGCCGCCGTCGAGCGCAAGAACCGCAACCCCGTCGCCAACCTTGTCGCCTACACGGACGAAGCGCGCCTGCGCGGCCAGCGCACGCTCCTCCTCGCGGGCTCCCCCGGCCGCGCCGAAACGATGGGCGAGCTCTTCCGCTCGGGAGGCCTCAAGGTGCGTCCGGCGGAAAGCTGGTCGGACTTCCTCGCGAATGACGAGCCCGTCATGCTCGCCGTGGGACCGCTTTACGCCGGGTGCGTCTTCCGCGAGCCCGACGTCGTCGTCCTCACCGAAACGGAACTCTACCGGGCCAGTCCGAGGCGCGAGCGCCTGCGCCGCTCGAAGCACGCCACGTCGCTCGAAATGATGGTGCGCGACGTCGCCGAACTGAAGGTTGGCGACGCCGTGGTGCACGCCGACCACGGCATCGGCCGATACCGCGGCTTGACCCGCATCGACACGCCCGAAGGCGAAGCCGAATTCCTTGAGATCGAATACAAGAACGACGCGAAGCTCTTCGTGCCGATCACGAACCTGCAGGTGATCTCCCGCTACGCGGGCGCGGATCCCGAGCACGCGCCGCTTCATGCGCTCGGACGCGGCGACTGGGAAAAGGCCAAGCGCAAGGCGGCCGAAGAGGTGCGCGACACCGCCGCCGAACTGCTCAATCTCTACGCGCTGCGTCAAACCCGCGAAGGGTACAAGTTCAAGATCAACCCGCTCGACTACGAATCCTTCCGCGAGGGCTTCCCCTTCGACGAGACGCCCGACCAGGCGAGCGCCATCAACGCCGTCATCGACGACATGACGGGCGGCAAGACGATGGACCGCCTCGTCTGCGGCGACGTCGGGTTCGGAAAGACCGAAGTGGCTCTGCGAGCCGCCTTCATCGCCGTGATGAGCGGAAAGCAGGTTGCCGTCCTCTGCCCGACGACGCTCCTCTGCGAGCAGCACGCGTCGACCTTCCGGGACCGCTTCGCGAATTGGCCGGTGACGGTCGCCGAACTCTCGCGCTTCCGTACGGGAAAGGAAACGACGAAAACCCTGAAGGGGCTCGAGGAAGGCACGGTCGACATCGTGATCGGCACGCACAAGCTTCTCTCCGACAAGGTCCGCTTCAAGGACCTCGGCCTCGTCGTCATCGACGAAGAGCACCGCTTCGGCGTGCGGCAGAAGGAGGCGCTCCGGAAGCTGCGCGCCGAAGTCGACGTTCTGACGCTCACGGCGACGCCGATTCCCCGCACCCTCTCGATGAGCCTCGAAGGCATCCGCGACTTCTCCGTCATTGCGACGCCGCCCGAACGGCGCCTTGCGATCAAGACGTTCGTGCACGGCGAGCAGGACGGACTCATCCGCGAAGCGGTTCTGCGCGAACTGAAGCGCGGTGGGCAGGTCTACTTTCTCCACAACGAAGTCGAGACGATCGAAAACCGACGCGTCCGTCTCGAGAAGCTCATCCCCGAAGCGCGCATCGTGGTCGGCCACGGCCAGATGAGCGAACGGGAGCTTGAGCGCGTCATGCGCGACTTCTATCAGAAGCGCTACAACGTGCTTCTCTGCACGACCATCATCGAAACGGGGATCGACAACCCGAGCGCCAACACGATCATCATCACGCGCGCGGACAAGCTTGGCCTCGCGCAGCTCCACCAGCTGCGCGGCCGCGTCGGCCGTTCGCACCACCAGGCCTACGCTTATCTCCTGACGCCGCCCGACGGCCCCGCCACGAAGGACGCCCAAAAGCGGCTCGACGCCATTCAGGCTCTGGAAGACTTGGGGTCCGGGTTCTACCTCGCGATGCACGACCTTGAAATCCGCGGCGCAGGCGAAGTCCTCGGCGAACATCAAAGCGGCGAGATTGCGGAAGTGGGGTACGAACTCTACAACCGCATGCTGATGACGGCCGTCAAGGCTCTGAAGCGCGGCGAGACGCCGTCGCTCGAGAATCCCCTCACCCCCGCGACCGAAATCAATCTGCACGCGCCCGCGCTCCTGCCCTCCTCCTACGTCGCCGACGTTTCGCAGCGCCTCGCCGTCTACAAGGAGCTCGCTTCGGCGGAGGACCGCGCGCAGCTTGAGCGGACGACCGAAGCGCTCGTCGACTGCTACGGCAAGCTTCCGCCCGCCGCCAAGCGCCTGATCGACATCCACAAGCTTCGTCTGCGGTGCGAAAGAATCGGCATTCGCCGCATCGACGCAGCCGAAGCCGCGATCGTGATCGTTTTCGCGCCGAACGCGGCGATCGAGCCGCGCGTCTTCATCCGGTTCCTTCAGTCGAGACGAAACGCCAGAATGATGGGCCCGGAACGCCTTCGCATCTCCGCCTCGCACTCCGACCCCGAGAAGCGGTTCGCCGTCGTGGAAGGCATCGTGAACGAACTTTCGGCAAGCGCCTGAGTGCGGTTGAGTTTTTGATGTGATGCGGATACCACGTTATCGACATATGTCGATAACCAAGCTGCCTGAGGAACACCTCGAATGCCAAGACCGTTCAGTTGAATCGCCCAAATCTACCGCGGGCGAATTCATTCGCTATTCCGTGAAGAATACGGGGCGCCCGAACGGTAGTCGACTTCTCGACATTCACACGCACCCCTTGCCTGCTCTCTCGTGGACATTGCTGCCGTCATCGGCACCAATAAGAAGCGCGCCATTGACGCATCGTCAACGATTGCGCGCATGGAGGAACGAGTGGGATTTAATGCGGGCACGCATCAAATCCCAAATGTTTTAGAGCATTAACGCATCATATCCCACGGGATTTGATGCGTTAATGCATCATATCCACTAGAATTTGATGCATGTGTTGCTGCCATTACGTAACCATTTTCGGAATGGAACATTAACAGGAGACGCGCATGCAACGTATAGCCATGCAACGACTAAAAGAGTGGAAAGTTTCGACGCACCGCAAGCCGCTCATCATTCGCGGAGTGCGTCAAGTCGGCAAAACATGGCTGATGACGCAGTTTGCGCGCGAGCACTTCGCCGGCCGCTTCCACTACTTCAACTTCGACATGGACCCAGCGCTCCGCGAGCTCTTTCGAGCGTCGCGTTCTCCGAAAGTCATTTTGGAAGCGCTTGCCTACCGCAGCGAACGATCGATCGAGACGGGCGACCTGATCATTTTCGACGAAGCTCAAGCCGCGCCCGAAGCGATCCATGCGCTCAAGTATTTCTGCGAATTTCGAAGCGATTTGTTTGTCCTTCTCGCGGGATCGCTCCTTGGTCTGCAGCTTGCCCGTCCCGAATCCTATCCGGTAGGAAAAGTCGATTTCCTGACGCTCGAACCGATGACTTTTACGGAGTTCCTGCTTGCGCAGGGTGAAACAGGATTGGTCGACTGTCTGCGCAACTGGTCCGAACTGGAGCCGCTCCCCAATCTCCTGTTTGAACCGCTCAGCACCAAACTCCGACATTACCAAACGGTGGGGGGAATGCCGGAAGCGGTATCCGCGTGGTGCGAGCGGCAGGATTTGAAGACTGCTCGTGAAATCCAGCACTCCATCATGGAAGCGTACCGTCAAGACGTCTTCAGTCACGCAGATGCTGTTGAAGTGCCAAAAATCCAGAGAATCTGGCAATCCCTTCCGCGTCAGCTCTCCAGAGAAAACAACAGATTCCGCTATAGTGAGGTCGAACCTCGCTCGAATGCCCGAAAGTACGGCGACGCTTTGCAGTGGCTCATCGACGCCCGCATGGTGCGCTGCGTGCACCGCATCACCATCCCCGGAATTCCCTTATCGGCCTATGAAGACCCCGGCAGCTTCAAAATTTACTTTGTCGACATCGGACTCTTTGCTCGAGTTTGCGGCATTGATCCCGTGGTGCTCCAGGAAGAACCCGCGCTTTATCGCGAAATGAAAGGCGCGATGGCGGAGAACCTCGTATTGCAAAGCTTGAGCACGCAGTTTGAAGAACCCCTCTTCTACTGGTCAAACCCAAAGCCTCAGGCTGAAGTCGATTTTGTTGCGTCGCTCGAAGGGGTCGTCATTCCGATTGAGGTTAAAGCCTCGACAAACGTCAAATCACCGAGCCTGAAAACTTTCATGGAGAAATATGGCGCCAACATTCCCCTGCGCGTTCGCTTTTCTATGAGAAACCTCAGTCTCGACGACGGCCTTCTCAATATTCCGCTCTTTATGGCCGACGAAGCGCAACGGCTCATACGGCTTGCCATTGCAACTTGACGAAACTCGCCGCCAATCCTTTCGGTCGCTTTGAAGACGGCGCCGCTAGGAGCGCGGCGCACGACGGGCGAGATCTGCGAGAAGCTTCTCATAAAGACGACGGTCTTCGTCTCG
>CALXXT010000092.1 GCA_944392755.1 uncultured Sutterella sp. | reverse complement strand
ATCGGGCCGAGCTTCTTTGGCCTCGGAAGGACCGACTTCTTGAGCGGCATCGCGAGCGCCTCGGACAGGCGCTCATGGCGCTGCGCCGGACGGCCGCCCTTGCCGAGGATTCCCGCGCCGCGCGTCTTGCCGCAGCGTCGCGCTGGATTTCGGCTCCGTCGCTCGCGCTTGAAGCGCACCGCCGCAAGATCGAGTCGGCGCGCTTGAGGCTCGAGCTCGGCATGCGGGGCCTCAATGCGCGGCTCGAGGCCGCCGTGGATCAATGCGGGAGGCGCTTCGCGCAAACCGCCGCGCTCGCACATGAACGCAGGGAGCGCGCGTTGAAGCGCGCGGCGAAGCTTCTTCCGGATCCGGCGGTCCGCCTTGAGCGCGAAGCGCAGACCCTGCGCCGAATGGAGCGCACGCTCGAAGCGCTTGACCCCGAGCGGCCGCTTCGCGCGGGCTACGCGATCGTCGAGGCCGAGGGGAGGCTCGTCACGTCGGCGGCGGATCTGGCTCCCGGGCGGCGCGCCGTGCTGCGCTTTGCCGACGGGCGCGTGCGCGTCGCTTCCGAGGGGCCGGCGGACGGCTCGCGTTAATCCGCAGGCGCGGGGCGGCGCGAAGCGCTACGATGAAGCTCTTGAGTCCCGGCGGAGGCAGCCCGCTTCACGGGACTTCGCCAGTCTCTCAGGGGATCATCATGACCGTGAACATTCATCCTGCCCTTCATGCGCTCTGCGGCAAGTACGCCGAAGAGATCATCCGAACCCGCCGCTACTTCCATGCGCATCCGGAGCTCAGCACCGAAGAAGTGGAGACGGCGCGCGCGATCCGCGCCGAACTCGATCGGATCGGGGTCCCTTGGCGCGTCTGCGGCGGCCCGACGAGCACGCTGGCGCGCATCGAGGGGAGAAATCCCGAAAAGAAGGCGATTCTTCTGCGCGCCGACATCGATGCGCTGCCCGTGACGGAAGCGACCGGGGTCGACTACGCCTCGCAGTGCCCGGGCAAGATGCACGCCTGCGGTCACGACTGCCACATCGCGATGCTGCTTACGGCCGTGAAGATGCTCAATGAGCTCAAGGATGACTTTGAGGGCACCGTCGTCTTTGCCTTCCAGGCTGCGGAGGAGAGCTGCCTCGGCGCCGCGCCCATGGTGGCCGACGGCGCTCTGGACGGCGTCGACGCCTGCTACGCGCAGCACGTCTGGTGGGACGTTCCTGCCGGGAAGTTCGCGCTCTGCAAGGGTCCGGCCATGGCCTCGGGCGACCGCTTCCGCATCGAAATCGAGGGGCGGCCCGGTCACGGCGCGGCGCCCGAAACCTGCATCGATGCGACCGTGATCGGCGCGGCCATCATCATGAACCTGCAGACGATCGTGAGCCGGGAGGTGCTCCCCTTCAACGCCGCCGTCGTTTCCGTCGGATCGCTCGAGAGCGGCACCCGCTTCAACGTCATTTCGGGTTCGGCCGTCATGGAAGGCACCGTGCGCACGTTCCTGCCTGAAGTGCGCGAACACATTCTGCGGCGCATCGAGGAGATCGCGCTCGGCACGGCCCAGACGCTGCGCGGCAAGGCCCGCGTCACGATCGATCGGCTTTCGCCTCCCGTCATGAACGACGCCGCGATGACCGACATGGTGCGCGACGTCGCCGCCGCCCTCTGGGGCGAGGATGCTCCGCAGGCCTACGGTCCGGTGATGCCCTGCGAGGACTTCTCCTACTTCCAGGAAAAGGTTCCGGGCGTCATGGCCTTCCTCGGCATCCGCAATCCCGAATGCGGCGCCTGCTACGCCCAGCACCACGACAAGTACAACGTCGACGAGTCGGCGCTCATCCGCGGCGCCGGCATGTATGCGCAGACGGCGCTCACCTTCCTGGCGGGCTGAGGATTCCGAGCCGCCTTTCGCAGGAACGACCCGAGGAAGAGCGCTTCCTCGGGTTTTGTTACAAGTTTGGCTTCTGGTTTCTTCTATCAATTCTCAATATGTGTTAGCCTTTACCTACTAAATCATCGTCATACGAAGGAGACCGTCATGACCTTTGCTCTTCCCGAACTGCCTTTCGCCCCGGATGCGCTCGAGCCGGCAATGAGCCGAGAAACGCTTGAATATCACTGGGGAAAGCATCACCGCACGTACGTGGAGAACCTCAATGCGCTCGTCGCCGGAACGCCTTGGGAGGCGAAATCCCTTGAAGACGTGGTGCGCGAAGCGCCGGCGGGCGGGCTTTTCAACAACGCCGCGCAGCACTTCAACCACAGCTTCTTCTGGAAGTGCCTCACCCCCGCGGGCGGCGGCCGTCCGCAAGGCGCTCTCCTCGACGCCGTTGTTGAAGCCTGGGGCTCCTTTGAGGGCTTCCGCGAAGCCTTCTCGAAGGCCGCGGCGGGAAATTTCGGCTCGGGATGGACCTGGCTCGTGAAGAACGCCGAGGGCGAGCTCGAAATCGTGAGCACGTCGAACGCCGACACGCCGCTGCGCGCTGGACTTCGTCCGATCCTCACGATCGACGTTTGGGAGCACGCTTACTACATCGACTACCGCAACGCCCGCGCGAAGTTCATCGAAGCCTTCTTCGAGAAGCTCGTCAATTGGAAGTTCGCCGAAGAGAACTTCCGCTAAGATGCGGTCGGCGGCCTTGATCTTCGGCCGCACCGCTTTCGGCCCGGCGCCGAGCCGCACCCGTTCCGAGGAGGAGCGGTGCCGCGCGCGCCGGGCTTCTTTGCTTTTCGAACTGCCTCAAGGAGACTTGCGCCATGTCTGAAACGCCCGACCTCTGCCGCGACATTCAGATGAAGCTTCCCGATGCGCTCTGGGCGCTCGACGAGTGGAGCCGCTACCGTTCGGGAAAGTTCTGCCGCGACTTCGCCACCTTTGAGCCCGAGGGCGAGGCGCGCCGCACGTATCTCTTCGCCGTCCTCGACGTGCCGCTCGTCGAGGAGTCGGACGTCTTCACCTGGGGCATTTGGGTCGAAGTGTCTCCCGAAGACCACAATCTCTATCTCGATCGGATCCAGACGCCCGACGCCGAGGGACTCGTCTTTGAAGGCCGCATCGCCAACGAGATTCCGGGCGCCGAAGACGCTCTCGGGAGCCGCGTTCGCGTTCGCTGCTTCGCGGATCGGCGGCCTGCCGCCGAAGCGCTCGAAGGGTCGATTCTCGAAGCGCAGCGAAAGGGTCTCACGCTCGCCGAGCACGAGGCTCTCGACCGGCTTCTTTTCGGCGACGACGAGGAGGAGGACGAAGACGAAGTCGAAGCCTGACTTCCTTCCGCGAGTCGGCGCCGTCTCAAGGATTTGACGCATGGAAAAAGGCCTCGTGCTCTCGGCATGAGGCCTTTGAGTTCGGAGTTCCGCGGCGAGGATGACCCCCATGGAAATCATCCTCGAAGCGGTCGTTACTGTCCGAGGAACTTCACGATGAGCGCGGCGTTTTCGGCGCAGCGCTCGCGTCCGGTCTGCCGGCAGCCGGCTTCAAGCACCTTCCAGGCGCTTGCGTGACGCGGATCGGTGATGACCGCGATCGCCGACTGCGTGAGCGCTTCCTCGTAGTGCTGAGTCTTGTAGTAGGCGTAGGCGAGGTTGCCGCGCAGCACGCCGTCCGCAGGGCTGACCTGCACGAGCTCGTTGAGGAGCTGTGAGGCGTTTGCGAAGTCGCGCTTGGCGAAGTAGTCCTCGACGGTCTTCAGATATTGGGGCACTTCCTCGGGATTGCCGCGCGGCGGCTTGGGAAGATCCTGAAGCGCATTGAGGACGCCCGCGACGACGTCTCGATCCGGAGAGATCTCCGACTGCACGATGAGCGTATTGAACATCTGCATCGATTCGACGAGCGGATCCTGCTGCGCCGCCTGCTGCGGAGCGGGCGAGGCGGCTTCGGCGGGAGCGGCGGTCTCGCGCGCCGCCTGGCGAGGCGCCCGCTGCGGTTCGCTCTGACGCGAGCTTTGAGCGGCGGTCGCCGGTTCCGGCGCTTCGTCCGAAGCGGTGAGATTCGCGAAAAGCGTGAGGCCCACGACGAAGACGGCCGCCACGGCCGTGGGCGCCGCGAGCGTGCTGATGCGGTGCGTCACGCGCTCCGGAATCTTCGCCGCCGCGGCGGCGCGTTCGTCGTCGGGGCTCAAGCGCCCGTCCTGAACTTCGCGCTGAATGAGAAGCGTGCGGCGGATTTCATCCGAATTGTCGTGAACCTTTTTGAGTTCCGAATTGATGAAGGCCTTCACGCCGAAACGGTAGATGAGGGCGGCGACGAGCGCGATCGCGACGTGCACGATGTTCATCGGACCGTCAAGGAGGAAGAAGCCGAGGGCTGCGGCCGCGATGCCGAGGTAGAGCGGAACGCCCGCGAGCTTGATCGCGGTGGCGGCCGTGTTCTCGAGATTCTGCTTGGCGGGGTCGACGGGAAGATCCGTGCCGCGCACGACGTTCATGTCGTCGCCGTTCACGTAGCAGTAGTAGCTCTCGCCCTTGTATTCGAACTTCACCTGGGCGACCGGCACGTAGACGCGCTTCGTGGCATCGAAGTCCTTCTTCGAGCTCCAGTGCCAGTCCTTCTGGCGGTCGCCCTGTCGGTTCTGGTGCACCTTCAAGCCAATGGTGGTTTCGAGCTGAGAGCTGCCGTGGCAATCCCACGCGTCGTCGGCGCTCATCGTATAGGGAAGAGCCGTGAAGCCGATCTGGTAGTGGGGATCAAACCCCGTCGCGTTCTTCAAGGGCGTGCAGGCGGCGACTTCGAGCGCGGCCGCACCGGCTTCCTTGGGGACGTCGAAGCCGGTTGACGCAACGAGAGCCGTCGCAGGGCTCACGTAGCCGAAGTTGCCGCTCACGGTGCCCGAAGCGGGCGACCAGTCCGTCACGGTCTTCGTCTTCATCTCCCACTTCTTCGAGATCGAATTCCATTCGCGGTACTGCTCCTGGCGGTCGTAGCCGAAGGAGGCCGTCCAATGGGTGGTGTAGGAGCCCGTAATGTTGTAGGCGGGGTAGTAGAAGAGCTTCACGTCTTCAATGCGGGCTTCCTTCACGAGGTCGTCCGGCGTCGTGACGCCCTGCATCATGTAGCCGTG
>CALXXT010000091.1 GCA_944392755.1 uncultured Sutterella sp. | reverse complement strand
GGCGTTGAGCATCGTCGTGAGCTCGATCGGGCGGGCGTCGGCGCGCACGACGGCGGCCGTCTCGCTCAGGTCGGCGAATTTGGAGAACGGGAAGGCGCCCTGCGTGAAGAGTCCGATCTCGGGAAGCTCCGCATAGTGGAACATCCCTCCGAACTCGATCATCGACGAGGAGTCGATCTGAATCTGGTGCGAGGTCATCGTGGCCGTCCGGCAGTTTTCCGGCGTGCCTTCGTTGGCGACGACCTGATACGAGGCTTCGAAGCTCAGATCGTTCATGGCGGCAAGACCGGGGCGCGGGCCGCCGAGCGCCACGGCCGGACCCTCGGCGATGGGCAGTTCAACGACGGCCGAGCCCCGGCTCGTTTCGTCCGAGAGGTTCTGGCTGTCGGCGAGGGCGCCGTTCACGAGGGTGCGCAGCTGCGCGGCCTGTCCGGGAACCGGCTTCGAATGCCGGTAAAGGAGCGAGAGGGTCGCGCTCGAGGCGCTCGTCAGGTAGGTGTCGGGCGCAAGCCGGAAGGAGACGTGAAGCGGCGGAAGCGTTTCGCCGCGCGCCGTCAGCTGCTCCGGGTATTGGATGAGCTGCGCGAGCGGAACCGCAAAGTCGGTGTTGAGCCAATTGGGCGACGCGTAGGCGGGAAGTGGTTCGGCGGGCGTGAAGTCCTTGATCACCGCACGCGGCCCGATCAAGACGCGGTTCGTCGTGGCGAAGGCCTGGGCGGCGACGATCAGGTCGGCGTCGGTCTTTCCGCCCACGACGAGCATCTTTTCGTAGAGGCTCCCCGGCGCATCGACGATCGTGAGTTCGGGACCTTCGAAGGGAGGAAGCTTGGCGAGGAAGGCGGGACGCTTCTCATTCGTCGCGAAGACGACGAAATGTCCCTTCGCCGGGGCTTCGGAGAAATAGACGGGGAAGTTCGAGCCGCGCCAAGCGGCAACCGAAGCGACGTGCCCCGCAACGATCGCGGCCGCCTGAAGCGCCTGCGTGGAGGGCTTGTCCGCGAAAACGACGGGGAGCGTCGTCGGACCGTCGCCGGAAGCGTCCGCAAAGGGCGTCGGGAGCTGCGCAAGATCGTTTGGCAGACGCAGGTTCTGCTTTTGGAGCGTGAGCCGGCTCGAGGGCGAGATGTCCAGCCAAAGCGAGCTGTTGCCTTCGTTTTCACAGACGATCTGATAGTGACCGACGAATTCCACGCTCAGCTGATTGCGCGTCTTCACCGCCTTCGCATCGAGCGGAACGGCGAACTGAGACGACTTCCCGAGCATTTCCTTCGTAATCGACTGCGTGCCCTGCAGCTGGCCGTTCAGGTAGACGTTGATCTGCGAGGTTCCCGCGATGAGCGAAGGCGAAGGCGTGAACGCGAGTTCGAGCGTGGCCTGGGAGACCACTTCGTCGGCGCGCACGCCGAAGTCGAAGTACTGAATGGGGTTGGCGCCGGTGAGCTTCACGGCGGTGGCGAGCCCTCCGGGAACCAGCCCGATCAGATCCAGGGACTGCGAGACGGTTGCCGTCGCATCGGTGCGCCACACGGGAGCGGACTCTTGAGCGGCGTTCGCCGAAACCGCTCCCAAGGCGAGCGCGATCGCCGCGGCCGCGGCGCGGACGGAACGCTCGAAGCGGCGGGGTGCATCCTTGGAGCGCGTGCTCAGGTTGAAGATGTTCATCATGAGAGTGAGACCGATGAAGAGGCCGCGCCGCGCGGGATGCGCGGGAGCAGCGAAATGAGAAAACGAATCAGCCGGCCGGCACGGCCGGGGAGGAATTCGACGAGCGACTTGTAGCCGTAGAGCGCGATGCGGATGAGGCGCACGAATCCCGTGACGAAGCGGTCGTCGAGCTTGCCTTCGGGCGGCTGCGCCCAGATGCCTTCACGCGCAAAGGTGCAGCGGTTGAGCGCCACCTCTTCGGCCCGCGAACTGAGGAGAACGCGCAGTTCGACGGCCGCGTCTTCGAGCCGAATGACTTCCGTGCGGAAGCGGTGCGTTTCGCCCCGAGCGTTCATTTCGACGTAGAGCTCGTCGCCGAGAGCGAGGCGGGCGACGTACGCCGCATCGGCCTTGAGGCGGAGCTCCTCCTGCGAGAACTCGACGAGGCGGGCGTCGGCGGCCTTCGAGAAGTCGCGGTCGGCGCTCAGACGCACGTCAAGCGTGAGCGGCACGCGGGGCAGGCGGTGCTTCTGCACCTCTTCGACCGCTACGGCCGCGGAGGCGCCGAGCACGGTGAGGTTGTAGAGGATCCATCCAAAGTTGATGAGCAGCGTGGACACCTGCGGGTCGGCCGCCACGATGGTCTTGCAGATCCCGACCAGAAGGCCCGCGACGTTGAGCGCCATCAGAATGAGGATGGGCTTGGCGATGCCCCAGTCGACGTATTTCTTGTCGATCGTCACGCCCTTGGCGGTGACGTTGAACTTCCCCTTGTGCGGGAAGATGAGCGCGACGGTCGTCGGGAGGAGAATGTACCAGGAGAGCACCGTTTCATAGACGGCGCCGAGGAAGGGATAGCGGTAGCCGCGCTGCAGGATCTGATTGGTGAGCGCGGCGTGCACCATGTGCGGAATGACGTAGGCGAAGATGGCCGCCGCCGAAGCGTAGATCACGTAGATGTCCGCGAACATGTAGGGCAAGGGCGCGCAGAGAAAGACGAGGCGCGGCAGCCCGTGCAGGAAGTGGAACATGGCGTTGAAGAAGCAGAGCCGCTGCGGAAGGCTCAGCCCCTTGCCGAGGAAGGGATTGTCGAGGCGGAAGATCTGAATCATTCCGCGCGCCCAGCGGATGCGCTGCCCGACGTGCGCCGAAAGCGATTCCGTCGAGAGGCCCGAGGCGACGGGCTTCGAGATGAAGGCGGACTTCCATCCGAGGCGGTTGAGCTTGAGCGACGTGTGCGCGTCTTCCGTCACGGTTTCTACGGCGATGCCGCCGATCTGCATGAGGGCCGAGCGGCGCATGACGGCGCTCGAGCCGCAGAACATCACGGCGTTCCAGGTGTCGTTGCCCTTCTGAATGAAGTCGTGAAAGAGCGAATTCTCGATCGGCATCGAGCGCTCGAGGTGCAGGTTCTTCTCAAAGGGATCGGGCGAATAGAAGTGATGCGGCGTCTGCACGAGCGCGATGTTGCCGTCCTTGACGAGCCAGCCCACCGTAGAGGTGAGGAAGTCGCATGAGGGCACGTGGTCGCAGTCGAAGATGACGATGAACTTGCCGTCCGTGACGCCGAGCGCGTGATTGATGTTGCCCGCTTTGGCGTGGTTGTGCTCTTCGCGCTTGATGTAGTTGACGCCGACCGAACGGGCGAATTCCGCAAAGGCGTCGCGGCTTCCGTCGTCGAGAAGGTGAACGCGGAGCTTATCCTCGGGCCAATCGAGATTGAGCGCGGCGTAGACCGTGGGCTTGATGACCTCGAGGGACTCGTTGTAGGTCGGAATGAAGACGTCGACCGTAGGCCACGTGCCGCGGTCCTTGGGAAGCGGGCAGGGCTTTCGGTTGAGCACCCAGCAGACCTGGAAGTAGCCGAGCACCGTCACGATGAAGGCGTAGATTTCCGCGGCGAGAAGAAGCACGGAGAAGAAGAGCTCGGCCGGCGAATTCGGGTGCAGTGTCGAGGTGCATCGCCACCAAAGGTAGCGGGCCGAGACGGTGACCGAGATCACGAAGAGCACCATGAGCGTGATGCGGGCCCGCACGTGCGTGAAGCTCCACGCCGAAAAGAGCATGATCGAAAGAAAGGTCACCTGCCCGCTGAATTCGAAGGGCTGCGTGATGCACAAAAGCGCGAGTCCAAGCGCAATGAAGGCCGCAAGCCCGACCAGAATCGACTGCAGGCGCCGAACGCCGTGCCGTTCGGTCGAGGCGGGTTTGGCTTCGACGTCGTCCTTGAGCGTGCCGATGCCCGAAAGAAGCTTCGTGCCGACGGCGCCGATCCGCTCGCCGAGGTCGCCCATCATGCGGGAGAAGCCGAGCACGAGCCGCGCGAGCGGATTGCTCCTCCGAAAGCGCTGCCAGTCGAAGGCGTAGAAGACGAAAAGAAGGATCGACTGCAGGGCGATGCGCACGATGTCGGCCACGGTCGGCCGCTCGAAGTCGACGTGCGGGTAGAGGCGGTGGCGGTTTTGCCGGACGTGACGCCAATAGGGGCTCTCGAGCGGCAGGAACAGCCACGCGAGCATCAGCGCGATGCTGTTGAGAACAAGCGCGGACGGCCCCGTGCCCGCATCGAGCCAGTCGGCAATGCTGCGCCGGAAATGTTTTCGGATCGAATGAATCGAAGCTGAGAGCATAAGGGGCCGTATTTTAATGTCGTCGGAAGCGAAAAGGGTGCGGAATCCGACGGCCGCCTCAAGGCTGCGGCTGAATGTCGGCGTCCGTGCCTTCCTCGCGTCGTCGCGCGCTTCAAACGAAGCTCTCGAAAACGTCGAACGTCGCGTTGAGCGATCCGCCGCCGCGGCAGGCCGGTGCGTCCATGAAGGGCGCCGCGGCCGAAACCGCGCACTGCTCACGCAGGCGGCTTTCGATCGAACAAACCGGGGACGATCCCAAAGAAGGAGCGCCCCCACTTAAAGGAAAAATGATACCAGCTCGAGGTGAAGGCGGCCTTAACGCCGAGCCGGGCGGCTTGGCGCCGAGAGCGGCGGTTGAGGACGGCAAGGCCGAGTTGCGCTAAAGTTCCATATTCCCTCCCTCAACCTCTTCGATTTCCATGTCCGCTCAGAACGAGATCCCCCACGCCAACGCAATCGATCCCCATGACGCCGCTCCCGGCTCGCTCGTGCGCATTGCGCGCCCGAAGCGTGGCCGAGGCAACCGCCGCGCCGAAATTCTTCAGACGCTTGCCACGCTTTTGGAGGATCCGGCCTGCGACCGCATCACGACGGCGCTGATTGCACGCCGACTTGAACTCTCGGAGGCGGCGCTCTACCGGAGCTTCCCCTCGAAGGCGGCCATGTTCTCGGGGCTCATCGACTTCATCGAGTCGAGCCTTCTGGATCTCTTTGCGCGCATTCGGAGCGACACGTCGCTTGAGCCGCGCGCCCGCATCCAGGTGATGGTGAACGTGATGCTTGAGTTTGCGGACAAAAACCCCGGGCTCTGCCGCGTCATGACCGGACAGGTTCTTCTGAAGGAGGATCCTCGGCTCACGACGCGCATCGCGCATCTCTACGACGTGCTCGAAGCGCAGATCCGGCAGACCTACCGCGACGCGATGCTCGCCGGAGCCTTCCCGGCGGACTTCAACGCCTCGGCGCGCGCCAATCTTGTCATGACCTGGGTGCTCGGCCGCTGGCTCCGCTTCGTGCTCACCGGCTTCCAGGCTCATCCGAGCGGGGTCGGTCCCGCCATGACGGCGCCGTTCCTCTCCTGATCCCCCGGCTTGCTTCGGAGGATCGTTCGAGCCTTGCGCGCGCGGGTTTTGTCCCTATTGGCCGTCGTTCTTTTCGCGGCCGCTTCGTCGGGAGCGCACGCGGCGGATCCCGCCCGCCGCGAGGCTCCCGCCGTCGTCCGCGTAGGGCTTGAGCGCGATCTCGGCCCGGACTTTCTGATTGAATCCTTTGCGCCGACGATGCGGCTGCTGCGCAAGCGCTTTGCGCAGACGCGCTTTGAAACGTCCTTCTTCGATGCGGACGACCTTGCCCGAGCCGTGCGGGAGCGGCGCGTCGATCTTTTCTTCTCGAACAGCGCGCTTTTCGGGCTTTTGCAGCTCGAGTCGGGCGCCATGCAGATTGCCGCCCGCACGCCGCCCTTCGCGAACGATCCATCCAGAGCTTCGAGCTTTGCCGTGGTGGTTCGCCGCGGGAGCACCATCCGGCGCCTCGAAGACCTGCCGGGCAAGCGCATCGCCGCGGAGCGCGCGGAGAACTTTTCCACGTGGCTTCTCTTTCGCGGCGTTCTGAAGCATGCCGGAGTGCTCGCCGACGGTTGGGACGCGAACGTCCGCTTCACGGGATTCGAGCAGCCCGATCCGATTCAGCTCGTGCAGCAGGCGGCGGCCGACGCCGCCGTCGTTCCCGCCTGCCGCCTCGAATCGTTGATCGACATGAACGTCGTCGGCCGCTCGGAGCTCGTGGTGCTCAACGAGCAGCCTCGAGAAGACTTTCCCTGCCGCCGCTCGACCGAACTCTTCCCGGACATCGTGCTCGGCGTGACGTCGGGCGTCGATTCCGTCTTCGCGAGCGCGCTTTCCGTAGCGGTTCTCGGCGCGCCTCCCTTCCGCATGGGCGAGCGGTGGCGGATGGCGACCGACTTTACGACATCGACGCAGCTCTTCAAGCAGCTTGCCGTCGGCCCCTATCAGGCTCCTGCCGAGCCGACGCTCAAGGTCTTCTGGCAGCGGTACAGAAACTGGATCGCGGGCGTGATCGGCGCGCTTTTGCTGCTCGCGCTCCATTCGGTCTTCGCCGAGCGTCTAGTCGAGCGCCGAACCCGGGCGCTTCGCCAGGCGATCGAAGAAAAGGAGCTCGCTGCAAACGAAGCCCGCGCCGCGCACGAGCGCATGGCGAGATTCGAGCGCTCAAGCGTCGTCTCCGGACTCTCGAGCATGTTCGCGCACGAAGTCCGTCAGCCGCTCGCCGCCGTGGTGGCTTATGCCGACGGCATTCGGCTCGCCTCGAAGCAGCTGGAGAGTTCGTCCGACGGCAGGACGCGGCGGCGCATCGTCGAAGCCGCGGAAGCCCTCGTTCGCGAAGCGGGCCGAGTCTCCGACATTGTCGACCGCGTGAGAAGCTATGCGAAGTCGGGCCCTCGCCCTCATGAGCGCATCGACCTTCGCCGCCTTGTGGAGCAAGCCGTCAAGGTTTTCCGACAGAGCTCGATCTCGAGCGGCGTTTCACTCGAACTTCGCCTCGCGGAGCGCGTGGCGGTGGAGGGCGAGCCTCTTGAACTCGAACTGGCCGTCGTGAACCTGATGAGAAACGGCGCGAGCGCCATGTCGGACCGCGAACCGGCCGAGCGGCGCCTCACGGTGGAGCTGCGCCGCGCCTCGTCTTCCGAAGCGAAGAAGGGAGCGCAGGGCTTTGCGGTTCTCACGGTCGCCGACGAAGGCGCGCGTTCGGGGCCCGTGGCCCCCGAAGTCTTTCGGCGGCTGGCCGAACCGGTGACGAGTCCGAAGTCCGAAGGATTGGGGCTTGGCCTTTTCATCGTTCGGCGAATCGCCGAGGCCCACGGCGGCAGCCTCGGCTTTCGCCGTCGTCCGGCGCCTT
>CALXXT010000090.1 GCA_944392755.1 uncultured Sutterella sp. | reverse complement strand
AGCTTCACGGCGCCGCGGCGGCTCGAAGCGAAGGGGCGCTCCGACCTTCGGGCCGGCCCCGCCCCATTCCCCATCATCCGCCGGGCGCTCACGGCTCGCCCGCCGTGCGGCGCAGGTCGAGCTTCTTTTCGTGAAGCCACGTCTCAAGCACGCGCGCCACTTCGACGTTGTTCTTCTCGGCAAAGGGGAAATGCGAATTCCCCTTGATGCCGAGATCCGGGAGATGCACGACGCGCGCGTCGCCGCCGTGACGGTTCACCGCCGCGGCGAAGGCGTCCGCCATCATGGCGGCCGCGCGCCAGTAGTCGTTGTGCGGATGCGTCGTCGGCGTCTTCGGGATGAAGTCCCCGTAATAGATCACGATCGGGAACTTCGTGAGCTTCATGAACGCTTCGAGCGGAACGGCCGAGGCCTTCATCGCGCCGAAAAAGCTCGCGTTCTCGATCGGTGCGGGAACTTCGCCCTCCGGGAAGGGAAACCCACTCCCGGGCTCGTAGGCTGCAATGCCCTTCACGTGAGGACTCTTCATCCCGACGAGCCAGCCGATGCCGCAGCCCTGCGAATGGGTGAGAAGGACGGCGTCGCCCGTGCGCTCGAATACGGCGGCGATCGCCCGAGCGTTCACTTCGGCGTCGTACGGAGCCGTGTTTGGCGTCATCTGACGGAAGAACTGATCCATCGACGCGTCGTCCTGCGGGAACTGCGAACCCGTATTCCAGTTCGGCCAAAGCCCCATGCGGAACTGACCGAACCAGAAGCCTTCGTCGGGCTCGGCCGGAATTTCGCCGCGAACGGTGCTGCGGCCCGCGTTGCCGCGGCGCGGCTGGTCGACGAGGTAGACGGGCCAGCCCTCCTCAAGGAAGAGGTTGCGGTAGCCGTCGCGCCCGTCCGGGGTCGTGTCCCAAGTCTTCGAGAACTGACCCGCACCGTGAAGCATCACGAGCGGATAGGCGCGGGCATCGGCCGGAACCTGATACTCGACGTAGGCGTGGTCTCCGTGGAGCGTCTGCCCTTCGGCCTTCGGGTGCATCGGGTCGTAGGCTTGCCGCGCGGCCACCACCGCTCCGCCCGCAGCGAAGCTCCCCTGCTCGACGACCGTCACGGGCCGCATCGCGAATGCCGCCGCCGCCATGGTCAGGATCACGGCCGATGCGGCCGCGCGAAGCGAGAGCTTCCTCATGTTCCTTCCCCCGTCAAAGCAGTCCGTTTTGGGCGAGCCAGCGGCGCACGTCGGAATCGTCCTCGTCGACGCCGCCGTAGACCGTGAGATGGGTCCCGAGCTTCGCCCCGGACCCGGCAAGGAGCTTCTCGAAATCCTCGCGCGTATGCATGAGGCCGCCCCCGCCGTGCGTGTTGCAGGTGAGGACGAGCTTGCCCGAGAAGTTCTGCACCTTCACCCAGGTCTGAAGCGGCATCGCCGCATGGTGCCACCAGGTCGGGGTTGCGAGAACGACGGCGTCGACCTTCGCGAGATCGACGTCGAGCGGCGCGATTTCGCGGATGATGCCCTTTTCGAGCTCCTCCTTGACGATTTCGGTCGTCCGACGATATTCCTCCGGATACGGCTTCACGGTCTTCACTTCAAAGACGTCCGCGCCCGTCATGGCCCGCACCGCTCGGGCGACGCTCGCCGTGTTTCCAGTCTTCGAGAAATAGACGACGGCGATGCGGCGCCCGACCTTCGCGCCCGATTCCGTCTTCGCTTCATCGGCCGCGAAAGAACGGCCGAAGGAACCCGCGGCCGCAACCCCCGCGAGCGTCTTGAGAAAATGACGTTTCTGCATGATTCGTTCTCCATGCGAAAGATTCGGCGCCGTCATTCGGCGACGCGCTTCGCGAACTCGCCCTTGTAGCGGTAGCCCTTCACTGGGATCGCCGCGAGCCGGGCGTTCAGTTCGGCCATTTCGTCCGGGGCGAACTCCACCTCGGCCGCGCCGAGGTTCTCCTCGAGGCGCTCGAGGCGGCGCGTTCCCGGAATGGGAACGATCCAGTCCTTCTGCGCGATCACCCAGGCGAGCGCGATCTGAGCCGGGGTCTTCCCCTTCGCGGACGCGAGCGCCGCCACGAATTCGACGAGCCGCATGTTGGCTTCGAGGTTTTCGCGATCGAAGCGCGGAACGTTCACGCGGAAGTCCTCCGCGCCGAACTTCACGTCGGGCGTGATCTTGCCCGTGAGGAACCCCTTCCCGAGCGGGCTGAAGGGAACGAAGCCGATGCCTTCGCGCTCGAGAATCGGGAAAATGCGCTCCTCGGGCTCGCGCCACATCATCGAGTATTCGCTCTGAACGGCGGCGAGCGGACACACGGCCTGCGCCCGGGCGATCGTCTTCGGACCGGCTTCGGAAAGTCCCCAGCCGAGGATCTTTCCTTCGTCGATCAGGTCCTTCATGACGAGCGCCACTTCCTCGACCGGGACCTTCGGATCGACGCGGTGGAGGTAGTAGAGGTCGACGTGATCGGTCTGCAGGCGCGTGAGCGACCCTTCGATCGAGCGGCGGATCACCTCGGGTCGGGCGTCGAGCTTCTGCGCTCCGTTCTCGAACGTGATGCCGCATTTCGTGGCGAGGACCACTTCGCCGCGGAAAGGCTTGACCGCCTCGCCGACGAGCGTTTCGTTCGCGTAGGGGCCGTAGCACTCGGCCGTATCGAAGAAGGTGACGCCCATCGCGTGGGCGCGGCGGATGAGCTCGATCATCTCGCCCACAGGGGCGGCCGGGCCGTACCCGTGGCTCATCCCCATGCATCCCAAGCCGATCGCCGAAACGACCGGACCGCGAGCTCCAAGTTTTCTCTGCTTCATGCTTAACTCCAATTCGGATGACGGATCCCGATCGGGATCCGTATGCGTGAAGGCTTTATTTTTCGTTCTGAAGGGCTTTCTTCGCCCCTTCGAGGTAGAGACGCTCGTCGACGGGATCCTTCCAGACGACCGGAGTCTTCGGGTCGGATTCCGAAATCGCGAGGTGCGTCATCGGCGCATCGGGCGAAGCCCCGTGCCAATGCATGACGCCCGGCGGACAAGTCACGACGTCCCCGGCCCGGATGCGCTCGATCGGACCGAGCCGTCCGTCGGGGAGCACGGCCTGCGTGAGGCCGACCCCGTCGACGACGAGAAGCGTCTGACCGAGCGGATGCACGTGCCAGAAAGTCCTCGCTCCCGGGCTGAAGCGCACGTAGGCGCCGTAGCTTCTGGCGGGCGCCGTCTGCCGGAAGGCGGACTTCGTCGTCACTTCGCCCGTGAAATGGCGGCTCCCCGCCGACTTCCAGGAAGCGTCCGGACGAAGAGACTGGCGGGCCTCGCCCTCGGGAAAGGCCGAGCGGACGATTTGAGCGTGAGAGAGTTCGTCCCGCTCGGGCGCCGCCGCCAGGGCAGGAGCAGTCGTCGCAAGCAGCGCGGTCAGGGCGAGGCCCGCAGTCATGGCTGGAAACTTCATCATCGCGACTCCATGCGTGGAATTGGAATTACTTCGCCTCGGCGCCGATCGTGCGCCCGAAGAAGGCCTTGAGCTTGCCCACCGCGGCGTCGACGTATTCAGGCACGTAGTAGGTCTGAATATGGGTCGCGCCCGGGATCTTGAAGAGCTCCTTGTCCTTCGTGCCCGTCGCCGCCGCGAAGGCCTCTTCCGTCATGTAGAGTGAGTCCGCCTTTTCGCCCGCCATCATGAGGAGCGGCTGATCGATGAGCTCGATGCGGTCGCGCGCGTCCCAGGCCATGAGGTCCATGAGGCTCGACGTCGTGTAGGTGAAGGTCGAATTCGGATGGCGGTGCGTGCGGCCGTAGTAGATCATCCCTTCGCGGTAGAGGTCGGTCGGAATCTTGGCGATCGCCTCGTCCGTCAAGGAATCGAAGTCGACCGTGCCCGAGAAGGCGACCTTGCCCGTCTTCACCTCGGCTTCGCGCGCATCCGACGCATCCCGCTGACGGAGCGCGATCGTATCAAGTCCCGTCTTCATGTAGCCTTCGCGGCGGACTTCGCCCGAATTGAACATCGAGAGCGTGGCCACTGCCTTGAAGCGCTTGTCGGACTTCGCGGCGTTGAGCGTGTAGCCGCCCCCGCCGCAGATGCCGAAGGCGGCAAGGCGCTGCGAGTCGACGCCCGGATAGGTCGAAATGAAGTCGGCCATCCCGTGAATGTCCTCGGTGCGGAACTGGGGCTTGTCGGTATGACGCGGCTCGCCTTCGCTCGCGCCCTGATAGGCCGCGTCGGCCGCGATCGTCACGTAGCCGAGCTCGGCCAAGCGCTGCGCGTAGAGGCCCGCGACCTGTTTCTTCACGCCTCCGTTCGGATGCGCGACGACGACGGCCGGGTAGGACTTCTTCGCGTCGTAGCCCGCCGGCGTGTAGACGTTCGCCGCGATCTTGAGGCCGTGGAGGCGGTAGCTCACCGGGTGAATGTTGACGCGCCCGGGTTCGTTCGCCGCGACGGCTCCGCGGTAGACGAGCCCGAAGGGGTTCGCCGCGGGCTCGCCCTCGGCCGCGCCTGCGCAAGTGCAAGCGCCGATCATTCCGGCCATGAGCGCCGTCATGCAGGTTTTTCTCAACATGTCTTTTCTCCGTCCTTGAATTCAAGAGCCGGCCGGTCCATGCGCCGGCCTGTCCGCCTCACCGACCGCCGAGAACCGCTTCGACGCTCTCGCGGGCAAGCTTCCCCGGGACTTCGCCCACCTTCGACTCGACCTCCTTCGCGAAAGCCTGAAGCTCATCGGGCTGCAGTCCCACGTTGAGGCAGACCCGCAGGTGCGAAGAACGAAGCTGCACGGGCGCGGGGAGCGCGGCAAGCGCCGAAACGGTCGCGATCTCGCGCTCGCGCCAGTTGAGGAGGTCGTTCGCAAAGATGTCGCCGAAAAGATGCTCCTTCAGGTACGTGTCGATCGCGGGCGAGAAGTCGTAGACCGCCCCGGCCGCGGGCTTGCCGATCAGCGCCGTCTGGGTCTTCGTGCCGAGCTCGCGGATCGAGACGTCCTTCGGCAGAGGCGTCGGTTCGCGTCCGACGGCATCCTCAATGCCGGCCGCCCGGCGTTCGTCGAGAAGCTTCACGAAGACGCCGAGTCCCGTGAGGCTGCGCGGGAAGCCCGCATAGGCGTACATCTGCTCGAGGACGCTGCGGATCTCCCGAACCGTGAGCCCCGTCCTGAGGCCGGCTTCCAGAGCGCCGCGCAGCGCCCTTTCGTTCCCCGACGCGGTGAAGGCCGCAATCGGAACGATGCTCGCCTCGCGCGCGGAGAGCGCCGCGTCGGCGGGAGCCGCGAAGGCGGCCATCGCGGCCGTGCCGACGGCGGCGCAAAGGGTTTTCGTCAAACGCTTCATTTCCATTCCCTCTCTCATTCATTGACGGGCCGGACGACGACCGAACGGCGCCGCCCGGGCTCCGGAGGGCTTCTTCCCTGAAGCCCCCCTCTTTCCACATGAAAAATCATAGAAAGCCGCGTCTTCGCTTTTGACTCGATTCATGCGCGCTTTTTGCCCGATTCTTCCTTCGCAGCAAGACGAGGCGGGAGAATCGCGCGTGCGGATCGGATCGGGCCGCAGGACGCCTCAGGACGCCTTCTGCTCCGCGGCCGCAGAACTTCCCTTGGCGCGCCGGTCCGTCGAGACGAGGAGCGCGCCCGCGAGCACGAGAAGCAGCGCCAAGGGCTTGTCCCACGTGAAGACGTCCATGCCGATCAGAATGGCGGTCGCCGACGCCACGATCGGCTGCAGGTTCATGTAGATGCTCACGACCGTGGCGCTCACGCTCCGCATCCCGAGCGGAATGAGCGTGTAGGCGGCGATCGTGCAGAAGAGGATGATGAAGCCGATCTCAAGCCACCCGACGTGCGCCGTCTGCGCCGTCAAGATGAGCTCCTCGGCGCACTGCCCGGAGCCGAACCACACGGGGCACACGAGCACCGCGCTCAGCGTGAAGATCCACTTCATCTGCGTGAAGGGACGGTACTTTCGGCTGATGTCCCCGCAGATGACGATGTACGCCGCGAAGGAGGACACGGAGATCACGGCGAAGACAATGCCGAGAAGATGGTTCGTTCCCGGAGCGCTTGCTTCCAAGGCCGCACGCGCCGCGAGCACCATCGCGCCCAAAATGCCGAGCGCGATGCCGAAGGACTTCCGGCGCGTGATCGCTTCCCCGAAGAAGCACGCCTGCAGGACGAGAACGACGACGGGCGAGAGCGCCAGAATGAGCGAAAAGTAGACGGGCGTCGTGTAGCGGAGGCTGAGCGACGTGAGGTACTGCGAGAAGACGAACCCGAGGAACCCGCCGAAGAGAATGAGGATGAAGTCCCGCCGCTCGATTTTTTCGCGCTTCGCGGCAAACCGTAGCGCCCAGAAGATGACGGCCGCGCCGAACGCCCGAATGCCGATGTACCCGAGCGGACTCTGGTAGTGCAGGAGCAGATCGCGCGTGATCGGAATGTTGATGCCGAGGATCACCTGCGTGAAGATGATCATGGCGTGTCCAAGCCAGGGCTTCCCCTTCATGATTCCTCCCTCTCCTTCCTTCGAAGCCCGACGCATCGGACGGCCGCCCCT
>CALXXT010000089.1 GCA_944392755.1 uncultured Sutterella sp. | reverse complement strand
CCGTCCAATGGGTGGTGTAGGAGCCCGTAATGTTGTAGGCGGGGTAGTAGAAGAGCTTCACGTCTTCAATGCGGGCTTCCTTCACGAGGTCGTCCGGCGTCGTGACGCCCTGCATCATGTAGCCGTGCGTCATCACGATCGCCGACTCGCGCTCGATCTGGAAGGGCACGATGTAGTCCGCGCGGCAGTCGCCGCCCGCGTTCACCTGACCGATGTGAACTGTGTTGCCGCAGTATTCGCACACGAGCTCTTCGGTGCCGGGGCTGTACTGCAGCGTCGCCCCGCATTGGCTGCACTTGATTTCCATGATTGAGGTTCGCTTGGGGTTACTTGGATTGATTGAGACGAGCGGCGAGGAGAATGTTTCGACGCGCGAAGAGCCGCTTGATGCGCTCGGCCCGTTCGGAAATGGCGGCGCCCGCCTGAAGCTCCTTCTGAAGTTCGCCGAGTTCGCTTGATATTTCCGCTTCAACGCCTTCAGCTTCGGGCGCGGCGAACTTGTTGGAGAGCCGGAATTCCTCCTGAAGCGCCCGCAGGGTTCGGGCGGAGGCGGCGTCCGCGGGTTCGGTGCGGAGCACTTTGAAGAATTCGGCCGTCTCCCGATACCAGTCGGTGGCGGCGTGCTCGGCCTGGACTTCATCGATGTGCTCGACGATCGAGCGGTACATCATCCAGTTGAAGACGAGGACGAAGACCCAGACCAAGTCAAGCGACATCGCGCATTTGCGCCAGCTCCAGAGGGTGAGCGCGAAGGCGGCCGCGGAAATGATGAAGAGAAGAGGCCTCGCGACGAGCGGGAACCCGATCGCCGAACGCGCGGGGTCGTTCCCCACCCGCCAGAAAAAGAGCGACGCGAGCGAGCCCGCCATGAGGACCGCGTTGAGGCTGAAGAGCCAGTCGCTCCAGCCCTCGGGCCGGAAGATGTAGATGATGCCGAGGACGACCGCAAAGGCGAGCGCTCGGACGATGCTGAATCTGGACGACGCGTTCACGAGAGAATCCTCCGCTTTTGCTCCTGAAACTCCTCTTCGGTGAGGATGCCCGAGGTGCGCAGTTCGCCGAGCTCTTTGAGCATGCTGATCTTTTCGGCCATCGAGAGCTTCTTCTCGGCGGGCGCGCCCTGCGTGTTGAGGACGGCCGGAGCGCCCGCGGCGCCCGGCGCGCCGCCGAACATGTTGAAGCCCGCGCCCATCCCCATGCCGACGCCCATGAAGGCGCCCGCGGCGGCGTTGTTGTGCGCGGCTCCTTCGAGCACGTCGAAGCTGCGGACCTGCTGGTAGTTCCCGCCGAGGACGGAGAGCTTCGCCTTCTGCGCGAGCATGTCCTTCAGTTCCTTCACCGAGGCGTCTTCTTCGGGAACGCTCACGGACATCAGGTTGAAGCGCACGACCTCGATGCCGTAGTCGGCGAGCGTTTCGTCGAGCTTCGCGGGCAGTCCCTGAGAGATGTCTTCAAGGTGAGCGGAAAGCTCGAAGATCGGAATCTTCTCCTTGATGATGAGCTCGGAGATGAAGGACTTGATGCGGCTCGTGATCGCGCCGCGGAAGTTGTTGTTGAGCTGATCGGCCGTGTACATGCTCGCCGTGCCGACGAGCTTGGCCAAAAGCCTGCGGCCGTCGACGACGTGGAGCCCGTACTGCGCGAAGGCCCGCACGGGGAGAAGCACGCCGTAGACCGGATCCATCAGCTGCATGGGGACCATCGTGCCCCACTTGAGGTCAAGGACCTCGGTCTTCGCGACGAACCAGACCTCCGCCGTGAAGGGCGAGGAGCCTCCGAAGGGCAGATTGAGGACGTTCGAAATGACGGGAATGTTTTCCGTCGAGAGAACGTGGCGGCCCACTTCGAAGGGGCCTTCGTAGTGCCCTTCATGAACGAGCCAGGCTTCCTGGGAGTCGTTCACGACGAGCTGAGTCCACGTCGAAAGCTCCTGCGAGGGGAACTTCCAGACAAGCAGTCGGGGATTGTTGGTGTCCCACTTCACCAAGTCGATGATGGCCATGGCGCTTTAGAGGTCTCCGATCAGGTCCTTCGTGCCGGTGGCGGCGGGCCGGGCGGGCTGCTGCGCGCGGGGCGCGCTCGACTTCGCCTTTCGGGGCTTGTTCGTCGACTGCTTCTGCTGCAAGGCGACGTAGCTGCGCAGGCCGGGCGCGATGTCTTCGCCCGCGAGCGCGCGGCTGCAGAGCATCGCCGCCGTGAGGCCGTAGTCCTTCGCGCCGCAGACGACGTTTTCGGCAAAGCGCGACTCCTTGTCCTTGAACATGATGCGCGCGGCCTTGAGGAGCGTGTACTTTTCGCAGCGCTGCGCGGCGCCCGGGTACTTCAGTTCGGCCGCGTTGCAGAAGGCAAAGCGCGCGAGGTCGACGTTTCCCTCGCGCTCGTAGCGCATGCCTTCACGGTACGAGGCCCAGCCCGGAGCAGCGTTGGCGGGCGCGTCCGCGCCGAGGCTGTAGGTGGCTTCCATCACGTTGGCGCAACCGCCGAGGAGGGCGGCCGACGCGGCCGCGAGGAGCATCGAGCGAATCTTCGACATGTCGAATCCGGATCAAAAAAAGAAGGACGCAAAAGAGAAAGTGTAGTGAATGCACTTTCGCTTCTGCGTCCGTCGTCAGCCGAATTTGACGCTCGGCAAAATCCGTCAGCTTCTGCCCGTGGAGCCGAATCCGCCCGCGCCGCGCTCGCTCGCTTCGAAGCTTTCGACGACGTTGAATTCGACCTGCATCACCGGAACGACCACGAGCTGCGCGAGGCGCTCGAAAGGTTCGAGAAGGAAGGGCTCCCTTCCGCGGTTCCAGGTCGAAATCATGAGTTCGCCCTGGTAGTCGCTGTCGATCAAGCCGACGAGATTGCCGAGGACGATACCCTTCTTGTGGCCGAGGCCCGAGCGCGGCAGAATGAGCGCGGCGTAGCGCGGGTCGGCGACGTGGATCGCGAGCCCCGTGCGCACGAGCTTCGTCTCTCCGGGGAGAATCGCGAGGGGCTCGTCGAGAAGCGCGCGCAGGTCGAGTCCGGCCGAACCCGGGGTGGCGTAGGCGGGGACGAGGCTTCGCATCCGCTCGTCCAAAATCTTGAGGTCGATTTTCAT
>CALXXT010000088.1 GCA_944392755.1 uncultured Sutterella sp. | reverse complement strand
TGGTCCATGAGGAAGGTCTGCGCGGGCACCGAAAGGCTCCCCCACCAGTAGGGGCTTCCGAAGAAAACGACGTCGTAGCCCGAAAGATCGGGAACGGCGGTCGAGAGTTCGCGGCGCGCGCCCCGGCGGACTTCGTCCCGCGCGATGTAGGTCATGTCGCCGTAGGACTCGGCGTAGGGCTCCTTCACGTCAAGGCGCAGAAGGTCGGCGCCCGTCCGGGCCTGAATCATTCGGGCGAGCGCTTCGGTATTGCCGGTGCGCGAATAGTAAATGATGAGGGCGCGCTTTCCGGGCGCGGATCCCGCGGCGAAGGCGCTTGATGCGGCGACGGCGGTCACGGCGCCGAGAAAGGCGCGGCGGCTCAATGCAAAGCTCATGGGAAACCTCCGAAAGAAGTGCCGAAACCGCCGATGAGGCCCCGCGGCCGTCGACGGATTCTTGATTCAATCTAGCGAAAATCCCGTCTTTTGAAAAATGCCGATTGCGCATGCCCTCCGATGCGCGCAGGACATGGCGTCAGCGCAGCGGATTCAAGGCGAGGAGCAACGCGATCGAAAGCATGACGAGGGCAATCGCCCCGTCGAGAACGCGCCACGCGGCGGGCTTGCGGAAGAGCGGACGCAGGAGCGCCGCGCCGAAGCCGAGCAGGTTGAACCAGACGAAGCTCGCCGACATGGCGCCCGCGGCGAAGAGCCAACGCGCGGATCCTTCGTAGCGGGTCGAGATCGAGCCGAGGAAGACGACCGTGTCGAGGTAGACGTGCGGATTGAGAAACGTGAAGGCGAGGCACGCCGCGAGCACGGCCGCCGCGCTTTCCTTGACGGGCGCATCGTCCTCGGCGGCGAGCGACGCGCCGCCCCGCACCGCGCGCTGAAGCGCGAGGAGACCGTACCAGAGCAGAAAGGCCGCGCCGCCCCAGCGGAACACTTCGAGAAGCGCGGGCAGCCGCTCCACCGCCTCGCCCATCCCCGCGACGCCCGCGCTGATGCAGACGCAGTCGCCGAAAATGCAGGTGGCGACGATGAGCGGGACGTGGGAGCGCTTCAAGCCCTGCCGAAGGACAAAGGCGTTCTGCGCGCCGATCGCGACGATGAGCCCGGCGCCGGTGCCGAAGCCCGCAAGAATGGGTTCGAAGAAGTTCATGACGGATTCGAAGCGGGCGCCGAAGGGCGCGGGGATGACGCGATGAGCAAATTCAGGGCTTCAAATTTTAGCGCTCGAAGCGGCGCATCCGCTTCCTTCGCATTTTCGAGAAAAGGCCTCGGCGTGCCGTGATCCGGCATGTCCGAGGCGCTTTTCCGAGTGCTCAAAGAACCATTAGAGGCTTTCTTTGAAGATTTCGATCACTTCGTCCCGGGTGAGCGTCTTGTATCCGCCCTTCAGGATGATCGTGACGTCGGCGAGCTTCTCGAGCATGTCGGGCGTCGCGCCGAGCTCCGTGATGTTCATGACGAGGCCGAGCTCGCGCATCCAGGCCTCCATGGCGGCGAGGCCTTCCTTCGCGATCTCCTCGTCCGTCTTCCCTTCCGGGTTCACGTTCCAGACGTTCACGGCGAAGCGGCGGAATTTGGCGAGTCCGTAGGGGAGGATGTGACGGTAGTAGGGGAGCGAGACCGCCGCGAGCGTCATGCCGTGCGTGGCGTTGGTGACCCCGCCCAGGCCCTGACCGAGCATGTGCACCATCCAGTCGGTCGACTTGCCGCACGCCACGAGCGTATTGAGCGCCCAGGTCGCCGACCACATGATGTTGCTTCGCGCCTCGTAGTTCTGCGGATCGCGGTTGGCGATGCGGCTCGAATGAATGACGGAGCGCATGAGGCCTTCGCTCAGGTAGTCGCTCGTCGAGTCGTCCGTGCCCGAGAAGTACTGCTCGCAGATGTGGTTGAAGATGTCGTAGATGCCGGCGACCATCTGGTAGTGCGGCAGCGTCATCGTGAAGCGGGGATTCAAGACCGCGAAGCGCGGGAAGACGGACGTGTCGGCGAAGACCTTGCCGACCTTCTCCTTCGTCTCGGCGTTGGTGATGACGGATCCCCCGTTCATTTCGCTCCCGGTGCCCGCGAGCGTGAGAACGCAGCCGAGCGGGACGACGGGCTTCGACGGCTCTTCGAAGCGCACGAAGTACTTCTCCCAAGGATCCTCTTCTTCGTGCACGGAAGCCGCCACCGCCTTCGTGTAGTCGCAGACCGAACCGCCGCCGACGGCGAGAAGGAAGTCCGCCTCGTGCGCGCGGGCGATTTCGATCCCTTCGCGGACCTTGGCGATCGTGGGATTGGGCATGACGCCCGAGATTTCGGCGACGCGCTTGCCGCATTCCCGCAGGATGCCGAGGACGGCCTCGTAGATGCCGTTCTTCTTGATGGAGCCGCCGCCGTAGACGAGGACGACGTTCGGGCCGACCTGCGCGAGTTCGGCCTTGAGGTTGTCGAGCGCGTTTTCGCCGAAGTAGAGCTTCGTCGGATTGGCGTAGGTGAAGTTTCCGAGCATGGTTTTCTCCAAATGCGAGAGGGCGCGGCCGGCAGTGAGACGAAGACCGGCCGCGTCCTCAAGGTTTCAAGCGCGAAGTCACTTCGCGAAGTTCGTGCGGTAGAAGCCCGCGATCCGCTCGAAGGGAATCACGTCCATCCGGTCGTAAAGATCGGTGTGGCTCGCGCCCGGAACGATGACGAGCTCCTTGTTGCCGCCCTTGAGGAGCTTGAAGGCGTCCTCGCCGAAGTAGCGCGAATGGGCCTTTTCCCCGTGAACGATCATGACGGCGCTGCGGATTTCGCCCGCGCGGGCGAGGAGCGGAGTGTTGATGAAGCTCAAGGGCTGGGTCTTGTTCCAGCCGTCCGTCGAGTTGAGGCTTCTCGGATGGAATCCGCGCTTCGTCTTGTAGTAGTCGTAGTAGTCCTTCACGAACTGAGGCGCGTCCGCCGGGAGCGGATCCACGACGCCGCCCGCGCGTTCGTAGCGGCCGGCCTTCATGTCGGCCGTGCGTTGCGCGTTAAGGGCTTCCTTCATGGCGTGACGGCCGTTTTCGTCAAGCTGGTCGAAATACCCCTGCGCGTTGACGCGGCTCATGTCGTACATCGTGGAGGCGACGGTCGCCTTGATGCGCGTGTCGATCGCGGCCGCGTTGATGGCGAGCCCGCCCCAGCCGCAGATGCCGAGAATGCCGACGCGGTCCGCGTCCACGTCGTCGCGCGTCAGAAGATAGTCGACCGCCGCGCTGAAGTCCTCCGTGTTGAGGTCGGGCGAAGAGACGTAGCGGGGCATGCCGCCGCTCTCACCCGTGAAGGAGGGGTCGAAGGCGATCGTCAGAAAGCCCATTTCGGCGAGCTTCTGCGCGTAGCGGCCCGAAGACTGCTCCTTCACCGCCCCGAAGGGTCCGCTCACGGCAATGGCGGCGAGCTTTCCTTGGGCTCCCTTCGGAACGTAGAGGTCGGCCGCGAGTGTCACGCCGAAGCGGTTGACGAAGGTGACCTTCGAGTGTTCGACCTTGTCGCTCAAGGGGAACGTCTTGTCCCATTCGCTCGTGAGCTCGAGCGCTTCCTTCTCGATCGGGCTCCCCCAGCGAACGCTCGGCGCATCGGCCGCACCGGCGCTCGACGCCGCTCCGACGGCCGCGAGGAGGGCGGCTGCAAAAATCTTCTTCAGCATCGTCGTCAAACTCCAAATCGGTTGAACTCAACTTCGAAGAGCTTCGCTCTCCGTCCGAACACAATTTAAAGGGAGATTCGATGAATAGCAAATACCTTGTTATAAGCGTTATGCATGCCTAACGGGCATTGATGAATGCTTATTCCACAGCCCGTATTGGGGCGGCAGGCGTGCCTGCGGAGCAGCTCAAGGCCGCCCTCGGTGATGAACATGGGGATCTCCGGAGAATCATGCGCATCGGACACGTCCGCGGGCCGCCTGCCGTGCGAGAGCTTCAGCGGCATTTTTCCGGATCGGATCCCCCATGGAGATTTCGCTTCGAACCCTCTTTCACAGATCGTCGACTTCAATAGCGGGA
>CALXXT010000087.1 GCA_944392755.1 uncultured Sutterella sp. | reverse complement strand
CGCCGCCGCGAGTCCCACCACGCCCGCCAGGATCAGAATCCAGGCGACGAGCGTGATCATGAGGTCGGCGTAAGGCCTCCAGGCTTCGTCGCGGCGCGCGCGGGCGTCGACGAGAAAGGCCACGCCTGCCGCGAGGCAGACGGGCGCGCCCGCCGCAGGTTCGGAAAGCGCCTGCCGCAGGCCTTCGAGGCTTCCGAGCGGGAAGATGTTGGTGCCGAGCGTCACGGCGGCGATGAGGCCGAAGGCGACGGCGAGCTTCTTCGTGGTGTTCTTCTTCGCGGTGGCAAGCGCCGCAAGCTTGGCGATGGTGCCGGATTCGGTCATGGAAGCGCGGGTCCTTCTGGTGGTTGAGCGGGTCGGATCCGTCAACTATAGCGGACGGGCGCTTCCGAGGGAACGACCTCGACCTCGATGCGCGCTCCCTGCTCCGAGGGGAGGAGCCGAACCGTCCAGCCCGAGACTCTCGCGATGCGCCCCACGATGGCGAGGCCGAGTCCCCATCCTTCGCTCTTTTCCGCGGACTTACCCCGGTGGAAGACTTCGCTCAGGTCCTTCCAGCTTTCGGGGGCAATGCCGGGCCCTTCGTCCGAAATGATGAAGCCGCGCGCCGTTTCGGTGAGCGTGATGCGGCCCGTTCCGGCGTAGGCGACGGCGTTCCTCACGATGTTGTTGACGACGGTGCCGAGCATCACGGGCGAATAGCGGCCCGGACACTCCGCTTCCCTTTGGATTTCGATCGTCATGCCGCGCCGTTCCGCTTCGGGCTTCCAGACGGCGGCCGACCAGCTGAGGATGCCCGCCACCGTGTCGGAAGGCATCCGATTCGGATCGAGGCTCGGCGCGCGCGCGAGCTGCAGAAAGACCGTGATGAGGCCGCGCATGTCGGCGCTCGCCCGCAGAATGCGCTCAACCTGGCGGCGCTGCGCCTCGGGAAGCGCGGCAAGCTCGAGGAGCTCGGCGCTCGTTTCGATGACGGTGAGGGGCGTTCTGAGTTCGTGGCTCGCGTCTCGCGTGAAGGTGCGTTCGCGCTGAAGGGCCTCATGGAAGCGCTTCAGCGCCTCGTCGCAGATGCGTGCGAGCTCGCCCACTTCGTCTTCGGTCATGAGCCCGGGGTCGAGCGGAGCCCAGGATTCGGCCTCCGCGCGCTGACGCACGGCGCCCGAAAGCTCCCGCACCGGGCGCATCACCTGACGGATGAGGAGCCATCCGGCGCCCGCTCCGAGAATGAAGACGAAGATGAGGCTTGCATAAACCTGGGACTTCAGAGCCTCCTCGCGGATTTCGAAGTCGCCCTGGCTGCGCACGACCATGAGGTCGCCTCGGGACCACTTGCCGCGCCAGACGAAGACGGCGGGCTCCTCTTCGACTTCGTAGTACCCGTTCGGTGCGGCGGCATAGCGCTCCGGAATGGGCTTCAGGAGAGGCGAATGCGTGCCGTAGATCTCGGTCGATTCGGCTACCGGAGGAAGTTTCCCCGCTTCAATGTGCTCGCGCAGAAACTCGAAGTCCTCTTCCAGAAAGTCGCCGACGACGTTCACTTCGGTGAAGGTGATCGCCATCTTGAAGGCCACGCTGTAGACCCCGGCGACAAAGGTGAGGAGCAGCGCGAAGCTGATCGCGATGCGGGTGGCAAGCCCGAAGCGCGGCGGTCGGCGGGTGCGTCGACTGTCCATCTCGTGCTACTCCTCGATCGACCAGCCGAGACCCGGGTGCGTCTTGATGAGCGCATGCGCGAACGGTTTGTCGACCGCCTGACGCAAAAGGTAGAGGTTGGAGCGCAGGCTGTCCGAAGCGGGAGTTTCATTGCCCCAGACAGCCGACTCCAGCGCTTCGCGGCTCACGATGCCGGGGCTGCGCTTCATGAGAACGGTGAGAATCTTCAGGGTGGTGGGGTTGAGCTTCACTTCGACGCCGGCGCGCGTCGCCCGTCTTCCGTCGAGGTCAAGCGTCAGGTCGCCCACCTCAAGGATGCGCTTTTCGTGGACATTCGCGCGCCGCAGCTGCGCTTCGATTCGAGCGGCCACCTCCCGCAGCGCGAAAGGCTTCACGACGTAGTCGTCGGCCCCGCTCTCGAGCCCCGTTACGCGGTCGTCGACGGCGTCGCGGGCCGTCAGCATGATGACGGGCATGCGGAAGCGGTCCGTGCGCCAAGACCGGCAGAGCGCCATCCCGTCGCGGCCGGGGAGCCCGACGTCGAGAAGAACCAGGTCGGGCGGGTTCTCGCGCAGCTTTTCGTCGGCTTCGGCCGACGTGTTCGCCGTTTCCACTTCGTAGCCTTTGAGGGTGAGGTACTCGCTCAGGTTGACTCGAATGTCCTCCACGTCGTCCACCACCAAAATGCGCGTCATTCGCGGGTCTCCTTGAGGTTCAGCTCTCGAAGAGCTCATTTTATTCGTCGGGAGGCTTGCTCGAAACGCCTGAGCCGCATCAATACTTCTGCGGCATAAGCGGGTATATGCGCCGCAGCGGTCTGCCCGTAGAATACGCACCGACCACCACGCGCCACTCTGAGGAGAACCTCTCATGTACGGCATTCAAGGCTACGAAGCTTTCTTTGTTTCGGCCGTCGTCTTCGCGATGACGCCCGGCCTCGACACGGCTTTTCTGATCAACAAGGCGATCTCGCGCGGGCGGCGCCCGGCGATGCTCGCCTCGCTCGGAATCAACGCGGGCGTCATGGTGCATACGCTCGCGGCGGCGCTCGGACTTTCCGCGCTCCTTGCCGCTTCGCCCGTCGCCTTCTCCGTCATCAAGTGGGCGGGCGCCGCCTACCTCTGCTGGCTCGGGATCGAGTCCTTCATGACGAAGAGGAGAAGCTTCGCTTCGCTCAGCGTGTCGACGCCCCCCGTGGAGTCTCCCTGGACGAGCTTCCGCACCGGCATGATCGCGAACCTTCTCAACCCGAAGGTGATTCTCTTCGTGCTCGCCTTCTTCCCGCAGTTCATCGAGCCCGCCGAGGCCGGTTCTCCCCTTCCCTTCCTCATTCTCGGCGCGACCTACGCGGCGATCGGCACCGTTTGGTACCTGATTCTCGCCTACTTCGCCTCGGCGCTCGGCACGCGCCTCATGACGCATCCCACCTACGCCAAGGTGCTCGACCGCGTGAGCGGATCGATCTTCATTCTCCTCGGCGCGAAGATCGCCTTCGACTGACGTTCAGCGCCTCGCGGCCTGAATGCGGGCGAGGAGTTCGCCCGATTCCCGCATGAATTCGGGCGCCCAGTCGCCGAAGTAGGCGCGGGCCTCGAGGAACCGCTCGACGAATCCGTCCCGGTCCCGCGCGAGCACCCGTTCGACTTCGGGCGCCAGGCTTTCGACGTAGGCGCGGATGAGGTCGCCCTTCTCCTTCGAGGCCATGATGATGTCGGCGTAGAGGTGCGGGTCCTGCGCGAAGAGCCGGCCGACCATGAGGAGTTCCAGGCGGTAGATGGGCGAGCTCAGCTCGAGGAGCTTTCCGAGATCGGGCCGCACGCGGGCGAGGAAGAGACCGTAGGCGTAGGTCGTGAAGTGACGCAGCGCCTGAATGATGCCCATCGAGCGGTCATGCTCCTCGGCCGTCGTCCGGACCACGCGCGCGCCCCAGGCGCGGATGAGCCTGAGGAGCGGTTCGGCCGCTTCGGGAGAGCGTCCGGGCACGTAGACGAAGACTTGACGCGCGTAGTCGACGACGTCGGGACCGAACATCGGATGAAAGCCGGCGACGGGACCGGCGTGCGCCTCGAGCATGGCCCGAACGGGGCCGGTCTTCACCGACGCGATGTCGCAGAGCAGCGCATCGGGCTCAAGATGGGGCGCCGCCATGCGCACCACCGCTTCCGTCGCGTCGATCGGGACGCCCACCATCACGACGCCCGCGCCGGAGAGGATTTCGTGCGCTCGAGGCCAGTCGTCCTTCTCAAGAATTCGGACGACGGAGCCCGAACGCTCGAAATGACGGGCAAGCGTGCGGCCCATGCCGCCCCGTCCGCCGATGAGGACGACCGGACGCGGATCGAGTCCGGGGACGCTGAACGTTTCCGAGCGCGGCTCCGACGTTTTTTCGGCCGTCAGCTCGCGCACGCATTCGAGCGAAAGCTCGGCGCCGCCCGCCGCGCGCCGCAGGGAGTCCTCGAGCCGCCTTTGAAGCGCAAGGCGCTCTTGAGGCGCAAGATCCCGCGCCGCTTCGCGGAGTCGACGGGCCGACTCGCGGCGCTCGGCCGCCGCTCGGAGCAGCGCGGCGTCCGCGCGTTCGACTTCGGCCAAAATCGCGTCCAATTCGGTCATGGTCATCACTCCTTCCAGCGGATGCCTTCAAGCGTGAGGAGCCGGCGCTTCAGATCGAGCCCCGCGCTGAAGCCTCCGAGCGCGCCGTTCGAAGCGAGCACCCGATGGCAGGGAATGAAGAGCAGAATCGGATTCGCTCCGACGGCCCCGCCGACGGCGCGCGCGGCCTTGGGGCGCCCGAGCGCCCGCGCCAAGGCGCCGTAGCTCGCGGCTTGACCGCGGGGCACCCGACGAAGCGCCGACCAGACCGTGCGCTGGAATTCGGTGCCGATGGGGCGCACTGGAGTCGAGAGCTCCACCGATTCGCCGGCGAAGTAGCGCTCGAGAAGCGCGACGGCGTCGTCGAGCACGGGGTTCGAACCTTCTTCGGCCGATCGGCCGAGCGCCTTTTCGAGTCGAGCGAGGTTGGTCTTCGCCGACTCGACGCGGTCGCAGAGAAGGAGCGCCTCGTCGTCGGCCGCGAGCATCAGTTCGAGGCCGGTGGTTTTGAACGAGCAAAAGCGAATCATGGGTGGGCCTGAGGAGTGAGCAATGACGGAATTGTAGGCGAGCGCGAACCTTTGACGTGTTTTTCACGGTGAAGGCACGGGGTCTTCACAAGGATGGGAGATGCTGTGCGGCAACGGAACTCTTCAACATCGGAGCAACGAAGCGCATGCGACGCCTTCTGACCCCCCTTGCCGTCTTCACCATCTGGCTTTTTCTCTTTCGGCTTTTCTTCCCGACGCTCGGTCCCGACATCGATTTCGCGGCATTCGGCGGCGACCTGACCGGGCATCTTGTCCGCGGAGCGCTCGCGCTCGCGGGGGCGGTTTATCTGAGAATGAACTTCAAGGCGCTTGCGGACGCGCGGCTGGGGCTCCTCGACGTCATTCTCTTCACCGCCTTCTGGTGGACGGTCGTTCTGAACGCCCCCTTCTTCAGGGAGTTTGCCCGCCACGGTGCGGAAGCCGGGCTCATGACGACCTTCACGGCCGGGGCCTTCTTCGCCATTTCCGCGGCCTTCCTCACGCTCCTTTCGACGCTCCCGCGGCGCTTCTTCGTCGCGCTCGCGATGATTTTCACCTTCGTCGGCACCGCCGCCTTCGCCGCCGCCTTTCTCTACGGCATCGCGCTTTCTCCCGACATGGCGAGGAACTTCATCGAGACGGACGGGCGCGAGGCCTTGGGGTACGTTTCCCTGCGCACGACGGCGCTCGTCCTCTTCGCGGCGCTTCCGCCCGTTCTGGCGCTCCTCATGCTCCGCCGGGACGAGTCGCCCCGACGCATGAAGAAGTTCCTTGGAACGGCGCTCGCCTTCGCGGGCGGCGTCCTGATGCTTTTCGTCAATCTTCAGAATTTTTCGGGCGCCATGCGGGCCGACAAGACGCTGCGCTACCGCATCGCGCCCTTCAATGCGGTCTACGCGACGGCCAAGACCGTCTGGGCCGACGAGTCCCCAAGCTCAATCAAGGTGCGCGAGGCGGTCGATCCCCATCCCGTGATGCGGGACAAGTCCGAGAAGCCCCTTCTTTTCGTCGTCGTGGTTGGCGAAACGGCTCGAAGCGCGAATTGGGGGCTTGCGGGGTACGAGCGGCAGACGACGCCCGAGCTCGCCAAGATCAATGGGCTCGTCAGCTGGCCCGCGTCGCTCGCCTGCGGAACCTCGACCGACGTGTCGCTCCCGTGCATGCTCAGCCGAATCGGCAGATCCGACTATGACCGCGATCGGATTCTCCGCGAGGAGCCGCTCCCCGACCTTCTTCAGCGTGCGGGCTACCGCGTGGAGTGGATCGAGAATCAGTCGGGCTGCAAGGGCGCCTGCGACCGCGTGCCGACCTCCCGCCCGAAGCCCGATCCGGAATTCTGCAATGGCGACGTCTGCATGGACGGCGCGCTCGTGAAGGAAGCGCGCGAGCGGCTCTCGAAGCTGCGCTCGGGCGAGAAGGCCGTGCTTTTCCTGCACATGATGGGCTCGCACGGGCCGGCTTACGCCGAGCGCTCGCCCAAGGCCTTCAAGCGCTTCGGCGCCGAGTGCACCTCGAGCGACTTGGCGAGCTGCCCGCGCGAGACGATCGTGAACGCCTACGACCACTCGATCCTCTACACGGATCACGTACTCGCTTCGCTCATCCGCGAGCTTGAAGCGCGCGCGGACGTCGACACGGCGCTCTTCTTCGCGTCCGACCACGGCGAGAGCCTCGGCGAAAAAGGGCTTTGGCTTCATGGTGCGCCCTGGTGGATGGCGCCCGACGAGCAAAAGCGCGTGCCGATGCTCTTCTGGATGTCGAAGGGGTTCGAAGAGCGCCGCGGCGTGAGCCGCCAGGCGCTTCTCGCGCACGATCCCGACGCCGTCACCCACGAGTCGCTCTACTCGAGCGTTCTCGGCCTCCTCGGCGTTGAGACGAGCGCCTATCGCCGCGAATACGATCTTTCGGCGGCGAAGCGCTGAGCCGGGTTCGGTCTTCCCTCAGTATTCGAGCGTTTCGCCGTCCTCCGGAACGGCGAGGCGCTCGAGGGCCTTCTCCGCCTTGAAGCGGCGAAGCGACGCCCGCGTCACAGTGGCGTGCGAGACGCCTTCGACGTGGGTTGCGACGACGTCGACGCCGGGATAGTCATGCATGAGCGCAAAGATGTCGTACTCGTTCATGATGAGAAGATGCCCGCGCGGGAATTGGGCGCCGGCGGCATTGACGGCGACGACCCCAGGCGCGAATCGGCGCATCGCAGCCTGCACCTCTTCGCCGTAGATCGAGTCGCCTGCGAGGTAAAGCCGCCGGGGTTCGTTCTGCGCTTCGAAGACGACGCCCGAAGCGAGGTCCGAACAGCCCGCCGTCTGGTAGAAGAGCCGCGTCGCCGCGTTCGAGCGCCCGTGATCGCATTCCGTGCGGTAGAGCGTGACGTCGGCAAAGCGCGTCCCCGCCTCCGAGAGCACTCGGACGTCTCCGAAACCGAAGCTGCGGAGCTCGGCGGCTTCCTGAGCGCTTTGCGAGAAGATCGGAAGCGACTTCGGCAGGTACGTCGCCGCCCACTCGTCGAAATGGTCGAAGTGCAGGTGCGTTGCGATGACGGCGTCGACGGCGAAGAGCGCCTCCATCGGACAAGGGAGCTCGCAGTCGGGATTTCCTCGACCGGTCGAGGTGGTCTCGGGCACCGCAGGATAGCTTCCCGCCGGCGCTAGCATGGGATCGATCAGAAAGCGCGAGCCGCCGAATTCGACAATGCTCGTGGCGCTTCGAATCTGCTGAAACTTCATGGTTTATCTCCATCGTGATGCAAGTGGACGTCTTTGACGTCGATTCCTGAGCTAAACTTTAAAACCTATAGCTGCTGTAGCTTCAAGTTTGAGAATGCATCATGAGAATCGGCGAGCTTGCCGCGCGCACGGGTTGTCCCGTGACGCGCATTCGGTTTTACGAGACGAAGGGAATTCTTCCGACGCCCCGTCGAGGAGCGGGCGGTCAGCGGATTTACGGTGAAGACGCCGTGAAGCGGCTTCAATTCATCTCGACCTGCCGTGCGAACGGGATGAAGCTCGAGTGCATCGAGCGGTTCATTGAATTTGAGGAGGACCCTACGCGCGGAAGCGCGTGGCTTCTCGAGCGCATCGACGAATATCTCGAACAGGCCGAGCGTCTCAAGGAGGAAATCAACCGGGCGCAAGCCTATCTGAGGCACCTGCGGGAGCGCTTTCCCGAGGAGGTTCTCGAGGCGGCAGAAGCGGGCGAATCTTCAAAATCTTTGTAGAATCAGAGTCCTTTCTTTTTTTCTTGAGAATCTTCGCGTGGTCGCCCGACTTCTTCCCGTTTTTACGCTTCTCTTCTGGGGCGCTTCGCTTTCCGTTCTGGCGCCGCACCTTTTCGGCGCGTATTTTTGGGCGGCGCTTGCGCCGGCCGGGATTGGGCTCGTCCTCATGACGGTCCTCATGCTGAAGCGGTGCCACTCGGGTGGAACGCAGAGGGCGAAGCGCTTCGAAGCGATGATCGCGACGTCGCTCCTTTTTTCGGTGGCGCTCGCGCTCGTCGATTTGACCCTGACGGACGGGGCGATGCTCCTTCGCGGACTGGCGCTATTTCGTCTCGACATCTTCCTCAACGCCCGGGCCGAGCTCACGCTTGCCTGGGCGGGCGGCATTCTTCATCCCGCGCTCTTCACCGCGCTCTCGATTCTTGCGCTTTGCCTTGAGCGCCGCCGCGCCTGACTGAAATCCCCTCCTCTTACTCCTTGGAGACCCCGACATGGCCGTTCTGATGCCCGAACCCCAAAACACGATGCTCGGCCGCGAGACGAAGTACGGCGACCGGTACGATCCGTCGCTCCTTCAGGCGATCCCGCGCGCGCTCGGGCGCGATGCGATCGGAGCGCACGACTTCCGCGGCGTGGACGTCTGGCGTCTTTACGAATTCACGTGGCT
>CALXXT010000086.1 GCA_944392755.1 uncultured Sutterella sp. | reverse complement strand
GCTCGGCCTCCCTGTGGTATCTTCTTCCTCCCGAGGAAGACCTTTTTCCGCATTCATCTCATCGACTCATGCCCGACATTCAAGACGAAGCGGCCGCTTTGCGGCGTCCGCCCCAAAGCATTCCGAGCGAACAGGCCATTCTGGGCGGCCTCATGGTGGACAATTCGGCCTTCGACGCCATCGCGGGCGTCGTGAAGCCCGAAGACTTCTGTCGGCGCGACCACCGCACGATCTTCGAGCATATTTCGCTCATGATTCAGCGCGGGGAGCCGGCCGACAGCCTGACCGTCTTCGAAAGCCTCAAGAATGCGGGACTTGACGCTGCAGTAGGGGGCTTGCCCTACATCACGGAGCTGATCGGCAACACGCCCTCAGCGGCGAACATCCGCCGCTATGCCGAAATCGTTCACGAGAAGGCGGTGCTCCGTCAGCTCATCACGGTGGGCGACGAGATCGTCACGAGCGCGCTTGAGCCCGAAGGGCGCGACACGCGCGACATCCTGAACGACGCCGAGCGGAAGGTCCTCGCCATCAACGAGCGCAACGCACAGGGGCAGCGCGGCTTCCAGCCGATGGGCACGCTTCTGAAGGTTGTTTCCGCGCGCGTGATCGAAAGCTACAACAACCGAGGCTCCACCGACGTCACGGGCGTTTCGACGGGCTACCGCAACCTCGACCACGTGACGGCGGGACTGCAGCGGGGCGACCTCATCATCATCGCCGGCCGTCCTTCGATGGGGAAGACTTCGCTCGCGCTCAACATCGCCGAAAACATCGGGGTCGATCAGGATCTCCCCGTCGCCGTCTTTTCGATGGAAATGGGCAGCGAGCAGCTCGCGCAGCGCTTGGTGTCGTCCGTGGGCCGCATCGATGCCCAGAAGCTTCGAAAAGGCCAGCTCTCGGATGAGGATTGGGACAATTTCACGGCAGCCTTGCATCGGCTCGAAACGAAGCCCATCTACATCGACGACACGCCGGGCCTCACGATTACGGAGCTCTCCTCGCGCGCGCGCCGGCTCGTGAGCCAGGTGGGTCCCCTCGGCCTCATCGTCGTCGACTACATTCAGCTCATGACCGGTCAGGGACGAAGCGCAAACGAAAACCGCGCGCAGGAACTCTCGGAAATTTCCCGCGGCCTGAAGTCGCTCGCGAAGGAACTGCAGGTGCCGCTCATTGCGCTCTCGCAGCTCAACCGCGGCGTCGACAGCCGCTCTGACCGTCGTCCCGTGATGAGCGACCTGCGCGAATCGGGCGCCATCGAGCAGGACGCAGACGTCATCATGTTCATCTACCGCGACGTGGTCTACAACAAGGAAACGCCCAACAAGGACTTGGCCGAGATCATCATCGGCAAGCAGCGAAACGGGCCAATCGGAACGCTCCGCATGACGTTCTTGGGCGGAAACACCCGATTCGAGGCGTATGCCGATGAAGGCTACTGGAGCGGCATCGAAGAGTAAGCATTTACACTGACAACCGAACGGAGGTTTCGTATGGAAGCTTTCACCTCGCTCGATTGGTTTGCCGTCGGCTGCTGGCTCTCGGCCTTCGTCCTCATTGCGCTCGGGTTTGCCGGGACGGTCGTTCCGGCCATTCCGGGGCTGCCGATGATCGCGGGCGGCGCTTGGCTGATCGGCTGGGCCGGAGATTATGAAAAGGTCGGCTGGAAGACGATCCTCTTTCTTGCAGTTCTGGCGGCCATCGGCGTCGCGATCGACACGGTCGCGCAAACGGCCGGCGCGCAGAAGGCCGGAGCGACGAGAGCGGGCATCATCGGCTCGCTTGTCGGCACCGTGATCGGCATGTTCATGGGGCTCTTCGGCATTCTCTTCATGCCGCTCATCGGCGCGGCCGTGGGGGAATTCTGGGCGAAGCGCGATCTCCTTCATGCCGGACGCGTCGGCATCGGCACTTGGATCGGCATGGTGGTCGGCACGGCGGCGAAGATAGCGCTGGCCTTCATCATGACGGGCGTGCTCGTTTTCGTCTATCTCACGGCTTGAGCAGTCAAATCGAGGAAAAGCGCCCGGAGGGGCGCTTTTCCGTCTGAGAACCAAGCGGAGCTCCATTGCAGGAAGACGGGATGATTCATACCTACTACAGCAACAGCTACGAGGCGCTGCGCGCGCTCCTCATCCACGAACTCTCGTCGGACGCCGCGGGGCTTGAAGCGAACGAGGAGAATCTGACGCGCTTTTTTGAAGCCGTGCCCGTCATCGTGCCGAGCCGCGGCGTTGAGGCGGATCTTCGGATGGCCATCGCGGACGCGTTTTCGGTCTGCTCCGGTTACCACTTCATGTTTCTCTCCGAGTGGCTCGGCTTCTTCTCGAAGGCGCCGCTCGCGAACGTCATCGGCAATGAGGCCGACTGGATTCTTTGGGACATCCTTCGGGAAACGGGACCAGGGAGCTTTCGCGAGGAAATGCGCGCGAAGGGATGCGGGCGGCTCGCGCACTATCTCGAGGGGAAGAACGACAAGGAGATTCTCTCGTTCGCGCGGCACGTCTCGCAGGTTTTCGTCGTCTACGCCTCCTACCGCGCCGATTGGGTGATGCGCTGGCTCGGGATCCACCCGGAACTCTTGGGCGAGGAGTCTGCGGCCGAGCGACGTGCGCTCGAGTCGCATCCCGACTTTCTCTGGCAGCGCGAACTCTGGAAGCGCCTTGCCGCGCACCCGCAGCAGCGAAGCCGTACGTTTTTCGCAGAGCTTCCGGAATCGTTGGAAGTGCTTGCTCGCTCTCGTGGAAAGCGCCTTATTCGTTTGGACGAGCATCGAACGGTTCGACTGCCCGATGCGCTTCACGTCTTCGTTCCCTTCGTCGTGCCGCCCTTGATGCTCCCGGTCGTGAAGGCCTACGCGCAGTCGGGACGCGACGTCTATCTCTATCTCCTGAATCCCTCTTCGGAATATTGGTTCGACTTGGTGCCGCGCCGCCTTTTCGACTGGCGCGGGAGCGGCGCGGACGAGCACCGCGAGGTGCGTCACCCGATTCTTGCCGACAACGCGCGAAGCACTCGAGCCAACATCGACCGCCTCTGGCGCTTTACTTCGGGAAGTCTGCGCGCGGAGGAGCCTCTGCAGCTTTCGGAAGCGCTGGAGGCTTCCGCAGAGTCCCCCGTGCCGACGCACGAGAGGACTTTCGACGACTTCAATCGATTCGAGGCGGACCCGCACCGCATTGCGGCCGAATGGCTCGCGCGCCCCAAGGATCTTGAAGCCGGAGTCGAAACCGAAGAGGCGAGCTTTTACCTTGAAGCGCACGATCCGAGGCTGCTGCGCCGCGTGCAGGATTCGATCCTCAACCTTGACCCGGATCTCGCCGTGGCGGCCGAGAGGGACGGTCTGCCGCTCTTCTCCGAGGATGACGGCTCGCTCGTCTTTGCGGCGGCCCCGACGCCCACGCGCGAACTTGAGGGGCTCGTCGACTGGCTCCACGCTCAATTTGCAAAGCACCCCGACCTGAAGCCCGACGACGTCCTCGTTGCGACGCCCGACATTTCCGCCGCGGCGCCCTTGATCGAGAAGGTCTTCGGAAGTCTCCCCGAAGGGCGCCGCATCGCATGGAAGGTGACGGGCGTGCGTGCGCTCGACACGGATCCTGCTTCGCAGGCGCTTGCGGGACTTGCCGCGCTTCTTCAGAGCCGCGTGCACCGCGATGAGCTGCTCGCCTGGCTCTCGATGCCGATCGTGGCGGCGAAGTTCGGCTTCACGGGTGAAGACCTCGGCATTCTGGGCGACTGGCTCCGCTCGGCGGGTTTCCGTTTTGGACTTTCGGACCGGCACCTCGAGACGCTCGAGGGCGAAACCTATCGGCGGGTGCGAGAGATGTCGCTCGAACGGGCGCTCGAGCGCCTCGCCTTCGGATTCGCGACCGAGGGCGAGGCGACATTCGGCGACGTCGCGCCCGTTGCGGGCAACGAATCGGGCGGATGGACGACGTCGGCCGAGCGGCCTGATCTGCTCTCGAAGCTCGGCGTCGCGGCCGCTCGGCTCGAAGAACTTCGGATTCGCGCCG
>CALXXT010000085.1 GCA_944392755.1 uncultured Sutterella sp. | reverse complement strand
CGTGCCGATGCGGAAAAACCGCACATGGGCCTCACAACGTGGAAGAACGCCAAGAAAGGCGGAAAGATCATTCGCTCAGATGTTCTGATTGCCAAGAACTACCTTTCAAAGGATGAAATTGACACGCTGAACCGCTAGGTTTCCATGTATCTGGACATGGCCGAACTGCGCGCAAAAAACAAGGTGCCGACAACGATGGAAGACTGGGAAGAGCGGCTCGACAGCTTTCTCGTCTTCAACGAAATGGGCGTTCTTCAGGGCCCCGGGAGCGTTTCTGCCGAAGCGGCGAGAGATCATGCGCTCAGCGAGTACGAAAAGTTCCGCGTGAAGCAGGACCGGTTGTATGTCAGCGACTTCGATGATCTGATGGCCGCCGAGAGGCTGTTCGCGGAAGTCCAGAAAGCGGAGAACAAGAATGACTGACTACGGATTTCGCCAACCGCATGAACTCACTGCACTACGGCTCCGCGGCCGAGGACTTCTTCCTTTGGCGGGAAAAAATAACTCGCATCGAAATAACCCAATCGTTCACGGCCCGAACGTGGTGAAGGCTATCGTTTGAGAAATAGCCCGTTTTATTTCCGTTCCCCGCAGGCATCAATCCAAAAGGCTCCGCCCGATCGGTTCGGACGGAGCCTTTTCGCAAGAGCTTCGGCGCCGCTCGAGGCGGCGCCGCGCCGGCTTGAGCGCTACTTCGCCGTGCGGTCGAGATCCCGCATGAGGTACTGAACCATCGAGAAGCGGTTCACGAGTTCGCGCGTGAAGATGAGGGCGCCGAGGAAGAGCTCGCTCTTTCGCAGCGACACGGGCGAAACCGCCGTCTGCACGAGGTAGTCTCCCTGCGCGCGTTCGATCAGGGCGTAGATCTTCGCGATCGCTTCGGGCGTGAATTCGCTCGAGAGCGATTCGACCGCCGCGGCGATTTCCTTGAGGTTCGAAGCCATGCTGCCCGTGAAGGCCGAGTGGCTGTTCGCGACGTAGTTTTCGGCGACGCCCACCTGGTCGCGCAGGCCGTGCGCGACTTCCTTCATGTTCGTGAAGGCGCGGTAGTAGAAGCTGCGGGCGTCGCGGTCGTCCTTCGTGAGGTCCTTCGAGCGCGACATGGCGTAGTAGCCGCGGCGGCCCGCCGTCATGTCGTCGAAGAGCTTCGCCGCGTCGTCCTTGAATTCCTTGAGGGCGCGGCCGTCCTCCTCGAGGAGGGCGCGCATCGAGCGGCCCGCGAGCTTCGTCGTGCGCTCGACGCATTCCTTGAAGGCTTCGTCGAGGGCGCCGAGGATCGAGGCGCGGTCGCCCGCGGTGACGGTGCGGCCCGCGTGGAGCTCGTCGTCTTCGTCGTCCTTCGAGAAGAAGTTCGTCTTCACGAGGATCGCCGACGAGACGATCATGCCGAGGATCATGAGGATTTCGCCGCCCCAGTAGAAGAGGAGCGTGAAGACGGCGCAGGCGCCCGCGGCCGAGAGCGCCGTGAGGAACCAGCCCGAAATGACGGTGAGGACGCCCGAAACGCGGTAGACGGCGCTCTCGCGGTCCCAGGCGCCGTCGGCGAGCGACGAGCCCATCGCCACCATGAAGGTGACGTACGTGGTCGAGAGCGGCAGCTTCAGGCTCGTCGCCGAGGCAATGAGCGCGGCGGCGAGCACGAGGTTCACGCTCGCGCGGATTTCGTCGAAGGGCAGTTCCGTTTCACCGGCCTTCCAGCGGCGCGGTTCGTAGCGCCTCGAAATCCCGTTCATGAGGGAGGCGGGAAGATAGGCGCGCACGATGTGCGAGAGCTGCAGCGAGGAGCGCACGATGACGCGGGCGGGCATCGAGGAGCCGAACTGCTCCTTTTCGCCGCGCGAGGAGCTCGAGAGCTTCACGCTCGTCATGATGACGCGGCGCGCCTTCTTCGAGACCCAGAGGGTCCCGACCATGACGAGGCCCGAGAGGATGAGCCAGAAGCTGCCCGCGGTCGAGGGCTTCGCAAGGTCGCCCATCATGAAGGTCTTCGGGTCGACGGCGCCCGAGGCTTCGAAGATGTTCATCGATTCGAGGGCGGCGAGCGGCACGCCCACGAAGTTGACGAGGTCGTTCCCGGCGAAGGCGAAGGCGAGCGCGAACGTGCCCGCGAGAATGACGAAGGGGAAGATGTTCGCGCGCAGGATGAGGATCGCCCCCTGCATGAGGGCGAAGGACAGGACGAAGGCCGTGCCGAGGATCGCCGACTCGTTCGTCTGCATCCAGGCGAGCATCTCGGGCGTCACGAAGGAGGCGCCCTTGGCGCCCTTCATCACGAGGAAGTAGAGGATCGCCGTGACGCAGACCGCGCCGAAGAGGCCGCCGAGGCGGCGGTAGATTTTCTCGTAGTTGAAGGTGAAGATGAGGCGCAGCGCGTACTGCACGACGAGGCCCGAGACGAAGGCGACCGCGACCGAGACGAGAATCGCCATGATCATCGAGAGGGCCTTGGCGCTGTTCATGAAGTCGCCCAAGGCCGACATCGGGAGGTCGCCCGACCAGACCTTGAGCGCCGCGAGAGTCGCGGTGCCCCCGAGGAGCTCGAAGACGATCGAGACCGTGGTCGAGGTGGGCAGTCCGAGCGAATTGAAGACGTTGATGAGAAGAATGTCCGTCACCATCACGGCCGAGAAGATGACGAGCACGTCGTAGAAGCTGAATTTCGCCGGCACGAGCACGCCCGACTTCGCGATGTCCATCATGCCGAGCGAGAAGGTCGCGCCGAGGAGGACGCCGGCCGAGGCGACCATCATGATGATTCGGAAGGGGGCTGTGCGCGACCCCACGGCGGAATTGAGGAAGTTCACGGCGTCGTTGCTGACGCCGACGTAGAGGTCGAAGACGGCGAGAAGGCCGAGGAGGCCCACCGTCACGAGTATGAGGCTGTCCATTTGGATTTGCTTGAGGGAAAGATGAAGGGCAGGGACTCTTCGAGGAGGTCAAAGGATCGGTGGTGAATCTATTCGGCCGAGGCTACAAATTCGTGACGGTTGTATGACAAATTGATGACATTCGGGGCGCAGCCCCTCGTGCGCTCGGGGTCCGAGCGCGTCCGAGGCGCGGTATCATCTTCGGCGTTTCCCGAAATCCAACCAACCTCGACCATGAAATACTTTGACTTTGAACTCTGCGGCGTGAAGCGCAAGCTCCCCTACGTGGAAGTGGCCGACGGCGTCGTGCTCGCGAGCTTCGTCTGCCTCTCCGACACCGAACTCGTCACGGCCGCGGCCCCCGAACTGCTGAAGCGTCTTCCCGAAGTCGACTACCTGATGACGGCCGAAGCGAAGGGCATCAGCCTCACCTATGAGCTCTCGCGCCTTCTCGGCATGCGCGAATTCATCGTCGCGCGCAAGAGCCGCAAGCCCTACATGCAGAATCCCGTGAGCCACACGCTGCGCTCGATCACGACGCAGAAGGAGCAGACGCTCTGGCTCGACGGGTGCGACGCCGAGAAGATCCGCGGCAAGCGCGTCGCGCTGATCGACGACGTGATCGCGACGGGCGAGTCGCTCGCCGCGCTTGAAAACCTCGCGCTCGCCGCCGGGGCGAAGATCGAGGCCCGCGCGGCGCTCTTGGCCGAGCTCGAGAGCGTGAATCGCAAGGACATCATCTATCTGAAGGAGCACTACGTCTTCCGTCCGATGCCCGACGGCACGTACGAACCCGTCTCCTCGATCTGATCCCGCTCCAACGAGAAGGAATGCCCAAGATGCCCCAAGCACCGCTCCAAGCCCTCGAGATTCAGGCGAAGTCGCTGCGCTTCATCGCCGACCGCCTGGGCGAAATTTCGGCCGCGCTCTCCGCGCCCCCGTCGCGCGACACCTTTCCCGTCTTCCTCGAGCAGGCGAACCGCCTCGCCCTCATGCTCGACCTCGTCATGGGGCGCACGCCCGCGGATGCGCCGCACCCGCTCGAGTACCGCGACGTCTTCGGGTGGGACTTCGGCGCCTTTGCGGCCGATTGGGACGCCTTCACGAAGCCGGGCGGCACGGGGTTCTCCTTCTACGAGCACGACTGGATCAGTGCGGGCGAAGCGGCGACCCAGACGCCGGAGGTGCGCATGGGCGCCTGGATCGAACTCCTCAAGATCGACCCGAAGAGCTTGAAGCTACCGATCGACCATTTTGCGAGCGAGTGCGCCGTGGGCGAACTCGTCTTCTCGCTTTCGGCCGAACGGTGCGACCCGGAGATGCGCGCCTTCCGTCTCGCCGAAGCCTATGCGGACCGCTCGATCGCCTGGGTCTCGGCTTGGAAGCCCGCGCTCGAGCGGCTGCCCGACGGGCCCGTGAAGGCTTATCTCGGCGCGGTGGTCGAATTCGCTTCGAACTGGAAGCGCGTGCTGAGCGCCTATGCGCTGATGCAGAGCGCCTGAGGGTTCGAAAAGGAGAACGACGCATGCGTCCCCTGCCGCCCGCAGCGCGCGCGGAATCGCCGCGCCTCATGCATTGCCCGATGAGCCGCCGCGCGCTGGCCGCGCTCGCGCTTCTCGGCGCCGCTTCGCCGCTTCTTCACGCGAAGGCGCCCGCCGCCTGGCACGACGAAGCCTTCCGCCGTGCGGAGGAGGCCGCGCGCCGCGCGGTCGGCACCGCATTCGTTCGGGAGCTTGCCGCGGGAACGCTTCCCCGCGCGGCCTTCACGACGTATCTCTCCTGGAACGCCGTCTACCTTGAAGGCTACGCGGCGTCGATCCGCGCCCTGAGGGCGCGGCTTGAGGCGGGTTCGCCCCTCGGAGCGCGGTTCGACCGCTGGGCGAAGGAAACGGACGAAACGCGCCTTTGGACGCTCGACCTCTACGCGCGGTGGGCGGGGCGCCCGCTCGATCTGAGCGAGGCGCGCGGAAGCGTCCCCGACTGTGTTCGCCGCTACATGGCGCTCGAAAGCGCTTCGGCCCGACGCGCGCATCCTGCCGTCGGCATGGCGGCGCTTCTCCCCTGCTTCTGGATCTACGGCGAGATGGGGCGCTACTGCCGCGCGCATGCGAAGCCAAAGGGCAACCCCTATCTCGAATGGTTTTCAGCGAGCATGGCGCCCGAATACGCGCAGTCGGTCGAAGAAGCCGCGCGGACCGCGGACGAACTCGCCCGCGGCGCGGACGCGTCCGTGCACGAGCGGATGACCAAGGTCTTCCTGGAGGCCTGCGGCCTCGAAGCCGAATTTTTCGAAGCGGCCGTGCGCGGCGCGCGTCCCTGAAGGGGCGGGCATCGCTTCTCGACCGACAGCGCTTCACCATCCGACATGAACCTTCCGGGCCTCGCTTTCGCCGCCGTCATTCTCTTCTCCCCGCCTTGGGGCGCCGTTGCGGCCGCCCCTCACGGCGGCTCGGAGCCGGCCTCGGCTCCCGTTTGGGCCGAGCTTCGCGTTCTACCCGAACTGAGCGCGCTTTTCGGCGAGAGCGCGGGAGGGCGCAAGGGCGTCGTCGTGCTGCGCCGCGAGGTTCCCGAAGGGGGCGCCTCCGAAGTCCTCGCGTCCGACGTCGGGCAAGCGCAAAGGCGCGCGGCGCCCGCCTCCACCTTCAAGGTGCCGCATGCGGTCATCGCGCTCGAGCTCGGCCTCCTCCCCGACGAGCGGACGATCTTCTTCCGCTACGACGGGCGCAGCCGCTACGACCTTGAGGCTTGGGAGCGCGACATGAACCTGCGCGACGCCGTGCGGCTCTCGAACGTCGAAGCCTTCCGCACGCTCGCGCCGAAAATCGGCCCCGAGCGCATGCGCCGCATGCTCGAGCGGCTTCGCTTCGGGAGCGCACGCGTCGGATCCGACATCCGGCGGTTTTGGCTCGACGGGTCGCTCCAAGTGTCCGCGCTCGAGCTCGCGGACTTCTTCGAGCGGCTCGCGCGCCGCACGCTTCCCGTCTCGGTCGACGTTCAGAACCGCGTCGCCGACGTCATCCTGCTTGAGCAGCGGAACGGCCGCCGGCTCTACGGAAAGACGGGCTATGCGGGACGCGCGGACGGCACGGGATGGTTTGCGGGCTGGGTCGAGGAGAAGGGCCGGATCTGCGCCTTCGCCGTGCGCCTCGACATGAGGGACGGCACGCCCCTCGAAGCGCGGCGGGAAACGGCCCTCGCGGCGCTTGCCGCGGCGGGCTTCTGAGCGCGCGCCCCGAAGCCGCGCGGACTGCGCGGCCCTCAGTCGCGCCGCTCGGCCGTCCAGTCGAAGATGACGCCCGTGCGGCGGTCGGCCTCGAATTCGCACTTCATGCCGCGCGCTTCGAGAAGGCCCTCCCAACGGCCGCCTTCGCGCCTGAGACGCACGTCCTCGGGCCGGGAGCCCGGCAGCCGCCTCGAAGCCTCGGCGCGCACCCGCGCCTCGGCATCCGATCGGGCGGGGCGTGCGCGCACCCATTCCTCGCGGATCTCGATGTCGGCGTCGACGATCCTCCCCGTGCGGCGATCGACGGCGACGTCATAGTCGCCCCCGTCGGTTTCGAATTCGAACGAATAGACCGGAATGCCGGCTTCTTCGTCGGCGTCCGCCTTGAGGCGCCGAAGGTCGGCTCGAGGAACGCCGGCGTATCGAAGCGCCGCCGCTTCGGCCGCCGCGCGGTCGAGCTCGGGCGGCTCCGACGCACCCGCCGATGCCGGCAGGGCGGGAAGGAGGGAGAGGAAGGCGAGAAGCGCGAGGATGCGGGAAGGCACGGTGCTTATTTTGAACGTTGGCCGAAGGAAAAGGGCCGGGCATCGCTCGAAGGATGCCCGGCCCGGAGATCGTCGGACTTCAAGTCCGGACGGCGCCTCAGCGCCAGGCGGCTTCGTAGATCGACACCGTGTCCTCGAAGGTGAGGGCGACCGGATCGTTCTCAAAGGCGGCCGCTCCCGTGAAGCGGGCGTTTTCGGCGAGCGCCGGAATGTCCTCGCGCTTGATGCCCCAGTCGCTCATCTTGAGGCCGTCGACGCCGCACTCGCGCTGCAGGTCGTGGAGCGCGCGCAGGAAGTCCGTCGGATGCACCGCGTCCGTGCGGCCGAGCGCGCGGGCGAGCTCGACGAAGCGCTCCGAGCGCGCTCCCGTCTTGATCATGTGGTCGAAGTAGGCGAGCGAGAGCATGATGAGGCCCGCGCCGTGCGGAAGATCCTGCTCGAAGGCCGAAAGGGCATGCTCCATGGCATGCTGGCTCGTGAGCCGCGTCATCGTCATGACGTAGCCCGAGAGGGTGTTGGCCATCGCGACGTGCTCGCGCGCTTCAAGGTCGCTGCCGTTGCGCACCGCTCGGGCAAGTCCCTTGGCGATGTGTCGCACGCTCTCGAGCGCATACATGTCGGAGAGCCACGTCGGGCGCTTCGTCACGTAGCCCTCCACGGCGTGGAAGAGCGCGTCGAAGCCCTGATAGGCCGTGAAGAGGGGCGGAACCGTCAGCATGAGCTCCGGGTCGACGATCGCGAGCACCGGGTAGATGCCGCCCTTGCCGGAGAAGGGCTGCTTTTCGCGCGCTTCGGCGTTCGTGATGACGCCGCCGCCGTCGACTTCGCTGCCGGTGCCCGCCGTCGTCGTGATGGCGACGATCGGCAGCGGCGGCACTTCGGGGATCCGGCGCTTGCCCGTTCCCTGCTGAACGTAGTCCCAGAGGTCTCCGGGGTTCGTCGCCATGACGGCGACCGCCTTCGCGCAGTCCATCACCGAACCGCCGCCGAGCGCGACGATGAAGTCGCACCCTTCGGCCTTGGCGTGCGCGGCCGCCTTCATGACGGTGGTCGAAAGCGGATTCGCCTCGATGACGCCGAGATGCGTCCATTCGACGCCCGCGCGCTCGAGACCCGACTGAGTGCGGCCGAAGGAGCCGTTCGTCATGTGCGAGGTGCCGCGCGACGTGAGCAGGAGCGCCTTCTTGCCGGGGAGCGGCTCAAACCCGAGCTGGTCGAGCGAGCCCGAACCGAAAATGAGCTTGACGGGCGAAAACTGAGTGAACTTCACGGCAAAAACTCCTTTTGATGTCTGGTGAGGAAGCGAAGGGCTTCCTTGCGGTAAATGGGAGTATTTTAGCGCGGACGACTCCTTCGGCCTTAAGTCGATGATTTTCAGCAGAATCCGATTTTGGAGCGCGTCGCGCCGCCCGCGAGAAGCTTCGCGGCCGTCTCTTCGGCGAGCCGCTCCGCGAGATCCGCCGTCGTGAGGATCGGACGGAAGCGGTGCTGACGCGCCACCGCGGCGAAGTCGCCGGGCGTGAGATGCGCGAATCCCGAAATCCGCTCGATGTCCCGGGCTTCGGCCTTGAGGCCGAGGGCTTCGCTCATCCGGCGCGCGAGCCGACCGCACTGTTCGGGCCGCAGCCAATCGAACTTCATCTTGACGTCGAATCGGCGCATCGAGGCCGCGTCGAGCGTATCGACGAGATTCGTCGTCGCGACGAAGACGCCCGGGAAGCGCTCGAGCTGCGCGAGCATTTCGTTCACCATGGAGGTTTCCCAGGAAACGCGCGAGAGCGTGCGGTCCCGCAGGAACGTATCGGCCTCGTCGATGACGAGAAGCGCGCCGTCGCGCTTCGCTTCGTCGAAGGCCGCCGCAATGAGCGCTTCGGTCATGCCGACATAGGGGCTCATGAGGTCGGACGCGGTGCGCCTCAGCAAGGGGCGCTCGAGCGTGCGCGCGAGCCAGGCCGCGTAGGCGGACTTGCCCGTCCCGGGCGGCCCGTAGAGGCAGATGCGCCCGCCCTCGGCACGCACGAGCCCTTCGGCGACGCGCTCGAGGTCGACCGCGCAGTTGACGAGCGCGGGGTCGTAGTAGTCGGGCAGGAGCAGGTCCCCTTCGGGAACGCGCCCGAAGCCCTGCGCGCGCAGCGTCGAGTCGACGATCCCGAGGACGTCCTCTTCCCGGATCGGGCCGCTCCCGAAGCCGGCCGCACGCGCGACCTTGCCCGCGCGCCGAAGCACGGCGGGGGCAAGGCCGGGCGCTTCGACGAGGCGTTGGGCGGCGCGCTCCGAGAGCTTTCCGTCAAAGGACGCGTCGACGATCTTGCGGCGCTCCGTTGCGGGCGGCGTCGGAATTTCAAGCACGAGGTCGAAGCGGCGGATCATCGCGGGGTCGATCGCCCGGATGGAGTTCGTGATCCAGAAGGTCGGAATCGGATTCGTTTCGAGAAGCTTGTTGATCTCGCCCTTGTTGGTCCGCCCGCCCTCGGCGTTTCCGTCGCCGCGGTCGTTGAAGACGTCTTCGGCTTCGTCGACGGCGAGGAGCGTATTGGGCGAGCTCGAGAGGAAGGCCGCGGCCGTCTTCCAGCGCCGCAGCCTCGGCGTGCTGTCGTCGCCCGAGGTCGACACCTCGAAGAGCGACGCGCCGATCTCGCGCGTTATCGTTCGGGAGAGTTCGGTCTTGCCCGTGCCCGGCATGCCGTAGAGAAGCACGTTGACGCCGCGCTCGCCCGAT
>CALXXT010000084.1 GCA_944392755.1 uncultured Sutterella sp. | reverse complement strand
TAATTCGCTTCAGTATCGCACGACGACCCGCCGCGCGCGGCTCTCCACGGGACTTGCGGCTTCGAGCCCGCGCCAAGCGGGCATCGCGGGCGGCATAATGGAGGGCGTTTCGTCCGCCGGTCCCGTTCGATGCGTGCCGGCCCGTAAGAAGGAATTCAATCATGGCCCGTCCGATTCAAGCCGTCATTCACATGGGAAGCCTGCGCCGCAACCTCGAGGCGATGCGCAGGCTCGCCGGAAACCGCATGCTCTGGGCCGTCGTCAAGGCCGACGCCTACGGCCACGGGCTCGAGCGCGCCGTTCGTGCGTTCGAGGGCGCCGACGGCCTGGCCGTCATCGACATCTTCGACGTCGAGAGAGCGCGCCGCTTCGGCTGGAAGAAGCGCATCCTGCTCCTTCAGGGGTTCTTCCGGCCCGAAGACCTCGACGTCGTCGAACCGATGGGGGCCGAACCCGTCGTCCACAATGAGGAGCTCATTCGGATGCTCGAGCGCCGGGCCCCCTTCCGGGACCTGCGCGTGCACGTCAAGATCAATTCCGGAATGAACCGCTTCGGCTTCCGCCCCGAAGAGGAGCCTCGGGTGCGCGCCCGGCTCGCGGCGATCCCGGGCGTGCGCGTCATGGGCGTCGTCACGCATTTCGCGAACGCCTGCCCCGAGTGGGACTACGGCGGTCCCGTTCCCGTGCGCGAGCAGATGGAGCGGCTCGGCGAAATCGCCAGGCGCACTTCGGGCGCGTGCTTCGCCAACTCGGCCGCGGCCATCTGGCTGCCTCAGGTGGGCGGCGACGCCGTGCGCATCGGCATCAGCCTCTACGGCGTCACCCCCGAGCCGGGCGTGCCGAGCGCTTCGCTCGGGATTCTCCCCGGCATGACGCTGCGCTCGGAAATTCTCGCCGTGCAGAACGTTCATCCCGGCGAGTCGGTGGGCTACGGGAGCCGCTTCACCGCCCGGCGCCCGAGCCGCATCGGCGTCGTCGCCTGCGGCTTCGCCGACGGGTACCTCCGCTCAACCCCGCCGGGTTCCCCCGTCTGGATCGAAGGACGGACCGCGCCTCTCGTCGGGCGCATCGCCATGGACGTGATGATGGTCGACCTCACCGACCACCCGACGGCCCGCGTCGGCAGCTCCGTCGAGCTCTGGGGGCGGAACATTCCCGTCGAGGACGTGGCCGCGAGGGCGGGGACAATCGCCGCCGAACTGCTCTGCGGCATTGCGCCGAGGGTCCCCTTCGTCGAGGACGAGGACTGATCCTTTCACGGTTTCTTGCGCTGGATCAAAACGCTTTTTTGCCGACAAATCCGACGCTTCCCTCCGCGATTTGGGGCGCTTTCCGCCCCAATCGGGCGGTCTTCGCCCTCCGCGCTCCCGCTTCGGCGCGTCTCCCCTCAAGCGGACTAGGCGATTGTGCGCAGGCGCCCATCTCCTCGGCGGAGGCGGAGCCGCCCGACGCGCCCTTTTCCGCTCGAATTGTCGACCAATGCGCGGTCCAATTGTTGAAGCGCCGCGGCGCTTTCCGCCAAGGCTTTCGGGCGCAGAGAGGCGCCTCGTCCCGATAGACTGAACCTCAGTTTGCGGCGAACGCCGGAGCGGAACCGCCGCAGGCCTCCATCCTCAGGACCCATCTAGGCTCCCACGCGCCGGGAGCATCGGAGAAAACCATGAAATTCACGCAGACGCTCAAAATCGCCGCCTTCACCTTGGCCGCCTTCGGCACCATGAGCGGCGCTCAAGCCGCCGACAAGGCCTATCTCGTCGGCGCCAACATGACCTTCCCGCCCTTTGAATTCGTCAAGGACGGCAAGCCCGCGGGCTTCGACATGGACCTCATCGCCGCGATCATGAAGACGCAGGGCGCCGAGGTGAAGTTCCAGAACATCCCCTTCGACGGCCTCATTCCGGCCCTTCAGGCGGGCACGATCGACATCGCCATGTCCGGCATGACCATCACGGCCGAGCGTCAGAAGCGGGTGAGCTTCTCCGAGCCCTACTACGACAACGGCCTCGTCGTGCTGATCCGCAAGGCCGACCAGGGCAAGTACAAGACGGCCGAAGACCTGAAGGGTCAGCTCGTCTGCGCCCAGATCGCGACGACGGGGGCGACCACCGCCAAGGAAATGAGCGGCGAGAAGGTCCGCATCTTCGCCAACGGCTCGGAAGCCATCATGGAGCTGAAGAACAAGGGCTGCGAAGCCGTGGTGCACGACAAGCCCGTCGTGGGCTACTACATCGCCCAGCGCAAGGATAAGGACGTCGTCATTCTGCCCGGCCAGCTGACGAGCGAGCAGACGGGCGCCGCCGTCGCGAAGGACAACAAGGAGCTCCTCAAGATGGTGAACGACGGTCTTGCCGCCGTGAAGGCGAACGGCGAATACGACCGCCTCTACAAGAAGTGGTTCGGCGAATAACCGCCTGAAGCCTTGAGGCTCGGCTCCCGACGGTCCGCGAAGCGCACGGCTCGCGGACCGTTTCCTTATGTCGCGCGCGCATGGGGCGCGGGGCGAGCGGGGCCCGTCGAAGGAATACACTGAAGCGCCCAAATGTTTTGACGCCCATTTCAAAGGAGGAACTTCATGAACGCCACGCTTCGGACTTTTGCCGTGCTTTGCGCCGCCGCGGGCCTCTCCGGCGGAGCGGCGGCCGCCGCCCCCGAATCGCTCCCCGGCTGGACGGCCGGCGCCCAAGTCGTTCGGGCCGAGCCCGCCGAAGGCCGCATCGACGCCCTCTCGAACGTCGTCTACAGCCAGATCCGCTCGACGCGCGCCGTGCGGCAGCTTCGGATGTCGCTTCTCGTGCCGCGCACGAGCGCTCCGAAGCCCGCCGTCGTCTACTTCCCGGGCGGCGGCTTCACGTCGGCCGACTTCGAGAAGTTCATCGAAATGCGCTACGCGCTCGCCCGGGCGGGCTTCGTCGTCGCCGCGGCCGAATACCGCGTCGTGCCGACGAAATTTCCGGCGCTCGTCGAGGACGGCAAGGCCGCGGTGAGGTTCCTGCGCGCGCATGCCGCGGAATACGGGATCGATCCCGAGCGGATCGGCGTCCTCGGCGATTCGGCGGGCGGCTATCTCGTGCAGATGCTCGGCGCGACCTCGGGCGAAAAGGGATGGGATCGGGGCGACTGGCTCGACCAATCGTCGAGCGTGCAGGCCGTGGCGTCCCTCTACGGCATTTCGGATCTGCTCTCGATCGGCAAGGGCCTCGGCGAAGCCCGCGAGAGCGTTCACCGTTCGCCCGCCGTCACGGAAGCCCTCCTCCTCCACGGCCCGGCCTTCGACGTGAATCCGGGGAAAAGCATTTTTGAAGATCCGCAGAAGGCGCGCGAAGCGAGTCCCATCGGACACATCGACGGGAGCGAGCCGCCCTTCCTCCTCCTTCACGGCTCGGCCGACACGCTCGTGAGTCCGGAGCAGAGCGCCGAGCTCTTCCGACTGCTTCGCGAACGCAAGGTCGACGTCGAATACCGCCTCTACGAAGGGGCGGATCACGGCGGCCTCGTTTGGTTCCGGGATTCCGTGATCGACGGCGTCGTCGATTGGTTCAAGGTGAAGCTCGGCCTCTCGGCCGCGGGCCCCGACGCGGGCAGCGCGAACCTCTGACCTTCGGCCGAAGGTCGACGGCCTGCTACCGCTCGAAAAGCTCGGGCGCGGGCTCGAAGGCCGCAAACCCGTGCCGGCCGCGGAGGGCCTTCGCCTCGCGGGCGAGGTCGGCGAAGGTGCCTGAGCGCACGGTGCCGTCGGCATAGCGCGCGTGGCCGAAAAGAAGCGCGTCGTCGAGAGACGCCTCCGTCACGCGGGGCGCGGCCGAAGCGCCGCTCTCGGCAATCGCGCGCAGGTCCGCAATGATGGCGTCGGCCGTGGGGCGGCCGCCCGCGCCCTGGCCGAAAAAGGCGAGCGGCCCCGCAACGTCGCCCCAGAAGAGGGCGAAGTTGTAGTTGCGGCGCACGGCCGCTTCAAGCGACTCGAGGGGCACGAGGACGGGAGCCGCGCCGAGCGCGAGGCGCGGCGCGCCCTTCCCTTCCGAACGCCGCCCGAACGCCATGAAGCGCACGGTCTTCCCGGCGGCGGCCGCGGCTTTCAGATACGCCGAATCGATCCCGTCGAGGCCGATCGTCGGCACGCTCAGCGCCGCCGATCCGCCCGGCTCGGGAGCGAGGCCGAAGGCGGCCGCAGCGGTGACGAGTGCTTTGTTCGCGAGGTCGAGCCCGCCCACGTCGGCCGAAGGATCGGCTTCCGCATAGCCCTTCGCCTGCGCGTCGGCCAACGCCTCGGCGAAGTCGAGCCCGGCCGCCATGCGGTCGAGAATGTAGTTACCGGTGCCGTTCAGGATCCCGCAGAAGCGGTCGATCCGATCGAACCCCGCCGCACGGCGAAGATTCTCAATCCAGGGAATGACGCCGCCCACGGCGGCTTCGAAACGGAACGCGGCGCCTTTTTCCCGCGCGAGCGCCGTGAGGCGCATCATGCGGGGCGCGATCGCGGCCTTGTTGGCCGTAACGACGTGCTTTCCCGCGGCGAGCGCGGCCTCGATCCAACGGGCGGCCGGCATCTCGCCGCTCAGCGCTTCGACGACGACGACGATCGTCGGATCCGCCAGGATCGCGTGGATGTCGTCCGTCATGCGGAGGTCGCCCGCCGTCTTCCCCGGACGGCGGAGGATGCGCGTGACCGAGATCCCGATCGGGCGTTCGGAAAGAAGTTCGTCGAGGCTGCGGCCGACGGTGCCGTAGCCTAAGAGTGCGGCGTTCATGCGGATTTCCTTTCGTGTGTGGGCTCGTCCCGTCGATCCTAACGCAGAGCCCGCGCGCATGCGGCGCGGCGCATGCGTGCGGGATGACGGAGAGCGCTCTCGAGCGCGCGCCGCGCCTCAGGCGAGCACGTGCTCGAGGAATGCCGCAATGTGCGTGAAGGCTTCGGGCTCGTTGTAGAGCGTATGCGGCGCCCCGGGGATGAGCACGACCGCGGCATGACGGTGGCGGGCGAGCGTGCGGCCCGCGTGACCGAGAGCGGCGTCGTTCCCGAGATAGGCGTTGGCGCGGCTGAAGTACTTGTCTTCGGCGCTCATCACGTTGAGAACCGGCATGTCGAGCGGAATGGCGGTTCGGTGCTGCTCGACGTGGTAGTTGTCCTCGCAGGACCAGGAGAGGATGAGGCGCCCGGCTTCGCTCAAGTCCGGCCTCACCGCATGGCGCGCGGCGGCGACCCCGCCTTCGCTCGTTCCGGCAATGACGAATCGGCCGTCGAAGAAGGAAAGGCACGGGAGCGCCTCGAGGGCGCGGTCGAGTTCGGCCGACCGCATGGCGTGAACCTTTTCGTAGATCTCAGGAGAGACGGGCGACGTGTAGGCGAGGCGCCCGGGCGTCGCCATGCCGTTCGGCGCAAGAAAGGCGATGCCGCGCTCGGCCAATCGCCGTCCGAAGATCTTCGCCGCCTCGTTGATGCCCGAACTTCCGTGCATGAAGATCATCACGGGGTGCCGCCCCGGGGCGGCGGGCGCTTCGGCGAGCGTTCCCTCCCAGCCGCCGGGAAGCGCGAGAAATGCGTTCCGAAGCGTCGCTTCAAGCGTCTGCGGACTGTGCGACGACCAGGATCCGGAAACCGTTCCGCTCCAGGTTTTCATCATGGATCTCCTATGCGTGGAATTGGATGTGGGGAGCCGCGGGAAGGGAGGCGCCGCGCGCCTCCCGCCCCGTTAGCCGAACATCAGCGAAACCGATGCGAGCATCACCACGTACCCGACGAGAATCGGAACGGTCGTGCGCTTCACCATGGTGAGGGGATTCACCTGCGCGAAGCCCGCCACGATGATGATGACGCCCGCCACGGGCGACATGGCGCGCAGCATTTCGGCCGCCGTATGCATCATGAGCATCATCGAAATGCCGTCGACGCCCATGCCGGCCGCCACGTCCGGAACGATGTGCCCGAGGCTCGTGAAGGCCGCAACGCCCGATCCCGTCAGCACCGTGACGACGCCGATGATGGCCGAAAGCACGATCCCCATGCCGATGCTTCCGAGGCCGAGTCCGTTCGCGCCCGAAAGCAGAAGGTCGACGATGCCGACGTTCTGAAGTCCCTTCGCGAAGAAGGCCGCCACGAAGATGAGGACCAACGTGCTCGTGAGGATGCTGCCCATGCCCTTGAACATCGCGAACGACAAATCAAAGGACTCGCGCACGTTGCGCCGCACGAGGAGATCCGCGAGGAAGGCGAGAAGCCAGCAGAGGAACATCGCGGTCGGAACGTTCATCGTCACGGTCTTGAAGACCATCTTGTTGAAGATGAGGAGGAAGACGATCGGAAGCACCGGAAAGACCGCATAGAAGGCCGGAGCCTTCTCCAGTCCGCGGCGCTTTTCGGCAAGCTCCTCAAGATCGGCCGCGACGCCCCGCCCTTCCCTTCGGTCGAACCAGTACTGCACGACGACGTGCGTCGCCGCCATGGCGAGCACCGTCGGAACGGCCATGGGGAGCTGATACTTGACGAAGTATTCGATCGGCTCGAGTCCGACGAGCTCGGCGGCGAGATTGGCCGTCCCCGAAGCGGGCGCGTAGCCGATGATGAGCACGCTCGCGACGACGGCCGCAGCCGAGAGCGGCGAACAGCCGACGCGGATGATGAGCGGATAGACCGTCACCACCATGAGCATGGCGAGCCCGGCCGCCGACGTGATGACGAGGCTCAGGCAGTGCCCGAAGATGAAGACGAGCGCGAGGATCAGATAGGGATTGCGCACGTAGGAGAGCGGCTTCGCGCAGACCGTGACGAAGCGGTCCGAAGCGCCGATCGCCTGCATGTAGGCGGCAAAGCCCCCCGAGACGAGGATGATGAAGCCGACGCCCGCGATCTGCGAGGAGCAGATCTGCTGCAGAAGCGCGACGAGGTCGAACCCGACGAAGCCCGTCGACCCTTTCGCCATCAGGGGATCAAGCCCGCCGAGGAGCGCAAGGATGTTGAGAAGAAGACCGCCGAGAAAGAGCACCATGTTCACCTGGTACTTCTTCACGACGGCCCAGCCCGAGAGAATCAGAACGAGAATGCCGAGCCACGGCATGATGGACTGCATGTTGGCCCCCTGTGGGAAAAGTTGGAAAGCGGGAAGGTAAAGGCGCTCGACCGTCTTCGGCATCGTAGCGGCCGATCCCGAAAGCGCACAACCGCCGATTCGGTCTCCGCGCTCGAATGCCTAAGGGCCGCCCCGCCGCTTTGCCGGGGAGAGCCTGCCGCGAAGCGGAATCCTCAAAAGAGCCGCACGCCGTCGCGCCACGTGCCCGTCACGCGGATGCCGTCGATCCGATCGGGCGGACACGTCAGGGGATCGCCCGAGAGCGAGACGAAGTGTGCGCGCGCGCCGGGCGCGATGACGCCGATGCGTCCTTCGGTCGGCATGACGAGCGCCGCTCGGCTCGTGTAGAAGGAGAGCGCCTCGGCGGGCGAAACCGCGTGACGCTGGCCGAAGCATCCCCCGGCGGCATCCCGACGCGTCACGGCCGCCATGACGCTCGTGAGCACCTGATCGGCGTCGGCCCACGTCGTCGCCGGAGCGTCCGAGCTGAGGGCAAAGGGTTCGACCGCCCGAGCCATCTCGTCGACGGGGCATGCCGCGTCGAGGTCTTCGGGCGAGAGCGCCGCGCGGTAGCTTCTCCATTCGGCGAAGGGGAAGATCACCTGCGTCGTCAGCGCGGGACGGATGGTCATGCCGCGGATGCGCTCGAGCTGATCGGGCCGAATCATCGTGACGTGCTCGAGCCGAACGCTCGGCGCGTCGTCGAGCCAGGGCGCTTCGCCCTCGAGCCAGTCGAGCACGGCATCGATCGAGCGGTCGCCCATGATGTGCACGGAAAGCGCCACGCCGTTCCTCCGGGCATAGGCGAGCGCCGCGCGGAAGACGGGCGCTTCGAGCGTCATGAAGCCCGAGGGACGAAGCGGCTCCTCGTCGGCCGCCCACCGGAAGGGCCGACGCATCGCGGCGGTGCGTCCGGAAATCGACCCGTCGCCGAAAAGCTTCACGCCCGCATAGCGCACGGGGCCGGTCTTCTCCTCGGGGGCGAGCTCGGGCGCGCCGAAGGGGTCCTCGCCCCCTTCCCACGCGAAATAAAGGTTCACGTCGACGGGAACGCCCGCCTGCACCGCCCGAGGCCGGCTCCGGAGCGGATCGTCGGGTGGGCCCGGACGGCGCATCGGCAGCATTTCGGTCGTCGTGAGAATGCCGTGATCGAGGTAGTGGCCGCGCAGGCGCAGCATCCGCCGCATGAGCTTCGCTTCGTCGAGGGGCGGGCGCACGCGCTCGATCAGGTCCGAGGCGGCCTTTTCAACGAGCAGGCCGTTCGGCTCGCCCGCTTCGTCCCGTCCGATGGCGGCGCCTTCGGGATCGGGCGTGTCCCGCGTGATGCCCGCGAGCCTCAGCGCGGCCGAATTGACGGCGCAGGAGTGGCAGTCCGAACGGCGCACGACGACGGGGCGATCGGCGCTGACGCGGTCGAGGTCCGCGCGGGTCGGGGCCCGACCTTCCGCGAGGAGCGTCTCGTCGTAGCCCCAGCCCTCGATCCAGCCTTCGCCCGAGCGGGCCGCCTCGGACGCGCGGAGCGCCTCGACCATCTCTTCGATCGAATTCACGAGGGGCGGCACGCACGCCGTGGTTTCAAGCGCCTCGGCGAGCATCATCGGGTGCGCGTGCGCCTCGATGAAGGCGGGGGACACGAAAGCGCCCTCCATGTCGACGATGGCTTCGTCCTCCGCGTGCAGGGCGGGATCCGCGAAGCGGCCGTCCTCCACGACGAATTCCGTCAGAAGCGGCTCGGCCGCAATGCCCGTGAAGGCCTTGAGATGAACGTAGCGGGTTCGCATGGCGTCAAATGCCTCGAGTGGTGACCGTCAAGGCGCCCAATGTAGCCCGCCGCCGTGCCGCGGGCGGGTTTCCGAGCCCGATTTTTGCCCGGAACCGCGCAAAGCTTGCGCCGCGCGGCTCTTTCCTATGGGATATTGCCGAGTCCGACCGCCCGCTGCGCCCGCCCGAAGGGCTCAGTACCAGTCGTGCTTTTCGCCTCGGTCGAGCGCCGCGATCGCGGCCATCTCCTCCGCGGAAAGCGAAAAGTCGAACACATCGAGATTTTCTCGGATGTGCGCGAGGCTGCTCGACCCCGGAATCACCGCGACTTCGCGCTGCAGGTTCCAGCGCAGGATCACCTGCGCGGCGGTCTTGCCGTGCGCCGCCGCAATGCGGCCGATCGTCCCGTTGCCGAGCACGTCCTTCGTCCAGCCGCGCCCGCCGAACGGGTACCAGCCCTGCACGACGATGCCGTGCTTCTGGATGAAGGGGACGACTTCCTTTTCCTGATAGTAGGGATGGATTTCGTTCTGCACGAGCACGGGCGGCGTCTCGACGCGCGGCAGAAAGTCCGTGAGCTCGCGCACGTACCAGTTCGAAAGCCCGACCGAACGGATGCGCCCGTCCG
>CALXXT010000083.1 GCA_944392755.1 uncultured Sutterella sp. | reverse complement strand
AACCGCGTCGTCGGATGCCGGAGCGCTTCCGACCCCGAATGCCGCGCCGTGCAGGTGCTCGACCGCGGATTCCCCGAGCGGCCGAGCGTCCCCGAAGACGTGCTGATCGGGCGCGACGACGTGGTCGACAACGCCGCGGGCTCCCGCCCGGGCGGCATCGGCTCGAGCGAATCCTGCCGGGACTTCACGATCACGATTCCCGAGCGGGTCGAGACCGAAGTCTGCAGCGCGGGCTCGCCCTTTGCCGACTTCACCTGCCGAACGGGTTGGGAGACGTCGACCGAAATCCTCACGCGCTGGGCCTGCCGCATGGGTTCGGCCTACCGCGAGGCGCTCGCCTGCCGCATCGTTTCCCGTCCGGGCACCGTGACCGAAACACCGGTCGCCTGCTGGTTCGGGCCGGACGCGCTCACGCCTTCGAAAACGTACGAAGAGAGCACGACCGCCCGAGCCTTCGCGGAGTTTCCCGCGCGCTGCGAAGCGCCGCAGGTGACGCGCACGACGCTCACCTGCAACCTCTCCCTCACGGTGACGGCGGGTCCCTCCTGCAAGCTCGGCTCGGTCTCTCGCTCGACCACCCTGGGCGCCCCATCGCTCTTTGAGGACGCCTGCGGCGGAGGCGACACGATGACGGTGGAGACGACGTGCGCGCAGGTCGCGTCGGACCGCCGACGAAAGGCCGCCTTTCGGCTCAACGACTTCGGCGACGTCGTCGTGACGGGGACGGGCGCGGCGAAGCTCACGGGAAAGGTCACCCCGGCCTGCCGCGCGGACATCAAGGTCTCGAGCCACGCCTGCACCGGGACGAACTGCATGATCCGCTGGGAGGCGCGCGTCTACGGACCCACGGGGATGCTATCGGGCACGATCGAAGGCATGCACGCCTACACCGGGTACGACGCTTCGCCCGACGCCGAGGACCGGTGGACCAACGGATGCGAAGCGCTCGACCCCGACGCGAAGCCGGGCGAAGGAGCCGAATCATGAAGCGGACGGTCCTGACGGCGCTCCTCTCGGCCGCCCTCGGAGCGGCGGCCGAAGACGTGCCCCGAAACTGCGTTCTCTCGTCCGAAGTTTGCGCCGAATCGGGCGAGCGCGTCGTCGACGGCGTCGTCGTTTCGCGCGACTGCTGGCGCTGGGAGCGCACCTACGCGTGCGACGCGCCCTCGCCCGACGCGGACCGCTGCCGCCCGGGGCGGATTCCCGACTTCTGCCGCGTGACGGATTCGGCCTGCACGGACGAGGACGCGGACGGCGTCTGCCGCATGGAAACCGCCTCGCTCCTCTGCACCGAGAAGCCCGAAGGCCCGGGGATCACGCCCGAAGCGCCCCGCATCAAGGTCGAATATTCGACTTCGGGGGCCCCTTCGATCGATCCCTCGGGCGGCTGCCGCGTCACGCAGTCGACGTGCCTCGAGGAAGGCGCGCGCCGCATTCCCGTTGAGAACCTCGCGGGCGAATGGACGGAAGCCGAAGCTTGCTGGAGGCGGGCGGTCGTCGTCTCCTGCCCCGACGCCTCCGAAGCCGAATCCTGCGCGAAGCTCGAAAGCGCGGGATGCATCCCGAAGGGAAGCCCCGTCTGCGAAGTCGAGGACGCCTCGGGCGTCTGCTCGCGCTGGTCGGCCGTCTACGTCTGCACGGGCGACGTGCCCGAGGGCGGCGACCTTGTCCCGGGCGAACCCGTGGAGCGCCCGGGCGAAGGTGTCGAGGACGATTCGGAGTGCCGCGCCAAGGTCGACGAAGCCGAAGACCGCGGGCTCGCCTGCACGCTCCTCGAGAAGGTCTGCGACGCGTCCGATGCGTCGGGTGAAGGCTGCACGCGCTGGAGCGCAAGGTACGAATGCTCAGTTGAGGAGGTCGACGCCTGCCGCGCGCTCGAGTCGCTGGCCCTTGACGGCGTTTGCCGCGTCGAAGGGGAGACGGTCTGCGAGGCGCAAGACCCCGCAGGCGCATGCGTGCGGCGGCGCTTCGTCTACCGCTGCGGGGCCGAGCTCGGAAGCGAGCCCCCGGAAGCGGCGGACTACGTCGATCGGATCGAATCGGAGGTCGAACGGCCCGCCGACACCTGCGCCGGGCACGTTTCGAACGCCGAATGCCGGGAAACGTCCTCCGTCTGCGTCGAAGGGCCCGAAGTCCGAATCGTCGACGGCAAGCCCGTCTACCGCGACTGCTGGATGCGCGAGCGCGTCTTCACGTGCCCGACTTCGGCCGAGGACGACTGCGCGAAGATTGAAGCCGACGCGCGCTGCCGCTTGGTCGAAACGCGCTGCCCCGAGGGCGGGAGCGAATGCGCCCGTCCCGTCAAGGTCTACGAGTGCCGAACGCCCGAGGAGACGATTTCCGCGGGCGAAGTCTGCGAAGGCGAAGCCTGCATCGCCGGGGTCTGCGCCCCGGTCGACGACGCGCCCGACCGCAACTTCGCCGACGCCGTCGTCTCGGCCGAAATCGGCCGCGAGGCGTCGCTTTACGGGGACCTCTCCGGGAACGAATTCTTCGCGGGCGAAGTCCTCTCCTGCCGCGACCGAAAGGGCGCGCCCTCGTGCTGCCGCTCAGACGCGGTCCCGGGGACGTCGAATTCGGCCTTCTCGCTCTATCTCGACTTCGGCGTTGCGGCCGGATGGGAGGCGGTGAAGTACGTGGGCTCGCCCTACGTCTACGACCTTCTCAGCTATTCGGACCGCACGAGCTGGCTCCTCACGGCGATTTACGGGAACGCCCCCTCGGGCGTCTACGAACCGAACTTCAGCTTCTGGGGCGTCTCCGTCGCCTGGACCGAGTCGGGAGGCTTCGCCTTTGAATTCTCTCCGGCGGGCTTCGCCGCGGCGGCCGCGATGCACTTCTATCAGAACTACCGCACGTGCCGCGCCGAGGAGCAGAAGCTCGCGATGGCGAGAGGCGAGCGCCTCTGCCGCTTCGTCGGGACCGAATGCGAGGAGAAGGTCCCGGGGCTCGGGTGCATCACGCGGGCGCACCGCTACGTCTGCTTCAATTCGCGGCTCGCCCGCATCATCCATGAGGAAGGCCGCGCGCAGCTGAACCGCTCCTGGGGAACGGCCGACGCGCCCGACGCGCGGGGCTTCACGCTCGAGGAAATGGAGCGGCTCGACTTCACGCTCATGGACCTGCGCGAATTTGCGGCGGACGTCGTCCTCGAAGCCCAAAAGGGAGGATCGGCCGATCTCGACGCCGTCCTCGCGCGCACCGAGGAGCGTTTGAACGAAATCCTCGAAGGGAAGCTCGCCCACTACTCGAAGGTGGGGACGCCGACGGGCGTCTCGCGCACCGACGCTCGCTTTCGCTCCGACCCGCTCGCGCACCCCGAATGGGGTCCCTACTCCTCCGCCCAACCCCGCGGCCGCCGACCCTCGAGCCGCCTCCCGGAGAACCGATGATGAAGAGAATCCTGACGACGCTCTGCCTTCTCGCCGCGCTGCGCGCGTCGGCCTCCGACCCATGGTGGACCGAAGACGTCTGGTCGAAGCCCGACCGCCCCTTCCTCTACTACGGCGAAGGAAATCCCGCGGAAACGAAGTCGGAGGAAGCGCCCGTTCGAGAAGCGAAGCCCGAGCCTGAGCCTGAGCCCGATCCCGACGACTTCTCCCGCTTCACGACGCGCGAAGCCCTTCGCGCCGAATACGAGCGGCGGTTCGACCGCGCGCTCCTTGACCCGACCGAGGCGAACGTCGCCTCGCTCCAAGCCGCGACCGCGCACTTCTTCACGCTCGCGCAGCGCTTCGGCGAAGCCTGGGAGCGCACCCGCATCGGGCGGCCGGAATACGACTGGACGGCGACGAATCCCACCGCGAACTTCGCTTCGACCGCCGCGAGCGAAGCGGCGCAGGCCGGACGCGAAGCGTTCGCGAGGACGATGGCGCGCGAAGCGGGGCTCCTCTTCATCGGCGCGGACGACGACCGCCCCAACGCCCTCGCGCTCGGCCCCGTCGAGCGCTTCGCCGAGAGCGCGGGATTCGAGCTGCTCGCCGTGACGCCTTCGGGGAAGCCCCTCCCGGGACGCCGCGTGAAAGTGCTCCCCGAGAACGGCATCGGCCGCATCGCGGGCGAGAGCCGCCCGGCGCTCTTCCTCGTCCCGAGAAAAGACGCGCGCCACCCGGCGCTCATGGGTTCGACCCGGCCTCTGCGCCTCGGCACGGGCGTCCTTTCGGTCGAAGCGATGAAGCGCAACCTCCTTCTCATCCTCGCGCCCGAGCGCGAGGGCCTCGTTCCTCCGCTCCCGGGGCGCATCGCCCAACGCATGGCGTCGGGCGAAGCCTACCGCGCGGGAGCGGCCGAATCCCCCATTTCCTTCAAGACGGAGACCCAAAGATGAAGCGACGCGCAGCCCTTCTCACGGCCATCCTCCTCATGGCATGCCCGATCGGGAATGCCTCGGCCGGCTTTCTCGAGGACTACTACGACGCGGCCGGGGCGATGAGCTCGGTGACGCCCGCGGGCGTGCGCGAGTCCCAGAGCGTGCGTCTCGCAACAGGCGGGAGCTTCGTCGTGAAGACGCCGCGCAAGGACTTCACGCCCTTCATGCTCGAAGCGCCCTCGCTCAAGGCGGGCTGCGGCGGGATCGACCTCTTTCTCGGCGCCTTTTCCGTTCCCTCTCGGGAGGAATTCGTCGGTTTCCTGCGCAGCATCGGGACGGCGCTCCCCGGCCTCGCCTTTCAGCTCGCGCTCCAGGGGCTCTCGCCCGACCTCTCCGAGATGGTCTCCTCCTACCGCGACCTCATCCTTTCGATGACGAGGAACGTCTCCGACTCGTGCCGCGCGGCCGAAACGCTCCTCGACGCGACCGGAGCCTCGGGCTACCTCTCGGGACTCGGGCTGCGCGCGGCGAACGCGCTCCGAACTTCGGGCGAAGCGGACGACCAGTCGGAAGCCGACCGCCTGACGCGCACGAACGGGGAGAAGCGCATCCGAAGCGCCCCGACGCGCAAGGACGCCGGGGGCTCCATCGTCGAAGCCGGAGAGCTCAACCTCACCTGGGCGCTCCTCAAGGGCGGGAAGTTCGGCGGCACGCTCGACGCGAGCTATCTCGAAACGATGATGACGCTCGCCGGAACGACGATCTACCGGCAAAGCGGCTCGGGCGAAAGCGCGACGATCGAGTCGCGCGACATCGCCGGGCGCGACATCCTCTGGGACCTTTACGGCTCGATCGAGGACGCGCACCCCGCGGACGCGAAGACGCTCGTCTGCGACGAACCCGAGCGGTGCCTCAACCCCCGGCTCGAATCCTCGCGCCCGATGAACCTGACGCGCGCCATCTACGAGGCGGGGCTCCACTACCGAAAGAGCCTCCTCTCGCGCAACCGCGCCGAAGTGACCGAGAAGGAGCTCGCGCTCCTCGCGAACATCTCCTCCATCCCGCTCGTGCACCTCATCGAGCGTTCGGCGAACCCGAGGCTTCCCGAACTTTCCCTCAATCTTCTCGGGATCTTCGCCGAAGCCGCGGCCTACGAGGCGATCACGAACGCCGCGGCGGGCCTTCTCGACGAAATCCGCCGCACGGTCGAAAGCTCGTCGGCGAAAAGCGCGAACAAGGTGAACGCCGAACACGCGGCGAAGATCGAGGCGCGCCTCAAGCTCGTCCTCGAGGAGCTTCACGCGCAGGCCTCGCGACTCGACGAAGCCATGCAGCGCGCGCAGAGCTACGCCGCGATGGCCGAACACATCGAACGCTCCGTCTACGGGCGCGCCGCGGCCGACGCCGCTTCCGCCCTTCCCGTTCTTGGAGACTGACCCCATGACGCTCGACTTCTACGCCTATTGGAACGGCGCTCAGGCCGCGGATCTCTTCCGCGCCGTCGCCATGATGACGGGCGGCGCAAGCTATTCGGGCGCGGTGAAGTTCGCCGCGCTCTTCGGATTTCTCTGCGCCGTCGCCGCCGCCATGGTCCGAAACCGCGGCGGGGACATCCTCGCCTGGATCGCCTCCTTCGTTCTTCTCTACTTCGTCGCGCTCCTCCCGAAGGCCGACGTGAACGTTCAGGACCCGCACGCCATGACGGTCGAAACCGTCTCGGGCGTGCCGCTCGGCGCGGCCTTCGCCGCCTGCGCCTCCTCCTCGATCGGACGGTGGGCGGCCGAAACGTTCGAAACCGCCTTCGCCGACGTCGACGCGGCGAAATTCACGAAGTTCGGCGCGGTCTTCCCCGAGCGCGCCGCAGCCGCGATTCGGTCGGCAGGTCCGCTCCTCTCGGAAACGCGCGCGCTCCTCACGCCCTACGTCGAGCGGTGCGTGATGCCCGAGATCCTCTCCGACGACGCGAAGCTCGCGCGCCTCATGCAGGCCGACGACCTCACGGCGCTGATCGGCGGGAAGGACTTCGTCAATCCCGCGCGCTTCATTGCCGCCGAGGGCGAGATCCTCTACTGCGACGCCGCGCTCGAGCGCTTGAAACGCCGCCTCGAAGAGAAGGAAATCCCCGCGCAGGAAAAGCTCCTCACCATGAAGCTCGGCGGCTCGAGCGGGAACGAACTCCTCGAAGCGGCCTTGAAGCGGGCGCTCCCCGAAGCCGACGCCCTCATGACCGGCATTTCGCGACCCCTCTCGCAGAGCCTCGCGCATTCGCTCCTCTCCATGGAGATTCCCGCTGCGGCCGCGCGTCTCGCCGGAAAAGCGGGCGTTCCCGTCGCGGCGAGCGTCCGGCTCTCGAAGGCGCAGGGGAACCTCGCGAGCGAGATTTCATTCCGCACGATGAGCGAAGTCGCCGCCGCCTTTCTCCCGAAGCTGCGCAACCTCCTCGAATTCCTCCTCATCGCCTCCTTCCCCATCGTCTTCCTCATGATGGCCGCGCTCGGCGAAAAGGGAACGGGCGCGGTGCGCAT
>CALXXT010000082.1 GCA_944392755.1 uncultured Sutterella sp. | reverse complement strand
GATGCATCTGTCGTCATCATTGATCCATCGAATCAGGTATGCCCGAATCAAAAATGCAACTTGCTGAATTACAAGGATGATGATCATCTGAGGGCATCCTACTTGCGGGATCATGCAACGTGGATTGATCCGGTCTTCCAGCATTAATTTCATCCAATCTCTCAAGGGAGAAGCTTATGCGTGTATTGACGCTTGCCGAACTGGCTCAAAAGGGAGCGCTTCAGGGAAAGCGCGTGCTTATTCGAAGCGACTTGAATGCTCCGCACGATGCCGAAGGACGCATTACGAATGAAACTCGTCTGGTGGCGAGCATTCCGGCGATCCGCATGGCGCTGGAGGGCGGCGCTGCCGTCATGGTGATGAGTCATTTGGGGCGGCCGAAGGAGGGGGAGATTCGTCCTGAGGACTCGCTCCTTCATGTCGCCGAGCGAATGGGCGAACTGCTCGGGCAGGCCATGCCGCTCAAGGCGGATTATCTGAACGGCGTGGACGTGAAGCCCGGCGAAGTGGTGATGCTTGAAAATTGCCGCTGCAATGTCGGGGAAAAGAAGTGCAACGATGAGCTTTCGAAGCAGTATGCGGCGCTTTGCGACGTTTTCGTGAACGACGCTTTCGGCACGGCGCATCGTGCGCAGGCTTCGACCGTGGGCGTGGCGAAATATGCGCCTGTGGCTTGCGCGGGTCCGCTTCTCGCTGCGGAAATTGATGCCTTGACGGCCTCTCTTGAGTCGCCGAAGCGCCCGCTTGTCGCCATCGTCGGCGGCTCCAAAGTGTCGACGAAGCTCACGATTCTCTCGAATTTGGCGGAAAAGGTCGACCGGCTCGTGGTTGGCGGCGGAATTCTCAATACCTTCCTCCTTGCCGCCGGAAAACCGATCGGCAAGTCGCTGGCCGAGCCGGAGCTGCTTGACGAGTGCCGGCGCGTGCTTGACGTCCTGAAGGCGAAGGGCGCTTCTTTGCCGATGCCCGTCGACGTGGTGGCGGCAAAGGCTTTCGCGGCGGATGCGGAGCATCGCGAGACCTCGGTCGACGACGTTCAGCCCGATGAAATGATCCTCGACGTGGGAACCAAGACCCAGGCCATGCTGGCCGAAGAGATCGCGAAGGCGGGCACCATCGTCTGGAACGGTCCGGTGGGCGTGTTTGAAATGGCGCCTTATGCGGGCGGCACCAAGGCTTTGGCCGAAGCCATCGCATCGGCCACCGATCGCGGCGCATTCTCGATTGCCGGCGGCGGGGACACGGTGTCGGCGGTTTCGACCTTCGGCATCAAGGACCGCGTTTCGTATATTTCGACGGGCGGCGGCGCCTTCCTGGAATTCTTGGAAGGCAAGAAGCTTCCTGCCGTTGCGATTCTTGAGGAGCGCGCTCAGGGCTGAAGCCGCCTGAGGTGAATGCTTCGGCATGAAAAGGGCCTGTGTTCGACTGAGAAGCACAGGCCCTTTGAGTCACTCCTTCATCTTGCGGTTTTGAAGCCAGCGCCAGATGAATCCCACGATGATGGGGCCGACGATGGCGGCCACGATGCCGAGCAGAAGAATCAGGGAAAGGTTCTCCTTGATGAAGGGAATGTTCCCGAAGAGGTAGCCCGCGCCGACGATGGAAACGGCCCAGATCACGGCTCCCGTTCCGCTGAAGAATTCAAAGCGCAGGTAGTCCATGCGCGCCGCGCCGGCAATCAGGGGCGCAAACGCGCGAACGATGGGAACGAAGCGCGCAAGAAGAATGGTTTTGCCGCCGTGGCCCACATAGAAGCTGTGCGCATGCTGGAGCTTCTTGGCATCAATCCAGCGGATGCTGCCGTCGTAGATTTTGTTTCCCAACCATTTGCCAGTGCCGTATCCGACGGAATTCCCGAGAATGGCGCCGGCAATGACGGCGAGCATGATCATCCAAGGACTGGCCGTCCCCGAGGCCGCTACGGTGCCCGCTACGAAGAGAAGCGAGTCTCCGGGCAGAAAGGACATGACGACGAAGCCCGTTTCCAGGAAGTAGATGAGGAACATCGCCGCATAGATGAGCATGCCGTAGTCGGTCGCAAGCGAAACGAGGAAGTGATCGGCATTCGTGAAGAGTTCGAGAATCAGCTGGAAAACATCCATGGCGGACGAGTGGGAAGTAAGACTGTGGGGAAAGGGAGACGGTCGGTGCAGAACCGCGCGTTTCACGCTTCCGCAAATGGCTTTTATCATACTGACGCCGCTCTTGATGCGGTTGGCGAGTTTGTGAAATTTCCTTGCTGCTCCCCGAGTGCACGACGATGACCCGTACCGAACGACATTCCATCCAAGAACTACCCAGTCAACTGATCAGTCAAATTGCAGCAGGCGAAGTGATCGAACGTCCCGCCTCGGTCGTGAAGGAGCTCGTCGAGAACAGCCTTGATGCGGGGGCCGACCGGGTGGACGTCCGCATTGACGCGGGCGGCATGAAGCGAATTTCGGTTTCCGACAACGGAAGCGGCATTCCGAAGGACGAACTCGACCTGGCCGTGAGGCGGCATGCAACGAGCAAAATCCGAAGCCTTGAGGATCTCGAGCACGTGCAAAGCCTCGGCTTTCGCGGCGAGGCGCTCGCTTCCATCGCTGCCGTCTCCGCCTTGACGATCCGCAGCCGCCTGCCGCAGACGACCGAAACGTGGCTGTGGCGTGAGTCTGGAATTGATTCGGGCGAAAGCATTCCGCCGGGAACGCGCATCGACGTTGAGGATCTTTTCTACAAGACGCCGGCGCGGCGCAAGTTCATGAAGTCTGAATCGACGGAGTCGGCTCATGTCGAGGAGCAGCTTGTGAAGCTCGCGCTCTCGCACCCCACGGTAGGCTTTTCGCTTGTCTCGAACGGCCGCACGCTTCTGGATCTGGCCCCTGCCGATTGGAAGCGGCGCATCGAAGCGTTGATGCCCAAGGGCTTTGCCGATCATGCCCGAGTCGTCGAATGGGAGGCCGGCGACATGCGCATCTACGGTCTCGCCAGTCTTCCAACCTTCTCGCGCAGCAAGCCCGATGCGCAGTATTGGTTTGTGAACGGCCGCTTCATCCGCGACCGCGTGCTCTCGCATGCCGTCCGTGCGGCATACGAAGACGTGCTCTACGGGCGCTCGCATCCGCTTTACTGCCTTTTCATCGAACTGCCGGCCGATGCGGTCGATGCGAACGTGCATCCCGCGAAGAACGAAGTGCGGTTCCGCGAGTCGAGCAAAGTCCACCATGCGGTTCAGAGCGCCGTGACGCGGGCGCTCGCCGCTCCAGAGGCGGCTGGACTTGAGCCTAAGCGGGAGGAAGAAAAGAGGGCCGATTCGGCGGAGCTTCTCAGCGGGGATTCCGCTTCTGCCCGTGCGGCGGTTCGGCCTCCTTTCTTTGGCCATCCCGCCTTTCAGCAGGACCGAATCCGCCCGTTGAATTCAACGGAGGCGGTCCAGTCCGCACTGCGCTTCTATGCTCGTGAGGACGCGAAAGTCGAATCCGATCCGGGCATTGCTTTGGGCGATGCGGCTTCGACGCCTTCTTTGCCTTCGGGTTCCGAGGGTTCGTTCCGAGCGGAGACGCTTCCGCATGCGGTGGGGCAGCCGTCAGTTCGCCGAGAAGAGCGAGCGGCGGAAGCCCTCCCCGGAACGGACGGACATCTCGGCCGAGCGCTGGCGCAAATTGCCGGCATCTACGTGCTGGCGGAGAACGAGGAGGGACTTGTCGTCGTGGACATGCATGCTGCGGCCGAGCGCGTGCTGTATGAAAAGTTGAAGCGGCAGATGGACGAGACGCGGCTTGCCGTGCAGACTCTTCTGATTCCCCTGGTGGTGCGGGTCACGCCCACGCAGTTCGCTTCCTATGAGGAGCACCGCGGGATGCTCGCGTCGCTCGGACTCGACGTGAGCGCAAGCGGCGAAGGCGCGCTCGTGCTGCGGAGCGTGCCCGCGATGGTGTCGGACGCCGGCGGCGCCGAGCTTGAGGCGCTTCTGGTTTCGGTGCTCGACGATCTTGCGGGCTACGGCGAAACCGCACTGATCGAAACGAAGCGCAACGAACTGCTCGCCACCATGGCCTGTCACGCCGCATTCCGCGCGCACCGCAAGCTGACGCTTCCCGAGATGGATGCGCTCCTGCGGGAGATGGAAAAAACGGAACGCGCTGACCAGTGCAATCACGGACGTCCAACCTGGACGCAGCTGACGGTGGCGGATCTCGACAAGCTCTTCAAGCGGGGAGAATGATGACGGCGCCGCGGGCATTGATGATTTTGGGGCCGACTGCAAGCGGAAAGACGGATCTCGCCGTGCGCTTGGCGCTTCGGTTTCACGGCGAAGTCGTTTCCATGGACTCGGCTTTGGTGTATCGAGGCATGGACATCGGCACGGCCAAGCCGACGCTCGAGGAGCGGCACGGGGTGCCGCACCATCTGATCGACATTCGCGAGATTGGAGAGAGCTACAGCGCGGCGGACTTTGCCGCAGACGCGGCGAGGCTCGTGGAGGACATTGCCGCGAGAGGACGGCTTCCCATCATTGCGGGCGGCACGATGCTCTACGCCAAGGCGCTTCGGGAGGGGTTGAACGACATGCCGACCACGGCGCCCGAAGTGCGGGACTCGGTGGCGGATGAGGCGGAACGCTTGGGTTGGCCTGCGATGCACGCCAAATTGGCTCAAGTAGATCCCGTGACGGCGGCTCGTCTTGCCCCCAACGACAAGCAGCGGATCGGACGAGCCCTGGAGGTGTACCGCATGACGGGGCGGCCGCTTTCGAGCTTTCATGCGAAACGCACCGCGGATGAGGCGGCTTTCCCCGTGCGGGCGCTCGGACTCCTGCCCGGAGATCGGGCGGAACTTCACCGACGGATCGGACTGCGATTTGAGCGCATGCTCGAGGCTGGTTTCCTTGATGAGGTGCGCGGACTGATGGCGCGTCCCGACTTTCGCGAAGAATCCCCCGCCATGAGAGCGGTGGGCTACCGTCAGGCGATCGATTTTTTGAGGGGCCGAACAAAGGAGGCCGTCTTTCGGGAGGCCGGCTGCGCGGCGACGCGTCAACTGGCGAAGCGTCAGATGACGTGGATGCGGAGCATGTCTGACGTGACGCTTGTCGATCCTTGGTCGGAATCGGCGGAGGACCGGGGCGCGATGCTCGCGGAAGACGTGGAGCGGGCGCTCGGCCTTTGAGATGAAGAAAAGCCTCCGGCGCCGCAGGGCTTTCCGGAGGCTTCATTCAAAACGGCGGAGCGGCGGATCAGCGAACCACGCAGGGCGCTTCACCCTCGGGCAGAGCCGCAATTTCGCCGATGCGGTAGACGGTTTCGCCTTCGGCCTCAAAGGCCTTCATGGCGCGCTCGGCATCTTCCGCCGCCACAATGACGGCAAGGCCGATGCCGTTGTTGAAGACGCGGTGCATTTCGTGGGCGTCGATGTTGCCCTTTTCCTGGAGCCAATCGAAGATGGCCGGCCGCTTCCAGGAGGAACCGTCGATTTGCGCCTGAACGCCCTCAGGAAGAACGCGCGGAATGTTTTCGAGAAGGCCGCCTCCCGTGATGTGCGCCATGCCTTTGATCGTCACCGACTTCATGACGGAGAGGACCTGCTTCACGTAGATGCGCGTCGGTTCCATGGCGCGGTCGGCGAGCGTCGCGCCGTCGAAGGGCATGTTCCAGTCGGCGCCCGACACTTCCACCACCTTGCGGATGAGCGAAAAGCCGTTCGAGTGCGGGCCGCTCGAGGCGAGGCCGAGGACGACGTCGCCCGGAAGGATGCTGCGGCCGTCGATGATGGCGTCTTTTTCCACCACGCCGACGGCGAATCCCGCCAGGTCGTACTCGCCTTCCGGATACATGCCGGGCATTTCAGCGGTTTCTCCGCCGATCAGCGCGCAGCCGGCGAGCTCGCACCCTTTCGCCACGCCCGCGACGACGCGCGCGGCAACGTCCACATCGAGCTTTCCGCAGGCATAGTAGTCGAGGAAGAAGAGGCTCTTCGCGCCCTGCACGAGGATGTCGTTGACGCTCATGGCGACCAAGTCCTGACCGACCGTGTCGTGGCGGCCGAGCTTGAAGGCGAGCATGAGCTTCGTGCCGACGCCGTCCGTGCCCGTGACGAGCACCGGGTTCTTGTATTCCTTGCTCACCTCAAAGAGGGCGCCGAAGCCGCCGATGGATCCCAGAACGCCCGGGATCATCGTCTTTTTGGCGGCGGGCTTGATGCGTTCGACGAGTTCATCGCCGGCATCGATCGATACGCCGGCGGCTGCGTAGGAAAGTTGAGTCATTTGCACTGCGGAGGGTGAGAAATGCCGCGCCAGACCGGGCGGCTCGGTTGAATCGCTTCGAAGTATAAGCCCTAACGTCCGGGCGCTCGGCGCAGAAATCCGTTGAGCCGCAGAGAAAGCGCAAAAGCTCGCGTTAAAATCAAAATTTCCGATTGAAGACGGCGCCCTTGCGGCGTTGAGACTGACCGCTTGACATTAGTAGACGTTGCCCATGCAGGAGCCTGACCAATCCATTCTGGACTTGCCGGAGCTGTTGAAACGGGATCGACCGACCTTCGAGAACTTCATCCCCGGCGAAAATCTTGAAGCCTTGGCGCTCCTCTGCGAGATGGCGGCGGGGCGGGGACCGAGGTTTCTCTACATCTACGGACCGGTCGGTTCGGGGCTTTCTCATCTGCTTGAGGCATATGCTCCCGGGACGATCGGCGCGCGGTATCCCGTCCCAATCTACGACAAGGACCGCCGCCGTTACGCGGTCGACGACGTGGAGTCGCTCGACCGAGGGTTCGAGCGGCAGCTCTTCACCCTGCAGAACGCCGTATACGCTTCGCCCGACGCCCGCCTGGTGTGCGCGGGGCATTTGCCGCCTCATCAGCTGCCTTTGTCCGAAGACGTCCGCAGCCGGCTTCTCTGGGGGCCGAGCTTTGCGATTGCGCCGCTCGGCGAAGAAGACCGCTTCCGCGAGCTTTCGCGCCAAGCGGCGCTGCGCGGGATCGTGCTCTCGCCCGACATCCGTCACTGGATGGCCGTGCATCTTCCGAGGAACATGAGGTCGCTCACTCGGGTGCTCGACGTGGCGAACCTCATGGCGCTTCATGCGAAGCGCCGGGTGACGCTTCCCGTGATCAAGGACGCGGCGGCATGGCTCTTGGCGCGGCGCCTCTTCGAATCGGAGCCCAACTGATCGAATCTCAATGAAGTTTTCCATTTTTGATTTGGACCAGACCCTGCTCCCGATCGATTCCGGCGAGCTTTGGTCCCGCTGGCTCGCCGAGCGCATCGAGCCGGAAAAGACGCAAGCGCTCACGGCTGAAATCGAGCGGCATGCCGCGGCGTACCGCGAGGGCGCGATGGATGCGGAAGCCTTCGTTCGCTTTCAGTGCGGGCTTCTTGCCCGAGCGCCGAGGGCGAAGCTTCAATCCTGGCGGCAGGAGTTTCTCGAAAGCGTCGTGGCGCCTCACGTCACCGCCGCCGCGCGCGGGCTGCTTCGCGAGCGCCGCGAGGCGGGCTTCACGCTGGTTCTCGCCACCGGCACGCACCGTTTCGTCACGGCGCCGATTGCCGAGATGCTCGGCATCGAGCATCTCGCGGCCGCAGAGCCCGAAGTGGGCGCGGACGGGAGCTTTACCGGCCGATGCCGAGGCTCCCACAGCTACGGAAAGGGGAAGCTGCGCCTGGTGGAGGCGCTTCTTTCGCGCCTTCTGGACGGATGCTGGGAAGCGATGGAGGCGGTGGAAGCGTGGAGCGACTCGATCAACGATCTCCCGCTTCTCGAGTGGGCGGCTTCGGCCAAGTCCGGACGCCCCGTCGTCGTGAACCCGGACGCGAGGCTCCGCCGCCGAGCGCTGGAGCGCGGATGGGAAATCCGCACGCTCAATTGAAGGAGAAAAACAAAAGATGCTCGATGCCTTAGTGGAGCGCGTCAAAAATTTTTTCGGGACGTCTCGTCCCGCAGAACAGATGGTCCGCACGCCCGTCGTCATTCCGAAGTCCGTGCACGGCATTTCCCGAGATCAGGTGGCGTGGCAGGCGCTTCGCACCTGTGAGGCGCTGCAGAGCCGAGGCTTCAAGGCTTATGTGGTTGGCGGCGCGGTTCGCGATCTGCTCCTCGGCGTGACGCCGAAGGATTTCGACGTCGCCACGGATGCTACGCCGCAGGAAGTGAAGCGCTGTCAGCGGCGGGCCGTGATCATCGGGCGGCGCTTCCGCCTCGTGCACGTGATCTTCGGGCGGGAAATCATCGAGTGCTCGACCTTTCGCGCGCTTTCGGGCGCCGGCGTCCGCCGGGATGCCGAAGGCCGGGTTCTTTCCGACAACGTTTTCGGCGAAATGTGGGAAGATGCGGCTCGCCGCGACTTCACCATCAATGCGCTCTACTACGACCCGAAGACGGAGGAGCTTTACGACTACCATCATGGGTTTGAAGACTTGTCGAAGCGGTGCCTGCGCATCATCGGCGACCCGATCGAGCGCTACCGCGAAGATCCCGTGCGCATGCTCCGCGCGATCCGCATTTCCGCAAAGCTCGGATTCCGGATCGACCGCTCGACCGAGCGCCCCATTCCGAAGTTGGCGAGGCTCCTCGAGAACATCCCGTCGGCCCGCCTCGTCGACGAGCTTCTGAAGCTCCTCACCTGCGGGCATGCCGTGGCCTGCATCGGCCGGCTTCACGAAGAAGGCCTCCAAAAGGCGCTGTCCCCTTTGCTCCACACCGTGCTTTCGGATCCGGAAGGCGAGAAGTTCTTCATGCTCGCGCTGAAACGCACCGACGAGCGCCTTTCCATCGGCAAAAAGATTTCTCCCTTTTTCCTCTTCGCCACGCTGCTCTGGCCGCTGGTGCTTCGGCGCTGGCGCTACAACGAGTCTCAGAAGGGCATGAGCCGGCTTGCGGCGATCCATGAGGCTTCCGTGGAGGTGCTTGCGACGGAGTGCCATCAGCTCTCCATTCAGCGGCGCTTTCAGGCCGACATGCACGATGTATGGATGCTGCAGGCCAAGCTGGAGCGGCGCACCGGCAAGGCTCCTTTCTCGACGCTTCAGCACCCGCGCTATCGCGCGGCGTACGATTTTCTGCGTCTTCGCTCGCAGGCCGGCGAACTGCCCGAAGCGCTTCCCGATTGGTGGGAGTCTTTTGCCGAGTCCGATGAAGACGCCCGCCGCACCATGGTGGAAGCGGCTCAAGCCGAGGCTCGATCGACGGCTGAGGCGGCTCGAGGGGGACGAGGCAAATTGGCGGCAGAGGCGGGAGAGAAGCCGCGCCGCCGGCGCCCGAGGCGTCGTCGTCGGCGTCCAAGCGGCGCTTCGTCCGGAGGGAATCCCTCATGATCGGCGCGGAAAAGCATGCATGGATCGGCCTTGGCGGCAATCTCGGCGAAGCCCGCGCCACGATCGAAGAAGCGGTGCGAGCGTTGGAAAGGCTTCCGTCCCTAAAGGTTGAAGCCGTGAGCGGACTCTATCGAACGTCTCCCGTCGACGCGTCCGGCCCGGATTATGTGAATGCCGTTGCTCGCATCGGCACCACGCTCTCTCCCATGGAAGTGCTGCGGCTTCTTCAGGCGGTCGAAAACGACTTCGGACGCATTCGTCCGGTGGGCGTTCACCATGCGCCTCGGACGCTGGATCTCGACCTCCTTCACTATGAAGACGCCGCATCCTCAACGCCCGAACTCACGATCCCGCATCCGCGGATGAATGAGCGCCTCTTCGTGCTTTGCCCGCTTGCCGAAATTGAGCCGCAGTGGATCTGTCCGGGGGGCGAACCCATCGAGGCGAGAATCGCGCACATTCGTCGGATCGACCCCACTCAAAAAATTTGCAGGATGGAGGATTGAACGCCTCGGGAGGCTGTGGCATACTTCCTCCCCTGACTTGAACGTCCCCGGATGGCGGAATGGTAGACGCAGCGGATTCAAAATCCGCCGGGTAAAACCGTGAGAGTTCGAATCTCTCTCCGGGGACCACAAGAACGAAGAAGGCTGCCCGATGGGCAGCCTTTCGTCTTTTTGCGGCGCCGCGTCAGCGGGCGGCGATTCGGTTCAGGAATTCCGCGAGGTCGGAGAGCTCCTCCGCGCAGACATGGTGCTCAATCGGATAGAGCCGGCAGGTGAGGCGGCTGTTGATTTCCGAAATCACGCGCGCGCTGTTCTTCGCGATCATGGGGTCGACGACGTAGTCGAAGTCGCCGTGTCCCATGAAGACGGGCGTGCCGCGCGCCGAAGGATTCACTTCGGAATAGAGCTGTCCCGCGAGCGGGAGGTAGCCCGAGAGGCTGACGAGGCCCGCAATGGGCCGCTCGAGTCTGAGGCCGCAGAAGAGCGAAATCGCGGCGCCCTGAGAGAAGCCGCCCAAGACGATGCGGCTTCTCGGCGTGCCTTGAGATTCCAGCTCGTCGATGAGCGCCGCCACTCGGCGGGAGGTCTCGCGAATGCCGTAATCGTCCTCCGCTTCGTCGATTCGTTCGCTTCGGAAGTCGTACCAGGCGCGCATCGGATAGCCCGGGTGCACGGAGATTTCCCGCACGGGCGCGTTCGGAAGAACGAATCGGCAGGCGGGAGCCCCGAATTTCAGCAGTTCGTCGGGGAAGCTCGCGAAGTCCGTGTTGTCGACGCCCATGCCGTGGAGCCAGACGACGGTGAGCTCCGTCGGGAAATCGGCGCGAGGACGAGAAACGAGAATGTCCTTCGGGTCGAAGGCGGGCTCAGGCTTGGGTTCAGGGGCTTGAGGCGGCTCCGGAGTTTGGGGCGCCGCCGACTCCTCCTGCGGCTCGTCGACGGGCGAGGGTGAGGCGGCTTCCACGTCAGCGTCTTCCGCTTCGCTTGCGCCGGATTCATCCGCGCGCAGTTCGATCGAAATCCCCTGCGTTTTCTGCAGCATGGCGGCAAGCGCCGGAAGAAACGCTTCATCTCCGTCCGTCAGGATGCGTTCCGCGGCGGCGAAGTCGTCGGGAAGCGTCATGCAGAGGGTCGAATTCTTCGGCGTTTCGCGAAGCGCGGCCGCGGGTCGCATCAGAAGCCGTTCGGCCGGAGCCGCGCCGCCCAGACGACCGATCATGAGGGCGAGGCCGGGGAGTTCCTTCTGCGCGACCGAGCGGACCGCATCGGGAAGAACGTCCGTGCGGGCGGGGCCCATGCCGCCGAAGGTGAGAATCCAGTCGCACCCGATGATGTCGGCGAGTTCGCGCAGGGTCTTCTCCGCGTCGAACCGGTCGCCTTCGACGAGACGCTTGTGGGTCTTCATCGGACTCGCGATCCGATCGGCGAGGAGCGCTTCGGTTCGGCGGAGCGTTTCGTCGCTGCCAAGAGGCGGCACGAGGGAGACGAGTCCCACGATCAATTCATTTTGGTGTTCGCGCATAGTTTCAGTCCTCGTTCGTCGAGTCGTCCTCCATCTCGAGGTTCATGGGTTCCTCAAGAAGCGCGTGCAGAAGTCGGTAGAGTTCGCGCGCGTGCTTCGGGGGCTTCTGCGCCTCGCGGTCGCGGCGGGCGGCGCGAACGAGCTCGCGCAGCTTGCGGATGTCCACTTCCGGGTGCTCGTCGATGAAGCGCTTGACGGCGTCGTCCGAGGCGAGCATGTCGTCGCGGAGTTTTTCGCACCGATGGTGGAGCGCCACGGCCTGCTTCGATTCGCCCGTTGCGCGGGCGATCGCTTCGCGAACCTTCGCGGGATCCATGTCGCGCATCTTCTTGCCGATCAGCTGCAGCTGCCGGCGCTGTGCTCCGAAGGAGCGCATCCGTCGAAATTCCAGGATTTCGGCGAGAACGTCCTCGGGAAGCGGAATTTTGGCGAGCTGCTCGTCGCCGAGCCGCGTCATTTCCTTGCCCAAATTCTGAAGCTCGATCTGGATGCGCTTCAATTCGGACTTGGAGGGGCCGCGGGGGGCGTCTTCGTCTTCGTAGTCGTCGGTTGGGTAGGGCGTACGCATGCGGATTGTCGTTCGAAACGTATCGATGAAGGGATCCATATCATAGCCTTGCGAATTCGCCCGTTCGGGAATTTTCCGACGAAAGCTTCGGCGCTGACGTCGATGCGGGGGTTACAATGGCGAGCTTTATTTCATGACGGGTGGCCGGTCAAGCCATGCAAGAACAATACCTATCCGATTTCGACTTCGAGCTCCCGCCGGAGCTCATCGCTCAGTACCCTCTTGCCGACCGTTCGGCGTCGCGTCTTCTTCACATCACGGAGACGCTTCTCGAGGACGAGCACTTCACCGATATTGAAAAGCACCTTCACGAGGGCGATCTCCTTGTCGCGAACGACACGCGCGTCATCAAGGCGCGGCTTCTCGGGCGCAAGGAAACGGGCGGCGCCGTCGAGGCGCTCATCGAGCGCGTGACGGGCGAAAGAACCGCGATCGCCATGGTGCGCGCGAGCAAGTCGCCGAAGCCCGGCAGCCGGCTTCTTTTCGAAGCCGACGGCCGAACCACGGAAGTGGAGGTTCAGGGCCGGCAGGGAGAATTCTTCATGCTCGAATTTTCCGGCCCCGTTTTCGGCATTCTCGATCAGTTCGGGAAGGTGCCGCTGCCGCCCTACATCGAGCACGCCGCGGACGCCTCGGATGAGGGGCGCTACCAGACGGTGTACGCAAAGCACCCCGGCGCCGTGGCGGCGCCGACGGCAGGGCTTCACTTCACGGAGGATCTGCTCGGGCGCCTGCGCCGAAAGGGCGTCGACATCGAGTACGTGACGCTTCACGTCGGGGCGGGCACCTTTCAGCCCGTGCGCGTCGAGAAGATTTCCGAGCACCACATGCATTCCGAGTGGTATTCGGTTGGGGAAGAGGTGGCCGAACGCATCAACCGCGCGAAGGCCGAAGGACGCCGCGTGATTTCGGTCGGCACGACGTCGCTGCGCACGCTCGAGAGCGCGGCCGACCGCATCGGGCACGTCCGCGCGGGAGCGCGCGACACGGCGCTCTTCATCACGCCGGGATACACCTTCAAGGTGATCGACGCGCTCATCACCAACTTCCATCTCCCGAAGTCGACGCTCGTCATGCTCGTTTCGGCCCTGGTCGGCCGCGAACGCATCCTTGAAGCGTATGCGCACGCCGTTCGCGAGCGCTACCGCTTCTTCAGCTACGGCGACGCCTGCTTCATCGAAAAGGGCGCCCGCGCCTGAACTCCTTCGACTACGGACGAATTTCTATGGCACTGAGCTTCCAAGTTCTCGCAAAGAGCGGCAAGGCCCGACGAGGCCGCCTGCAGCTTCAGCACGGCGTCGTGGAGACGCCGATCTTCATGCCGGTCGGCACCTACGGTTCGGTGAAGGCCATGTCTCCGCGCGAGCTTGAGGAAATCCGCGCGCAGATCATTCTTGGAAACACCTTCCATTTGTGGCTGCGGCCGGGACTCGAGGTGATCGGCGCGCACGGAGGCCTTCACGGCTTCATGAAGTGGGACAAGCCCATTCTGACCGATTCGGGCGGCTTTCAGGTCTTCAGTCTCGGAGAGCTCCGAAAGATTTCCGAAGAAGGCGTGAAGTTCAGCAACCCGATCAACGGCAGCAAGCTTTTCCTCACGCCCGAAATTTCGATGCAGATTCAGCGCACGCTCAACTCCGACATCGTCATGGTGCTCGATGAGTGCACGCCCTACAAGATCAACGGCCGGCCCGCCACGGAAGCCGAGGCGGCCGCATCCATGCGCATGAGCCTGCGGTGGGCGAAGCGCTCGAAGGACGCCTTTGAGGCGCTCGAGAATCCGAACGCGCTTTTCGGCATCGTTCAGGGCGGCATGTTCGAGCATCTGCGCGAGGAGTCGCTCGAAGGCCTGAAGGAGATCGGATTCCACGGCTATGCCCTCGGCGGGCTTTCCGTCGGCGAGCCGAAGGAGGAGATGCTGCGGATTTTGGATGAGGTCGCGTGGAAGCTTCCCGAGGACCGTCCCCGCTACCTCATGGGCGTCGGAACGCCCGAAGACCTGGTGGACGGCGTCTCGCGGGGCATCGACATGTTCGACTGCGTGATGCCGACGCGAAACGCCCGCAACGGCTGGCTTTTCACGCGCTTCGGCGACGTGAAGATCAAGAACAGCCGCTACCGCAACGATCTGAAGCCGCTCGACCCCTCCTGCAGCTGCTACACGTGCCGCAACTTCACCCGCTCTTATCTGCATCATCTGCACAAGGTGGGCGAAATTCTCGGCGCGCGCCTCAACACCATCCACAATCTGCATTTCTATCTGCAGATCATGGAGGAAATGCGGACGGCGCTTGAGGCGGGGACCTTTGAGGCCTGGAAGCAAAAGTTCCGGGAGGATCGGTCGCGGGGAATTGAATAGTTCGAGAAAATTTAAGATTTTTCCAGGCTCGGCGCCTTTATAATGCCGAAACCGCCGCTTCCGAGACCATCCTTCGCGGCACCCGATTTAAGTCAAACCAGTTTGGAGTTCCCATGTTCCTGATCAGTGATGCCCTGGCGGCCGGCGAAGCGGCCGCGGCGGGCGGAGTGGAAGCCTTCATGATGCAGCTTCTTCCGCTCATCGTGATTTTCGGCGTCTTCTGGTTCTTCCTCATTCGTCCTCAGCAGAAGAAGCAGAAGAAGCATCAAGAAATGGTCGCCGCTCTGAAGAAGGGCGACACGGTTCTGACGGCGAGCGGCGTTCTCGCCCGCATCATTGCCGTCGAGAAGAATACGTTCGACCTGCAGATCGCCGACGTCGACGGCAAGCCCGTCGTGATTCAGCTCGACCGCGACTACATTCGAACGGTTCTGCCGAAGGAGCAGCAGCTCAAGTTCTGAGCTTCAGCAGAAGCGTGAAGGCGTCGAACCTGGCTTCGGCGCCTTTCTGATTCCGGCTTCGGCCGGGATGTCGGCCGTGCGGGGCTCCGAGAGCAGGACTTTCGGGGCCCTTGGCGGTTGAATGGATCCCGCTTTTCTTGGCGGGCAACATGGAGCAGGCGATGAATCGCTATCCGCTTTGGAAATACATTCTCATCGGCGTCGTACTCCTCATCGGGTTGATCTACACGCTGCCGAACTTTTACGGCGAATCCCCGGCCGTTCAGGTGACTTCGGGGAAGGCCACCGTCAAGGTGACCGAGGACACGCTCAAGCGCGTCGAGGCGGCGCTCGATGCCGCGAAGCTCGTGCCTAACGGCGTCTTCTACGAACAGGGAGCGCAGCAGAACACGATCCGCGTTCGCTTTGATCCGACGCAGGCCGAGGAGCAGTTGAAGGCCCGCGAGGCGATCGACCGCGCGCTCAATCCCGACCCGAAGGATCCGTCCTACATCGCAGCGTTGAACCTCGTTCCCAACACGCCCTCGTGGCTTTTGAAGATCAACGCGCAGCCGATGTACCTTGGCCTTGACCTGCGGGGCGGCGTGCATTTCCTCCTTCAGGTCGACATGCGTGCGGCGGTGACGAAGCGGGTGGAGGCGACCGCGGCGGATCTGCGCTCTCAGCTGCGCGACAAGCGCATTCGCCATGCGGGCATCCAGCGCATCGGCAACGACATCGAAATCCGCTTCAATTCCGAGGAGGACCGCGCCCGTGCGAACGACCTGATGCGGAACACGCAGCCCGATTTGGTGCTTTCGCTTCCGGAGGCGGCCGCCGCGCCCTACGTCATTCGCGCGTCGCTTTCCCAGAAGGCGATTCAGAACGTTCAGAACAACGCCCTGAAGCAGAACATTTCGACGCTTCACAACCGAATCAACGAGCTTGGCGTGGCCGAACCCGTCATCGCGCAGCAGGGCGCGGACCGCATCGTGGTCCAGCTCCCGGGCGTGCAGGACACGGCGAAGGCGAAGGACATTCTCGGCCGCACGGCGACGCTTGAGGTCCGCATGGTGGACGACAGCCCCGAAGCGCTCGCGCAGCTCGCGCAGGGGAACGTGCCCTTCGGCGACGAGAAGTTCATGGATCGCGACGGACGCCCCATTCTTGTGAAGCGCCGCGTGATTCTGACGGGCGAAAACCTGAACGACGCGCAGCCCGGATTTGACGGTCAGACGCAGGAGCCGACCGTGAACCTCGAGCTCGACAACCGCGGCGCGCGCATTTTCCAGGAGGTGACCCGCGAAAACGTCGGCAAGCGCATGGCGATCCTCATTTTTGAAAAGGGCAAGGGTGAAGTCGTGACCGCTCCCGTCATCCGGCAGGAAATCGGCGGCGGACGCGTTCAGATCTCGGGCAGCATGACGACGATCGAAGCGACCGACACGGCGCTCGTCCTTCGCGCGGGTTCGCTTGCGGCTCCGATGGAAATCGTCGAAGAACGCCTGATCGGCCCGAGCCTCGGCGAGGCGAACATCGAGGCGGGCTTCCGCTCGACGCTCTACGGCTTCATCGTGATCGTCGTCTTCATGGCGGTCTACTACCAGGTCTTCGGCATCGTGAGCGGCATTTCGCTCATGTGCAACGTCATGATGCTCGTGGCGATCCTTTCGCTCCTGCAGGCGACGCTTACGCTCCCGGGCATCGCGGCCATTGCGCTTACGCTCGGCATGGCGGTCGACTCGAACGTGCTGATCAACGAGCGCGTTCGCGAAGAGCTTCGAATCGGACGGCTTCCGCAGATGGCCATCAGCGAAGGCTATGAGCGCGCCTTCGCCACGATTCTCGACTCGAACGTCACGAGCCTGATCGCCGGTCTGGCCCTGCTCATTTTCGGTTCTGGCCCGGTGCGAGGCTTCGCCGTCGTGCACTGCCTCGGCATCGGCACCTCGATCTTTACGTCGGTGGTGGTGTCGCGTGCGCTCGTCAACCTCATCTACGGCCGCCAGAAGAAGCTTCAGCACGTGCATATCGGCGAAGTGTGGCGTCCGGAAGAAAATGCGGCTTCTGGGAAGTAATTTTCGGGAGAACTGACAAATGGAATTTTTCCGCATTCACAAAACGATTCCGTTCATGCACTACCGTCATGTGCTGAACGCCATTTCTCTCGTGAGCTTCCTTGTGGCGGTCTACTGGATCTTCACGCACGGGCTCGCCCTCTCGATTGAATTCACGGGGGGCACGCAGCTTGAGGTGAACTATCCGCAGGCGGCCAACACGGAGCAGATTCGAAACGATCTGGGCCAGGTTTCGAAGGAAGTGCTCGTGCAGACCTTCGGCACGGCGCGCGACGTCGTCATCCGCGTGCCGACGAAGGAGGGCCAGACGTCGGGTCAGGTTGCGGCCGAAGTGATGAAGGTGCTCGAGGCGAAGACGCCCGGCGTGAAGCTCAAGAGCACGGAATTCGTGGGGCCGCAGGTGGGCGACGAGCTGGCCCGCGACGGCGGCACGGCGCTCGCGCTCGTCGTTTTCGGCATCGTCGTCTATCTAGCCTTCCGCTTTGAATGGAAATTCGCCGTTTCGGCCATCATTGCGAACCTGCACGACGTCGTGATCGTGATCGGCATCTTCTCGGTCATGCAGTGGGAGTTCACGCTTCCGGTGCTCGCTGCGGTGCTGGCCGTTCTCGGCTATTCCGTGAACGAGTCCGTGATTATTTTCGACCGCGTGCGCGAGCATTTCCGCAAGATGCGCCGCGCCGACACCATTGAAGTCATCAACTCGGCCATTACGGCGACGATCTCGCGAACGGTGATCACGCATACGTCGACGCTTTGCATGACGCTTTCGATGTTCTTCTTCGGCGGTCCGGCGCTGCACCACTTTGCGCTGGCGCTCACGATCGGCATCGTGCTCGGCGTCTACTCCTCCGTTTTCGTGGCGGCGGCGATTGCGATCTACCTCGGCGTGAAGCGCGAGGATCTCGTGAAGCCCATGAAGAAGGAGGCCGTGGAGGACATGGTGCCCTAAGACGGTCCCGCTTCTCGGCGCCGAAAGCCCGGCCTCATTCCTTGGGGACCGGGCTTTTCTTGCGTCAGGAGGCGGTCGGGGTCGGATAAAGTTTTTCCAAGACCGCGCCGACGGCAGCCGAAAGCCGGCGCTCCCAGCCGTCCGTATCGAAGGACGCTTCGCCTTCGTGCGCGGCGCAGCCGCCCCGCTCCGACTTCTGATGCTTCAGAACTTCGGCCACCGTCTCCTTCCAGAAGGCGGGACTTTCGCCTTCGGCCCAGTCGCCGCGCCCGCGGCCGTAGTGCGCGACGGCAAGGTAGAGGAGCACGGCCTCCAGCATGAAGTCGTCGAGCGCGGACTCGCTCCAGGAGAGCACGGCATCGGTTTTGCCCGAACGGTAGTTGTAGGCTTTGGCGGCTCCGAGCCCGCTTACGGCGCCCAAGACCGTGCCGATGATGGATCCCACGCCGAGAGACAAGCCGCCTGAGGCGGCGTCCGCCATGGCGCCCGCCGCGGCGCCGCCCGCGAGACCGAGCCCTGCGCCGATTGCCGCCGCGCTTCCCGGGTCGAGGCCGTAGCTTGCGAGGTTCCAATCGGTTTTCATGCGGCGGTAGATTTCCTTCGGAACGCCCTCGCCGTGGAGGCCGTTCACTTCAAGAAGCCGGTTCGTGAGCGCGCAGAAGCTGTCGGCGGCTCGAGAGCGAAGCACGTCCTGAGCGTCGTGAAGCGGCGTCTTTTCATCCTTGGTGAGCCCAAGCCGAAATGCCATCTCGAGCGCGCGGTCCTTGAGGCTCGGCAACGGGAGCTTCGCCTGGGCCGAGGCGAGCTTCTGCAGGTGCTGCGCCATCGCTTCAATGCTGGCTTCATAAATCGCCTGTCGGCCGCGCTCCCATGAAAGCCTGAGCGCGCGGTAAGCCTGCGTCAGCGTTTCCGGCAAGGCCCTCCCGATCGCTTCAAGAAGCGTGCGCTCCTGCACCCAGCAGCGGGCGAAGGCGTCGAGCGGAAGAATGTCGGCGACGAAGGGATAGGGGGCGAGCGCCTCGCGCCAGCGATCGACGTCGGCGGCTTCCGCTTCGGGCGGCCGAGGCTCGCCGAGCTGATTGAGAAGCACGAGAACGGGCTTGCGGATCCAGGCGAGGATTTGCATCTCCGACCGGATGTAGGAGGCGTGTTCGGGGAGCTGATCGACGTTGACGAGGTAGAGCACGACGTCGGAGCGGTCCCGTATGTGCCGAATGAGCCGCTGATCGAGCCAGAAGGCTTTGTTCGCGAAGCGATCCCAAACCTGAGAGATGAACCAGCCGATCGGATTCTGACGCTCCTCAAGACGACGCGCGAGCGCGACCGAATCGCCGAATCCCGGCGTATCCCAGAGGATCAGTTCGCCGCCTTCCCGTGAATGCACGAGCACGTAGTCGTCCGTCGTTTCGGTCACGTGCGCGCGGTCGGCCACTTCACCCACGTCCCGCATGAGGAGGGTTCGTGCAAGCGTCGTCTTGCCGACGTTCGTGTGACTCACGAGGCTGAGATGGATTTGGAGCGGATCGGAAGACTTCATGCGCTCGGTGAAAGAATGTCGTGCGGTTGAAGGTACTGCAGGCCCTCCGCTTGCGCGAAGGCCTGCCAGAGAGAGCGGCGGCGTTCGAGCCGTTCGCTTCCCTCACCATAGCGCAAAGCCAACCGCGCTTCAAAGCCGAGAAGGCCGAGCGGCCGGACGCCGGCCGAGAGCGTGTGCCGAATCCAGCGGCTGTGCGTCTCCTCGGGAATGTCGAGGAGGTCGACGGCAAAGAGCACGGGCGTGCCGGCCGACGGCGCAAGGCCCGCTTCAGGGGTGCTCCAAGGGTCGGAGATTTCGATCGACCAATGTTCCGCCGGAACGCTGAAGCGAAGCGCCAAGGCTTCGATGAAGGACGGCTCGGAGGCAAGCTCGGCGACGGCAGGATTCACGGCAAGCACGAGACCACGCGCGTTTCCCCGAGTGCGGCTCCATGCGAGCGCCGTGCGGAAGACGCCTTCCGAGACAAGCGGCACGGGGACCGAAGCGGCTTCGCGCTTGGCGCGAAGCAGGCTCGCCGCGGCAAGGAGCGTTCGTGGAATGAGCACGGCCGCAGCCGCCAGAAGCATGATGCGAAGGAGCCAAGGAGCCGCCTCGCGCTGGAGCGGATCCATGCCTTCGGCAAGGTTGAGAAGCGCCGTCTGCGAAGCGTCGGGCAAGGGCGGGAGGTCCAGCCCGAAGTTCGGCGCCAGCCCGTAGGTGAAGCGGAGAAACGCCGAGACAAGGTCGGGGCGTCCGGCAAACCAGGTGCTCTCCCAGCCGACGACGTAGGCCGTGCCGATCCCTCGAAGGGCGAGGCCCGCAAGCATCCCGGCCGCAAAGAGGACCGCTGCGGCGTGGAAGGCGAAGCGGATTTCCCAGCGCCACACGCCGGAGAAGCTCTCGGAGAGTTTGGCGGCGTAAAGCGCGCGCAGGAGTTGGGGGTGCCGCTCCGCCCGCTTCAGGCACCAGTTCCGGACGGCGCGGCTCCAGAAGCTCGACTGTGCGCTGCGGCTCCCGGCGGCAAAGAGCTCCCGGAGCGAAAGAATGTAGATGACGGTCGACCAGGCGAGAAGAAGGAGAAGCGCGGGCGAGAGAAGATTCACGACGCCGCCCGTGGTGCCGAAACCTTCAACGACAAGACCGAAGAGAAACGCTGCGGCGCCCAGCGCGAGCGCAAGGAGGCGCTTCGGAAGGCGCGCGCCGCGACCGAGTTCCGCACGCATTTCGGGGCCGACGCGCTCGAGCAGCGCGCCGGCGCGCAGCCGCAGGAGCTCCGTCTTGTCTGCGGGGCGGCGCTCCAGAGCGACCCTCGCCGCTTCCTCGAAGACGGGCTTCGGAATGCTTCCGTTCCTTCCGGCAAATTCTTCGAGCGTTTCCGCGGCAAGAAGTTGACGGGCGGTTTCGCCGTCCGTGCGAAGTTCCATGGGCGTCATGCGGCCTCCGCAGTTATGGCTGAGGGCGTCCCGGAGCCCGGGCTTCCGGATCCGGAATGTCGGGCGAGCGCCAGCGGTAGTCGGACGACGTGAACCTCCGCTCCGCAGGTTCCGACTTCAGACGGATGCCGGCTTCGTCGAGAAGAAGCACGCTCAGATCATCCGCGCGGAAGGGGCGCGCCTCGATCTCTTCGGGCAGGACGGTGCGCTCGTCCGTGAGCCAAAGGAACGGAATGCGGTAGCCGCCCGGAGTGGTGTTGGAGTGTCCGGTGCGGTTTTCCGCTTCGCCCAGTTCCTGGCCGTGGTCGGAGATGAAGAACCAGTCGTAGGGCGCACGGGCCGCGGGCGATGCGAGAAGCACGTCGATCGTGCGGGCGAGGATGTCGTCCTGATAGCGCATGACGCAGTCGTAGGCGTCGATCGAGTGCTTCACCCACGCCGAGCGGTTGAGCCGGTCGAGATGCGCTTCCACCGCATCGTCTTCGGGCCAGCTGCAGGCAAAGTCTTCGGGCACGCGCAGCTCATAGTGCGGATGGGCGCCGATGAGATGCACGACGACGAGTTTCTTGGCGGCGGGGGAGGCGAGGGCCTCTTCGAGAGGGGCGAGCACCTTCTCGTCGAGCGAAACCGTGGAACGGCCGCCCAAGAGATTGAGGAATTCCGAATGATCGGCCCAGGAGACGTACTGATTCTTGATCGCCATGTCGTCTTGGTTGCTGATCCAATGGATTTCGTAGCCTGCCGCTTCAAAGAAGGCGAAAAGGTTTTCCGGCGTTTCTCGGCTTTCCGGTGTCTTGAACTTGAACATGGAACGGAAGGCCGCCACGGTGCTCGAATCGACCGACCAGGCGTTGCGGATGACGTGAAGTCGAGGCTGCGCGGCCTTGAGCGCATCGAGCCGAGGCGTCGTTCTGCGGGCATAGCCGTAGAGCGACCAATGGTCGCGCACGACGCTCTCGCCGATGATGAGGACGATCGTTTTGGGCGAGTCGGAAACGGAGGCGATCGAGCGCCGCGCTCCATCCGCTTCCGCCGCACGGGTTTGCTCAAGATCGTCCCATTGGGCTTGAAGGCTCTTCACCTGCCTCGCCCATGAAGGCCAGTAGAGCGGCGGGAATTGAGCCCGCCACGGACGAATGCTCCAGCCCACCGCGCAAATCAGAAGCGCGAAGACGAAAAGGAGGCGCACGGCAAGCGGCGTCCGCTTCGAACGGAAGACGTCGTCGGCGGTCGGCTTGACGGGAATTCGGGCGAGCAGCCAGGCGCCCGCCGCCATGAGCGCGACGACGCTCAAGAGCCAAGGGAGAATCGGCTCCATTTGGGTGAGAAGGTATTGGGCGCCCTCCGAGGGGTTTGTGTTTGCGACCGATTCAACGACGAAGCTCGATTTCGGATCCGAGCCGTAGATCTGGCGCAAAAAGCCTCGGACTCCCCCGTCAATCCACGTCGCCGCGAATCCGAGCCAGACCACGGTCTTGAGGATCTTCGCGCCGAGGCTCCGGGCGCCGATCCAGGGGATGGCGAGCGCAAAGGGCAGCGTGAAGCTCCAGAGCTGAAAGGCCCGCCTCGGCGCCGAGGCGAATCCAAGAAAAACCGCCGTGAGGATCAGGAGCGCCGTCAGCGCGGTCACGCGGGGGCGGTCAAGCGTAGGGCGACGAAGCTTCATGATTCGATGACCGTGAGAAGAGTGCGGGCGGCGTCTTCGGGATCAGGCTGGCCGCAGACGGCGGAAATGACGGCAACGCCGCGGGCGCCGCACTCGATCGTCGAGCGCGCGTTCGTTCGGTTGATGCCGCCGATGGCGACGATAGGCACCGTCGCGGCGCGGGCGAGGGCGGCCAGCCCCTCAAGTCCGATGGCTTCACCCGCGTCCGGCTTCGACGTCGTCGTGAAGACGGGACCGACTCCCCAGTAATCGACGCCGAGCTTCGGGGCAAGCTTCGCCTCCTCCATGCTGCCGACGGAGAGTCCGAGAATGGCTTGAGGCCCGATCACCTTTCTTGCATCTTCAGGAGAGAGATCCGCTTGACCGACGTGCAGGCCGTCCGCGCCGACCGCCGCAGCTACGTCCGCGTGGTCGTCGATGATGAGCGGAATGCCGAGGGGACGCAGCGCCCGAAGAAGCTCCCGGGCGCACTCCGCCATGGCGCGCTTCTTCCACTGCGGCGTGCGCAGCTGAAAGAGCGTCGCGCCGCCCGCGGCGGCGGCAAGCGCTGTTTCGACCATCCCGCGGCCGCCGCCGCAGAGCACGGGGTCAAGAATGACGTAAAGCTTCAGGGCGTCGGCGTTCCAGCGCAGCATGGAAAGTGAATCCTTACTCAAAATTGGGGGCCAGATAAAGTCCGTCGATGTAGGCCGAATGGAAGCGCCCCGGCGCCTGAGCCTGACGCGCGGCGTATTCGGCGGCGCGCTTGGCAAGGGTGCAGGCCGCGGCCGCAGCTTCGACGGGGTCGGGGTGCACGGCGGCAAAGGCGGCAACGAGCGCCGAGAGCGAACAGCCGGTGCCGACGACCAAGGTTGCCATGGCGCTCCCGCCCGGAACCGCAAGCGTTCGCCGTCCGTCCGTCGCATAGTCGACCTCACCCGTCACGCATACCGCGACGCCCGTTTGAAGGGCAAGCCGCCGCGCGGGTTCGAGCGCGGCCGACGAGGCGTCGGTCGAATCGACGCCCTGTCCTCCCGTGCCGGCGCCTGCGAGCGCCAGAACTTCACTCGCATTTCCACGCACGATGACGGGCTTGCGGCGGAGAAATTCGCGGATGACGCCGTCGCGCCACGGGATGACGCCCGCCGCCACCGGGTCGAGCACCCAAGGGGTGTTTCCCTCTGCCGCGCCTGCGACAGCCGCCTGCATCGCTTCGATTCGGTCTCGCGTGGGCGTGCCCAGATTGACGAGAAGCGCATCCGCGATTTTTGCAAAGCCGCGGGTTTCTTCCGGCGCAACGGTCATGGCGGGGGAAGCGCCGGCCGCGAGCAGCACGTTCGCCGTCATTTCCTGGACGACGTCGTTCGTGAGGCAGTGCACGAGCGGGCGGCGGCGGCGAAGCTCCAGAAGGATTCGATCGGCTTCAAATGAAGAGAAGACTTCGGCTGTCATGGGAGGTGATGAAGTGGAGGCGAATGCGTGCGGATGAGCCGCGCATCAGGATTGAACGCTGCGCTCAACCTTAGCACAGGAGGGATGCGGCCGCGTTTCGCAGCGGGACCGATAGAATGACAGAACTTTTCGTATTGAGGAACGCCATGCTCGTGCATCCGCAGTTTGACCCCGTTGCCTTTCATGTGGGACCGCTTTCCGTTCGATGGTACGGGCTCATGTATTTGGCAGGCTTCGCCGCTTTCTGGCTCCTGGGGCGCTTGAGGTCAAAAGACGGCTGGCGCGGAGTCAGTGCGGACGACGTGGAAAATCTCCTCTTCTACGGCGTCTTCGGCGTGGTGCTGGGCGGTCGGCTCGGCTACTGTCTTTTTTATCAGCCCGAGTACTATTTGTCGGAGCCCTGGCGGATCCTCCAGATTTGGCAGGGGGGAATGAGCGCGCATGGCGGGCTCATCGGCGTTCTGGTTGTGATCGCGGCCTATGCGAAGACGCACGGCATTCGCTTTTGGCGGCTCGTCGACTTCGTGGCGCCCCTGGTTCCGCTCGGGCTCGCTGCGGGGCGGATCGGAAACTTCATCAACGGCGAGCTCTGGGGTCGGCCGGCTGCGGCGGATCTTCCTTGGGCCATGATCTTTCCCCAGACGGGAGACGGCATTCCACGCCATCCGTCGCAGATCTACGAAGCCGGTCTGGAGGGGCTCGCCCTTTTTGCGCTGCTCTGGATCTATTCGAGGCGCGAGCGTCCCGTCGGGCGCACCTCGGCGCTTTTTGCGATCGGCTACGGCGCGGCGCGCTTCGTCTCGGAGTATTTCCGAGAGCCCGATGCGTTCCTCGGGCTTCAGGCGTTCGGGCTTTCGCGCGGACAGTGGCTGACGATTCCGCTTTTTGCGGCCGGAGTCGCCCTTTGGTGGATCGTCCGGCCGAAAAGGAATCAATAGGCGGAGACCGCCTTGTAGAACATGTAGGCGGCGAGGAGATAGAGCATCGAAGCGAAAATGCGCTTCAGGGGCTTCGTGTCGATCGAGTGCGCCACGCGGGCGCCGAGGGGAGCGGTCAGCATGCTGAGCGCCGCCACGGATACGAGGGCCGGCAGATGCAGATATCCCAGCGTGAAGGGCCAGCCGGGGAGGCCCGGGACGTTCCAGCCGCTGATGATGTAGCCGATCGTGCCCGCACAGGCAATCGGGAATCCCAGCGCGGCGGACGTGCCGATGGCGTTGTGCATCTTCACGTTGCAGTAGGTGAGGAAGGGTACCGAAATGAAGCCGCCGCCCGCTCCGACGATGGATGAAATGACGCCGATCGCGGCGCCTGCTCCGATCATTCCGGCCGTGCCCGGCAGGGTTCGGCTCGGCACCGTCTTCGAGCTGATGAACATCTTCGTTGCGGAGAAGGAAACGAAGACGGAGAAGATGAGGGCAACCCAGAAGGTCGAGAGCGCTCCCGAAATCTGCGCGCCGATCAGCGCGCCCGCGAGGATGCCCGGCGCAACGAGCCCGACGACCCGCCAGATCACCGCGCCGCGCGCGGCATGCGCGCGCACCGAGGAGAGCGACGTGAAGAGGATCGTTCCCATGGAGGTGGCGATCGCCACGTGCACGACGTGCTCGTCGGGCAGGCCGGCATGACTCAGGATCAGCGTGAGAAAGGGCGTGAGCACCATGCCTCCGCCGATGCCGAGCAGCCCCGCGAGGAATCCGGTGCCGCAGCCGAGCCCGGCGAGCGCAAGAACGTATTGAAGCTCCATGATGGCGATCCTTTAAAAATGCATGTGTTGGGTGCGGATGCGTTCGAAATCCTCGGGCGCGACCGGCGTGACGGAAAGACGGTTTCCGCGCTTCAGGATGATAAGGTGGGCGAGCTCCGGATCGTTCCTGAGCGTCTGAATGGAAATGAGGCCGCAGGGGGCGACGACGCGCACGTCGACGGCGAACCACCGCGGGGCTTCTTTCGAGCTCTTCGGGTCGAAGTAGGGGTTCGACGGGTCGAACTGCGTGCGGTCGGGATAGCTCTCGGAGGCGACTTCGGCGAGCCCGACGATTCCCGGTTCCCTGCAGCTTGAGTGGTAGAAGAGCACGCCGTCCCCCGCATGCATCTCGTCGCGAATCATGTTGCGGGCTTGGTAGTTTCTGACTCCGAACCAGGATAGCGTACGGTCGGGCGCCTTCAGAAAATCGTCGATGCCGCATTCGCCGGGCTCGGTCTTCATGAGCCAGAACCGGGCGTTCTGCGCAAAGTTGTGAGCGGTCATCGAAAGCACGTCCAAAAGAAAAAAGGGCAGAACCGAAAGTCTGCCCTTGGGGAAGATGGGACCTGCAGCGGGGGCGGGCTACGTAACCTGAACCGAGAGTTCAGGGCGGTCAGCTCAGGAGCGGAACGGGCCAGACAACGCGTGACCGGCACTCTATCGGCTCGCAATTTGCCAACCTAAGGCTTTAGGCATTGGTTCGAGGTACCTTGGAGCCCGGGAACCAATCCGCCGCAGGACTAAGTTCATTGTATCGAATTCAACGCGCTGCGGAGGGCTCAGTCCTTAAAAAAGCGAACCGATCTTCACTTCCTGCATGAGCGCCTTTTCACACATCGCGCAGAGCTCTGAAATTTCTGCGGAGAACTCTTCCGTTGAGGCCGAGGCGGAAGGATTGGAGGCTTCGGGAGCTGAAGGCTCGGGCGCTTCGCCGCAGCCGGCCGACTCCGATCGGCGCTTCTCCGCTTCATAGGCGATTTCCAGGGCGGAGAGCACCGCGATCTGGTCGGCGGAGATCACCTTTCCGCCGGCGCGCACGGCGTTCATCTGATCGTCGACGATCTTGGCGCAGCGCTCGAGGAGCTCTTCTTCGCCGGTGCTGACGGCAAGACGGTACTTGTGGCTGAAGATGGTGACGGTGAGTTCGGACATGGCACACCCTCTCGATTCTTGATCAAAGGAGCGAATCGCTTTCTCCGCGAAGCTGCGAGAAAAGCCCGTCGAGCCGCTTGCGCAGGTCGGCAAGCTGCGTGCGGGCGCGGGCGAGTTCGGCGTCCCTCAGCTCGAGCGTTCGGCGCAGTTCCGCATTCGTGGAGCGTTCTTGGTTGAGCCGCTCGATCAGCTGTTCGATGAGTCCCCGCAGACGGGTCAGTTCTTCCGATTTCATTCGTTCGACTCCTCGGGCACGGCGGCCGAGCCCACATCCGCCGGAGCATCCGGCGTTTCGGCGCCCGCCGGAGCCTTCGGTTCAAAGGTGGAGATGTTGCCGAGAATGAGCTGGTCGGCCTGCTGCTCGTCGGGCATCGGATCCGACGTCCAGTGGTCGAGCCGGCGGTTCTCGTCGAAGTGAACCGTCAGGCGGCGCAGCTGCGTCGTGCCGTCGCCGCGCCGCAGATAGTAGACGTAGTCCCATCGGTCGGCATGGAATTGGTCGCGGATGAGCGGCACGCCAAGAAGGAATTGCACCTGCGCGTCCGTCATGCCCTTTTCGAGCTGCAGCGCCATTTCGCTCGTGACGAGGTTGCCCTGGTGCACGTCGCTGCGGTAGGGCTGCAGGAAGTACGGGATGTAGTCGGTGGGATTGTTCCAGACGTCGGAAACCGTGCTGCAGCCGGCTGCGGCCAACGCCATCGCCGCGGCCATGCCGCCGCGCAGGAGGTGTCGAGCAAACATAGGGAAAAGAATAAAATGTGAGTTTGCAGGGAAGGTGCGGAGCGCCTTTCAAATTCGTATCATAAAAGTTTATCGAATTCTAAATAGGGCATCTGTCGTGAATAAAGCTGAGAGCAGCCAGTTTGATGATCTTAAGGCCATGGGCCTGAAGGTGACCGAGCCTCGGCTCAAGATCCTCAGCCTCTTCAAGAAGGCGACGCTTGAAGGCGAGCGGCATCTTTCGGCCGAAGAGGTCTACAAGCGCCTGCTGCAGGAAAACAGCGACATTGGACTCGCCACCGTCTACCGCGTGCTCACGCAGTTTGAGCAGGCCGGGATTCTCCTTCGACACCGTTTTGACGAAGGGCGGGCAAGCTACGAGCTCCGCGGCGGCGGACACCACGATCACATCGTCTGCGTTCGGTGCGGACGCGTGGAGGAATTCGTCGATCCCTCCATTGAAGCCGCCCAGCGGGCCGTCGCGGTTCGCTTGGGATATGAACTTACCGACCACGCGCTCGTGCTCTACGGCGTCTGCTCGGCGTGTCGGGCGGAAGAAATCGACGTTCAGTCCTGAGTCTGCGCAGGGGCGCCCTCCCCGCCCGATCGGGCGCGCTCCGCGCGTCCTTTCCATTCACTGTATTCAATTCATCACTACCATTTTGACGATGCAGCGCAAAGCCAACGTTCGACTTCTTTGGGCCGGATTTTTGTTCTTCGCGACGGCGGCCGAGCCCGCTTGGGCTTATCTGGATCCGGGCACGGGAAGCATGCTGCTTTCCGTGGTCGTGGGCCTGGCCTCCTCGGGGTATTTCTTCGTTCGGCGGCTGCCCTCGCTCGTGCGCTCCCTCATTTTCCGCATGAAGGGCGGAAAAATGGGCATGCGTCCGAGCTCCATCGTCTTCTACGCCGAGTCGGCCTCCTACTGGGGGACGTTCGAGCCTGTTCTGAAGGCGCTTTCCGATCGCGGGGTTCCCGCCACCTATCTCACGTCGGATGAAAAGGACCCGGTCTTCCAGGCCAAGTTCCCGGGAATCGACGCGCGCTTCATCGGAAAGGGCAACACGGCCTACACGTTCTTGGGCTTCCTTGAGGCCGATCTTTTCGTTGCCACGACGCCCGGGATCGACGTGCTTCAGATCCGCCGCTCGAAGGGCGTGAAGCGCTACGTGCATTTGGTGCACGCGGCGACCGACATCCACGGCTACAAGCTCTACAGCTTCGACTACTACGATGCGGTTTTCTGCTCGGGGCCTCATCAGGCGAGGTCGCTTCGCCGGCTCGAGGCAATCCGCGGAACGGCGCCGAAGGATTTGCCCCTCGTCGGCTGCGCCTACTTCGACCGCATGACGGCGCAGAAGGCGGCGCTTCACCGCTCGCCCGAGCCGAAGACGGTGCTGATTGCGCCCACCTGGGGGCGGGCGGGCCTTCTCACCAAAACGGGCGCCTCCATTCCGAAGGCGCTCGCCGCTCACGGCTGGCACGTCATTCTTCGACCGCACCCCCAGAGCTTCGTTTCCGAGAAGCCTCTGATGGAAAAGCTCGCCGAGGAGCTGAAGGACGTTCCGAACGTCGAATGGGACCGTCGTCCGAACGGCTTCGAGAGCTTGAGCCGCGCGGCCGTCATGGTGTCGGACTTCTCGGGCGTCGTCTTCGACTTTGCCTTTGTCTTTGAGAAGCCCGTCGTGACGATCGGGAACGGCTGGATTCGCGACGGCTACGAAGCCTGGGACCTCCCTGAAGAGGCCTGGGAAATGGGCGTGCTCTCCGAGATCGGCATTCATCTTCACGAGGGCGAAGAGAATCGTGCGGCTGAGGCCGTTGAAACGCTCTCGAAGGATCCGGAAGCCTTCGCGGACGCGATCCGCAGGATTCGCGCGCGCGACATCGTGAACTTCGGTTCGGCGGGCGGCGCCATTGCAGACGCGCTTGTGCGCTACGCCGAGTCGATTCATGCCGATGAATCGGCTCCGGCATCGGCCGCCGTTCGGGAAGCGCCTCAATGCTGACGATTCTCTACACGATCTTCATCGCGCCGCTTGAATTTGCCATGCGCTGCGTGCTGGACGCGGCGCACGGCGCGGTAGGCTCCTACGGCTGGGCCGTCGTCGTGATGAGCCTCGTCGTCAACACGGTGATTCTGCCGATCTACAACAAGGCCGAAGGCTGGCAGGAAGAGGAGCGCCGCATCAAGAAGGGCTTTGAAGCTCGAGAGGCGATGATCAAGCGCGTCTTCAAGGGGCAGGAGCGCTTCGCGATGCTCTCGACGATGCGCCGGCAAGCCGGATACAGCCCGATGCTCGCCTTCCGTTCGAGCATCGGCTTTCTGCTTCAGATTCCGTTCTTTTTCGCCGCCTACCATCTCCTGTCGCACTTCGAGCCGATCCGCGGCGTTGCCTTCGGCTGGATCTCCGATTTGGGACAACCCGACGCGATGATTCAGGCCGCAGGCCTGTCGATCAACGTGCTCCCGCTCGTGATGACGGCCGTGAATCTTCTTTCGGCCTTCGTCTACACCGCGGCGCTGACGCGCCAGGACAAGATCCAGCTCTACGGCCTCTCGGCGCTCTTTCTGCTGCTCCTCTACGACTCACCCGCGGCGCTCACCTTCTACTGGACCCTCAACAACGTGTACTCCCTCGGGAAGAACGTGGTTGAGAAGAGCTGGCTGCCGCACTGGCGTGCGCGGTACGGTAGAAGCTTTCCCGAGTCGCTCGCTCGGTGGAGCGAGACTTTTCTCGATCGGGTTCCGCTGCCTCCTGCTGCCGGCGCAGGCCTATTCCTCCTCTCCTTTGCCGGAGCGGCCTGGCTCGGTGCTTGGGTTTGGCGCAAGAACGCGGGAGGCGTTCGGATCGACGCGCCGCAGCTTGAGGCTTTCTTGCTTCTGACGCTCGTCTCGGCAGCGGCGCTGGTTGCGGCCGTGCTGAAGTGGCGGGGCCGATGCGGAGCGCTCCGGAGAGCCTCTCGACTTCGTTGGTTCGCGTCGCTCTCGTTGACGCTCTCGTTCATCTTTGTGCTCGCTGCGCTTGCGGCGGGGCTTGACCGTTGGTACTCGGACCTGAAGCACCCGCCGTTTCTTGTTGCCGCTGGAGCGGCCTTCATTCTTCTCTCCTGGCTGGCCGCTCTGCTTCTCGCCGCCGTGGAGGCGTGGATGGGCCGACGAATCGAGAATTCGAACCTTGAGCATGACGGACAAACGATTTGGGCGGCCTCGGCTCTCATTTGGGCGCTTCTTTTCGCGCTTGGACTTCCGATGCTCGTCTACGCTTCCGATCCGGGTTCGGTGACGGGCGGCCTCGTCGTGATCTTCCCCATTCTGGCGCTCGTTTTCGGCGTCACCC
>CALXXT010000081.1 GCA_944392755.1 uncultured Sutterella sp. | reverse complement strand
GTCCACGCTTATCGGTTCGTTGAATCTGATTTTTAAAGAACTTTGCTGAACTCGTTTCGTTCAGCGCAGAATTGAGATCTTATCGAACTCTTTTCTGCTTGTCAAGGGTCGGATCGAAAATTTTTCTTTCGGTCGACTTGATCAGCGCTTCGTTTTTCGCGCAGACTGCGAACTATACGCATGTCAAATCACTTTGTCAAGATCATTTATGCGCCATCTTCACTTCAAGCTTTCGCTTCACCCTGAGCGCCACATCATTTCCGTCGAACTTGCGCTTGAGAAGGACGCCCTTCCCAGCGAACTGCGCATCGCCTCCTGGACGCCTGGAAGCTACCTCATGCGGGAATACGCCCAATGCATCCGCAGCCTTGAAGTCTGCTCGGCCGGCCGCACGGCTTCGGCCTCCATTGCCGGCAAAGCCTCATGGACGATTCCTGCCGGGGAGGACGTCCGCGTGCGCTACGACGTCTTCGCGCGCCAGTTCGGCATTCACGGCGCCTTTCTCGAACGCAGCCGCGGCGCCTTCAACGCACCGGCCGTCTTCATTCTTCCCGACGGCTGGGAGGGAACCGCTACGGTCGAGATCGACGCGCCCGAGTGGCAGGTCTTCACCTCGCTCGAGCGCATTTCGCTCAATGTCTTTCGGGCCTCGTCGCGCGAAGAGCTTCTCGATTCGCCCTTCCATTTTCTGCCCGCCTCTTCGAGCGCCGAGATCATCACCGTCGAAGCCTGCGGCACGCCGCATGAAATCCTGATCACGGGCGGCTATCCGATCGACAGCCGGCGCATTGCCCGCGACTTCACCAAGATCTTCGAATCGACCATTCGATTCTGGTCTCCGGAAGGCAAGGCTCCCTTCCGGCGATATCTTCTCGCCATGCACCTCGACGCCGGCGCCTACGGCGGGCTCGAACACGCAGCCGGAACGGTGCTCCTTGAGGATCCCGCCCATCTCCCGGCGCCCTGCGACGAAAAGCCTCCGAAGGGCTACGACGACGTACTCTCGCTCGTCGCCCATGAATACTTCCATGCCTGGCTCGTGAAGCGCCTGCGCCCGGCCGCCTTCGCCGCCTACGACTTGAGCCGCGAGATCTTCACGCCTGACCTTTGGGTCTTCGAAGGACTCACCTCCTACTTCGAGAGTCTCATTCCGCTTCGCGCCGGCGTCATGACGCGGGAAGCCGCCCTGAAGCAGTTCAGCCGCCGCGCAAGCGCCGCCCTCTCGCGCGAAGGGTTCGACAAGATGACGCTCGCCGAAGCGAGCCGCCTCGCATGGGTGAAGCTCTATCGGCCGACCGAGGATTCGCCCTACGCGCAGACGAGCTACTACAGCAAGGGGGCGCTCGCGGGTTTCATTCTCAACGACGCCATTTGCGAAGCCACTCAGAACAAGAAGTCGCTCGAAGACGTGCTCCGCGGCGCATGGACAGACGCCCTCCGCTCGCCGGAGCTCGCCCTTTTGCCCGAAGACGGCTTCCCTGAGTGGGTGCGCCGCCACGCAGGAGTCGACCTCTCCCGTCTCCTCCAGGAGCTTGTCCACGGCCGAAACAACCGGGGCTTTTGGATGAAGGCCTTCGCCGAAGCGGCCGAACGCCGCGGACTGCGGCTTGCGCCGCTCGAAGACGAGCCCGCCGCGGCTCGCTTTGCGGGGCTCGTTTTTTCCGACCGGCGCCGTCTCAAGCTCGGCTATGTGCGCAGCACTTCACCGGCCGGAGCGGCGGGTCTCTTTGCGGGCGACGAACTCGTCGCGGTTGAAGGGTTCCGAGCGGACGCGCAAACCGTCGACCGTCTCGTCGCCGCCCACCGCGGCCGCACCTGCCGCATCGACTTCTTCCGTCAGAACAGGCTCATTTCGACGGAACTCTCCGTCCCGGAGAAGCCCGAAGACGACGAATTCGCCGGCTTCACGCTCAAGCCGATCCAGTCGATCGGCGCCTCGCCCGACTCCTCGAGGAGCTGATTCGCGCGGCGAAAGCATCCAGAACCCAGAAAGGGGTGGGCGCCACGGGCGGCCGAAAGGGGCGACGGATGGTTGCAGGCGAGAACCGCGTGCCGACCTTCGTCGATCAGACGCCGCTTTTGCTGCGCGGGGCGCCCCCAGAGAAGAAAGACCACTCGGCGCGGGAGCGCATTTATCCGCTCGACGAGGCGGTCGGTGAGCCGCTCCCAGCCCAACCGGGCGTGACTCATGGGTCGGCCCGCCTCCACCGTCAGAATCGGATTGAGAAGCAGCACGCCCTGCCTCGCCCAGTCGAAAAGCGAGGCGTTCGTGCGCTCGATCCCGTATTCGAGCTTAAGCTCCTTGAAGATGTTTCTGAGCGAAGGCGGCGTCTTTTCTCCGGTCGGAACCGAAAAGGCGAGGCCCTCAGCTTTTCCCGGCGTGTGGTAAGGATCCTGACCGAAAATCACGACCCTCACCTTTTCGCAGGGCGTCGCCTCGAGTGCGCGGAAGGGGTGCGGAGGATACACGGGCGCTTCGGCCGCAACCGCAGCGGCGCGCACGCGCGCGCCCCACTCGGACGCCATGAAGCGGTCGACCTCTTCGCGCCACGCGCCCGTGAGGGCGTCGGTGGAAAAATCCACGCCGCCCATCAATGCTTCTCCGCGGCGAGGTAGCGCGTCTCCAGCACGTCCGTGCGCATGCGGTAGTAGTTGATCCGGCAGGCGAGCTCGGCATTCTTTTCCTTGACCTGATTGCCCTTCGTCGTCATGCGGACGAATTCGCACTCTCGCCGCACGAAGGCGTCGAAGCTCTGACCGGCCTGGATGAGCTTGTTCCAGCGCTGCCGCGAGTTCGTCTTCTTATCCCAGCGCTTCGCGATGACGGCGACGCGCTCGACGGCGTCCTTGTGTTCGGCCTGCACGATCTTCAACTCATCGGCTAGGCAAACGGCAACCTGGTTCGGATCCTTTGAAGCCTGCGCCTTCTCGTGACAGGCCTGAACGCTCTCGTACGTAGGCTCGGCAGCCGCCGCGCAGCCCGCTGCGAGAGCCACGGCAAGAACCGCGATCATTTTGATCTTTCGCATCACTCCAACCTCAAGAGATCCGTGCAGAGCGCCCTCATGGAAGCGTAGACGTGCGGGAACCCGTTCTCGCGCGCCCAGTCCTCGATCGGTTCGCCCTCGTTGTAGCCCGTCGACACCAGATAGGCAGGCATGCCGGCGCGGCGGGCGCCGAGCGCGTCATTGCGGCTGTCGCCAACCATGACGCAGCGTTGGGGCTCCGCGTTCGTGAGCCGAGCGGCCTCAAGGAGCAGATCGGGCTCGGGCTTTGGACGGCAGGCGCCCGATGGCGCAAGCATCACGTCGAAATGCGCGTCCCATCCGCGAGACTTCATCAGCCGCTCGGTCATCTCCCAGGGCTTGTTCGTCGCCAGCGCCGTGCGCCAGCCGGCGGCGCGCAACGCTTCGACCGACTCGAAGGCGTCCGGAAAGGGTTCAAGGAGCGCGCCGCCGATCGACTGCCACTCGGCAACGAGCGCTTCGACCGTCCGATCGCGGTCAAGTTCTGCGCCCGCCGCTTCCTTCCACCAAGCGCAAAGTCTCGCGCCGAGATTCAAAACGCCCGCACCCACCATGTCGCCGACATTCTGGCGGCCGGGGTCGGGCAGGTCGGATCGTTCGGCGAACCGCCGAACGCCTTCATGGAGCTCTGAGAGCGAATCGATGAGCGTCCCGTCCAAGTCGAAAATAGCCGTGCGCATCAGTTGCGCTCCGCCAAGGCGGCGTCGGCCGCGCAGCGCAGCGCCGCAATCGCCTCGCGGTAGCCTTCGGGCGTGCCCGCGCCGAAAACGGCCGAACCGGCCACGAAGACGTCGGCGCCTGCCGCGGCCGCCTTCGCGATGTTCGAAGGCTTGACGCCGCCGTCGACCTCCAGCGCGATTTCTCGCCCGGTTTCCGCCTTGTAAGCGTCAAGTCGGCGCCGCACGTCGGCGATCTTCTCGAGAACGGGCTCGATGAAGCTCTGTCCGCCGAAGCCCGGGTTGACGCTCATGAGGAGCACCAGGTCGATCTTGTCGAGCTCATAGTCAAGGTAGGAGAGGGGCGTGGCCGGATTGAAGACGAGCCCGGCCTTCGCGCCCAACTGCCGGATGAGCGCGAGCGAGCGGTCGACGTGGCGCGACGCCTCGCAATGGAACGTGATGAGGTCTGCGCCCGCCTTGACGAAGGCGGGGATGAGCGCATCGACGGGCTCGATCATCAGATGCACGTCGATCGGCGCCTTCGTGTAAGGGCGAATGGCTTCGAGCACGAGCGGACCCACGGTGAGGTTGGGCACGTAATGGTTGTCCATCACGTCGAAATGGATCCAGTCCGCTCCAGCCTCCGTCACGCTGCGGACCTCTTCGCCGAGACGGGCGAAGTCGGCAGAGAGAATCGAGGGAGCGATGAGGCTCTTCTTCATGGGGGTGACTTCCTTCAGATGTGTTCGCTGCAGACCGAACGGACATCTGCGCGCCCGCGGCCTTCGGGCTCCATCATGCCACAGCGCCGCCTCGCCTGCGCCTCCATGCGCCCGACCCGCTGATAGACTCTTGGCGTTGAACCGACAAAAAATCCCGCCAAACCGCATGTCGACCGCATCGCTCGCCAAACTCGCCGCACTTGCCGCCGCTCTCCTCTTGAGCGCCTGCTCCACTACGCCGCCCGCTCCGGTGCGCACGGAAAAAAAGACCGAATTCACGCCGGACTCCTTTTCCCAAATGCCGGCGATCGCGCCTGAAGACTGGGCGAAGGCCTTCGAGGCCTTCTGCGCCTCGTGCGCGAGGATGCGCTCGGCCGAGCCCTGGCGGGAGGTCTGCATCGAAGCGGAAAAGTATTCGCCCGAGTCGGCCGAAGCCTTCTTCCAAACGCAGTTCACGCCCTGGCGCGTTGAAGTCGTCAAGCGCGACGCCGAGACGGAGGAGATGCTCGAGCGCGACGCCGACGGCCTCATGACGGGCTACTACGAACCGCTCCTTTACGGCAGCCGTCAACGGAAGCCGCCCTTTGTTCATCCGATCTACGGCACGCCCGACGATTTGCTCGTGATCGACCTCGCTTCGCTCTACCCGAAGCTGAAGGGCATGCGTCTGCGCGGCAAGGTGGAGGGGCGGCGCGTCGTTCCGTATGACGACCGCGCGAAGATCCAAAAGCGCAAGGACCTCGAGCGATGGGCGATCGCCTGGGTGGACGATCCGGTCGACGCCTTCTTTCTCCAGATCCAAGGATCGGGACGCATTCAGCTTCCCGACGGCAGCCACATGCGGGTGGGCTTTGCCGACCAGAACGGCTACAAATACCACTCGATCGGCAACTGGCTCGTGCGCCGCGGATATCTGAAGCGCCACGAACTTTCGATGCAGAAGATCCGCGCTTGGGCAAAGAGCCACCCGAAGCTCGTCGACGAAGCCCTCGCGCAGAATCCGAGCTACGTTTTCTTTGAGGAGCGCCGCGGCGACCCCAGTCTCGGTCCCGAGGGCGCGCAGGGCGTTCCCCTCACGCCGGGAGCGAGCGTGGCGGTCGATCCGAGCGTTTGGCGTCTCGGCACGCCCTTCATCGTCTCCGCATCGCAGGAAAATCCTCCGCTTCGCTTCACGCGCCCCGTCGTCGCACAGGATACGGGCGGCGCCATCCGCGGCGTCATCCGCTTCGACTATTTCTGGGGGTTCGGCGACGAGGCCGGACAGGCCGCGGGCCGGCAGCGCAGCCGCGCTCAGGCCTGGGTGCTCGTTCCCGCAGGGTTCCGGCCGGAGGACATGAACCCGCGCCGGCCGATCGGAACCCGACCGAAGTCGACTACTGCTGATCGAGCAGGCGGTTGAATTCGACGGCCGTCACGGCGCCCGTGTGGCGGTATCCCGATGGGAAGAAGAAGGTGGGCGCGCCCGTGATGTTGAAGCGGCTGGAAAGCCGGAGGTTGCGCTCGAGCACGGAAGCATCGCACCCGACGGGAGCCGGCGCGGGCGCCACTCCCTGCCCCATCCAAGCATGCCAAGCTTCGGACGGGTTCTTCGAGCAGACGATCTCGCGGTTGTTGCGCTCGCCGCGGATCATGGGAACGATGAAGGTGTAGACCGTCACGTCGCCCACCTGCGCGAAGACGGATTCCATCGAACGGCAGAAGCCGCAGTTCGCATCCGAGAAAACGACGACCTGTCGCCGGCCGTTCCCGAAGACCTGCTTCACGGCGTCTTCGAGCGGCCACTTGGACCAGTTGTCCTTGGCAAACTGGCGAACGCGCTCGTCGGTGAGGTTGCGCTGCGTCTTCGTTTCGATGATGGGCCCGCCGATCACGTGCTCGGCCGAGTCGTCGATGTAAAAGAGCCGATCCTGAATGAAAACTTCCCAAAGTCCGGGAATGGGAGAGGGCGTCACGGCCTCAGCGCGCAGTCCGGTATTCTTCATCAGGTTGTCGCGAACCGACTGTTCGTCGGCGACGGCCGCGAATGAGAGCGCTGCAAGAACGGCTGCAAAACTTGTGCGGATCCATGCGGTTGACTTCGACATTTCCTCTTCTTTCCCTTCGAATGGAACAAAAAGGCACGCCCGTCCGTTCGGACGGCGTCCGCTCGCGGACGCGGCGCCTGTTGACAGCCTGCAGGCGCATGCCCGCAGGCTTCCCTTGCAATTTAAAGCTTCATTCTATACAATGCGTAATTCAACTGACTTGGCGGCTAGGTAGCTCAGTTGGTAGAGCAGCGGATTGAAAATCCGCGTGTCGGCGGTTCGATTCCGTCCCTAGCCACCATCCCCCTTCTGCGGCACCGTCCTCGAAGGCAGTTGAACGTGCAAAAAGCGTGGCTAGGTAGCTCAGTTGGTAGAGCAGCGGATTGAAAATCCGCGTGTCGGCGGTTCGATTCCGTCCCTAGCCACCACATGACCGATGAGCCTGAGTTGCAGCGAACTCAGGCTTTTTCTTTTTCAGTCCTTGCCATCCTCCGCACGCCAGCATTCCCAGCCGCGGCGGCGCAACTCGCACGCAGGGCAGCGTCCGCACCCGTACCCCCAATCGTGAAGATGCTCATGGTCGCCCATGTAGCATGTGTGCGTCTCGCATCGAACGAGCTCGACGAAACGCGGTCCTCCGACCGCCTCGGCAAGCGCCCAGGTGCGGGCCTTCGTGAGCCGCATGAGGGGCGTTTCGACGACGAAGGGCGAGCCCATGCCGAGCGATAGCGTTGCCTGCAGACTCTTGAGCGCATCGTCGCGGCAGTCCGGATACCCGGAAAAGTCCGTTTCGCACATCCCGCCCACAAGCACGCGGATGCCTCGTCGATATGCGAGCGCAGCCGCAAACGTAAAGAACAGGAGGTTGCGCCCCGGCACGAAAGTGTTCGGCAAGCCGTTCGCCTCCATTTCGATGCGGCGGTGATCGGTGAGCGCGCAGTCTGCAACGTCTGAAAGAGACTGCATGTCGATCATGTGGTCGGGGCCGAGCCGATCCTTCCAGTCCGAGAAATCGGCAGCGATCTTCGAGCGAATCCGCTCGCGGCAGCAAAGTTCGGCCTCATGGCGCTGACCGTAGTTGAAGCCGATCGTTTCGACGCGCGAGAAGCGGGACAGCGCCCAGCCAAGACATGTGGTCGAATCCTGACCGCCCGAAAAGAGCACGAGCGCAGGTTCATCGTAGCGAAAGCCGTCGAGCGGCATGAATGCGGACATGGCGGGATGAACTCCTTGAAAGATCAGGCGGATTTCTTAAGCGAGAAGAAAACATTGGCTCCGTATAATTCGCGCCTGTAAAAAATACAATTCAAGTCAGGAGCGCGGTTCAGCTTTTCCCCGCCGAACCGCCGATTTCCAACCTCTCGCAATGCAGCTTCTTGCTTTAGGCCTCAACCATACCACGGCGCCGCTTGCCATCCGCGAACGCGTGGCATTCGGCCCGGACGAAGTCGCCGACTTCGTCTCGCATCTCCTCTCGCGCTGCTGCGAATCCGCCCGAGGCGGAATTCACGAAGCGGCCGTTCTCTCGACCTGCAACCGAACGGAAATCTATGCGGCCGTCGAGAACATCGAGCAAGCCCGCGAATCCATCCTCTCCCACATCGTCGATGTGAAGGCGGTGGAGCGCCGAGAACTTGAGCCTCACATCTACCAGTTCAATCAGGAAGAGGCCGCGCGCCACACCTTCCGCGTCGCCTCCGGACTCGACTCCATGGTGCTCGGAGAGACGCAGATCGTCGGCCAGATGAAGAAAGCGGAAAAGATGGCCCGCGACTGCCATGGTCTCGGCGTCATGCTCAATCACCTCTTCCAGTCGACCTTCACGGTCGCCAAGGAAGTGCGCACCGCCACGGCGATCGGCGCAAATTCGGTGAGTCTGGCCGCTGCCGCCGTGCGGCTGGCGCTCAAGCTCTTCGGCACGCTTGAAAAGGAGCGCGTGCTTTTCGTGGGCGCAGGGGAGATGATCGAACTCTGCGCCGCGCACTTTGCCGCGCAAAAGCCTTTGAGCATCACGATTGCCAACCGAACCCTTGAAAGAGGCCAGACGCTTGCGCGAACGGTGCACGCCGAAGCGGTCCGTCTCGCCGATCTGCCCGATACCATTTCGCGCTACGACGTCATCGTTTCATGTACGGCGAGCGCCCTCCCGATCATCGGTCTCGGCATGATCGAGCGCGCGATCAACGAACGCCGCCACCGCCCGATCTTCATCGTGGACCTCGCCGTCCCCCGCGACGTCGAACCCGAAGTCGAGCGGCTCGACGACGTCTACGTCTATACGGTCGACGACCTCGGCAAAGTCGTCGCTCAGGGTCTGCAGAGCCGTCAAGCCGCGATCGTGCAGGCCGAAGCCATCATCGGCATGCGCGTTGCGGACTTCGTCGAGTGGCTGCGTCTGCGCGACGCGGTTCCCTCCATTCAGTCGCTGCGCGACCGCGCGAACTTCCTGCGCGACGCGGAGCTCCATCGGGCGATGCGGCACCTGCATCACGGCGACAAGCCCGAAGAAGTGCTCGAAATGCTCGCCTACGGCCTCACGAACAAGCTCGTGCACGACCCGACCATGCTCCTGCGCGGAGCCGAGGGCGTCACCGACGCGGATCGAGAGCTTCTCGGACGGCTCCTTGACCGCTTCTACCGCCGGCACGAGCGCTGAAAAGCTCAGTGAAAAAGGATCCTTTGGGATCCTTTTTCGTACCGACGCGGTATGCTTACCGCCTCGACCATACTTTTTCCTTCCACTCGCCCATGCTCTCCGATTCCGTCCTCAGCAAGCTCAACACGCTCTCGCGCCGACTCGAAGAAATCGACCGCATGCTCGCGGCTCCGGAAAGCGCCGCCGACATGAACGTTTTTCGCGATCTTTCGCGCGAGCGAGCGGAGATCGAGCCGATCGTCGCCGCGCATCAGCGCTACGTCCTCGCACATGAAGACGCCGAGGATGCGCGCGAGATGCTCGAAGACGCGGAAATGCGCGATTTCGCCCTCGAAGAGCTGAAGGCATCCGAAGCGCACATCGAAGAGGCCGAGCGGGAAATCAAGCTCCTTCTTCTGCCGAAGGATCCCAACGACGAGCGGAACATCTTCCTTGAGATCCGCGCCGGAACGGGCGGCGACGAATCGGCGCTCTTCGCGGGCGACCTTCTGCGCATGTACCTGCGCTACGCCGAGCGCATGAAGTGGAAGACGGAAATCGTCTCCCGCAGCGAGAGCGAACTCGGCGGCTACCGCGAAGTGATCGTGCGCATCATCGGCCGGGGCGCCTACTCGAAGCTGAAGTTCGAGTCGGGCGGACACCGCGTGCAGCGAGTGCCTGCAACCGAATCCCAAGGCCGCATTCACACCTCGGCCTGCACTGTGGCCGTGCTCCCCGAGCTCGACGAGGTGAGCGAAGTCGTGCTCAACCCCGCGGATCTGCGCATCGACGTCTTCCGCGCTTCGGGCGCGGGCGGCCAGCATATTCAGAAGACCGACTCGGCCGTGCGCATCACCCATCTGCCCACGGGCATCGTCGTCGAATGTCAGGACGAGCGCAGCCAGCAGCAGAACAAGGCCCGCGCCATGGCGATCCTCTCGGCACGCATCTACGCCGCCGAGGTGGCCGCCCAGCACGAGAAGGAGGCGAGCGAACGCAAGCTTCTCGTCGGATCGGGCGACCGTTCGGAACGCATCCGCACCTACAATTTCCCTCAGGGCCGCGTCACCGATCACCGCATCAACCTGACGCTCTACAAGCTCGACCAGATTCTCAACGGCGACCTTGATGAGATCATCTCGGCCCTGGTGACTCAGCATCAGGCCGATCAGCTCGCCCAGCTCGGTCATTGAGGGAGAGATGCACGTGACGGCCGCGAACGCGAAATCTCAAGTCATCCGCCAAGCCCTGCAGGAGGCGGCCCTCATCGTCGGCCGGCTCGAAGCGCTGGTGCTCCTCGGACACGTGCTCGGCAAAGCGCGCGAATTTCTCATTGCGCACGACGACGAAGTCATCGAGCCCGAAGCGCTTTTGGAATTCCGCTCGCTTGTCGACCTGAGGCACTCGGGCATTCCGCTTCCGTACCTTACGGGACGGCAGGAGTTCTACGGCCGTTGGTTTCACGTCACCGATTCGGTGCTCATCCCCCGCCCCGATACGGAAGTCCTGATCGAACAGGCGCTCATCGTCGCCGCAGACGCGCCGAAAATTTTGGATCTGGGCACCGGCAGCGGCTGCATTGCGGTGACGCTCGCGCTTGAAATTCCGCAAGCCGACGTCCTCGCGACCGATGCGGTGCCCGACGCCGTGACCGTAGCCGAAGAAAACGCCAAGTCGCTCGGAGCCCGTGTGGCATTCCGACAGGGGTTTTGGTGGAACGCCGTCGAAGACGACGAGCGCTTCGACCTCATCGTCAGCAATCCGCCGTACATTCATCCCGACGACGAGCATCTGCGCAACCTGACGCACGAGCCGCTCGGAGCGCTCACGGACGGCATCGACGGGCTCGAGGCGATCCGGGAGATCGTT
>CALXXT010000080.1 GCA_944392755.1 uncultured Sutterella sp. | reverse complement strand
CCTCGTTACTAGCAACGCGGGTGTTGAGCTGATCGTTAAGGAAATTCAGGAAGTCGGTGGTTTGGTCCGCCATAGCTGGTGCACAAAAAGCCAGCGAGAGTGCAAGAGCAGCAGAGAGAGCTTTCTTCATGGTTGAGGTGTCCTGAAGTCCGTATTTACGGGGGAAACTGCCTCTCATCTTAATTTGATTTCGCGACGTGGGGCTTGATAGGATCGGTGGATCCCATCACCGCATCAGATCTAAGAGCAAGAAAAATGACCCCGCGTGAACAACGTCAGGCAGCGAGGGAGCCGTGCCGTTCTGAAGTCCGGGCGCAGCTGAGCGCCCGACAAGGTCCGTCGCTCCCGCCGCCTTGGCCCGCAAAGCCGGGGCGGCTTTTTTTCTTCTTCGGTTGGGAATGAAGCAAGGGTGTTTCCAACCTGCTTCCGCCTAAAGCAAGGCTGACGGAGCATGAGGTCGTTCAACTGATGAGGCGGGCTGTTCTCAGGAATCGGCTCTCGCCTGCAAGCCGACGAGAGCCGAACTTGATGAAAATTCCGCGGCAGCGGACGAGCGGACGGCTTTCGAGCGCTGCCGAAGCATCGAATTGACCTGTGCTGCGCTTGGGCGTGAAGCGCCGCATCAGGCTGCGCGGTCTTTCTTTTCGGCTTCCTGCGCGACCTTCCCCGAAGGACGAAGGGAGGCTCATTGGAAGCGCAGGGCGCTTGCGCTTGGCGCCAAGATCGGCGCACGGATTCTTTATGACAGAAACGTCATGAATTCGGAAGGGATTCGAGCAAGTTTCACCAAATCTTCACCAATGTGAAGCAGAGAGTTCACGCAAGCTCACGAAAATGACAGGGTTTTCAAAGTGATTTCCCATCTTTGTGAAGCGCCATGCTTGAACTTCGTCACATCCAGAAGCGCTACGACGAGCGCACGGTTCTTGAAGACATTTCCCTTTCCGTGGAGACGGGCGAGATCGTCTCGATTTTGGGACCTTCGGGCTGCGGCAAGACGACGTTGCTCAACATCATTCTCGGCCTCGTTGAGCCGAGCTCGGGCCGAATTCTCTGCGACGGCGAGGATCTGACGCGCGTTCCGATGGAAAAGCGCGGCTTCAACATCGTCTTTCAGGACTATGCGCTCTTCCCGAACCTCAACGCCTACGAAAACATCGTTTACGGGCTGCGCAACTTCCCCGACCGCGCAACGAAGGAGGAGGTTGCCGATCTCGTCCACCTGCTCGGACTCGAGAAGCATTTGAAGCAGTCGATCGGCGAGCTCTCGGGCGGACAGAAGCAGCGTGTTGCACTCGCCCGCACGCTCGTCATGAAGCCGCGGGTTCTTCTTCTCGACGAACCGCTTTCGGCCTTGGACGGGCTCATCAAGGAATCGATCAAGGAGCGCATCCGCACGATCGCGCGCGAACTGAAGCTGACGACCCTCATCGTGACGCACGACCCTGAAGAGGCGCTCACGCTCTCGGACAAGGTGCTCATCATCAATGAGGGACGGATCGCGCAGTACGCCGCGCCGCAGGCGATCATCGAACGCCCCGCGAACGACTTCATCGGGCGGTTCATTCTCTCGCAGCTCGCCGTGAAGCGCGACAACATCTTCCGACTCTTCCGAGTCGATCCTCACGCGGCGAACGCGCGTCCGAACTGCGCGGCCGCCTGCTGACGGGAGGTTGAACGATGCCGACGGCAACGCTGTCCTTTTCGCCCGGGTCCATTTGGAACGCGTTTCGTCGCTCCCGGCGGGAATACAAGATTGCCTTTGCGGCGATCGTGATCCTTCTCGCCGCGGCGCTCGTCTACCCGGTCGCGGCGGTGCTCGGACAGTCCTTTCTGACGGATTCCGGCGCCTTCACCCTCACGCATTGGACCGACATGCTGGCGCGGCCGGCCTTCCGCGAGATGGTCGCGCGCAGCTTCTGGGTTTCGGGGCTCGCCGCGCTCGGATCGACCGTGCTCGCCTTCCTCTCGGCCTACGGACTCGTCTTCACGAACATTCCGGGCCGATTGAAGCGCGTCGTGCAGATCGTGCTGCTGCTGCCGCTTTTTCTGCCGTCGATCACGTACGGCTTTGCGGTCATCTATTCCTTCGGCCGCATGGGACTCGTCAGCCAGCTGATCGGGGCGCTGCCCTTCTCGATCTACGGCTTCTGGGGGCTCCTCATCACGAACATCCTCTACACGCTTCCGCCCGCCTTCCTCGTCATGATGAGCGCGTTCATGTACGTGGATCGGCGCTTCGTGATCGTGAGCCGCGTGATGGGCGACAAGCCGCTTCGGACGTTCTACATGACGGCGGTGCGGCCCACGCTCGGCGCGAGTCTGTCGGCCTTCGTCCTCGCCTTCTTCCTCGCCTTCACGGACTTCGGCATTCCGGTTTCGATCGCAGGACAGTACACGGTGATCGCCACCGAGCTTTACTCGACCATGATGGGGGCGATCCCGAACTTCGGCGAAGGCGCCGTCATTGCGATCAGCATGCTCGTGCCGTCGGCGGCCGCCGTGATTCTTCTGAAGCGCGCCGACCGGCTCAACTTCCGCTACAACCGCATTTCGACCGAGCCGCCGATGAAGAACCGCGTCCGGGACGCCGGCTTCCTCGTCTTCTTCGCGGCGATCGCGCTCCTGATGCTCTCGGTCTTCCTCGTCATCTTCATCGTTCCCTTCGTCGAATCCTGGCCGTATCAGCCCTGGCCGACCATGCGGCACGTGAAGGAAATCTTCACCGACGGCTCCATCCTGCCCCTTTATCTGCGCAGCGTCGGCGTTGCGCTCGCTTCGGCCGCCATCGGAACGGCGGTCGCCTTTGCCGCCGCCATGATCCGCGCCCGCTCGAACATGCCGGGTTGGTGCCGGACCGCGATGGACGGATTCGCCATGCTCACGTCGACCTTGCCCGGCATGGTGCTCGGCGTTGGGTTCCTCTTCGCCTTCTCCGGGACCTTCCTGCAGAACACGATCTGGATCCTCATTCTCGCGAACCTCGTCCACTTCCTCTCGACCCCGTACATCATGGCCACGACGGCGCTCTCGAAGATGAACGCGTCCTGGGAGACGACCGGAATTCTGATGGGCGACAGCTGGTTCAAGAGCGTGCGCCGCATCGTCGTGCCGAACGCCCGCGCGACGCTCGTCGAGATGTTCCAGACCTATTTCGTCAATTCCATGGTGACGATCTCCGCGATCGTCTTCCTTGCCGGCTCCCGCACGATGGTGCTCACGACGCGCATCAAGGAGCTGCAGTACTACGAAAGGTTCGACGCGATCTTCGTCCTCTCGGTGCTCATCTTCCTCACGAACGTCGTCGCCAAGGTCGTTCTCGACCGACTGGCGAAGACGAAGTCGAAGAAGGGCGATTGAGCGTCTGAATCCGCGCATCGACATTCCCACTCATGTCAACACTCTCTAAGGAAACACACATCATGCTGAAGAATCGCTTTCGCTTGACCATGCTCGCCGCTGCGGGCGCCGCCGTGATGCTCGCCGGCTGCGGCGAAAAGGCCTCGGCTCCGGCCGAAGCGGAAAAGACGGCCGATAAGGCCGAGGCCGCGCCCGTCGTCATCTACTCGAACGCCGATGAAGAGGCGCAGCAGGCGATGAAGAAGGCCCTTGACGAAAACGGCTTCAAGGGCAAGTACCTCATGCAGGGCTTCGGCACGTCCGAACTTGGCGGCAAGCTCGTCGCCGAAGGCAAGACGATCGAAGCCGACATCGTGACGATCAGCACTTACTACCTGGAAAGCCTGCAGCAGAAGTCGAAGCTCTTCGCGCCGCTCGCCTTCAAGGCCGACACGCTCACGCCCGTGCCGGACTACTACGCTCCCATTCTCGGCAACTGCGGCGCCATCTTCGTCAACACCCAGGTGCTGAAGGCCGACGGCCTGCCGATGCCGAAGGCGCTTGCCGACCTCGCGAATCCCGTCTATGCGAACCACATTTCGGTGCCCGACATCATGGGAAGCTCCACCTCCTGGCTGATGACGCAGGCGCTCATTTCCGCTGAAGGCGAAGAGAAGGGCGCGGCGACCGTGCGCGCGATCGAAAAGAATGCGGGCGCCCACCTCGAAAAATCGGGCTCGGGTCCTCTGAAGAAGATCCGCGCGGGTGAGGCCGCGGTGGGCTTCGGACTCCGCCACCAGGCGGTCGCCGACAAGGCGAAGGGCCTTCCCGTCGACTACGTCGATCCGACCGAAGGCAACTTCACGCTTTATGAAGCCGCCGCCGTGATCGACAAGGGCGAAAAGACGAATCCGAATGCGCAGAAGGTGGTCGAGACGATCATCAAGTTCGGCCGTCAGGACCTCCTCAAGTACTACCCGGTTGCGCTCTACAAGGGCGAAACCGTGGCGGCCGAAAACAAGCCCGCTCACCCGATGCAGTTCAAGGAACCCCTCACGGTTGAGCTCCTCACGAAGCATCAGAAGCTCGTGAAGGGCGAGTGATGAGCCAAAACCTGATCCACTGACAACCGAATCGGAACGAAAGGCGCGGGAGGGGCGGAGAGAAACCATGGGCGCCCCTTCCGCAGCCTTTCATCCATTGAACTTATCCTAATGCTTACCCAAGATCCGAACACCTACAAGCTTCTGACGCCGGGTCCGCTGACGACGACCTTGACGGTGCGCGAGCAGATGCTCGTCGACCGCTGCACCTGGGACGACGACTACAAGAGCATGACCGAGGCCGTCCGAGCGGGGCTTCTGAAGCTCGCGCAGGTTTCCGCCGATGAATACACGACCGTCCTCATGCAGGGATCGGGCACGTTCGGCGTCGAGTCCGTGCTCTCAAGCCTGCCTTCCGCGACCGACAGCGTTCTTGTTCTCGTGAACGGCGCCTATTCCGAGCGCATGTGCAAGATTTTGGACCGTCACCGCGTCAACTATGCGCGTCTCGACTTCCCTTGGAACGAGATTCCGGATGCCGCCGCCGTGGCCGCCTTCCTGAAGGAGCATCCCGAAACGACGCACGTCTCGATGGTCCACAGCGAAACGACGACGGGTCTTTTGAACGACGTTGAAGCCGTCTCCCGGGTGGTGAAGGCGGCCGGCCGCATCATGATCGTCGACGCGATGAGCTCGTTCGCCGGGGTGGAGATCCCGGTGAAGGCCTGGGGAATCGACGTGATCATTTCGTCGGCCAACAAGTGCATTCAGGGGGTTCCCGGCTTCTGCTTCGTGATCGCGAAGCGCTCGGTTCTCGAGGCGAGCCGCGGCAACGCCCGCACGCTTTCGCTCGACCTCTACGATCAGTGGAAGACGTTCGAGGCCGACCGCGGCAAGTGGCGCTTCACGTCGCCCACGCACACCGTGGCCGCCTTTGCCCAGGCGATGAAGGAGCTCGAGGAGGAGGGCGGCATTGCCGCGCGCAGCGCCCGGTACCGCGCGCTCAACGCTCGGCTTCGCGAAGGCATGGAGCGCCTCGGGTTCCGGGCCTACATTGCGCCCGATCATCAGGGTCCCATCATCACGACCTTCTTCTATCCTTCGGAAGGGTTTTCCTTCCGCGACATGTACGACGAGCTCAAGCGCGAGGGCTACGTCATCTATCCCGGGAAGCTCACCGATCAGGAAACGTTCCGCCTCGGCAACATCGGGGATCTTTCGATGAGCGACGTAGAGCGCATTCTTGAACTTTTTGAACGCATTGTCCGCTGTCGCCGCGCGGCCTGAAGGAGAAGCTCCGCATGATCACCACCGTTATCTTCGACTGGGCCGGCACGACGATCGACTTCGGCAGCGTCGCTCCGGTCTCCGCCTTCCGTGAGGCCTTCCGCCAGTACGGGATCGAGGTTTCCGAGGAGGAGACCCGCGCCCCGATGGGGATGCTCAAGATCGACCACATCCGAACGATGCTCGCCGCGCCCGAACTTGCCGCACGCTTTGAGGCGGCGAAGGGGCGCCGCCCCGACGAGTCCGACGCTCAGGCGATCTACGCTTCGTTCGAACCCGCGCAGATGGCCGTGCTCACGCAGCACTGCGACCTGAAGCCCGGCCTCATCGACTGCGTGAAGGCGCTGCGCGCGAAGGGCATCCGCATCGGCACGACGACGGGCTTCACCCGCGAGATGATGGCCGTCGTGGCGCCCGAAGCCGAACGCTTCGGCTACAAGCCCGATCTCGTCGTCACCGCCGAAGATGCGGACGGCCGCGGCCGTCCCTATCCCTACATGATCTTCGAGAACATGCGCCGCCTGGGCGAAGTCGACGTGCGCCGCGTCCTCAAAGTGGGCGACACGGTGTCCGACATCGAGGAAGCCCGCGCCTCCGGCGTCTGGGCTGCCGCGGTTCTTGAGGGCTCTTCCGTGATGGGCCTCACCCGCGCCGAGTGGGATGCGCTCAGCGAAGCGGGCCGCGAAGCCGCCCGCGCGAAGGCGCGCGCCGTCTTTGAGGCCGCGGGAGCGCAGTTCATTCTGCGCAACCTCGACGAAGTGCCGATTCTTGCAGGTATGATTGCTTGATGAGTTCCTTCTACTATCAGGCCGGAGCGGCCTCTCCCGCTCCCTTCGCGCTTGCTTCGGGCGAGCCTCCCCGAGCCGTCGTCTTCGATCTCGACGGCACCTTGATCGACGCCGACGTCACGGTCGACTGGACCGACTGGCTCTACAGCGAGGGCGTCGTGACGGATCCGTGCTATCGGCGCTCGACCGAACGCATGGTCGACGACTATCGTCGGGGTCGGCTCGACATGCAGCGGTTTCTCACCGAAATGATGCCGTCGATTGCCGGTCTTTCCGCCGATGAGCTCGAGCGGCTCGTCGAGCGCTTCATCGCGTCCGTGATCGCCCCTTCGGCTTTTCCCGAGGGCAAGCGCGCCGTCTGGCGCGCCAAGGCCGCCGGCATTCCCGTCATGATTCTCTCGGCTTCGGCCACCTTTCTCGTGAAGGCGGCCGCCCGAGTCTTCGACGTGGAGGATGCCGTGGGGATTGATCTCGTCGAGAAGAACGGCATCCCGACCGACCGCATTGAAGGCATCATGACCTTCCGGGAAGGAAAGGTGGCTCGCCTTGAGTCGCTCGGCATTCCGCCGGAAAAGGTCTATTTCTTCACCGACAGCCGCAACGATCTGCCGCTTGCGCTTCGAGCGGGCGGCGTGACGGTCGTCAATCCCGACCCGCTCCTCGAAGGAGAGGCGCGCGGTCGGGGCTGGCCCGTGCTTCATTGGGAGCGTCGTCGGCGCGCGTCGGAATCGGCGGCGTCCTGAGTACCCGCCTGCGTCTTGCGAAGAGGGAGCGCGCCCGCAGGGACGCGCTCCATTTCTTTTTGCGGGCGGATTTCGCATTTGGATACATTTGCGCTTTGACGTTGCCGCCGCGTTGTGTTAATCTAAAGCTATCTAATAAAGGAAGGCGATAGAAGACATCTACGCCTTCAACGTCATAGGAGACGCCATCATGATGAAGTCCTGCAAGATCAAGACCTACCTCGCGAACCTCGCGGTCTGGAACGTGAAGCTCCACAACATTCACTGGAACGTGGTGGGCCCGTACTTCGTGAGCGTCCACGAATACACCGAAAAGCTCTACGACGAAGTGTTCGAAGCCTACGACGCCGTGGCCGAGCTCCTCAAGATGCGCGGCAAGACGCCGCTTTCGACGATGAAGGCCTATCTCGAGCGCGCCACGCTCGAAGAAGTCGAACCGCGCGCCTTCGACTGCTGCGAGGCGGTGGCCATGGTCGAAGCCGACATGCAGAAGATGCTCGACCTTGCCGTTGAAATCCGCAACGAAGCGGCCGAAGCCGACGACTACGCCGTTCAGGGCATGTTCGAAGGCTACATCGCGGGCTTCACGAAGGAGCTCTGGTTCCTCCGCGCGATGCAGTCGAAGACGGTGGAATGCGGCTGCGGCGGCGAAGGCTGCTGCTGCCAGAAGAAGTGATCGACGCCTGAGTCGAAAAGCGAGCGGCCGCGCGAAGGATCGAGCGGCGCGGCCGATCCGCTCGAGGACCCGCGGGAGGGCGCCCTGGAAGGGGCTCCTTCGCGCGGGTCTTTTCCCGTCAAGGCCGCCGAGGCAGGGCGCGGCGGCGGCCGCCCTTCCATCGAGCTTCAGGCCGTGGCCGCCCGGCGCTCGGGATTGAATTTCTCGTCGTAGCTGATGAGAAAGCGGGCGAGTTCGGGGTCCTCAAAGTCCGCCAAGCTCGGTTTGCCTTCGTCAAGCGCTCGGACGGCGTCCATCTCTTCGCCGCTGAGGCGGAAGTCCCCGATGGCGAGATTTTCCTCCATGCGTGCGCGGCTTGAGGACTTGGGAATCACGACGATGCCCTCCTGAGTGAGGAAGCGGAGCGCCGTCTGGGCGGCCGTCTTTCCATGCCGCGCGGCGATTTCGACGAGGGTTGGGTTCGTGAAGATTTCCTTTCGGCCTTGGGCGAGCGGGCTCCAGGCCATGAGGCGGGTCCCGTAGGCCTCCATGAGGCGGCGCATGCGCTTTTGCTGCGAGAAGACGTGCGTCTCGAGCTGCACGACGGCGGGCTTCACGTCGAACATTTCGCAAAGGTCGACGAACCGCGCGTCGTAGAAGTTGCTCAAGCCGACCGCGCGGACCTTCCCCGAGGCGAGCGCGCGCTGCATGGCGCGCCATGTGCCGTAGTAGTCGCCGAAAGGCTGATGGATGAGGAGCAGATCGATGTAGTCGGTCGAGAGCTTCCTGAGCGAGGCGTCGATGCTGGCCGCGGCGCGCTCGTCGCCCGCATTCGAAATCCAGACCTTCGTGACGAGAAACAGATCCTCGCGCGGAATGCCCGAAGCCTTTACGGCTCGGCCGACGCCCGCTTCGTTGTAGTAGGCCTGCGCGGTGTCGATCATGCGGTAGCCCGCGTCGAGCGCTTCGCGCACCACGCGCTCGCAGGATTGAGGAGCGATCTGAAAGACGCCGAAGCCTTCGACGGGCATTTCGACGCCGTTGTTGAGGCGAATTGATTCCACAGCGGTCTCCTTTCGTCAGTCGTGAATGCGGTGAAGCCCGATGGCCTTCACCGTCGGGAGGTCCATGTCGTCGTAAATGGGACTGCGTCCCGTGTCGAGAAGCGCGATCGCCTTCATTTCATCATCGGTGAGCGTGAAGTCGAAAATGCGCAGGTTTTCCTCCATGCGGAGGCGGCGCACCGTCTTCGGAATCACGACGACGCCGCGCTGATTGAGCCAGCGCAGAACGACCGCGCCGACGCCCTTGCCGTGGGCGCGTGCAATTTTGACGAGGGTCGGGTGTTCGAAAATCCCGTTGAGTCCTTCGGCAAAGGGCGCCCAGGCTTCGTGAACGATGCCTTCCTCCTTCAGCCACGCATTGGCCGCCTTCTGCTGGAAGAAGGGATGGGTTTCAAGCTGGTTGACCGCGGGCTTCACCTCGTTGTGAAGGAAAAGGTCTTGGAGACGTTCCGAGGAGAAGCTCGTCACGCCGATGGCGCGGATGAGGCCTTCCCGATAGAGCTTTTCGATCGCGCGCCAGGCGGCGTAGTAGTTGCCGTAGGGCTTGTGCAGGAGGTAGAGGTCGATGTAGTCGAGCCCCAGGTTCTTGAGCGAGCGGTCGAAGGCCTTGAGCGCGTCCTCGTACTCATAGTCCTGCACCCAGAGCTTGCTCGTCACGAAGATCGATTCGCGGGGCAGCCCGCAGGCGCGCACGGCGCGGCCCACTTCGGCCTCATTGAAGTAGGAGGCCGCCGTGTCGATCATGCGGTATCCCGTTTCGATCGCCTCGAGGACGAGGCCTTCGGTCGATTCCTTCGGAATTTGATAGACGCCGAATCCGACCGCCGGCATTCGGACGCCGTTGTTGAGACGCACTTCCTGCATGTTCTTCTCCCAAAGCATTCCGCCCGATCGGGCGCTTTCGATGCGCTCAAGCCTAGAGCGGAGCGGCTTTCGTGGACATGCCTTAAACTGGGTGAAATTTTCACTTTTCGCGGTTTTTGAGGCGGAGGCTCCATTTGGACGCATCATCCGAAATTTCGCCGCCTGACGGCGGGGAATTCCGGGAATTCCTTCTTTTTTCGGAAGATTTTTCAGGAATCCGAGCGCTCGTTCCGCACGGCTTCGTCACGCATTTCCTCTGCACCGACGGCGCGATGAGTTTCCTTCATCGCCAGACGCGCTACCACGTGGCGCCGGGCGACTACGCGATTCTTCCGCACCCGGCGCTCGCGGGCGACTTTGCCGCATCGGATGATTTTCGGGCGCTCGTCATGGCGATCCGTCCCGAATTTCTGAGTTCCATCGTCATCCGCAGCCGCTACGGCGTCGTCGGCCACCTTGCGCTCCTGCAGAATCCCGTCATGCGGATGCGCAAGGCTGAGTTCGACCGCTCGATGGAGGACCTCGCGCGCATTCGAGAGCGGTTGGCCGAAGCGGAACACCGTTTCCATCAGGAGATGATCGGCCACCTGCTCGCCGCGCACATCCTCGACCTCTACCATATTCATTCGCGGGAGTGCTCGGCCGAGGCCGTTTCTCCGCGCACGCTCCAGAAGCTTGCCGCCTTTCTCGAGCTCCTCAGTCAGGGCGCAGCCAGGCGGCACCGAGATCTCGGCTGGTACGCCGAGCGGCTCTTCGTGACGCCTTCGTACCTCTCGGAAATCTGCCGCCGCGCGAGCGGGCAGGGCGCATCCTGCTTCATTGAGCTCTACGCCGCGCAGGAGATCGCCCGGACGCTCTGCAACCCCGCGCTCACCATCACCGAAGCGGCCGAAGCCCTCGGCTTTTCCTCGGTTTCCTACTTCTCCCGCTTCACGACCCGCTGCCTCGGCATGTCCCCCAAGGCTTTCCGGCAATCGAAGGCCGAGTGAGAACTTTCGTTCTCCAAACGCTTCCACTCATGCTTTTCGGGCATGAGTTTCAGTTCGTGAATGTTATTTGATATGAAAGGCGGCTTTTCTTACACTTCGCACGTCGATTGGATTCTCTTTGGAAAGGAGTCTCGCATGCGTTCGTTTGAACTTTTTCTTCCGACCCGACTGATCTACGGAGCGGACTGTCTCGAGAAGCTTTCCTCCGCCACGGCGGCCTACGGCCGGAAGGCGCTCGTTCTTTACGGCGGCGGCAGCGTCGTGCGCAGCGGCCTTCTGGATCGCGTGAAGGCGGCGCTTCCCGGCGTCGAATGCGTGGACTTCGCGGGCATTGAGCCGAATCCCCGGATCGAATCCGTGCGCCGCGCGGTCAAGGTCTGCCGCGACGAGTCGGTCGATTTCATCGTCGCCGTGGGCGGCGGCAGCGTGCTCGACGCGTCGAAGGCGATCGCGGCGGGCTTCTACTACGACGGAGACGCCTGGGATCTTGTTCTTGACCATTCGAAGATCGGCCGCGCGCTGCCGATCTTCGCCGTGCTCACTTTGGCCGCGACCGGGAGCGAGTACGACGGCGCGGGCGTCATCACGAACGAAGCGACGCAGGAAAAGCTTCATCTCGGCGCGCCGAACCTCTTTCCGGTGGCCTCCTTCTGCGATCCGTCGGTGAGCACGACGGTGCCCGCCTGGCATACGGCGGCCGGTGCGGCCGACATCGTCTCCCACGTTTTCGAGCAGTACTTCGTGAGCGAGACGAACGAGGTGAGCGACGGCTTCTGCGAGGCGGTGCTGCGCGCGGTCGTCCACAATGCGCCCAAAGCCGTCGCCGATCCGAACGACCTCGATGCGCGCTCCGCGCTCATGCTCGCGAGCTCCTTCGGCTGCTGCGGACTGCTCGCGGTGGGCAACAGCCCGAGTCCCTGGCCCTGCCACGGGATCGAGCACGAAATTTCCGCCTTCCACGACGTGACGCACGGCGCCGGCCTTGCCGTCATCACCCCGCACTGGATGCGCTACACGCTCAATGCCGAAACGGCTCCGAAGTTCGCGCAGCTCGGCGTCAACGTCTTCGGCCTGGATCCGAAGGCAGGCGTCGAGGCGAACGCCCGCAAGGCGATCGAATGCACGGCCGAGTTCTTCGCGTCGATCGGCCTGCCGAGGACGCTTGCCGAACTCAAGGTGACGGACGAGCACTTCGAGGAGATGGCCGAGCACGTGGAAAAGTTCTGGTATCCGCTTGCGAACGCCTTCCGCCCGATCGACCGGGCGGGCGTGCTTGAAATCCTGCGCGCAAGCCTCTGAAGCGCAGCGCCCTTGAACGGCGCTCTCGGACGACGCGTCGTTCAGGGAGCGCCGCGCATTTCCCGACTGTCCGATTGAGCGGCGAAGCTGCGCCGAATTTTCCATGATCGGGCCGGCTCTTCGCGCCGTGCGCCGCACGCCTCACGCCAGAGGCGTGCGGCGCTTTCGTCGGAGAGGCCTTCAGCGGCCCGAGGCGTAGACGAGCGTGCCCGTGCTGCGGACCGCTTCGGGACGGCCGAATTCCGTCCAGATGAACTTGGCGCGCCGGCCCTCGGGCGCGTCGCCGAGAGAAATGCGAAGTTCGAGCGTTTCCTCGGGGAAGGTCATCATTTTGAACTTCAGATTCTTCACGCTCGAGGGCGCGGGGCTCTGCGCGTCGAGGAGCCCGAACTCGCGCATGGCCCGGTCGACGAGAAGCGTCTGGGCCACGCCCGGAAGAATCGCGCTTTCCGGAAAGTGGCCCTGAAACCAGGCAAGGCGCGCCGAGAGCGGAACGAGCAGCCGCAGCGATTCGTCCGCGGCGGGCTCGAGCCGAATCCATTCGGGGCGGCGGGGGTCGAAGAGCGCCTCGACGGAGGCCTGGCGGATTTTGCCTTCGGCGTTGCGGACAAAGGCGTCCGTGAAGCGCCAGCGCTTCGGCGCGAGAAGCGCCGGAACCGAGCGCAGGAGCGACGCGCGGATTTGACGCACGAGCGCGAGCTTGCCCGAAGCGAGGCAGAGTGCGCGGCCGGCTTCGCTCCATTCGACCGCGGCGGCAAGCGCTTCGCGCGCGTTCGCTCCGCCCGTCGTCTTGAAGACGCGGGCCTCCCGCACTTCGGGAAGCGCCTTGAGGAGCGATTCGATTTCGGTGAGGGACGCGCGCTTGCCTTCGATCTTGACGACGCGGTCCGCGCGGCCAAGGAGCCGGAAGCCCTCCTCGGAGAGCTCAATGCGGTCGCTGCCGATGAGCCAGTCCTCGCGGGCGATGTGATTCGAGCGGATCGCGATGCGTCCCGCGCCGGTCCGCGCCAGTTCGCCCGATTCGAGCCGCACGCGTATTTCGGTGTCGGGCATCGGCCGCCAGTCGGGCGTCTCGAGCACGCCTTCGGGCGTGAGCCGACGCCGACGTCGGGCCATGCCGCCCGTCTCGGTTGAGCCGAGAATCTCGAGCGGGAAGCTGCCGAGCGCTCGGCGCGCGGCAAGCGCGCCTTCGTCGGAAAGCGGCCCCGCCGAGCTTGTCGCGCCGAGAAGCGCGTCGAGGTTCGGCGCGAAGGCGCCAGGGTCGGAGAGGCGCGAGAGCTGCGAGGGCGAGCTCACGAAAAGCATGCGGACGCCCGAGCGCTTGGCTTCGGCGAGCCGCTGCGCGGCCTCCTCCTCGAAGTGCAGGCGCCTGCCGTCGACCACCGCCCGGCGGGTCGTGAGCGGCCAGAGCGCGCGGAAGAGGAGCCCGTAGATGTGCTGCGGCGTCACCGTGCCCGAGACCCAGAAGGGAGCGTCGTCCGCGACGCCGACTTCATGGAGCGCCTCGGAGAGGCTTTCGGCTTCGGCGAAGACCTCCCCGAGGCGCTTCGGCACGCGCTCGGGGTCGCCCGTCGTGCCGCTCGTGAAGAGCGTGAGGAGCGGTTGGGATTCGGGAAGGGGCGTGCGGCGGATTCGAGTCCGAAGCGCGTCGTCCGGTTCGGGGAATTCGACGGGGCCGCCGTCAAGCGCAGTCATCCGCCGCGCAGCGGCCGGGGCCTGCGCCCAATCGAGCGCGAGCAGGTCGCCCGTCTCCACCATGCCTCCCGCGCGAAGCCGCTCGAGCGTGCCCGCAAGCGTGTCGCCGGTGAGGCAGACCTCAATGCCGGCCGACCAGAGCCCGAAGAGGGCGGGAAGGAATTGGGCGGCGTCCTCGGCGTGAAGAAGCGCGCGGGTCGGCCGCGAGCGGGGCGGGATTCTGCGGACGTGCGCCTTCCCGGCCGCGCACCAGCGCAGCGCCTCTTCGACGAAGCCGCGGTCCGTCACGGGGCGGCCGTCGGCCGCAAGCGCGAGGACGCGCTCGGTCAGGGGACGCATGAGCGCATGGGCAAGCGGAAGCACGGCTCGGTCGTTCACGGGCATGGCGCGGATGAGGAAAAAACGTTGGCGGACGCCGATCAGTATAGATTCACGGCAGTCTTCGGCGCTTCATGGCGCGCCGGCGCAGGATCCATTCGCCGGCAAGCATGAGTCCGACGGCGGCGTAGCTCAAGCACCCGTTCCAGAGCGCCCAGAGCTCCATGTCGCCCGAGAGCACCGTCGCGAGCGCAATCGCGCCGTTCGCCGTGAAGAAGACGCACCATGCGGCGGTCGTGCGGCGGCACCAGCGCACGGCGGCCTCGGGAAGGTTCCGATCGCGCAGCCGGGCGATGCGTTCGACCACGGGCGTCGAGGAGAGGCTCGAGGCGAAGATGAAGAGGAGTCCCGCGTTGACGGCGACGGGATACCAGAGCAGGGGCGCCGAGGTGCCGCAGAAAAGCGAAAGAAGGGCGAGCGCCGCCGCGAGAAGCGCGGCCGCGACCGTGCGGCGCGAGGGCAGAAGCGCGAAGCGCAGCGCGGCGAGCAGCGCGAGGAGAAGCGCCACCGAGGAGAGTCCCCATCGGGAGAGCCCCCACCAGGCCCAGAGCGGGTAGAGCGCAGCGGCGAGGGCAAGCGCTCCGCGCGCGAAGGCGCGCATCAGCCGGCGTCCGCTTCGCTTGCGCTTTCGGGACGCGACAGCACTTCGCCCACGACGCGCACGACGTCGCCGAGCGTGCGGACCTGCCGGAAGTCCTCGGACTTCACGCGGCGGCGCCCGAGATGGGGCTTGAGCTGCACGATCATGTCGACCGCGTCGATCGAGTCGATGTCGTAGTCTTCATAGAGCCGTCCGTCGAGGGAAATCTTTTCCGCAGGCACTTCGAAGTCTTCGACGAGGATGCGGCTGAGGACGGCGTAGATTTGTTCTTCTTGGGGGGTGAGCTGCATTAGGCGCTCCGAGAGGATTCGATGTAGCGCGCAAGCGAAGCGACGCTGCGGAAGACTTCACGGGCTTCGGCGCTTTCGGCCGTGAGCGTGATGCCGTACTTTTTCTTGAGCGCAAGGCCGAGCTCGAGCGCGTCGATGCTGTCGAGCCCGAGTCCCTCGCCGAAAAGCGGCGCCTCGGGATCGATGTCGGCTTCGGAGACGTCCTCTAGGTTGAGGCTCGTGATGATGAGTCTCTTGAGCTCTTCAATGAGCTGGAGGTTCATGGTCGATTTCTTCGAGATGAGGGAAAAGCGCGCGGGCAAGTCTCTTCGAAAGCGCCCGTACGGCCGCGGAAGGCCTCTCATTATATCGATCGAGAAGGTCGGCCGAATCGATGTCGGGCAGGACCTCGAGCGTGAGCGTCATGGGCTTTTCGGGGAGGTGCCACCAACCTCGGTCCTTCGTGAGCCACCGCGGCTCGGCGTGAATTCTGACGGGCGTGATCGGCCGCCGCGAGGCGAGCGCGAGCGCGGCGGCTCCCCGGTGCATCCTGGGCGACTTGCCTGCGGGAAGGGAGGCGGGCGTGCGGGTCCCCTCGGGAAAGAGGACGAAGGCCGCGCCCGATTCGAGCGCGGCCGCAGCCCGCTCGAGTCCGGCCGCGCCGAGCGCATTCGAGACGTAGCCTGCGGCACGGATCGGAGCGCGCGTGAACGGGCTGCGCGTGAGCTTGTCCTTCACGATGACGGCGGCGTTGTCCATGCGGCTGATGAGGGCGACGACGTCGATGAGGGACGGGTGATTGGCCGCGACGATGATGCCCGGCCGCTCGAGCCGCTCCGGGTTGAGCAGCACGACCCGCACGAGGCCGAGTCCCTCGATGATCCGAATGAAGCAGGCGAACCACAGACGCACGACGCGCCGCGCGGCACGCTCGCGCTCGGCCGCGTTCGAGGCGAAGAGGCCGAGGAAGGGCGAGACGAGCAGCCCGAAGACGATGCCGGCGATCCCGAAGAGGCCGAAGGCGAGCGCCGTTCCCGTTCCTTGGAGGACTTTCTTGAGAAGCCGGGTCATCGTGCGGTTCCGCTCGGAGCGCCGCGGGGCGCGAATCGGGCGGTTTTCGCCCAAACGTGCGCGGCGTGACGGCCGACGTGCTCGAGCGTGAGCGCGTCGTCGAAGAGAAGCCAGGCGAGCGTTTCGAGCGCAGGCGGAAACCCTCCGGGCGCATCGACCGCGGCATCGACCGCCTCGCCCGGACGCAGGGGCCGGGTGCGCAGGGCGGCCACGGGGCCGAGCGCCTGAAGCCGCTCGAATTCCGCAGGGTCGGAGGACTCGAGCTGCGGCCCGAGAAGAAGCGCAGCGGCCCAGGCGAGGCCCTCGGCCCCGAACTCGGCGGGGGGCTTCGCGTCGTAGACGATGAGCGCCGCGCGTTCGTGTTCGGTGAGCAGCCCCACGGCGGCCTCGAACCCCGCCTCCAGCGAAAAGGGCCCGCCGGCGATCGCCGTCGACGGCGCGCGGTGGCTCGAGGCGATCGAAAGCTGCGCGGCGATGCCGTTGTGCACGCTCACGGCGAACTTCGTCGGCGAAACGTCTTCGCCTCGGGCGGCGCGCTCGATTTCGGTCATCGCCGACTCGATGTCGCCCCAGCGCGAGGCGAAGACCCAGGCCGCGCCGCTTCGCGCCTCTTCGGGGAGCGCCCAAAGGGCGTCGGCCGCCAGACGCCCGAGGGGCGAGAGCCGCCGCCGCTGCTTGGGCGACAGTGCAGAGGAGCCCTTCGAGGAAGAGGCTTCGGCGCAAGGACGCGGACGCCCGCCCGCGCGGATGCGGGCAAGCGCTTCGAGGGGATTTTCATCCGTGCCGGCAAAGCGGACTTGAAGATCGAGGATTTGAGCGCAGAGTCGCATGGAAGGCGTCTGGAAAGGTCGAAATCGGGCAGCTCCCGAACCGCAGGCGGCGGCTTCGGGAGCGTTCACATTTTTGCAGAAAGCTCGGAGCCGCGTGCGGCGGAATCGGCCGCCTATTCGATCGCCGTGAGGATCAGCATCCAGGCGGGCAGCGCCGCAACGCAGAGGAGCGTCGTCAAGGCGACGGCCGTCGTTGCAAACCGAACGTCCGCGTGGTGAAAGCGAGCGAGCACCGCGATCTGCGTGATGCAGGGCAAAGACGCCTGAATGACGTAGACCTTGGCGAAAAGAGGCGGCAGCGGGAGCAGGGCCGTGAAGGCGAGGCAAACGGCCGGGCAAAGGACGAAGCGCCCGAACACGACGAGAAGAATGTCCTTCGTGATGCGGATGTTGCGGATGCCGATTCGGTGAATCATGAGCCCGATGAAGATGAGGGCGAGCGGCGAGGTGATGCCGCCCATGTACGTCGCGGCGGTCAGAATCGGTTCGGGCGGACGGACGTCGACGAGGATGAAGGCGATTGCCGCGAGAAAGCCGCAGAGCGGCGGCGAAAAGACGCGCCGGACGGTTTCGATCGAAAGCACCTTGGGCGGCTTGCGGTGCTCGGCCGCGATTCCGTCCATCGCCTCGAGGAAGTTGCCCATCGTCCAGAAGAAGGTGGTGTTCGCGAAGAAGTAGAGGAGCGTCGGCACGAGCGCCTCCTCGCCGAAAAGCGCGAGCGAAACGGGCACGCCGATGAACATGTTGTTGGTTGCGGAGAAGGCCGATGAGAAGACGCCTTGGTGCTGCGCCTCAACCTTGAACGCGCGCACGACGAGGCGGCTCAGAAGGAAGCAGAGCCAGATCGAGGCGAAGGGCGCAATCATCGAGCCCGCGAGCGAGAGGAGCTCATCGTGGTCGAGCCGCTCGAGGACGCTCGAGAAAAGGTACGCGGGCAGCGACAGAAACGTGACGAGCTTCGCGATGAGGGCGGAAGCCTGCGGCCCGTCGTACCAGCCGCGGGCGGCCGTCGCGTATCCCGCTCCCGCAAGCATGATGAGGATGAGAACGCAGTCGATTGAGCGGAGAAAGGCTTCGAGCATGACGGAAGGGAAAAATCCATGAAGGACGCGTCAAAGTTTACGACGGCGCTCGAACGGCTGAGCCGCACGTTTTCGAGCCGTTTGTTTGAGGGATTCGAAAGGTGCGCTACACTCTGCGGGTCGGCGAAGAGGGCGCCCGGCGCTTTCTTTCGCCCGAATCCGCGGGGAGGCCGTCCGACCTTCGTCGCCGCCTTCCGAATCATTGGAGGAATTTCTCATGAAGATGAACGTTCTTGCCGCGCTGTGCGCCGGCATGCTTGCCTTCGGCGCGGCTCAGGCTCAGGAACCCGTCAATCCTCAGCCTGCTCAGCCCCTCACCTACGTCAATCCGGCCTACGCCAAGGTGACGCCTGAAGTCGGCAAGAAGATGATGGAGGAGGAAAAGGTCGTTCTCATCGACGTGCGCGAAGCGGATGAATACGCCGAAGGCCATGTGAAGGGCGCGGTGAACGTGCCGCTCTCGACCCTGAAGCCCGGCGTGACGCTCGAAGCGGTTCCCGACAAGAACCAGAAGGTGCTCGTGCAGTGCAAGTCGGGCGTGCGCGCCGAAAAGGCCTCTCGGATTCTCGTCGAATCCGGCTACAAGCACGTCTACAACATGTACGGCACGTCGCAGTGGCCCTTCGGTCTCGTGAAGGACTGAGCGCGCCTTGATTCTCCTCGCGGCCGAGCCCGATGAGCCGGCCGCGGCGGGCGGGAGCCGGCTTTCCCCCGAAGGCCGGCTTTATTTTTTCCCCGCGGAACGCCGAACCTCGAACCTGCGCTACGATCGGCGGATCGACGACTGAACGCTTTTCGGAATTTCGAAATTGGACCTGCAAGCCATGGACATGGGGGCGGCCCTCCTCAACACGCTTCTCGCCACGGGCCTCACTTTTCTCTGCACCACGATCGGCTCGGCGGCCGTCTTCTTCATGAAGCCGCGGCGCGCTCCGGACGATGCCGGCCCTCGGCTCGCCGAAACGCTCTCCCTCGGATTCGCGGCCGGGATCATGGTTGCGGCCGCGGTCTGGAGCCTCCTCATTCCGGGGATGGAGGCCGCCGAGTCGGCGGGCATCTCTCCCGTGGCGGCCGCCGTGGGCGGCTTTCTCGCGGGAGCCTTCTTCCTCAAGTTCCTCGACATGGCGATGCCCCACCTTCACCCGGGCGCCTCCGCTCCGGAAGGGCCGAAGACGAAGCTGCGGCGCGCGCAGCTTCTCTTTCTCGCCATCACGCTTCACAACCTTCCCGAAGGCGGTTCGGTCGGCCTCACTTCGGGGATGGCGGCGCTTGCCGACAGCGCGCCTTCGCTCTCGGCGGCGCTTGCGCTTGCCATCGGGATCGGCATCCAGAACATTCCCGAGGGCGCGGCCGTCTCCATTCCCATGGCCGAGCAGGGATATTCCCGCATGAAGGCCTTTCTCTTCGGCGCCTTTTCAGGCGTCGTGGAGCCCGTCTGCGGCGTCGTCGTCGTTTTGGGGCTGCCCTTCTTCGCGCCCCTCATGCCCTTCATGCTCGCCTTCGCGGCGGGCGCGATGCTCTACGTCGTCGTCGAGGAGCTCATTCCGTCGGCGCATCTTTCGGAACACTCCGATGCCGGCACGCTCGCCTTCATTTTCGGCTTTGCGCTCATGATGGCGCTCGACGTGGCGCTCGGCTGACGGAAATCCTTCCGGCGCGCCGCGGGTCCTCCGCCGGGAGGAAACTTTCCTCTGGACAATCATTCAGAAATCCTTAAGAATTCCCGTAGGCGAGTTGCCTGCAGGAAGTTCCGCCGTTTCCCCAAGGGCGGCTTTCGGCGCACCCGCCCAGATTTCAGTACCCCGTAAGCTTTGGAGACCCATCATGCGTTCCCGTGCCTGGATCACCGCGGCCGCCGTCGCCGGCCTTTTCGCTTCCTTCGGCGCCGAAGCGGCCGATCTTTCCCGCTGCGCCTCCTGCCACAATCCCATTGCGTCCGAACATGCCGGCTCGGCCCATAAGGGCGTGGCCTGCACGACCTGCCACACCGGCCTCGACGAACATCTGAAGAGCGCGAAGACGCGTCCGACCGTCAACATGGATCCCGCCAAGTGCGGCATGTGCCACGCGAACCAGTACGCCTCGCTCTACAAGACGAGCGATCGGCCCGCCCGCCAGTCGAAGAAGGCGGCGTCGGGACCGGCGCCCGATCCGTTCTTCGACCGCGCGCTGGGCGGCCACGGCTTCACGAAGGAGCACGACCTGCCGCGCGCCCACACCTGGATGGCGATCGATCAGTTCCTCGTCGATCGTGCGTTCGGCGGCCGATTCGAGCCGAAGGACGGGTGGCTCTACACGACGCTCCCCGGCGGAAAGCACTACAAGGTTTGGGACGTCCTGAAGGACACGCACCCCGAATCGAACGAGCACAAGCCCTTCAAGCCGGGCACCGCGGCGGCCGGCAACGGCGTCTGCTGGTCGTGCAAGTCGGCCGATCTGATGCTCGACTGGGCCTACATGGGCGACAAGGCCGAAGGGGCGAAGTTCAGCCGCGCGTCGAACGCGGTCGACTCCGTGCGCGCCGTCAATCACGCGCTCAACTGCAACTTCTGCCATGATCCGCACAACGCCAAGCCGCGCGTCATCCGCGACGGCCTGATCGACGCGCTCACGCGCAAGAACGACGTTTCGGCCTACGATCTGGCCGCCCGCAAGACGAAGCTCGACGTCAGGGACGTCGGCGTGCGCGGGTTCGACCGCAAGATCGCCTATCTCGAGAAGCCCGACGCGAACCTCATGTGCGCGCAGTGCCACGTCGAGTACATCTGCAATCCGGGCGTCGACGCGAAGACGGGCAAGCCGATCGGCATGGACAGCCGCCTGACGAACCATTTCCCCTTCGTCAACGCCGACCAGATCGAGGCGTACTACGAGAAGATCGGCTACCGCGACTTCAAGCACAGCATGACGGGCGCGCTCCTCATCAAGATGCAGCACCCGGACGCCGAGACCTTCTTCGGCTCGAAGCACGACAAGGCGGGGGCGACCTGCCAGACGTGCCACATGCCGAAGGTGAAGGACGAAAAGACCGGCAAGACCTACACGCTTCACTGGTCGACGTCTCCGCGCCACTACATGCAGGAAACGTGCCTCACCTGCCACAAGGACAAGACGGCCGAGCAGATGAACGCGGCGATCGACGCGATGCACGGCTACTACGACGGCAAGGTCCGCGAGACGGAATCGCGCATGAACGACATGTTCAACGCGTTTGAGAACGCGATTGCCGCCGGCGTCGACTCGAAGACGCTCGACGAGGCCCGCAGGCTGCACGCTTCCGCGCACGTCAATTGGGAGTATTGGACCGCGGTGAACGGCGCCTGGTTCCACAATCCCGACATGGCGGTGCGCAGCCTCGCCAAGGCCGCGAAGGCCGCCCAGGATGCGGCGGCGCTCCTGCAGAAGGCCTGCGCTGAAAAGAACGCGGCCCGCTGATCGCCCTGATCCTTCAACCCTCACCTGACTTCGGGCGGCCGGGATTCCCCCGGCCGCCCGAATGACGACGGCGATGCACGCACTCGCGCTCTACGCGGTTGAAGCGGCGATGGCCGCGGCGGCCGCCCTCATCGTGATCCCGCCGCTCTGGCGCGCCCGAAGGGGGGCGCGCCGGCTCGAGCGGGACGCCGCCCGCGAGGCGCTTCTCGAGGCGCTTCGCGCCGAGCGCCGCGAGATCGAAGAGGCCCTGCGCTCGGGGGGAATCGGCTCGGCCGAGGCGCAGGCGCTTCTCGCCGATCTTCGGCGGCGCGCGCTCGAAGAGACGCGTGCGGCGGGGCCCGAACCCGAGGGCGGCGGCTCCGCGCGCGCCTGGATTCCCGTCGTGCTCGCCGTCGTGCTCGGCGGCTCCGCGGCGGTCTATGCGCTCGTGGGTTCGCCCGAGCTCATCGAATTGAGCGAAGCGCAGAAAGTGCTGGAGGGCCGGGCGCCCGCCGAAGCCGTCGCGCGCTACCTTGAGCGTCACCCGAAGGATGCGCGCGCATGGGTGCTCCTCGCGCACCGGCGCGTCGAAGCCGACGACTTTTCCGGAGCGGTCGAGGCGTACCGGCGCGCGATCGCCGCCTCGCCGAAGGTGGCCGAGGACCCCGACGTGCTTTTCGAATACGGCGCGGCGGCGCTCACCGCGAACGAGGAGGGCGCCTTCGAAGATGCCAAGAAGCGCGTTCTCCGCGGGCTCGCGCTGCGTCCCGAGAGCGGAAAGGGGCTCGAGATCTCGGCGATGCTCGCCCTGGCGACCCGCGATTGGAAGCTTGCGCGCCGGCAGCTGGCGGCGATCGTGCGGCTCACGCCGCCCGACACGCCGCAGCGGCGGCGCTTTGAGGCGGCGCTGCGCGAGCTCGACGCGCGAATCGCCGCGGAGCGCCCGCCGCTCAGGCGCTGAGAAGCGCGTAGAGCTCCTCGACGTGGGTCTTCGCCTTCACGCCTCGAAGCGCGTGCGTGATGCGGCCTTCCTCGTCGATCACGAAGGTCGACCGCTCGATGCCGCGGCATTTGCGCCCGCACATCATCTTTTCCTTGATGACGCCGTAGAGCCCGCAGACCGTTTCCTCCTTGTCGGAGAGGAGCGGGAAGTTGAGGGACTGGCGGTCGCGGAAGGTGCAGTGGCTCTTCACGCTGTCGCGGGACACGCCGAGCACGACGTATCCCAAGCGCTTGAAGTCTTCGAGGCGGTCGCGGAAGGCGACGGCCTCGGCCGTGCAGCCCGAGGTCGAATCCTTCGGATAAAAGTAGAGAATCACGCGCTGGCCGCGCAGGCCGGAGAGCGTCGTCTCCTCGCCGGAGTCGTTGGGAAGCGTGAAGTCGGGGGCAAGGCTGCCCGCGGCAAGCGTCTCGTCGTTCATGAAGTTTCTCCTTCGTTGGGTTTCGAGTAGATGAGCGTAGCAGAGCCGCGCGGTCCGAGCCGATATAATTTCAAGATGCCGAGGAAGGGGTGCGGTTAATGCCTCTTTAATGCTTCGGCCTTAATCTTTCGCTCGACAACCGGGCGGCGCGGGCGCGATTCGCGCGGCGGCCGCCCATCGAACCCTCCGCAAAGGATCTTTCATGGCTGAGATTCATCCGAGCGCTTTGGTCGACCCGCGCGCTCAGCTTGCCGACGACGTCGTCGTCGGTCCCTTTTCCATCGTCGGACCCGACGTCTCGATCGGGGCGGGCACGGTTCTGAAGAGCCACGTTGTGGTGGAAGGCCGCACGACGATCGGCGAGAGGAACGTCTTTCATCCCGGCGCCGTCATCGGCTGCACGCCGCAGGACAAGAAGTACCGCGGGGAACCGACGCGCCTCGTCGTGGGCGACGACAACGTCGTGCGCGAAAACTGCACGATGGCCGTGGGAACCGTTCAGGACGAGGGCCTCACCGTCGTCGGGAGCCGCAACCTCTTCATGGCGAACGCGCACGTGGCGCACGACTGCCGCGTGGGGAGCGACGTCATCCTCGCCAACAACGTGGCGCTCGCGGGCCACGTCACGGTCGAAGACCATGCCATTCTGGGCGGCCAGGCGGCCGTGCACCAGTTCGCCCGCGTCGGCGCCTACGCGATGGTGGGCGGGCTTTCGGCCGTCATTCAGGACGTGCCGCCCTACCTCATCTGCCACCTCAACCCCGGCCGTCCGGCGGGCCTCAACACGGTCGGCCTGCGCCGCGCCGGGTTCACCGACGAAATGATGCGCGCGCTTCGACGCGCGTACGGCGCCCTTTACCGCGAGAACCTCACGGCGAAGGTGGCCTGCGAGAAGATGCGCGCGCTCGAAGAGGAATTCCCGGGCGCCGTTGAAGTGCTTGCGCACTTCCGAACCTTTGTTGAAACCAGCGCCCGCGGGATCATGCGCTGAGGCGCCCGCGCTGCGATCGAATTTGACGGGAGAAACCACCCATGGCCATCCACAACATTCCGACCCCTGAAAAGAACGGCGCCGTGTGGCTTGCCGGCGAGGCGAGCGGCGACTTCATCGCGAGCCTCGTGATTCCCGAGGTCGCCCGCCGCATGAAGGGCGCCCCGCAGTACGGCGTCGGCGGCGCGAAGATGCGTGAAGCGGGGTTCCGCGCCTGGCACGACGTGAGCGAGCTTTCCGTGCGCGGCTACGTCGAGGTGCTCACCCATCTGCCGCGCCTCGTGCGCCTGCGCTCGAGCCTCGCGCGCCGCTTTGCCGACTCGATGCCTCAGGTCTTCGTCGGCGTCGACGCGCCCGACTTCAATCTCGGGCTCGAGACGCAGCTGCGCCGTCGGGGCGTGCCGATCGTGCACTTCGTGAGCCCGTCGATCTGGGCCTGGCGTCCCGAGCGGATTCATCAGATCCGCCGCGCGGTCGACCACATGCTCCTCGTCTTCCCCTTCGAGCAGGAGATCTACAAGCGCGCCTGCATTCCGGCCACGTACGTGGGCCATCCGCTTGCGGGCGTCATTCCGATGAAGCCCGACACGGCGGGCGCGCGCGCCGAATTCGGCCTCGACGTCGACGACCTTCCGGTCGTGACGGTGCTCCCCGGGTCGCGCCCCGACGAAATCGAAGGCTGCGCGCCGGCCTTCTTCGGCGCCGTCGAGAAGCTTCTGCACCGCTACGGCGACATGCACGTCCTCATTCCGGCCGCGAACGAGCAGGCCCGGGAAAAGATCATCTTCCTCGCCGGTCAGTTCGCCCGCCTCGCGCAGCGCATGATCATCCGCATCGGCGCGAGCCACCGCATGATGGAGGCCGCCGACGCCGTCCTCGTCGCCTCGGGGACCGCCGCGCTTGAGGCCGCGCTCTACAAGAAGCCCATGGTGGTGGGCTACAAGATGCCCGCCCTGACGGGCCTCATCATGCAGAAGAAGGCGCTCATCCGCCACGTGTCGCTGCCGAACATCCTGCTCGGCGAGAACGTGGTGCCGGAATTCCTGCAGTACTTCTGCGAAGCCGACCAGATTTCCTGGGCGCTCGAGGACGCGCTCTCGAACGACGCCCGTCGAAGCGAGCTCGAGGAGCGCTTCTCGAAGCTGCACGAGAGCCTCATCGCCGACACGCCGAATCTCGCGGCCGACGTCATCCTCGAGATGGCGTCCCGCCGCGCCGCGCGCTGACGGCACGCCTCTTCACGTGAAGAACAGCGCCCCGGAGCCTCCATCGGGCTGCGGGGCCTTTTCGCAGAAGGGACACTCACCGCTCATGACGACGAAGCCGATCGAACCCACGCTCTTCGACGAAGCCGGGCTTTTCGCTCCCGGTCTTCGGATTGCAGGCGTCGACGAAGTCGGACGCGGCCCGCTTGCGGGTCCCGTCTGCGCGGCGGCCGTGGTGCTCGACCCCGCGCGCCCAATCGAGGGACTCGCCGACTCGAAGAAGCTCTCGAAGAAGCGCCGCGAGGCGCTCGAGCCCGTCATCAAGGCTCAGGCCTCGGCTTGGTCGATCGGATGGGCCTCGGTCGAGGAGATCGACCGCCTCAACATCCTGCAGGCGACGTTTCTGGCGATGCGGCGCGCAGTTGCGGGACTCCGGCCGCCGGCCGATCGGGCGCTCGTCGACGGGAACCGTCTGCCGCCGCTTCCGATTCCGGCCGAGGCCGTCGTGAAGGGCGACGACAAGGTGCCGGCGATTTCGGCCGCGTCCATTCTGGCCAAGACGGCCAGAGACCGCTTGATGGCCGAGTACGACCGGACGTATCCGGGGTACGGCTTCGCCGTGCATGCGGGCTACGGAACGAAGGCGCACCTCGCCGCATTGGAGCGCCTCGGCGCGACGCCCATTCACCGACGCAGCTTCGCGCCCGTGCGGCGCGTTCTCAATGAGGGAGAGAACCGATGATTCGTCCGATTCGTCTCGAGAGCTCGGCCAATGCCCGCTTCAAGTTGTGGAAGCGTCTCGCGCAGGAGCCCCGCGCCGTGAGAAAGACGGGCCGGATGCTCCTCGAAGGGCTGCACCTCATGGAGGCGCCCGAGGCGCTCGACCTCGGGGTCGACGCGCTGATGCTCGATGAGCGCCGCGCTTCGCGCGAGGCGCTCGAGGCGGCCGAGCGGCTTTCGCAGCGCTATCCCGCCGCCCGGGTCTTTCTTCTTTCGGGGCCGCTCTACGACGAGATCTCGCCCGTTGAGAACGGCGTCGGGCTCATGTGCGAGGCGGCCGTGCCGAAGCCGCCCGAACTTCAGGCGCTTTCACGCGCGACGCTCGTCTACCTCGACGGCGTGCAGGATGCGGGCAACGTCGGCACGATCATCCGCTCGGCCGCGGCGAGCGGCGTCGACGCCGTCGTGACGGGGCCGGGCACGGCGGCCGTTTGGTCGCCCAAGGTGCTGCGCGCGGGCATGGGCGGACACTTTGCGCTCCGCATCCTCGAAGGCGTGGCGCCCGAGGCGCTCCGTGAGGCCTACGAGGGCCGCATCGCCGCGGCCGACGCGCGCGGCGGGCGGGACCTCTACGACGAGTCGGCCTTCGGCTTTTCGGGGCCCGTATGCTGGATTTTCGGCGCCGAAGGTCCGGGCGTCTCCGAACGGGCGCTCGCCGTTTCGGACGTTCGTCTCTACATTCCGATCGACGGCCGGGTCGAGTCCCTCAACGTTTCGGCCGCCGCCGCCGTCTGTCTTTTCGAAATGAGGCGCCGCCGTAGAATAGCGGTATCGGACGCCTCGAGCTCCATTCCTCTCTCCTGAGCACGCCGCTCTTTTCCGGCAAGGATTTTTTATGATCGACTTCTCCTATTCGAATCCGACGCGCATTGTTTTTGGACGCGGCGTGGAAGCCCGCACCGGCGAAACGGTGGTCGACGTTCTGGGCGCTCCGACGAAGGTTCTCGTTCTCTTCGGCGGCGGCTCCGCCCGCCGCACGGGCATTCTCGACGTCGTGACCGAGAGCCTGCGCAATGCGGGCTGCGTCGTTTTGGAAAAGGGCGGCGTGCAGCCCAATCCCCGGATGAACTTCGTGCGCGACACGATCGACTGGTGCCGCGATCAGGGCGTTCACGCGATCGTCGCCGTGGGCGGCGGCTCGGTGATCGACACGGCCAAGGCCGTGGCGCTCGGCCTCGAGTACGAGGGCGACGTTTGGGACTTCTTCGAAGGCCGCGCGAAGCCCGAGCGCGCGCTTCCGGTCTTTGCCGTGCTCACGATTCCGGCGGCCGGTTCCGAGCAGTCGATCCGCTGCGTCATGACGCATCACGGCACGAAGGCCGGGATCGGCTGCGAACTGATCCGGCCGAAGGCGGCGATCATCAATCCCGAGCGCTTCTCGACGCTGCCGAAGATGCAGATCGCGGCGGGCGCGATCGACATGGCGAGCCATATTTTCGAGCGCTACTTCTCGCGCACGACGGCCACGGCCTACGTCGACGGCCAGGCCGAGGCGGCGCTGCGCACGATCTTCGAATACGGTCCGAAGGTGCTCGCGAATCCCAAGTCCTACGACGACTGGTGCCAGCTCGCGATGGCCGCGAGCTTCGCGCACAACGGCTACTTCGGCCTCGGCCGAGAGGAGGACTGGGCCTGCCATGCGATCGAGCATGAAATTTCCGGCTGGCGCGAGGAGATCACGCACGGCTGGGGCCTTGCCGTCGTGATTCCGGCCTGGATGCGCTACGTGGCGGCGATCGAGCCGCGGCGCGTCGCCGACTTTTCGGTCCGCGTCATGGGGGTCGCTCCGGGCGACACCGAAGCCGAGACGATCCGCCGCGGCATCAACGCGCTCGTCGAGTGGACCCGCCGCATGGCGCTTCCGACCAATCTGCGCGAATTGGGAGCCGAGGACTGCCCGATCGAATCGCTCGCGCGCCACTGCTGCCGCGCCGGCACGGTCGGCAAGTACGTGCCGCTCGATCAGGACGCCGTTCTTGAAATTCTCTCCGCGTGCCGGGGCGCATGATGAAGCGCGCCCGATCGGGTCGAGCGCCGGCAGCGCCGCGCCATCCCGGCGCGGTGCTTGCGGAAATTCTGGAGGATACGCCTCGGGCGCTCGCGGCGAAGTGGTTCGGCCTCGCGCCGGCCGAGCTTGAGGCGCTTCTCGAGGGGCGTGCTCCGATGACGCCCGACGTGGCCCGGACGGCGGGCGCCGTCTTCGGCACCGGCTCGGCTCCGTGGCTCGAGATGCAGGCGGCCTGGGACGCCGCCCGCGCGAAAGCCGAGCGGGCGGACGCTTCGAAGGACTGAGCGCCGGCGCAGGCGCCCGGCATCTCCGCCGCCCGGCGCCTGCGGCTTAGAAATAGGGGCCGTAGAGCCAGAACCGCGGGGGTCCCCAGAACCAGCCGTCGTCGAGGTAGAGCCGCATGCGCTCGGCTTCGGCCTCGGCCTCCTTGGCGCGGAGCTGCGCGCGCTCAAGCGCGAACTTCAAATCCTCCTCCAGCCCCGGGTGATCCTTCGGGCGCTTGAGCGTCACCTGCGCGCCGTAGCGCAGATCCTGAACGACGAAGGGGGACTCGGTCGAGGCCTCGGCGCCCGAGGGCCAATGCGCGCGGAAGCCGGGAATCCGGCCGAGGTCGCGCTCGAGGTCCGAGGTTTTGTATTCGACGTCGAGCGGCGCAATGCCGTAGACGACGCTTCCGTCGGGCGTCGTGATCGTCGCGCCCTCCGGGTCGGAGACGACCTTGACGTAGGTCGAGCACCCGGTGAGAAGCACCGCGGCGCCGATGAGAAGAAGCGAACGAATGCGCTGCATGGAAGCCTCCTTAGCGGACCCGCAGCAGGTCCGTGATGGTGAGCGACAGAATGGGCGAAGTGCGCTTTTCGACTTCGCGCTTCGCGAGCTTCACGGCGAGCGTTTGAAGCGTGTCCTGAAGGCCGTTCTTCGGATCGGCGACGAGAAGCTTCATGGCGGGCTTGGCGCAGCGCTTCATGACGAGCTTCGTGAGCGTCTTCTGCGCCTCGGCCTCCACGGCCTTCGTCTTCTCGTCCGAAATCGCCTGCACGGCCTTCGCGGCGCGGGTTTTGCCGAGCGTCACGTACGCCCATTGGACCATGACGGTGCGGTCCGCGCTCGACGTGTTTTCGTAAAGGCAGTCGGCAAGCGCGTCGCTTTCGCTCGAAGCCAGCGCGGGCGCGCCCGCGAGCGAGAGGACAAGCGCGGCGAGCGCGGCCGGAGCGATGAATGGTTTCTGCACGATGTTTCCCTCGAAATAAAGATCTTCGGCCTGATTCTGCATTCTAAGCGCGAGAGGCGGATTCGCCCTCGGCTGAAATAAGTTCAACATTTTTTAACCGCGGCTGAGCGAAACCTAAGTTTCGGCTCAAGGAGGGCTAATTCGCGTTCCGTAAATTGAGGGCATGGAAAGACGAGGCGGACGGTTCCGCCTCAGGGCCCGGGAAGAGCGCCGGGTTTCGTTGAAGCCACCGTTCGGAGAAAAACCATGACGAAGAAGATCCTTGCCGCCCTCCTTGCCGCTGCCGCCGCGACGGCGGGCGTGGCGGCTGTCGCCGCCCCGGCTCCCGAAGCCGCCCCCGCACCGACGACCGCGCCGAAGCTGATTTCGCTTGAAGCGGCCGTCGCCGCCGCCGAAAAGAGCGCCGACGCCGAGGCGGTCCGCGCGGGCATCCGAGCGATGCGCGGCTACGGCGCCGTCTGGGACGTGCGCATGCGGGACGAAGGCGGCGCGCGCATCCGCACGCTCGTCGACGCCGAAACGGGCGAAGTGCTGGCGACCGACCGACGGGAAATCCGCGGCGCCGGCATGGGGCACCACCGTCCGCATCATGCTGCGGGATGGCGCATGAACGACCGCGCGGGGCATCCGCAGCATCCGCACGGCTTCGGCCCCCGTCCCGACTGCCCCGTGCGCGGACTCTGAGCGAGATGTAGGGAAAACTAAGTTTCGCCTCAATGAACGCTAATTTGAGTGCGCTAAAGTGAAGACAAGGAAGGGGAGGGCCGTCCGCTCGAGGGCGCCCTTCCCGGAAAGCTTCTGAAGAAGGAGAAGATCATGACGAAGAAGATTCAAGCCGCTGCCATCCTTGCCGCCGCGCTCTTCGCGTCGGCCGCCTACGCCGCCGCTCCCACGCCCGAACCCGTGCCCCCCGTTCAGGCTTCCGCCGAAGCCGCGAAGCTCATTTCGATGAGCGAAGCGGTCGCCGCCGCCGAAAAGGCCTACTCCGCCAAGGCGGTCACGGCTTCGGTGCACGGCACGCGCGCCTACGGCACCGTTTGGGACGTTCGGCTCGCGGGTGAAAAGGGCGAGCGCCTGCGCGTCTTCGTCGACGCCTCGACGGGCAAGATCCTCGCCGCGAACTCGATGGGCATCCGCGACGGCCGCCCGATGCCGCCGCCCGGACCGCGCGCCGACTGCCCGTATGCGGACTGCCCGATGGTCGACGGCTACGACTACGGTCCGCATCACCGCCGCGGACGTCATCACCGCGACGGCGGCTGCTGGTGGTAGCCGGCGGCGGGCGCCCGGCCGATTCGGGAAGGGCGCTCCGCTTGGGGAAGGAGAGGGGAGGCGCTTAGAAGGCGCCTCCTTTCGTATACTTTTTCCGTCCGCTTTTTTTTTCATGCCGGCAGGGAGGGGCTTCATGCGCATTCTTTTGATCGAGGACGACGCCTTCATTGCGCGCGCGGTGGCCGCCGCGCTCGAGAGCGAAGCGCATGTCGTGACCCACGCGGCCGACGGCCGCTCGGGACTTGCGTCGCTCGCGGCGGCGCTGCCCGATGCGGTCCTCCTCGATCTGGGGCTTCCGGGCATGGACGGGATCGACGTGCTGAGGCGCATCCGCGCCATGCCTGCGCCCGCGAGCGATCTTCCCGTCATCATCGTGACCGCGCGCGAAGCGCTCGAGAGCCGGCTCGAGGGACTCGACGCCGGGGCCGACGACTACATCCTGAAGCCCTTCCACATGTCGGAGCTCCTCGCCCGCCTGCGGGCGGTCGTGCGCCGCAAGGGGCCGCTCGCCGACGAGGTGCTCCGCGCGGGCGACCTTGCGCTCAACACCGTCACCCATACGTGCTCGGTCGGAGCGGAGCGCGTCACGCTCTCGAAGCGCGAATACGCGCTTCTCGCCGCGCTCCTCGTGCGGCCCGGGGCGATTCTCTCGAAGCGCGCCCTGGAGGAAAAGCTCTATGCGCCGGGCGACGAGCCCGAAGGGAACGCGGTCGAATACCTCATTCACGCGCTGCGCAAGAAGATCGGCTCGACGCGCATTGAAAACATCCGCGGCCTCGGGTGGCGGATTCGGGAGACCGCGAAGTGAAGCGGATCTTCGGCGCCGACGCGCGCTCTTCGCTCCTGCTGCGGACGGTCGCCGCGATGACGGCCGCCTTCGTCCTCTTCACGGCCGTGACCGCCTTCATCACCTATCGGCAGACGACGAAGTCCGCTCTCGAGGCGCAGGACTCGGCCCTCGCGGAAGTGGCGAGCGCGCTCGCGCGCGCGGGCGTGGCCGATCCGTATTCCGAAACCCCCGAGGACTGGGATGCGTTCCGCCAAGGCCGCCGCCACGGACGCGGCCCCGGGCACATGCGGCGGCACATGATGAGGGAGAACCGCAGCATCATTGCCGCCGAGCGCGCCCGCGACGCCGAAGCGCTCCTCGAAGCCTGGATGCCCGAAGGCAGCCCCGCCGCGGAGCGCGCGATCCCCACGGGCGAGCACTGCCGGGTGCACGTGCGCTCCAACGCGCCCAACTTCGAGCGGCCCGCCGACGCCGTCTTCGAGGAACCCCTCCGAGGGGGCTTTTCCAACCGTACGATCGAGGGAAGTCCGCATCGGCTCTGCGTCATCTTCCTTCCCGACGGGCGCTACACGGCGGTCGCCGCCCCAATGTCTCTCATCGAGGCGCGCGCGGCGGCAGAGGCGCTCCGCGCGGCCGCGCCGCTGCTCATCCTGATGCCGCTCCTGCTCATCGTCGTCGCCCTGGTGCTGCGGCAGTCCTTCGTGAAGCTGCGCCGAGCCGCGGAGGAAGTGCGCTCGCGGGACGCGTCGCATCTTGAACCCCTCAACCTCGATTCGCTGCCGAAGGAGGCGGCGCCCTTCGGCGACGCCGTCAACGATCTTCTCGCGCGCGTTCAGGCCGCGCGCACGCGCGAAATCCGCTTCACGGCGGATGCGGCTCACGAGCTGCGCAGCCCCCTCACGTCGCTCATGATCGAAGCCGAGCACCTCAGCCGGCTTGAGCTTCCTCCTGAAGCGCGCGCCATCGTCGACAATCTGGCGGGCGGCTTGAACCGCTCGGTTCATCAGGTTTCGCAGCTTCTGCTTTTCGCCCGCGCGCAGGCGGGCGAAACCTCGAAGGCGCTCGAAAAGGACGCCGAGCCCTGGTACTTCTCGGAGGCGGCGGGCGAACTTCTCGAGCCGCTCCTCTCCGCGATGGAGGAGAAGTCGATCGGCTTTTCGGTCGAAGGCATCGAAGAGCGCGAAGCGCCGATCTCGGGGGTCTCCCGCACGGCGCTCACCGCCATTTTGCGCAATCTCCTCGAGAATGCCGTGCGCTATTCGCCCGAAGGCGGAAGCGTGAAGCTCGAATTCCGCCGCGGGAAGGACGCGCTCGTCTTCGTCGTTTCCGACACGGGGGCGGGGATCCCGGCCGAAGAGCGGGAGCGGGTCTTCGACCCCTTCTACCGAATCCCCGGCACGAAGGCGGTGGGCACGGGGCTTGGACTCGCGATCGTGAAGACCTACGCCGACATGATCGGGGCGGAAGTGTCGCTCGCGGACGCCCGCCCGGACGACAAGGACCGTCCCGGACTGAGCGTCACGGTCCGCGTGAAGACTGAGCGGTGACGATGCGCCCGAAGCGGCGGCGCCTGCGCGTGCTATCGTTCTCCCACAGATTGACTTCGACCGTGTTCCCCCATGTACGCACTCCCCGCGGCGCTCGACTACGCGCCTCACGATATTGAACGATTCGTCGAGCTCAGCATCCGCAGAGGCTCGCCGCTTCAGTCGATCGGCAAATCCTCCGAGGACCTGCGCGTCGCCCTTGGCGGCGCGCTTCTCGGAGCGGCCGGAAAAACCCTGCCGCGCGGCGAGGCGATCCGCCTTCTCGGAAAGTTTCTGCAGGGCGCAGGGAGCTGGATCGCGGCCGAGCCCGAAGCGCTCCTCGATGCGGCCGAATCGATCGGGCTGGCGGCAGCCCGCGAAGACGGCTCGATTGAAGTGCTCGTCGAGCCGCGGCCCGGCGTCACGGCCGAACGGCTGGCGGCCGAAGTCGAGGCGGCCGAGGTCATCCTGAGCGAGCGCAGGGCCCGCATGCGCATGGAGCTGCAGACGAGAAACCGCAGCGCCAACAGCGGCCTTCCTCCGGCCGATCCGGCGCTCGACCGAAGGTTCATGGAGCAGGCGCTCGAGGCGGCTCGAGAGGCCGCGAAGGCGGGCGAGGTGCCGGTGGGCGCCCTTCTCGTTTCGGAAGACGGCGAAGTGCTCGCCTGCGCCTCGAACCGCACGCTCAGGGACGGCGATCCGACCGCGCATGCCGAGATCCTCGCGCTGCGCGGGGGCGCCCGCCGAAGGGGAAACCACCGCCTGACCGGAACGACGCTCTACGTGACGCTCGAGCCCTGCCCGATGTGCGCGGGAGCCATCGCCGAGGCGCGGTGCCGCCGCATCGTGTACGGCGCGGCCGATGCGCGCCGAGGGGCGCTCGAAGGCGCGCTCAGGCTCTTCGATCTTCCGGGCGTCAACCACCGCCCCCGAATCGAGGGCGGACTTCTTGAAGCGGAGTGCCGCGCCGAGCTCATCCGATTTTTTGAAGCCCGCCGACGGACGGGCGCATCCGACGAGGATCCTCATGACGACTGACCGCCAGTTTTCGGACGGCGTGCGCGCGGCTTTTGCCGGCCGGCGCATCGCGATCCCGGCCCCTTCCTACCAATATCTCGCCCCTTCGGGCGAGATCGATCACGGCAGACGCGAACGCGCGCTCGACGTCCTGGAGGCGCTCGGCGCCGTGCCCGTCCTCATGGACGGCGCGCTTCATCGTGAAGGGCGCTTCGCCGGGCCGGACGAGCGGCGCGCCGAAGACCTCATGACGGCGGCGGAGCTGCCCGGCGTCGACCTCGTGATGCCGATCCGAGGCGGCTACGGCATGACGAGGCTTCTGCCGCTCCTTGACTGGGAGCGCCTCGCCGAAGCCCGCACGCCCTTCGTCGGCTACTCCGACTTCACGGCCTTCAACGCGGCGCTCTACGCCCGCACGGGCCGCGCCTCGTGGCAGGGCCCGATGCTCGGCAGCTTCGAGGAGCCCGATCCCTTCATGCTCGAGCGCTTCACGGCCGTCTTCGGGCGCGCGCTCGAGCCGCTCGCCTTCGCCGAACCCGAATGGGCTTCGGACTGGAAGCGGGAGGCCGGAGAGGCCGAGGGCGTCCTCTGGGGCGGAAACCTGGCGCTTCTCGCGAGCCTCGCGGGAACGCCCTGGATGCCCGACGTGCGCGGCGGGATTCTCTACCTAGAAGACGTCGGCGAAGCCGCCTACAGGGTTGAGCGCATGCTCCTCACGCTTCTCGACGCGGGGATTCTCGGCCGGCAGCGCGCGGTAGTTCTCGGGGACTTCTCCGGGGCGGCGGCCGTTGAGCGCTCGCCCGGAGAGGAGACGCTTCCCCGCGTCTTCGGGTATTTGAGGCGGCGCCTTCCGGCCGGCACGCTCATGGCGCTCGGGCTTCCCTTCGGGCACGTCGCCCGAAAGGCGGCGCTCCCCTTCGGCCGCGAGGGCCGGCTCATACTCGGAGCCGAGGGCGCGCGTCTTTCCTGGAGCGCCCGATGATCGGAGGCGGACGGCGCGGTCGTTCGGGAGCGCTGCGCGACTTCTTCCTCCTGCCCGCTTCCCGACGCATCACGTCGCGGCAGCTCGCCAAGCTCATTCTCGCGTCGCTCAAGCTTCATCCGATCGCGCTTGCCGCGCAGACGATCGGGATAGCGGCGATGGACGCAACCTTTTGGCAGAGCGCGGTTTCCGACGCGTTTCTCGCGCTCTGGAGCGCCGCCGGAGCCGTGCAGATCTGGCTCTCGCTTCTCTTCGTGCGGCGCTTTTGGCGCGACCGCGACCGCGTCGAGCGCATCCGCCTGTGGATTCGGCGCTGGACGGCGCTCGCCGCCGCCGCCGGCGTCATCTGGGGCGTCGCGGGCGTCGCCTTCATGGTCCCGCATTCGGGAATTCAGCAGATCGTGCCCGTCGCCGTGATCGCCGGCGTGACCTTCGCGAGCTGGCCCGTCTATTCCTGCTGGATGCCTTCGCTCACGGTCTTCACGCTCCTCTCGCTCGCGCCGCTCTCGCTTGCCGTGGGGTCGCAGTTCGGCGTGAGCCAAACGATCGTGGCGCTCATCGTGCTCGTCGTCACGTGCTTCGTCCTCTATTCGGGACGGCGCCTGAACGAGATGGTGCTCTCCTCGATTCTCACCGAGAGCCGCAACCACCGCCTGGTGCAGCGCCTCAAGACGGAAATCAACCGCGCCGAGGCGGCGCGCCGCACGACCCAGGCCGAGAGCGAACGGCGCGCGCGGTTCTTCGCCGCCGCGAACCATGACATCCGTCAGCCTCTTCAGGCGATGGGGATTTTTCTCGACATCCTCAAGCGGCGCGCCGATCCGCGGACAGAGCCCGTGATTCGGCAGCTTTCCGAGACGAGCCGCACGATTTCGACGCTGGTCGAGCAGATTCTCGAGGTGACCCGCATGGAGTTCGGGCGGATTGAAACGCGGCCCGAAGAGGTCCGCGTGCGCCCGCTCGTCGAGTCGCTCGCCAAGGAGTTCGCGCCGATTGCGCGCGAGAAGGGCCTGATCCTCAGGACCCGCGCCGTCGACGCGTGCGTGCGCACGGACCCGCAGCTGCTTTCGCGGGCGCTGCGCAACCTCATCTCGAATGCGATCCGCTACACGACGAAGCCGGGCGCCGAGGTGCTCGTCGCCGCGCACCGCATGGGAGGCGGGCGCGTCGCCCTCTGCGTGTGCGACGCGGGTCCCGGGATGAGCCGCGAGGACTGCCGCCGGATCTTTGAAACCTTCTACCGCGGATCCGCCGGAAAGTCGCAGCCCGGCTCGGGCTTCGGGCTGGGCCTCTCGATCGTTCGCGGCATCTGCCGGCAGCTCGGCATCGAGCTCATGGTGGGCGCACGGCTCGGGCGCGGGAGCCTCTTCCGGCTCGTGCTTCCCGAGGCGGACGCCTGCGGCTCGGTTCCCGCTCCTTCGGCGCCGGCTTCGGCTGAGCTCGACGCGCCGATCGACGCGACGGTGCTTCTGCTCGAGGACGACGACGTGGTGCGCGAGGCCCTTCGGGGCCGAATCGAGGGATGGGGCGCGGACGTCCTTGCCGCGGCGCGTCCCGATGCGCGCTTCTTCAATTCGGCCGTCGAAGCCGCCGTTCCGCTCGTCTTCGTGTCCGACTACAACTTCGGAGAGGGCGAGCCCACGGGGCTCGACGCGGGAGCGGAGATCGAGCGGCTGCGCGGCGCTCCGGTGCCGATGATCCTCGTCACGGCCGTGGCGCGCGACCTCATCGCCGCCGAATACGCGAAGCGCGTGAAGACGGGCGCTCCGCGGCCTTCGGGTCTCAAGCGCATTCTGCAGAAGCCCGTGACGGCCGAAGCGCTGCGCGAGGCGCTTCTCGACGCGCTTCGATAGGGGACCGACGATGCCGTTCTTCGGAGTTTTTCTCGCCGTGGCCGCCGCGAACATCATGACGCCCGGCATGGGCGTCGTCATGATCGTCGTGCTCTCGGTCGAGCACGGCTGGCGGCTTGCGGTGCCTGGGTGCCTCGGGATCGCACTCGGCATCGCGCTCCTTTTCGCGCTTGCGCTCTCCGGGCTCGGCGTCGCGGTTGCGGACAGGCCGGAGCTCTTCTTCGCCGTGAAGGTTTTGGGCAGCCTCTACATCCTCTGGCTCGGCTGGCGGACGTGGACGAAGCCGCCGCCCGTCATGACCGAGGACGTCGGCTCGGGCGGCGCGCCGGAGTCCGCCTGGTCGATCTTCCGCAAGTGCGTGATCGTTTCCGTCACGAACCCGCAGCCGCTCGTCTTCGCGCTTTCGGTGCTGCCTCAGTTCATGGATCCGGCTGGAAGCTACGCGTGGCAGGCCTCAGTCCTGACCGCCGCGTACTCGGCGCTCGTCTTCGTCGGCATGATGATCTACGCGGCGCTGAGCGCGCGGGCGCGCGCCTTCATTCGCGGCGAGCGCGGCCCCTTGTGGGTGAAGCGCATTTCCGCGGGGGCCTTCTTCCTTTTGGGCAGCGGCATGCTGGCGCTCTCGGCGCTGCGGTTCATGCAGGCCTGACGGCCCTGCGCGCTCAGAGGTCGATGTCGAACCCGGCGCGTCGGGCGGCGAGAAGCGCTTCCGTGCGGTTCGAGGCGCCGAAGGCGCGGTAGATCGCCGCGACGTGCGTCTTCACGGTGCCTTCCGAGAGATTGAGCTCGCGGCAGATCCGCTTGATGGGCGCGCCCTGCGCGAGGCGGGCGAGCACGTCCTTCTGCCGTTCGGTGAGATGCACGGGCTCTTCGTTGTCGCCGCGCTTGAGGTGCTCGGCCGTGCGCGTGAGGAATCCCGCGCGCTGCGATTCCGCCAGAAGCTTCGACGGGATGAAGACGCCTCCCTTCAGCACGAAGTCGATCGCGTCGGCGAGCATGTCGGCGTCGAGCGACTTCGGAACGAAGCCCGCGGCTCCGAGCTGCAGCACCCGCATGACGCTCTCCTGATCCGTCAGCCCCGAAAGCACGAGGATTTTGAGCATCGGCTGAATGCGGACGATCTCTTCCATGAGCTCCGTGCCGCTCACGCCCGGGAGCGACAGGTCGAGAATGAGAAGGTCGGCCGTGTCGCCTTCGGCTTCAACAAGGCGCAGCGCCTCCTCGGCGCTCGAGGCCGTGCGGACGTCCGCATCGGGCTCGCGGTCGGCGAGCATCATGGATATGGCGCTCGTGATGAGCGCGTGGTCGTCAACAAGGAGATATTTCATAACGCGCATTGTAGCGGCGTCTGGAGGCGGCAGCCGCAAAATCGAAAGAAGGCGCCGCGCGAAGGAATCGTGCGGCGCCTGCAGGTCGAGCGTTCCGAACCGGAGCGGATTTGGCGGCTCGGCTTAGTTTTCGTTGTCGTTCGGCAGGATGTGGTGGCGCGCGGCCCAGGTCCACGGATTTTCGAGCCAGTCGACGAGAATCGGCTGATTCTCGGCCGAGAGGTCGCCAAGCTCGACCGCCTTGTCGAGCACCTTCTTGAAGGAGAGCAGCTCGTGGCAGACGACGTTCTCCTGACGGAAGAGGTTGCGCGTCTCGTCCATGCCGAAGGAGGTGATCGCCAGGCAGTCCGTGACGATGGCGCCCTCCGACTTGAGGCCCTCGATGGCCGAGAGGAGCGAGAGGCCCGTCGAGATGTGGTCTTCGATGATGAGGACGCGCTTGCCCTTCACGTCGGCGCCTTCGACGCGGCTGCGGTTGCCGTAGGTCTTCGGCTGCTGGCGGACGAAGATCGAGGGCTTGCCGAGGCGGTAGGCGAGGGCGGCCGCGTGGGAGACGCCCGCGCCTTCGACGCCGGCGACGACGTCGAATTCGAGTTCGAGCTGGTGGATGCGCGAGGCGGCCGTTTCGACGATGTCGCGCCACGCGTCGGGATAGGCCGTGAGCTTGCGGTTGTCGACGTAGATGGGCGTCACGAGGCCCGACTTGAGGCGCATGGGCGACTCGAGGAGAAAGGACACCGCGCCGCGGCGCACGAGGTGTTCGGCCAGAATGTCTTCAGCAATGCGGGATTCGAACATGATGATTCCTTCTGCGCAGGGGTTCAGTCGATGCCGATCGCCTTGCGGCCGTTCACCGTGGCGATCTTGACGAGTTCGTCGAAGTAGTCGAAGCGGCAGCCCGTGGCGAGCGTCGTCATTTCGTGCCACATGTCGCCCGTGTTCCAGGGCACCATCGCGTCGCAGACGTTGTCCGTGCCGAGCGCGACCGTGATGCCCGCCGGGACGAGCTCGTCGACCGGCGTCATGGAGTTGTGCATCGGGCCGATCACTTCGGAGCGCGGCGTGTCGATCCACGCGGTCGGGCAGGCGATCATCATGACTTCGGCCTTCTTCATGAGCGCGTAGAGGCGGTTGCGGTAGGCGAGCGAGTGCGCGGCAATCGAGATCCCGTGAATGGCGACGACGCGGCCCTGCATGCCGTGCTCGATCGTCTTCTCGCAGAGCTGCTCGGTTTCGTACTCGAGCGATTCGTTGAACTGGTCGACGTGCACGTGCACCATCTTGCCCATCGCCTTGGCCGTGCCGAGGATGATGTCGAAGGCTTCGTCGCCCTTGCCGTAGTCGCGCTCGTCGCGCTTCGGAAGCGCGCCGATGATGTCGACCATCTCGGCGCCGATGTCGAACCAGCGCCGCGCTTCGGGGTCGATCACGCCCTTGAGCGTCTGGTTGGCGAACTTCACCGTGAGCTGATCCTTGTAGTGCTCGCGGGCGCGGATGCCCGCCTTGATCGCGCGGTCTTCAGACTGGGGGTCGATGTCGACGAAGGTGGCGAGCGCGGTCACGCCCTGGGCGATCTGGTTTTCGAAGAAGAGGGAAAAGCGGCGGTAGAAGTCCTCTTCGGTCGATTCGCGCTTGAGCCGGTCGAGCGCGTCCCACTTCTGCTGCAGCGTGCAGGTGCGGCGCATCTCGAGGACGTCCGGGCTCAGCGTGTAGGCTCGGTCGGCGTGGGCATGCGTGTTGACCCATCCGCCCGCGGCCATGATGGCGGGTTCGATCATGTCGCGGATCGTCAGGGCGTTGGTGTTTTCGTTCACGGGCACGACGAAATCTCCTTACTCGCTCCGAAGCCTCGAGGGCGGGAGTCGAGCGAACAACGGAATGCGGTTACAGTTATGAAAAGGCCGCGAACGCAGTTTTGCGTTTTCGCGGCTTAAACTTTCAGCATTTTATAGAAGAATTTCGAATTTCGCCCGATCAGGTTACATTCTGTTTCAAATGGCGGCCGTCACGGATTGCGGTTCCGGTTGCGCGGCTTTTCGGGGGCCGGGCGGCGCGACTGCAGCAGATGGAGCCAGACGAGCTTGGGGCGCCAGAAGAGAAGGCGCGGGCCCGACCAGCGCATGATGCGCCGGGCGGTCTCCTTTTCGGCGGCGCGGTAGCAGTGGATGCGGCACTTGGCGCAGACGGGCTTGTCCGCACCGTAGGGGCAGGAGGCGAGGCGCCTGAGGGCGTAGGCGAGAAATTCCGCGCAGGCCGGGCAGAGCAGGCCGTCGGGCGTGCCGTGGAAGGCGCGGCAGTAGCGCCGAGTCATGAGCGAGAGCGTTTCGGCTTCGCTCTTCAGCTGCGGAATCGTTTCAAGACGCCGCATGCGGTCGGGGCGTCGCGCCGTTGCGTCGGCCATGTCGATGAGGCTCCTTTGCGGAAACGCTAAAATAAGGATTTTTGTACGATTGTCGACCGACGCGCAGCGAAGAGCCGGGCGCCGAAGATGGAATTTTACGCGGACGGGAGCGTCCGCAGGCGGTGAAGCATGCAGGAAGAAGTGAAGAAGTACGACGAGACCTCCGGGGAATCGGCTGAGGCGCCTCTTCCGTCTGCCGAGGCGTCCGCCGAGAAGTCCGACGCCGTGGTGCGCGGCGAAGACAAGGCCGCCGATGCCGGCGGATCGGCGCATCGGGATGAAGCGGAGCCCGCCTTCGAGGCGGGCGTTCGGACGCAGGGGGAAGCCGCTCCGGGCCATGAGGACGAAGCGCCGTCCCCGAAGCGCAAGGGGGGCGGGTTCCTCGCGCGCATGCGGATCTTTTTTGAGAAGAAGGGCGCCGCTCGGGCCGAACGCCCCGCTTCAAAGCCGGCCGCCGGTCCTGCGGCGGGCGAGAAGGCGCGCCGGCGCTCGCCCTCGGCCGAAGCCGCACCCTTCGGACTCGGCGGCGAAACGAGCACGAACAAGGAGCCGGCGAAGCCCTTGAAGCAGCGTCGGGTTTCGAAGCCCCACATGGCGACCTGCCTTTGCTTTGCGCTCGCCGGCTTCGTGCTTGCCGTCTGGGCGACGCTCGTTCCCTACGTGAAGACCGACCTTGGCCTCAACGAAGGCGAAATGGGCGCGCTCCTCCTCTGCCTCGGCCTCGGCGCTCTGCTCACCATGCCGCTCTCGGGCGGAATCGTCTCGAAGTACGGCTGCCGGCGCGTTCTGAAGTGGTCCGTGCCGATCACGACGAGCTTCTGCGCGATGCTGCCCGCTTCGCATGATGCGGGATTCACGGCGGTTCTCCTCCTCGGATTCGGCGGGGCCTTCGGGATCATGGACGTCGCGATGAGCGTGCACGCCGTCGAGGTCGACAAGAAGGCGGGCCGTCCCGTCCTCTCCAACATCTACGCCTTCTATCCGATCGGCGGCGTTCTCGGCTCGACGACGATGTCGGCCATGCTCCACATGGGGCTGCCGATCATCCCGTGCGTGATTGCCTTCACGTCGATCCTCTCGCTCATGTGGCTCCAGGCGGGCGAGTGGATTCTCGGCACCGCCGGGCGGACGAAGCAGAAGGAAAAGCGCTCGGGCTTCGCGCTTCCGCGCGGCATCGTGCTCGTCTACGGAGCGGTGGTCTTCGTGATGTACCTTGCCGACGGCGCGATTCTCGACTGGGGCGGACTTCTCCTGACACACGTGCAGGGCGCGGCGATGGAAAACGCCGGCATGGGCTACGCCATCTTCTCTCTCGCCCTCACGATCATGCGTCTTTTCGGCGGTCGGATCTCCGAGCGCGTCGGTTCGCGCAACATGGTGCTTTTGGGCGGCATTATCGGCGCGGCGGCTTTTGCGACCGCCGTCGTCGTCGGTCACCCGATCGTCACCTTCGCGGCCTTCTTCGTGCTTGGCCTAGCCGCTTCGAACATCACGCCGATCACCTTCTCGGAGGCGGGCCGTCAGCGCGACATGCCGGTGAGCACGGCGCTTGCCGCCGTGACGACGGTGGGCTACAGCGGCATTCTCGTGGGTCCGGCGATGATCGGCGCGATCGCTCAGGCGACGAGCCTCGAGATGTCGTTCTTCTTCGTTGCAGGCCTGCTTGTGCTCGTGGCGGCCGCGTCGCGCTTCTATCCGAAGCGCTGACGACGGGGCGAACCTTCTGCGGACGCCCCGGAAAGGCTTTTGGGACTTCGACGCAAGCGCTTGCCGGCGGTTATGCCTGCAGCGCGCATTGCATGAGCCGATGCGAGGGCAAGCGTCGTGCATCCGGACTGTTGTCTGGCGCCGGATTTTTCGGATCGAAATGTGGAACTTCTGTTCTGCAGGCTTGATCATGGGCGGGCATCCGGCGTCAAGCTCAAGGGGCATGACGGCTGGCTGCCGAATCTCATAGAATCGGGAGAAGGCTTTGGACCACGCCGGAGGGCCGGGGCGTCTGACCGCCAGGCAACGGAACACCCAAAGCTGAAGAACCGCCCGTCAGTTGGTTCCCAAGCGGCGGTTCTTCCATGAGCGTTCCTCGTTCGATTCGGCGATGAATGCCCATGTGCATGAAAATGCGGATGGGCCTTATTGACGTCGGCCGCAGCGCTTTCGGATAATCTCCCGCAGGCGTTGCCGTGGCCCAGTGAAGTCAGGGTGCACCGGATCATCCGGCAACAGGCGGGTTGATGGGCTCCTCCCCCACGGCGACCCAAAGCGAATTTCCGGGATTCGTCCCGTCAGCCAAAATTCAGAGCTCCTCCCCAATTTCCATTCTGCATTTGGGCGCTCTGCATCCCTAGGGTTCGGTCGGGCTTTTTCCGGAGCTCTCTTCGCCGGAATGCGGCGGCAAGGAACGCCGTTCGAATTGGACAGACCGCCTTGGCGTCGATTTGAGCATGCCGACATTCAGCATGTTGGGACTTGGCGGAGCTCGTCGGGCAAAACGTCGAGTGTTCCACGGCATTCCTTCGAGAGCGGGTCCGCCTGCGCTTCGGAAGCCTGAAATCCGATTCGCCGTCCATCGCGCCTATGCTATCGTTTTCGACCGGGGGTCGTTGACGCCTGAAACCGCGGAAGAACGTTGGAATGAAGCAGGCAAGATCGACTGACCATTGCTGAAGAGACGCCAGATGGACATCCAGAAAGACAATGCGATGTACATGCGCATCGCGCAGATTACGGCCGAGCGCAGCTACGCCAAGCGGCTGAAAGTGGGCTGCGTCATCGTGAAGAACCATTCGATCATCTCGTTCGGGTGGAACGGCATGCCGACCGGATACGACAACTGCTGCGAGATGGAGGTTGACGGAAAGCTCGTTACCCGACCCGAGGTTCAGCATGCGGAATTGAACGCCATTGCGAAGCTCTGCGAGAACGGCTACTCCTCGAAGGGAGCGGCCATCTTCATCACGCACAGTCCCTGCATTCACTGCGCGCTTCTCATTCAGAAGTGCGGCATTTCGCAGGTCTTCTATCACGAGCTCTACCGAAGCGAAGAGGGACTTCAGTTTCTGAGGCGCGCCGGGATCGAAGTGACTCAGCTTTGAGGCGGCTTGGATTCGGCCCCGCTTCGAGGAGTGGAGATGAAGAAAAAGGCAGCGCACGGGAAATGCGCTGCCTTTTGAGGCTTGGAAAGCGCGAAGCTTTCCGTCAACCTGGCCGAATTACTTCACGCGGTTGCGGTATTCGCCCGTGCGCGTGTCGATTTCGATCTTGTCGCCCGTGTTCACGAAGGCCGGAACGGCGAGTTCATAGCCCGTGTTGAGCTTGGCCGGCTTCATGACCTTGCCCGACGTATCGCCCTTGACGGCCGGTTCCGTGTAGGCGATTTCACGCACGAGGATCGTCGGCAGTTCGATCGAGATCGCACGGCCTTCGTAGAAGACGCATTCGGCGGGCATGCCGTCTTCAAGGTACTTGAGGGCTTCGGCCATGACGTCCGCGTCCACTTCGTACTGGTTGTACTCTTCGTCCATCCAAACGTAGTGCGGATCGGCGAAGTAGGAGTACGTGACTTCCTTGCGTTCGAGGATGAGGTCTTCGAACTTGTCGTCGGCGCGGAACACCGTTTCCGTCGTCGCATTCGTCAGAAGGTTCTTCATCTTCATCTTGACGGTGGAGGCGCCACGGCCGCCCTTCGAGTATTCGGCCTTCACGACGACCATCGGATCCTTGCCGACCATGAAGACGTTGCCGACGCGCAGTTCCTGTGCGGTTTTCATGACTTTAATTCCCTCGAAATGAGAAATAGGGGTTTGGCGGGCTTCTCGTCGTGCCGTCGCACTTCCGAGAGGCTCGAAAAATTCGATAACGGGCTATTCTACCAAAACAGCCGTATCCGCGCCGAGCGGACGCCGCAGAGCCATGCGGCATTCTTGAAAAATTTCTGTAGGATAGCGGTTGACTTGAAGAACGAGGATGCAGTCCCATGAGCGAGGCCGAGACGAACACGACGGAAGAGAAGGCGCCGGAGAAGGCGCGTCCGACGCCTTTCGCCGACGCGGGGCTCTGGACGTTCTGGGCGTCGGCCGCGGCTTTGGGCGCTCTTCTGAGTTTGGCGGCCTCCCAGTGGTCGCTCTGGGGCGAAGCCCTGCGGCTCGGCTTCTTCGGTCTTCTCCACGCGGGGGCGGCGGCGCTCCTCTGCGTTCTCGCCGCGCGGCCGTCGAAGTCGCGTGCGGCGGATGCGGCCGGCGTCCTTTACGCCGCGAGCGTGCTCGCGCTTCTCGCCGTCATGGGGCAGACCTGGCAGACGGGCGCTGGAGCGGGCGCGCTCTTCGCCGCGGCTGCGGCGGTTCTCCTCCCTGCGCTCCTTGCGCTTCGGCGCGCGGTCTTCGCCGGGGTTTGGTATGCGGTTCTTTTGGCGGCGTTCGTCTTTCTCGGCCTTCCGGAAGGAGGCGGATTCGACGCCGTTCTCGAGGGGCTTTTCCCGGCGGCGTCGCTATCCTGCGCGGCGCTCGTTCTCCTTGCGCCCCTGCGCCGCTTCTCGCGGTGCGGGCGGGGGACGCTCTTTTTGCCGACGGCCGTCTTCACGGCGCTCTGCGCGGCGCTTCCCTCGCTTTTTCTGGCTGTCGACGCGCAGGACTTCGGAATCTGCGCGGGGTACGGCGCGCTCTTTGCGGCGGGCGCGGCGGCGCTTCTGCTCCTTCGCGATCGGGCGCTTCGCTGCGCGGCGCTTTTCGGAGCCGCGCTTTGGCTGAACGGCATCTATGCCGCGGCGGCGCAGCGCTGGGGATTTTCGCTCGACTTCATGACGCTCGGCTTCGGCACGCTTTTGAACGCGGCCTTCCTCTGGGGGCTTTCGCGCGCGGGCCGGGGAGAAGCGGGCGACGAAGACGTTCTCGACATGATCCCGAGGGCTTGCGTCAACCTCATCGCCTCCGTGCTCATTCTGTTCCTTCTCGGGCTCGCCGACACGGCGCTCGAGCTCAGCGCCTTGGAAACGGCGGCTCTCGGCCTCGGCTTCGGCTTTGCGGGCGGACTGCTCTGCCGGATCCGCGGATGGGGGCGTCCGGGGTCCGAATTTTGGCCGACGCTCGCCTTTCTGCTCGCCGCGGCCGGATTCGCCGCGCTTGTCCTTTCGGGCTCCATCGACGGAATGGCCTCCGCGGCGCTCCTGGGGGGCATCGGCCTCGCGGGGGCGCTTCTCTGGAATTCGGGCTTAAGCCTTGCCCTCGGACTCGTGCTGCCCACGTGGTTCGCGCCCGAGCTTCTGACCGCGTCCGCCGCGGCCGCGTCGATCCTTGCCGCGGCGGACGCGGCGGCCGGACTCTTCACCTCGGAGAATGCTTTTGGAGGCGCAGTGCGCGAAGCTGCCCGGCGCTTTACGGCAGGTGCGGCGGGCGCGCTTCTCTTCATCGGAGCCATGGCGGTTTGGGACGGTTCGGACGCGCTTCTGGGGCCGGGCGGCAGCGAGGCGGCGGCGCGGCTCGAAGCTCTGCGGCCTTGGTGCGCGGCGCCCGTGCTTCTGGCGGCGTTTGCGTTGGGGCTCCGAGGGGGCCGCTCGGCGGCGCTGCGCCACGGCGTTCTCCTGGCGGCGCTCGCTGCCGCTTCGGTTTTCGGCGCCTGGAGCGCGCTCGCCTGGGCGGGCGTCCTCACGGGCGCCTGCGCCGCCCTTCGGCGCGAAGGCCGCGCGGGCGTCGGCCGAACGCTCATGCTCGCGGCGGTGTTCCTCGCCACGTCCGTCGTCGTTTGGCTCGCGCCGAGCGGGGACGGAAGGAGCGCGCTTCTTGAGGGCGCGGCGGAATACGGGCGGCTTGCGCTGGCCTTTGCGGCCGCTGCGCTTGCGGCGGGATGGGGCGGTTCGCTCGGTGAAGCGGCGCGCTCGCGGCTTCGCCATGCGCCGGCCGCTGCCGCAGCGCTTGCGGCGCTCGCTCTGGCGGGGATGGGCGGACTCTGCGCCTATGGCGCCGCGTCGGGCGAGCGCTTCGTGATGAGGCTCGAGCCGTCCGATCCTCGGGACATTCTTCTGGGCGACTACATGGCGCTCCGCTACGCGGACGCCCGAGTTTCGTCGGAGTCGGGCGAGGCGCCCGTGCGTGCGGCGCTCCGCGTGAAGGAGGGTCTCCTTCGAGCCGAAACGGCGCTCTCGGCCGACGAGGCGTGTCCCGCCGACGCGGCGCTCTGCCTGCCGCTGCGGCGCGGAACGAACGAAGTGCGGCTTCCCTCGCGGTGGTTCTTCCCCTCGGGCGAGGCTGAGCGCTGGAGCGGCGCCCGATTCGCGGCGCTCCGCTGCGCGAACGGCGCGTGCTTTCTGGAGGCGCTCCTCGACGAAGAGCGCCGGCCGTTGAATTCGGAAGGGAGGACGAAGCCGTGAATGCTTCCTACTGGCGCGGCAGGCAAGCCGACGTCTTCTGCACGGTCGTCGACAATTACGGCGATGCGGGCGTCTGCTGGCGGCTTTCCCGGCGCTTCGCCGCGCTCGGCCTTCGGGTTCGGCTCATCATCGATCGGCCCGAGCTTCTCGACTGGATGGCGCCCGCCGCGCTTCGGCCCGACGGTGTGGAGATCGTGCCGTGGGCGGAGGTCGAGCGCACGCCCGAAGAGCGGATTCGTCCCGCCGACCTCGTGGTGGAAACCTTCGGGTGCCGCATCCCCGAACGATACGAGCGGGCGCTTGCGCGCGAGCGCGAAGCGGCGCTCTCGCGGGGAGAGCGTCCGTCCTTCTACTTCAATCTCGACTATCTTTCGGCCGAGGATTGGGTCGAGTCGAGCCACGGCATTTGGGGGCTTCACCCGACGCTGCCCATTCGAAAGCTCTGGTTCTTCCCGGGCTTCACGGACCGCACCGGGGGCGTCGTCGTGGAGTCGGAATACGAAGAGGAGGCGAAGTCCTTCCGGGCCCGTCGGGCCGAGGCGCTTGAAGCGCTGGGCGCCGACCCCGCGAGGCGCACGCTCTACTACTTCGCGTATCCCGAAAATCCGGCCGAAGCGCTCGCCGAAGCGCTGCGCCGCGTCGAGCAGCCCATGAACGTCCTGGCGGCTCCGGGCGCGGGAGGCGACGCGCTCGAGCGCAGTCTTTCGGGCTCGCTCCACCGCGTGGTCCGCACGGGCTATCGGCCGCAGAGCGAATTCGACCGTCTGCTTTGGGCAAGCGATGCGGCGGTGGTGCGCGGGGAGGACAGCTTCGTTCGGGCGCAGCTCGCGGGCATCCCCTTCCTGTGGTCGATTTACCCGACCGAGGACGGCGCGCACTTCGTGAAGCTCGACGCCTGGCTCGGGCGTCTCGAGCCCTTCTTCGCCGAGAAGGCTCGGGCGGAGCGCTACGAAGCGCTCGCGCGCGGTTGGGTGAAGGGCGAGCCCGACCTCGGGGCGCTGACGGACTTTCTGGAGGGCATTGAGGATCGAGCTGCGTTTGAAGCCTGGGGCGCCTCGATCAGGAGGCGCGGCGACCTCGCCGTGCGCATGCTCGAGCGCGCGGAGCTCGGCGAGTAGGGCGCTTCTTCAGGCCGTCGCCTTCGCTTCAGGCGGTCGCCTTCGGTTCTTCGAAGTAGGGGCCGGCCGCGCGCAGGTAGACGTACATCGAGTAGATCGTGAGGAGGGCCGCGATGATGATGAGGATGCCGCCCACGAAGCCCACGTCGACGCCGAAGACCGGGTCGAACCAGAGGAGGCACGGGATTGCCGTCATCTGCGCGATCGTCTTCGTCTTGCCGAACCAGTTCACCTTGACGAGGCCGGATTCGCCGATCTTCGCCATCCATTCGCGCAGGCCGGTGACGGTGATCTCACGTCCGATGATGATCATCGCGACGGCCATGTCGCAGCGGTCGAGGCCGACCAGGGCGACGAGCGCCGCCGAAACGAGAAGCTTGTCTGCAACGGGGTCGAGAAAGGCGCCCATGCGGGTCGCCCATCCTTCGTAGCGCCGGGCGAGAAAGCCGTCGAGCGCGTCGGTCAGGGCCGCCACCATGAAGATGACGCTCGCCGTCATGTTCGCCGCATGGTGGCCGATGATCGATTCGGGCAGATAAAAGACGCCGATGACGAAGGGGATCATGGCGATGCGCAGCCAGGTGAGCGCCATGGGCACGTTGAGCTTGAAGGGCGGCTTGAGCTTCATGATGGAAAGGCGGTTCTCGTTCAGGGAGGCGGTTCCTTCGACCGCTCGGGAATAGGCAAATGGTGGAGCTGCGCGTAAACGCGCTCGGCGAGCGCGCGGGAAATGCCCGGGACCTGCGCGATGTCTTCGGCGGAAGCGTTCGAGAGCTGGCGCAGGCCTCCGAAATGCGCGAGTAGTTTAGCGCGCCTTTTGGGACCGATGCCCTCGAAATCCTCGAGTTTCGAGGCGTTTCGAGCGCGGGCGCGCTTGGCGCGCATGCCCGTGATCGCGAAGCGGTGCGCTTCGTCGCGGATTTCGGCGATGAGCATGAGGGCCTTCGACATCGTGCCGAGAACGAGCGGCTCGCGCCGCACGCCGTCAATCACCGGAAAGACGAGCGTTTCGAGTCCCGTCTTGCGGCCTTCGCCCTTGGCGACCCCGACGATGACGTCGAGGTCGAGCCCGAGTTCGTCGAAGACCTGGCGGGCCATTTCCACCTGACCGCGTCCGCCGTCGACGAGGACGACGTCGGGAAGCTTCGCTTCGCCGCGGGCGGCGGGCGCGTAGCGGCGCTCGAGCACCTGGCGCATCGCCGCGTAGTCGTCGCCGGGGGCGATGCCCGAGATGTTGAAGCGCCGGTAGAGCGAAGACTGCATCCTGCCGCCGAGAAAAACGACGCAGGAGGCCTGGGTCGCTTCGCCCTGCGTATGCGAAATGTCGAAGCATTCCACGCGGAAGTTGAGCGGATCGCCGTCTTCGGGCTCGAAGCCGAGGATTTCGATCAGCTCGCGCAGGCGGGCAAGATGGCTGCCTTCTTCGGCGAGATGGCGCGCGAGCGCGATCTCGGCGCCCTGGGCGCACATCTCGAGCCAGCGGCGGCGCGTCTCGCGCGGCTCCGAGACGACCGAGACGCGGCGTCCCGCCATTTCGGTGAGCAGGAGCGAAAGCCGTTCGGCGAGGTCGGGCATCTCGGGATCGGGTTCGAGCACGACGACGGAGGGAATCGGAAGTTCGGCGTAGTGCTGCGCGGCGAAGGCTTCGAGGATTTCACCCTTCGACGGCATCAGGTCTTCGCGTCGAAACGCGGTTTTCGGGAAGATCGGCCGATCGCCGAGGTGGCGGCCGCCCCGAACCATCGCCAGGTTGACGCAGGCCGCGGCGCCCGATACGGCGGCCGCGAGGATGTCCGCGTCGACGTCGCCGCCCGTCGTTTCGACGGCCTGGCTCTGCTGCAGCGTCGTGAGCGAAGCGATGCGGTCGCGCAGCTTCGCGGCCTCTTCGAATTCCCAGGCGTCGGACGCGGCCCACATGCGCCGCTCGAGTTCTTCGACGACGTCGCGCGAGCGCCCCGAGAGGAAGTCCGCGGCGCGGTCGCAGTCGCGCCGGTAGTCCGCTTCGGAAATCCGTCCGCAGCAGGGCGCCGAGCAGCGTCCGATCTGCCCGAGAAGGCACGGGCGCGAGCGGTTGCGGAAGTTCGCCTCCTCGCAGGTGCGCAGGCCGAAGGCCTTCTGCAGCATTTCGATCGACCCGCGCGCGGCGCGCGAATTCGGATAGGGGCCGAAGAAGCGCGAGCGCTTGTCGACGCCGCCCCGATAGTAGGAAAGCCGCGGGAAGCGCTCGGCGCCGATCCTCAGATAGGGATAGCTCGCGTCGTCGCGAAGCAGAATGTTGTAGCGCGGCCGAAGGGTCTTGATGAGGTTGTTTTCAAGAAGGAGCGCTTCGGCCTCCGAGCGCGTCACCGTGGTTTCCAGGCGCGCGATGCGGCTCACCATGAGGGCGATGCGGGGAGAAAGTCCGCGTCCTCTGAAGTAGGAGGAGACGCGCTTCTTCAAGTCCCGGGCCTTCCCGACGTAAAGGCACGCGCCTTCGGCGTCGAAGTAGCGGTAGCACCCGGGGAGGTTGGGGAGCGTGCGCACTTCGGCCGCGGCGTCGAAGGCGGGCGGGGCTTCCCGCGCCCCGTCTTCCGGCCTCGCCCCGTCGTCGGGAGTCTTCGTCATGGCGGAATCAATGCTCGGTCATGGGGGAGGGCTCGTCGCCGCCCTCAAGGAAGGGATCGAGATTGATCTTGATGCCCTGGTATTCGTGCTCGACCCGTTCGCCGCGCTCGCAGCGGAATTCGAGCCAGCCCGAAGCGCCCTTGCCGTCCTTTCCGGCGTAGGTTGAGCGCGTGAGCGGATTCATGCCTTCGAAGTTGAGCGCGCTGCAGTGCGCGAGCGCCTGATCGTGGAGCCATTCGGCAAGCTGCCCTTCGGTGCCGAGAACGGGCCAGTCGGCCGAAATTCTCCAGGTGTTGCCGACGACGTGCTCGATCTTGTGCGAGCGCGCCTGGTGCGCGGCGTAGGATTCGGAAAGCGACTGGCAGCCTGCGGCGAGCGAGGCCGAGGCAAGAATGGCGATGAGCTTGAAGTTCATGTTGAAGAGTCAATTGGGTCATGCGGCGGCGCGCCGTGTGCGCGCGACGCCCAAGTGTACACAGGCGCGCGCGAAGACGCTTGGAAAAAGCCGCCGTCGATCGATGAAAACCCATAGAAAACAACAAGTTCTAAGCTTCCGCCTCAATTCCTTCGGTAAGCAAACGTTAATTTAGCCTGCATAAACTTCGAGCCGAACGTTTTCGGGTCTTTTCGGCCCGACGCCCGAGGCGGGCGAACCCTCAGCGCATTTCTCACCTTCCCCTATGTCCGAGCCCATTCTTGAAGTCCGAGGCCTCACCTGCGAGCGCGGCGAGCGCACGCTCTTCGAGGGCCTGTCCTTTGCGGTCGAGCCGGGCACGCTCGTGCGCATCGCCGGCAGCAACGGCGCCGGGAAGACGACGCTCCTGCGGCTCATGACGGGGCTCATGCGGCCTGCGGAAGGGGAAATCCTCTGGCGCGGCGTGCCGATTCTGAAGGCCGCTCAGGATTTCTGGCGCGAGCTCTGCTACATCGGCCACCGCAACGGCGTGAAGGACGACCTTTCGGTCATTGAAAACGTGCTCATCAACGCGCGCATCGCCTCCCTCAAGGGAGCGACGGAAGCGGCCGCGCTCGACGCGCTCGCCGCCGTGGGGCTTTCCGACTACGTCGAGGCGCCTGCCGGACAGCTCTCGCAGGGACAGCGCCGGCGCGTCGCGCTCGCGCGCCTGTGGCTTTCGCGCTCGGTTCCCCTCTGGGTGCTCGACGAGCCCTTCACGGCGCTCGACGTGCGCGCCGTGGCGCGGCTCGCCGACCTCATCGGCGCGCATGTCGCCGAGGGCGGCGTCGTGATGCTCGTCACGCACCAGGAGGTGCCCGTCGAACGGGCGCGGCTCATGGTGATCGAGCCCGAGCGCTGGGCGCCCGTGAAGCGCACCGCGGTCGAGCGGGCGCTCGATCAGGCGGCGGCCGAAGCCGTCGAAAACGAGCTCGGCAGCTAGGAGGAAGGCGCGATGTTCGATCTCTTCATGGCCGTGCTTCGTCGGGACCTGACGCTTTCCATGCGCCGCAAGTCCGACCTCGCTCAGGTGATCTTCTTCTTCGCCGTCGTCGTGACGCTCGTTCCGCTCGGCGTCGGCGCCGAAACGAACATTCTGCGCAGCATCGCGCCGGGCGTCGTCTGGGTGGCGGCGCTTCTGGCGGCGCTGCTTTCGCTGCCGCGCATGTTCGCGGCGGATCACGACGACGGCACGCTCGAGCAGATGCTCGTCGCGGCCGAGCCGCTTCCCGTGATCGTGATCGCGAAGGTCGCGGCGCACTGGCTCGTCACGGGGATTCCGATGACGGTCTTCGCCACGATTTTCGGCGTGATGTTCGACCTTGAGCTCGACGTGACCCTCGTCATGGTGCTGAGCCTTCTGATCGGCACGCCGGTGCTTTCGCTCGTCGGCGCCGTCGGCGCCGCCCTGACGCTCGGGCTGCGGGCGGGCGGCGTGCTCACGTCGCTGCTCGTGCTTCCGCTCTACATCCCGGTTCTCATTTTCGGCGCGGGCGCCTCTCAGGCGGTCGCGATGGGCCTCTCGGCCTCGTCCCACTTTCTCATCGTGAGTTCGCTCTCGCTGCTTTCGCTCGCGCTTGCGCCCATGGCGGTCTCCGCGGCGCTGCGCATTGCGGAGCAGTAGGCTGCGGACCGCACGATCGATTCATCAAGAAGGAGAATCCATCAACATGACACCGCTCGAAGCCTTCTACCGCAAGGCCGGACGACTGATCCCATGGCTGCTCGGCGCGGCGCTCGCGCTTTTCGTCGTGGGCTTCTACCTCGGCTTCTTCGAGTGCCCGATCGAAGCTCGGCAGGGCAATTCCTACCGCATCATCTTCATTCACATTCCATCGGCCTGGCTCGGCATGGCGCTCTACGTGCTGATGGCGGTGGCGAGCGCCTGGGGTCTTGCGCGCTCGAGCACGATCGCCTTCATCCTCGCGCAGGCGATGGCTCCGACGGGCGCGCTCATGAGCTTCATCGCGCTCTTTTCCGGCGCCTTCTGGGGTCGGCCCACCTGGGGCACCTACTGGGTGTGGGACGCCCGCCTCACGTCGATGCTCATTCTCTTCTTCCTCTACCTCGGCTTCATCGCGCTCCATGCGGCGATCGACGACAAGCGCCGCGCCGACCGCGCCGCGAGCGTGATCTCGATCGTGGGCGCCGTGAACGTGCCGATCATCTACTTCTCGGTGCGCTGGTGGAACACGCTCCACCAGGGCGCCTCGATCACGTCGCGCGGCTCCTCGATCGCCGACATCATGCTCTACACGATCTTCATCATGCTCGCCGCCGGGACGCTTTACGGCGCGGGCATCGTGCTCGCGCGCGTGCGCGCCATCATCCTTGAGCGCGAGCGCCGCTCGCTCTGGGCCCGCCGCGCCGCTCTGGAGGGAAAGCTGTGAACTGGACTTCGCTCTCTGACTTCATTCACATGAACGGCCACGGCTACTACGTCTGGTGCTCCTACTTCGCGTTTGCCGCCGGCGTCGTCTACGAACTCTTTTCCATCGCCGGCCGCCGCCGCCGAATCTACGCTCGGATTCTGCGCGAGGCGCGCGCGGCTCAATCAACCCTGGAGAGATAAGCCATGGACTCGAGAACGAAAAAATTCGCCCTGATCGGAGCGGCCGTCGTCGTGGTGGGCGCCGGCGTCGCCATGGCGCTTCAAGCCTTCAGCGAAAACCTCGTCTTCTTCTTCTCGCCCACGCAGGTGGCGGCGAAGGAGGCGCCCGTCGGGAAGACCTTCCGCCTCGGCGGCGTCGTCGAGAAGGGCTCGGTCGAGCGCGAATCGGACGGCGTCACCGTGACCTTCCGCATCACCGACACCGCCGAGACCGTTCCCGTGCAGTACACGGGGATTCTCCCCGACCTATTCAGCGAAGGGCAGGGCGTCGTCGCGCAGGGCAAGCTCGACGAAAAGGGGCTCTTCGTGGCGAGCGAAGTGCTCGCCAAGCACGACGAGAACTACATGCCGCCCGAAGCGGCCGAAGCGCTCGAGGCCGCCCACAAGGCCGGCGTCGAGAAGGCCAAGCACGGCGGCGCCGCCCAGCCGAACGGTGCCTGAAGCCATTTCGACCGTCCGGACGCCGCGCCCGAGCAGCGTCCGGGCCTCAACCATCGAAATCCGCACGCGGCGATGACCGCGGCGGATTTTCGCGCCGAAGCGGAACCATGAGATCCGCAAAGGCGACCACAACCTCGGAGAAACTTCTGTGATTCCAGAGATCGGACACTTCGCATTGATTCTGTGCCTCGCGCTCAGCATCATTCAGGGCGTGATTCCGCTCGTCGGCGCGGCGCGTTCAAACGGCGCCATGATGGCGACGGCGCGCCCTGCGGCCGCTGCAAACGCGCTCTTCGGCACGATCGCCTTCGTCTGCCTCGCCTACTGCTTCTATCAGTCGGACTTCACCGTCCTCAACGTGGCGAACAACTCCAACTCGATGCTGCCTTGGTACTACAAGGTTGCGGCGACCTGGGGCTCGCACGAAGGCTCGATACTCTTTTGGTCGGTGACGCTCGGCTGGTGGGGTGCGGCGGTCGCCTTCGCCGCGCGCCGTCTGCCCACGGACATGGTCGCGCGCGTCACGGGCGTGCTCGGGCTCGTCAACATGGGCTTCGTCGCGTTCATGCTCTTCACGTCGAATCCCTTCCTGCGCCTCTTCCCGGCGCCCGCCGAGGGGGCGGACCTCAATCCGCTGCTGCAGGACCCGGGGATGGTTTTCCATCCGCCCTTGCTCTATCTCGGCTACGTGGGCTTCGCGGTTCCCTTCGCCTTCGCGATCGCGGCGCTCATCTCGGGCCGCCTTGACGCGGCGTGGGCCCGCTGGATGCGCCCCTGGACGACGGCCGCGTGGATTCTCCTCACCCTCGGCATTTCGCTCGGCTCCTACTGGAGCTACTACGAGCTCGGCTGGGGCGGCTGGTGGTTCTGGGACCCGGTGGAGAACTCCTCCTTCATGCCGTGGCTCACCGGAACGGCCCTCATTCACTCGCTCGCCGTGACGGAAAAGCGCGGGTGCTTCCGCATCTGGACGGTGCTTCTGGCGATCATCACGTTCTCGCTCTCGCTCCTCGGGACCTTCCTCGTGCGCTCGGGCGTGCTCACGTCGGTGCATGCCTTTGCGACCGATCCGGAGCGCGGCATCTTCATTCTCGCCTTCCTCGTCCTCGTGATCGGGCTCTCGTTCCTGCTCTTCGCGTGGCGCGCGCCGACCGTGGGGCTCGGAGGCAACTTCTCGATGATTTCCCGCGAGTCGATGCTTCTCGTCAACAACGTGCTCCTCGTCGTCGCGATGGGCGCGGTGCTGCTCGGCACGCTTTATCCGCTCTTCCTCGACGCTCTGGGCGCGGGCAAGATCTCGGTCGGTCCTCCTTACTTCGACGCGGTCTTCGGCCCGCTCATGCTTCCGATGGTGTTCCTCATGGGGGTTGGCCCCTTGGCGCGCTGGAAGGAAGCCGATCCGAAGGCGCTCGCCAAGCGTCTGGCCTGGTGCTTCGCGCTCGCGCTCGTCCTCGGCGCGGCGATTCCGCTCCTCATGGGCGAATGGGGCCACTGGTGCTTTGCGGGCTGCACGCTTGCCGTCTTCGTGATGCTTTCGATCGTTGAGGACGTGCGCGGCAATCTGCGCAACGCCCCCGAAGGCATGGGCTTCCTGGGTCGTCTTGCGCGTCAGCCCCGAGCCTTCTGGGGCATGTCCCTCGCGCATGCGGGCGTGGCCGTCTTCATCATCGGCGTCGCGCTCGTCAAGGGCTACGAATCCGAGCGCGACGTGCGCATGTTCGAAGGCGACACGGTGACGGTGGCGGGCTACACGTTCACCTTCAACGGCGTCAAGAGCGTCCGCGGCCCGAACTACATGGCCGACCAGGGCGACTTCACGCTTTCGAAGGACGGCCGCGAGATCGACCGCCTGCATCCGGAGAAGCGCAAGTACTTCAGCTCGAACTCGATGCCGATGACCGAAGCGGCGATCCGTCACTCCGTCTCGGGCGACGTGTACGTGAGCCTCGGCGTGCCGAGTTCGGACGGCGGCTGGGTCGTGCGCGCCTACTCGAAGCCTTTCGTCACCTGGATCTGGTTCGGAACGATCTTCATGGCGTTGGGCGGCCTCATCGCCGCTTCGGACCGCCGCTACCGCCGCAAGTCCTCAAAGACGGCGTCGGCCGCCTAATGGGAGTCAACAACG
>CALXXT010000079.1 GCA_944392755.1 uncultured Sutterella sp. | reverse complement strand
AATCCAAATCCATCCGGATCTCAGTTGGTGTTAACGACACATTGTGAATCCTTGCTCGACAACGGCGCCATCAATCCAGATAAAACCATCTTGCGACGCGATCAAATTTGGTTTGTCGATAAAAACTCCAAGCTGGAAAGTAAGCTTTATTGCCTGGACGAATTTTTAGTTCGAAAATCCGAATCCATTAGACGCGGCTACCGTTTAGGTCGTTACAAAGCCATTCCACAACTCTTCGACATCTAAGAGCAGCCATGTCAAGTAAGGCATCAACACTGCGAGTCCGAAACAAACGGAGCCGTCAGTCCGGGGACATCACGCTTGTGATTGTTGAAGGGCATACCGAAGAAAAAACTTCAATGATCTTGCACGGCTTTACGGCTCAAACACGATTGTCCTGCGTGGACAAGGGACGGATCCGACTTCCCTGGTCGAATACGCAATTAAAATTTTTCTAAACGGCCGACAGGGAAATTCCAGGATTGAACGCATAAGCGCCAAAAATTTCCCTCCAAGAATTTTTGACAACATCTTTATTGTATTCGATGAAGATGAAAAGCCTGATGAGAGAAACAAGGCCATCGCCATCATTGAAGAATTCAGCTCAAAACACAAGAAGGTAAAAATTACTGCTTGCGACTCTAGGCCAAATTTTGAACTATGGATTCTCCTGCATTTTGAAAAGCTCCAGCCTCACGCATATACGATTTCCGACATCGACAAAAAACTGCGCCGTCATATGGAAAATTATTCAAAATCCATGGATGGATTATTATCGCTGATCGAAAATCAAACATCCTTTGCGAAGGAAAATGCAAAGTTTCTTAGAGACAGCATTCAGCGCGAAGAGAATGACTGCTTTACCAATGTCGATTTCTTAGTGGAACATTGCCAGAAAGGGTGATATCAGATGCTCCTGCTCCTCCCCATCGCCGCCTACGCGCTTCTTGCCGCACATCTCCTCTTTCACGGAATGCCGGCAGCGCTCTGCGCCGCGGCGCTCCTCGTGCCGAGCTCGCTCCTCTTCGTCCGAAAAACTTGGGCGCTTCGACTTTCCGCGTTGATGCTCGTCCTCTGCGGCGTCGAGTGGGTTCGCACGGCCGCGCTCCTCGTCATGAGGCGCGCATCGGAAGGCCGTCCCTGGGGAACGGCGCTCGCCATCCTTCTCCTCTGCGCGCTTCTCTCCTGGATTTCGATCGCGGCGCTCCGCGGCCGGAAAAAGCCCGCGTAGAATGTTCGGAAAGAATCCAGAAAGGGAGACCACGATGTCAAACGCCCTCGCCGCCGATCAAAACTTCATGAATCCCTCGACTTTCTCATGGCGCGGGAGAATCGGGCGGCAGCGATTTCTAGCGACGCTCCTCATCGCCAACTTCGGCGGCGGCCTGCTCGGCGCGCTTCTTCTTGAAGCGGGCGATGCGGGAGCCCTCCTCGCCATCGTTCTTTCCGTCTTCATGCTGCTGGCGACCGTATTCGCCTACATGAAGCGGTGCCGCGACGCGGGAATCTCGCCTTGGTGGACCCTTGTGGTCGTGATTCCGCTCGCCAGCCTCATTCTCTTCATCGTGCTCCTCTGGCGGGGATCCGAACCTCTCCCCGACGAAAGTGCTCCGGGTACGCCCCGCCCATGACCGCGCGACGCACGCTCCTTCTTCTCGCGCTTCTTCCCTTCGGGGGCGGCTGCTCGCTTCTGCGGGAAGCTCCGCCGAAGGCGGCCGCTCAAGGGGAGCGGCCTGCGACCGAGCGCGCCGAGCCCTCGAAGCGCAAGCCCTCGCCCCCCTCCCTGCGGGCCGAAACCCTGCTCGCGCCGCTCGACGACGCGCCCGAAATGCTCCTCGAGCAGGAAATCCGCGTGCAGATGAGCGCCAAGGCGCTTGCCGCCGGGGCACCCGCGCACATCCCGACGCTGCGGGCCATGGTGATGCTTGCCCCGGGCAGAATTTCAGCGGTCGTCTCCGCCATGGGGCTGACGGTTTGGAGAATCGAAGCCGATCGAAGCGGCATCCGCGAAACGAGACGACCGGAGCTTGACCCGCGAATCCGGGCGGCGGACTTCATTCACGACCTGCAGTTCACCTACTGGCCGCTCAAGAGCCTCGAAGCCGCGCATGCGGCCGTGGGGAAAGTCGTGGAGAAGGAGACGGGCGCGACGCGGCGCCGCGAGCTCTGGTCCGGAAGCGAGTTCGCTCTTCTCTCCGTGGCCACCCGCGCCGCGAACCGCACGCTCATCACGGTCGAAAACCGCCGCGCGGGCTATTGCCTTCAGATCGAGTCCGTGCCCTAGAGGCCGGAACGCTCCTCGCGGCCGCCGGCCGTCTGCATCCGCCAGATCCGGCAGGGCTTGCCCGTGGACGGATGGTCGAGCTCGACCTCGATGCGCAGATGGAGCCGCCGCTCCTCGGAAAGCGAGGAAAGATCGGCGTTCTCGATCACATGACAGCCTTCGGCCTCGCACCGCTTGTCGATGCCGGCATGCACGGCGCCGCTTTTTCCGAGTCCGTGCGAGTCGATGACGACGAAGGCGGGATGCTTCGCGAGAAGCGCTTCCATCGCCTCCGGCGTGAGGAAGGTTTCCTGCGCGAAGTAGGCGGCATTGCCGTAGCCGTTCCGTTCATGGTTCCCGGTGTGAAGCAGAAGCGCCATCCCCTGCAGCAACGGCAGACCGCGGAAGTCTTCCGCGCCCGGCATGCCCCGGCGGCAGTCCATGACGAGCGCGTCCAATTCGCGGACCCGCGCCTCGGGCGCCTTGGTGCAGCAGTCGAGATGCGTGCCGAGGTGTCCCTGAGCGGCAATGGGCTTCGAGCCGAGAAGCTTCGTGAATAGCGCTCTGTGTTCGTTCGGATCGAGATGCAGGGGCTGCATGTTGCTTACTTCCCAAGTCAAAAGGCCGAACTGCGGAGCTTCGCCGCCCCGGATTCGGCGTCTGCGGCGAAGAATGGCTTCGCCATCCCTTATTCTGCCGACGAAGGAGCGCGCCCGCGGTCCGCGCGGGGCGGCTGCGCCCCTCTCCTTTCCGCTCATGAAAGAAAGGCGCCCGAAAAGAGGGCGCCTTCCGCTGCGGCCGTCGGACGCCCTCGGGGCGCCCGAAGCATCAGGACCTCTTCCTGAAGCCGAGCGTCGCCTCGAGCTTTTCGTTGTCGACCTGCTTGCACCAATGGCCCACGACGATCGTGGCGATGCCGTTGCCGATCATGTTCGTGAGGGCGCGCGCTTCGGACATGAAGCGGTCGATGCCGAGAATGAGGGCGAGTCCGGCGACGGGCACGTGGCCCACGGCCGAGAGCGTCGCCGCGAGCACAATGAAGCCCGACCCCGTGACGCCCGCCGCACCCTTCGAGGTGATGAGCAGAACGGCGAGGAGCGTGAGCTCCTGCGTGAGCGTGAGGTCGATGTCGCAGGCCTGCGCGATGAAGACCGCGGCCATCGTGAGGTAGATCGCCGTGCCGTCGAGGTTGAAGGAGTAGCCCGTCGGAATGACGAGGCCGACGACCGAGCGCTCGACGCCGGCCTTCTCCATCTTCGTCATCATGCGGGGGAGCGCCGACTCGGACGACGACGTTCCGAGCACGATGAAGAGCTCCTCCTTGATGTAGGAGAGATAGCGCAGGACCGAGAAGCCGTGCCGGCGGCAGATCGCGCCGAGCACGAGGAAGATGAAGAGAAGGCAGGTCGCGTAAAAGCTCGCCATGAGCTTGGCGAGCGGAATGAGCGAAGCGATGCCGTACTTCCCGATCGTGAAGGCCATCGCGCCGAAGGCGCCGATGGGCGCGACCTGCATGATCATGTTGACGATCTGAAAGAACACCTTCGAGGACTTGTCGATGATGTCGTAGATGATCGTGCCGCGGCCGCCGAACTTGTGAAGCGCAAAGCCGAAGAGCACCGAGAAGAAGAGCACCTGCAGGATTTCCCCTTCGGCGAAGGCGCCGACCACGGTCGACGGAATCACGTTCATGAGGAATTCGGTCGTCGTCTGCATCTTGCCCGGATCGGCGTAGGCGGCGATCGCCGTCTGGTCGAGCGTCGCCGGGTCGACGTGCATCCCGGCGCCGGGCTGAACCGTATTGACGATGATGAGGCCGATGATGAGGGCGAGGGTCGAAACCACCTCGAAGTAGAGGAGCGCCAGACCGCCCGTCTTGCCGACGGTCTTCATGTCCTCCATCCCGGCGATCCCGGTGACGACCGTGCAGAAGATCACGGGCGCGATGATCATCTTGATGAGGCGCACGAAAGCGTCGCCGAAGGGCTTCATCTTCGCGCCGAGGTCGGGATAAACGACGCCGAGAACAATGCCCACGGCGATGGCAAAAAGCACCTGAACGTAGAGCACCTTGTAAAAGGGCTTCTTCACGGCTGCGTTTTCAGTCATGATTGGCGTTCCTATTTTTGGGGCAACACAAACGCCGCGCGGGGCTTCGTCTTTGGAAACCTCCCATGTCTGCGCGGCGCATGAAAGCGGAGCCCCATTGTACGGGACTTTCCCGGCCGTTCCGCCCTCCCAAGCCCTTATTTTTCAATCGTCCCCAAAGAGAAAACGCCGCGCGCCGGCCTCTTCGGCTAAGGGATATCCCTTTCTTAAAAAAGATCGGGCGTCCTTTCGGACGCCCGATTCCACTTCAAAGGCCTTCGACCGGCCGGAAGCCTTCCGGCCGAGCCTTCAAGCCGAGGTTAAGCCGCGTTTTCCTTCGCCTTCGCGGCCTTTTCGCCCGCGATGCGGCCGAAGACGAGGCAGTCGAGAATCGCGACCGAGCCGAGACGCACGGCGCCGTGCACGCAGCCCGTGGCTTCACCGGCAGCATAGAGGCCGGGGATCGGTTCGTACGTCATGACGTCGAGCACCTGGCAGTCGTTGTTCGTGACGAGACCGCCCATGCAGTGGTGAACCTTCGGCTGGCATTCGCCGGCGTACCAAGGACCTTCGACCATCGGGGTCTGGTCGTTGTTGATGTAGCGGCCCCAGACCGGATCCTTCTTGTTCTTGACGCATTCGTTGAATTCGTCGACCGTCTTCTTGAGCTGAGCATACGGAATGCCCGTGCCCTTGGCGAGGTCTTCGAGCGTCTTGTATTCGAAGACGATCTTGTCCTTCAGCATGCGTTCAAGGAAGCCCGGACGCTGCTTCTTCAGGGGTTCGACGTTCTTGCCCTGAGCGATGGCCCAGGCCTTGCGGCCCTGCTGCTGCTCGAGCATGATCGCGTCGGCGCGGACCTTGCGGTTCGCGAGTTCGTTCACGAAGCGGTTGCCGTCCGTGTTGACCCAAATGCCGTATTCCGCAGCGGCCGTCTGGTTGAACTGCCAGCCGATGCCCATGCCCTTTTCATGCGGGTTGCCCCACGGACCGCACTGGATCCAGTCGTTCTGGACCTGCAGGCAGCCGATGGCGGACGTTTCGCGCCAGAGTTCGGACGTGGCGCCCGGCTGGTTCGTCGTGTCGAGATCGGCCGAGAGCTTCGGGTCCTGGAACATGCGGAACTTCACGTCGGCCGAGAAGCCGCCGTAGCAGGCGACGACGCCCTTCTTGGCGCGGATGTACTTCACCTTGCCGGAATCGGCCTTGCCGAAGCGGTAGCCTTCGCGGACCTGAACGCCGACGACGGCGCCCTTCTTGTCGCGGATGATGTGTTCGACGTAGACGCGGTTGCGCATCGGCACGCCGAGCTTCTTCACCATTTCAATCTGCTTCGTGACGATGCCCGAGCCCGAGCCGTTCTTCGTCGTGACGTAGCGCGGAACGCTGTGGCCGCCTTCCTGGCCGATGGCGTCCGGAAGGAATTCGACGCCGAGGGTCTTCACGCACCATTCGTAGTTGGAGAGCGCATGCTCGGCAAGGAGACGAACCTTCGCCTTGTCGTTGAGGTACTGGCCGGCGACGAGGATGTCCTTTTCAAGAAGGTCGACCGAGTCTTCGATCTTGTGCATCTTCTGCTGCGGGCAGCCCGTAGCCGTCAGAATGCCGCCGTTGATGATCGAGTTGCCGCCGAAAGCCGTCATCTTTTCGAGAACGACCGCCTTGGCGCCGGCATTGTGCGCTTCGATCGCCGCGGCGAGGCCGGCAAAGCCCGAACCGATGATCACGACGTCGAACGTTTCGTCCCACTTGACGTTGTCGACTTCGTGCGCCATCAGGGGCGAAGCGGCCATGGCGGCACCGCCGGCGATCGTGCTGGCGATAAGGCTGCGGCGCGAAATCGTTTGCTTGGACATGTTTACTCTTCTCCTTCGTCATAACGGTCCGCCCGAAAGCCCCGGGCGCGGCGCGCCCGGAGGTCGACCTCCGAGGCGGTTTCCCGCCCTCGCTAGGGAGCGGGATTCTTTTAACCGTCATGGACATTCTCCTAAAGGATGATCTTAGGAGGTTCAGCGGAAATCAAACTTGAGGAGGGGCTTTCCCGAAATCGGCCCGGCCGCGGACGACGCGCGCAAAAAGGCCGGCGGCCCCTTGCGGGACGGCCGGCCGATGTTGTCGGGCCGCGGATCGCGTCAGCTCTTCGCGCCCGCCGCGGCTTCGTCCGCGCGCGGAAGGATGTTGACGTCGAGACGGTTGAAGGGCACTTCGATGCCTTCCTTCTGGAAGCGCTCGTAGACGGCGAGCGAAATCGCGGTCCTGAGGCCCACGGTGCCGTTCACCGGATCCTTGACCCAGAAGGCGAGGCGCAGGTTGATGCCCGAGTCGCCGAAGCTCTCGAGGTAGGCCCAGCCTCTCTTGCCCTTGGCGATGCGCGGACGCTCCCGCATGCCCTCCTCGAGCATGATTTCGAGCGCGCGCTTCACGTCGGCGTCGTAGGCGACGCTGATGTCCACATAGGAAACCGAATCCGTTTCCGTGTAGGAGAAGTTCTGCACGGTGCTCGTCACGAAGTTCTCGTTCGGCACGATGCATTCGACGCCGTCGGAATTGCGCACGACCGTATAGCGGATGTTGATTTCGGTGATCCGCCCGCGAAACCCCGCCACGTTCACGAGGTCGCCGATCTTGATCGAGCGGTCGAGCAGGATGATGAACCCGGAGATGTAGTTCGAGGCGATCTTCTGCAGACCGAAGCCGATGCCGACGCCCATCGCGCCGCCGAAGACGGAAAGAATCGAGAGGTCGACCCCCACCGAATTGAGGCCGATGATGACGGCCAGGATGTAAAGGAGGATTCGGACGACGCGTGAGAGCGCAACCCGAAGATTGGCGGAAAGCGACTGAGAGCGATGGATGATTTGGTCCACCCGACCCGCCGCCCAGTTGGCGACGAGAAGCGTGATGCAGAGCGTCACCGCCGCGACGAAGACCGTCCAGATCGTCACCTTCCCGCCGCCGATCGGGAGCGACGTCGCCTGCATGAAGTCCACGAGGTCGCTCAGAACGCCGAAGAACTGCAGCACGGCGAGCACCCAGAACCCCGTCGAAATCGTGCGGGTCGCCCTCGCCGTCACGACGTCGCCGGCCACCGCGTGCAGAAATGCGAGCACGACGCGAAGAATCGTGAAGGCAAAAAGGAGGTTGTAGGCCGCGCGGCAGATGATGAGCGAAGACACGCCGTAGGTCGTGAACGAAGTGATCGCGTACGTGCCGAGCGCAACGCGAAGACCCGCCGGGAAGCTGAAGGAGACGTTGCGCACAAGCGTCGCCGCGAAGCGCTTCAAATAAGGAAGGACGGCGCTGCGCGCCTCTTCGAGCCGGTCGGCCGCTTCCTTCGGGCCGTCGGCCGAAAGCTTCACGGAAAGGACCAGCATGCGCATGTTGATCATGCGCGAGATGATCTTGCCGATGACGACGGCGGCCAGAACGACCGCCGCCTGAATCAGGAGGTTCTCGAGGCTCACCCGGGACGCGGCGGCGGCGATGAGGTCGTCAAGCGAAAGACCGCCGTCGGCGGCTGCGAGCGTATCGGCGGCAAGCGCCGCCGGATCAAGAGATTCGGTGGACATGAAACGGTTCGCGGGTGAGAAGTTCAGGTGCGGAGAATCTTCGAGAGAAGCCGCCGGCCCGAGAAAAGATCATTGGAAGTGAATTCCGGAATTCGTCAATGTATCAAAAGGCTTCGCGCCTGTCCGCGCAAAACGTCTTTTTTGCGGCCGCCTTCACATCCGCCCGGAAATCCGCCGGCAGGTTCCGAAAAGCGGCCGCCCGAGGCGCTTCGTCCTCGGGCGGCCCGATTCAGTCGTGCTCCGATCAGATGAGCGAGAAGAAGCGCCGCACCATGCCGATGCGCTCTTCGACCGTGTCAAGGCGCAGGAACTCCTTGTCGGAATGGAAGCACCCGCCCGCCGGACCGCAGCCGTCGATCACGGGCACGCCCGTTTCGGCGATGTGGTTGCCGTCCGAGCCGCCGCCCGCGTCGATCCACGTCGGTTCGAACCCTTCGAGCTCCGCGGCGCGCGTGATGAGCGCGACGAGATTCTTCGTGCGCTCGGAGAGCGGCATCGCGGGCGAGTGGTTGAGCATTTCGAAAGTCTGCGTGACGCCCGGCGCCCAAACCGCTGCGGCGAGCGACTTCAGTTCGCGGTCGAGCTTCTCGTGGTGTTCGTCAAACCAGTAGCGGGTGTCGATTTCAACGGTGCAGCGGTCGGAAATGACGTTCGAGACCGTGCCGCCCTTGATGACGCCCGGATTCACGGTCGTGCCGAGCTTCGGATCGGCAAGGCCGGCCGCGGCGAGCGAAAAGCGCATCGCGGCGATGTTCGCGTTCGCGCCGTCCTGCGGATTGTTCCCCGCGTGCGCCGCCACGCCCTTGAATTCGACCCGATAGCTCGCAACGCCCTTGCGGGAGCGGACGAGTTCGCCGCCCGCGCGCGCCGCTTCGAAGACGAGCACGTACTTCGAGCGGGCCCCGAGCGAAGAGAGCCACGCGGTCGAGGCGTTCGACCCCACCTCTTCGTCGGGATTGAAGGCGCAGCAGATCGAGAGGCGCTCGAGGTCCGCGGGATCGGCCGTCTTGCAGGCGTAGTAGATGGCGAGCGCGCCGCCCTTGCAGTCGGAGCAGCCCGGACCGTACGCGCGGTCGCCTTCGACGCGCAGCGGCCGAGCCGCGGCCGTCCCGTCGGGGAAGACCGTGTCGAGGTGCGCGTTCATCATCACGTCGAAGCCCTCGGCTTCGGGCTTGTTGCGCGCGAGCAGCGCGCGGCCCACGTCGGGACCGAGATCGACGAGCTCGCACGTGAACCCGATCGATTCGAAAAGCGCCTTCATCATTTCGGCGCAGCGCGTCACGCCCGCCTTGTTGGCCGAACCGCAGTCGATGTTGACGAAGGGTTCGAGGTCGCGAAGATAGTCCTGAAGAATCGTCATGGACGCAAACTCCTCATGTGGTGAATGTCGTTCGTGTCATTGTGCATCAACGCGGATGCGTTTGGTGGGGAAAGCCCGCACGTTTCAGGCCCGTGCGGCCTCATGCGGGAAACGCATCCGCGCCCCTCGCGGACTGACTCAACTCAACTAGGGGAGATTGACTAACGTCAACGGCGGAGCGCGCGCACGCTTCCCCTATGATCGAAAGGTCGAGACCTCGACAACCCACCCTCAGCAACCACAGAAAGGACTCAGGATGACTGACAAGACCAATACGGCCGATCCTGCGGCCATGCCGAAAAACGTCGGAATCGGAGCCTTCATTGCGCTCGTTTTCGCCGTCATCTACTTCTCGGGCGTCTTCTACAACATGCCCGAAGGCCAGAAATGGCTCGGCGCCTTCGACTACAGCACGCTGATCGGCAAGTTCGGCGTGATCGGAGACACGAAGGCGAACTTCACGGGTTCGGGCGGCGTGAGCGCCCGCGCGGGCTTCCTCTTCTCCCTCACGCTCGTGCCGGGCGTCATGCTCGCCATGGGGCTCATGGAAGTCTTCACGCACTACGGCGCCCTGCGCGCGGCGCAGAAGCTCCTCACCCCGCTTCTGAAACCGATCCTCGGCGTTCCCGGCTACACGGGCCTCGCCCTCATCACGGACCTTCAGAGCACGGACGGCGGCGCCGCGATCACGCGCGCGCTCTACGACGACGGCCGCATCACGAAGAAGAACCTTCTCACCATCTGCGCCTGGCAGTATGCGGGCGCGGGCTGCGTCGGCAACTACTACTCGACCGTCTCGGCCCTCTTCCCGATGTTCCTCTGCCCCGTGTGGATCCCGATGCTCATCATCCTCGTGATGAAGTTCGTCGGCGGCTTCCTCACCCGGCTCGCGCTCAACACCCTCTATCGGAAGGACTTTGAAGATGAGCAGCAATAACACCACCACCGAACAGAAGTCCAACAACCCCTTCGACATCTTCATCGTCGGCACGAAGAAGGGCTTCAACATCGGCATGTACAGCCTCCTGCCGAACGTCCTGATGGCCTTCGTGCTCACGTACGTCCTGCAGCTCTTCGGCGTGATGGCCTTCCTCGGCGAATACTGCGGGGGCATCATGGCCATCTTCGGCCTCCCGGGCGAAGCCCTCACCGTTCTCCTCGCCACGTGGCTCTCCTGCGGCGCCGGCGTGGGCGTGGCCGCGAGCCTTTTCTCGAGCGGCACGATCACGGCGCACGACATCACCATCATGGCGCCCGCCCTCATCCTGATGGCCTCGCAGATTCAGTACATGGGACGACTCCTCGGCGTCGCGAACGCGCCGAAGAAGTACTGGCCGCTCCTCATGGCCAACAGCCTCCTCATGGCGATCTTCGGCATGCTGCTCATGCGGTTCTTCGTCTGACGACGATTCTCAAAGGATCTTGACCCAACGGGCGGTTCGCGACGCGAACCGCCCGTTTTCGCTTCCGGAAGCGAACCGCACCCCCAGAGCGCGTGTTCCGCACGCCTTCCGCAAAGACGCATCAATCAAGGATCCGACCGAAAACCTCCGTCGCGCCGGAGAACTCGTCGCGCCCGCCGATGCCGCAGGACCGCCTTCGCTCCGGACACCCGGCGAAGCGGAGCGCAAGTCATTGCGCGGACAGAGCTTGCAATGCGCCTCAAGAAGAGCGCCATGACTTCATGGGTCCTCCCCGGGCCCACGGCCTGCTTCATCTCTCATCCGTCATCTGCTTCACGTGTAGCAGAAGGCATCGCGGAAGCACCGTACCCTGCCCGAAGGATGTTTTGCGTCTTTGGTGGATCCCATGAGCAGACGAGACTTTTTTCTGCAGACCGCCGCCTGGAGTGCCGATTTTGCCTGCGCGGCCAAGGGAAATGCATCATCTCCCCCCATTTCTTCCACTCTTTCCGGAGAAAAGACCATGAAGCACAAGGTTATCGTGACCGTCATCGACAAAAAGCTGTACCCCGACCTGCAGCGGCTCTACTGCGCGAACCCGGACTCCGGCCCCTGCCCTTGCTACAACGTGGGCGACGTCTTTGTCTTCGAGCGTGATCACGGCAAGGACGATTACTGGCACGTCGGGCTGAACACCCTCATCGAAACCTCCGCCGATCCCAACACCGTGGCCGGAGGTCCAAAAATGCCCTTTTGTTCCGAAGCCTGGGATGCCATCTCCCGCTACATCTACGCCGGACTCCAAGGCGGTTCCATCATGCGCGGCTGGATGAGAAAGGAAAACGAAATGATTGCCTGCTGCAACGACGGCACGCGTCCGGTCATTTTCA
>CALXXT010000078.1 GCA_944392755.1 uncultured Sutterella sp. | reverse complement strand
GCTTTCGGCCGCAATGAATTCGTCGCCGATGAAGAACCTGAAGACGGCAGCGTTGAAGATTCGATGGACGCTCAGCATGTGAACCTCGCCCATCAGGCTCTCATCGGGAACCTGATCTTCGGATTGTTCAACATGGAGCTCGCCGTAACGCCCAAAGATCTCGAGCGGTTGACGACTTGATGTTTCCGACAAGGCATTCGGAAATTCAGGCGGCAGAACGAACGCGGCGAAATGTCTGGCTCCGCTTTGGAGTATTAACGTTTTGATTTCCAATGAAATTTGAGTGTTCTGCCCCGTGATTGAAGGACCGCATCCGGAAACTACCTCTCTATAATGGCGCGCATGCACGTGTTCACGCTTTTTCCGAGGACTTCTTCGTGATTTACCGCGCGCCTCCCATCGACCGACCGATCGCCGTCATGGCAGCGACGGCCTTTTCGCCGCTCGGCTTCGGCCTGGGCCGTCAGCTTGAGGGACTCGCTTCGAGCGAACTCCTTCCTGCGGATCGGGAGCCCACGGGGGCGCCCCTCGGCGCGCTTGCCGCCGACGAGTGGGCGCGGCTCGAGGCGGCGCATGCGGAGCGCTTTCCCGAGTCGGAGCGCTCCTCCGGTCTTCTCGCCGCAGCGGAGCTGCTCTCGCCTCTTGCCCGGGCGCTCGATCGGGCGGGAATCCCGGCCGACGAGCGGGGACTCCTCCTCGGCACGGCGACCGCCGGCCTTCCCGACACGACGGCGCGGCTCCGTGCAGGACTTTCCGGGCCGCGCGCCTGGCGCGCGCTTGAACTCGGCCGCGCCCCCGATGCGCTCGCCCGGGCCTTCGGCTTTGCGGGTCCCGTCTATGCGCCTTCGAGCGCCTGCACGGCGGGCTCGAAGGCGATCGCCGACGCCGCGCGCCTTCTGCGGGCCGGCCGAGTGCGCGCCGTCGCCGCGGGCGGCCTCGACGTGAAGAACGCCCTCACCGAAGCGGGGTTCGCCGCGCTCGGTGCGAGAAAGGGATCGCGCGCCCTGCCATTTGCGCGGACGCGCGAGGGACTTCATTTGGGCGAAGGCGGCGGGATGCTTCTCCTCACGCTTCACCCCGAGGACTTCGACGAGCCGCCTCTCGCGCGGCTTTCGGGCTGGGGCGAATCCGAGGACGCCCACCACATTTCGGCTCCCGACCCCGAAGGACGCGGGGCCGAGCAGGCCATCCGGCTCGCGCTCGAACGCGCGGGATGCGGTCCCGACGACGTCGGCTTCGCCCTGCTCCACGGCACGGCCACCGAGCAGAACGACCGCATGGAGGCCCTTCTCATGCGCAGGCTCTTTCCCGACTCCCTGCCGTCGGCGAGCGTGAAGCACGCCGCGGGGCATGCGCTTGCGGGCGCGGGCGCCTACGGCGCGGCGCTTGCCGCGGGCATCTTCTCTCGGGGCGCTCCCCTGCCCGTCCACTGGCGTGAAGGCGCGGGCGACCCCGATGCCGAGGCGTTTTTGCCCGGTCTCACGCGGCAGGCGCTCGACTCGCATTCGGTCGAGCACATCCTCGTCAACGCCTTCGCTTTCGGCGGGAGCAACGCCGCGCTCATTCTTTCGAGGTGGCGGGCATGACGCTTCTTTTTCCTGCGCCTGCGGCGGCTTTCCTCCCTCAAGAGCCTCCGATGCGCTTTCTCGACGAAGCGCTCGCCGCGGACGACGAGCGGGCCTCGGGGCAGCTGACGGTCCGTGCCGATTCGATCGCGGTGGACTCCACGGGGCTTTTCCCCTCGGCGGCCCTTCTTGAGGTGATGGCGCAGACCATCGGCGTCTACGCGGGGCGCATGCGGCTGCTGGCCGGCCAAAGGCCCGCGGCGGGACTTCTTCTTGGCACGCGGCGCGCGGTGTTTTCAAGGCCCGGATGGCCGGTCGGGACGCGCTTTACCGCGCATGCGGCGAAGACCTGGGAGGGCGACGACGGCCTGTGGCAGTTCGACTGCTCGGTCGAAGCCGAGGCTCCGGGGGAAGCGCCGGAGCCGGCCGCCCGAGCGGTGCTCACGGTCTTCAATCCGCCCGAAAACTTCTTTGATCGGGCTCGCGCCGCGTCGGCGCGCCCGGCATCTCAAGGTGAATCATGACGGCTGAACAAGAAACGCGGCCCTTCGTGCTCGTGACGGGCAGCTCGCGCGGCATCGGCCGCGCGGTGGCGTTTGAGCTCGCTCGTGCGGGCTTCGGTCTTATCCTCCACGGGCGGACGCACTCCGAAGCGCTATCCCGGACGGCGCTCGAGGTTGAGGCCGAAGGCGCGCCGGTGCGAGTTTGCGCTTTCGACGTTTCCGACCGCGGCGCCGCCCAAAAAGCGCTCGAGGCCGAGCTCGAGGCGCACGGCGCTCCTTGGGGCGTCGTGCTCAATGCGGGGCTCAACCGCGACGCCCCCCTTGCGGGCATGGACGCGGAGGACTGGGATCGCGTGCTTTCGGTCGACCTCGACGGATTCTTCAACGTGCTCAAGCCCCTCGTCCTCCCCATGGCGCGCCGCCGCTCGGGGCGCGTCGTCGTGATGAGCTCGGTGTCGGGCGTCGTCGGCACGCGCGGACAGACGAACTATTCGGCTGCGAAGGCGGGCTTGATCGGGGCGGCGAAGGCCTTGGCGCTCGAACTCGCAAGCCGAGGCATCACGGTGAACGCGGTCGCTCCCGGCCTCATCGACACCGAGATGGCGAGCGAGGCCGACCGCGAGCGCATCCTTCCCTACATTCCCATGCGCCGGCTCGGAAGGCCCGAAGAGGTGGCCGCCGTCGTCGCCTTTCTCATGAGTCCCGCGGCGAGCTACGTGACGCGCGCGGTGATTCCCGTTGACGGAGGGATTTCCGGATGAACGCAGACTCCCGCCGCGTCGTCGTGACCGGCATGGCCTACATTTCGCCGCTCGGCTGCGACTGGCCGACCGTGCGGCGCGCGCTTTTGGAAAACCGCTCCGGCGTCGTGCACATGGTTGCCTGGGACGTCCTGGAGGCCCTGAACACCACGGTGGCGGCGCCCGCCGCGCCGTTTGAGCTCGATCCGGCCGAATTCACGCGCAAGCGCACGCGGTCGATGGGCCGCGTCGCGCTCATGGCCGTGAAGACCGCCCGCGACGCGCTCGAGGCCGCGGGCCTTCTCGGGTCCGACGTCGTGCGCTCGAGCCGCTGCGGCATCGCCTACGGCTCGTCCGCGGGGCAGCCCGCCGCCGTCGCCGAGCTCGCCAACCTCATTCTCTCGAAAAGCTGCCGCGGCATTACGGCGACCACCTACGTGCGCATGATGTCGCACACGGCCGCCGTCAACATCGGCGTCTACTTCGGGTGCCGGGGGCGGATCATCCCGACGTCGTCCGCATGCACGTCGGGCTCGCAGGGCATCGGCTACGCCTACGAGGCGATCCGCTTCAACCGCGCGGACGTCATGATCGCGGGCGGCGCCGAGGAGCTCGACGCCACCGACGCGGCGATCTTCGACACGCTTTTCGCGACCTCGACCGCGTGGAACGAGCGTCCGCACGAAACGCCGAAGCCTTTCGACCGGCACCGCGACGGGCTTGTGGTCGGCGAAGGCGCCGGAACCCTCATTTTGGAAGAGTACGAGCACGCGAAGCGCCGCGGCGCGCCGATCCTCGCGGAAGTGATCGGCTTCGGGACGAATTCGGACGGCGCCCACATTACCTCGCCCCAGAAGGACCAAATGGCGGCCGCGATGCGGCTCGCGCTTCGCGATGCCGGGCTCGAGCCCGCCGACGTCGACCTCGTGAACGGTCACGGCACGGCGACCGAAAGCGGCGACGTTGCGGAGAGCGCGGCGACCTACGAAGTCTTCGGCTCGGCCGTTCCCTACACGACGATGAAGGGCCACATGGGGCATACGCTCGGCGCGTGCGGCGCGCTCGAAGCGGCCTTCGCCGTCGAATGCATGCGGGAGGGGTTCGCTTCTCCCGTGCTGAACTTGAAGGAGCCCGATCCGGCCTGCGCGCCGCTCGACTACGTCATGGGCGCGCCGAGAAGGCTCCCGCAGCGCGTCGTCATGACGAACAACTTCGCCTTCGGCGGCATCAACACGAGCCTCATCCTGCGCGCCCCTTCGGGCGAAGGCGGGGCGTCGTGACGGAAGGCGCATCGGGATTCCGCGGGGCCGGACTCGTCCTTGCGACGAAGGATTTCGAGTGCGGCGCTTTCGCTTCGGCCTGGCTCGCGGCATTGCCCGAGCCGGCGCGCTCGCGCGTTCTCCGATGCCGCTCGCCCCGTCGGCGGCTCGAGAGCCTTGCCGCACGCACGGCGCTCTTCATGCTTCTCGCTCGATTCGGCATCCGACCCGAAGGCTGGCGGGAAGCGCCGCCCGAAGGTCCCCTCGTCGAAACGCCGACGGGAACGCTCCATGCCACCCTGAGTCATACGTCGGGCCGCGCCGCCGCGCTGCTTGCGCCCTCCCCCGAAGGGCTTGACGTCGAGGCGGGCACGCCGCGCTCGGGCTGGGCGGCCGCGCTCGACTTTCTCTGGGGCCGCTCGAGCGGCTTGGGCGAAGCGCTCCGTGAGGCGCCGGAGGAAACGTTCGCGCTCGACGCGCGGGTGCTTTGGTGCGCCAAGGAAGCCGCGGTGAAGACGGCGCGCCGAGGGGTCGAGGCGGCCGAGGTCTGCTGGCGCCGGGACGAGGCGGGCCGCATCCGTCCGAGCTTCCGCCGGGCCGGATCGGCGCTTGAGCACCGCACGCACGTCTTCTCCGACGGCGCGGCGATGCTTTGGACGGATCCCGACCCCGCCCATCCCATTCTCTTTTGGGAGGCGCAGAGCCCGCTTCCGAATCCGGAAGCGCTCGGGCGCCTCGACTTCTTCAAGGAGCTTCGGTCATGACGCGAAGCGGCAAACGCACGAATTTTCTCGAGACGCTTCTGGAGGCGCAGCGGCTGGCCTTTGCGCCCTTCATCTTCAAGGCGCTTTCGGCGGCGCTCGAGTCGGGGCTTCTCGCCGCGGTCGAACGTTCGGAGGGCGGCGCGGATCTCGAGACGATGGCCCGCGAAACGAATCTTTCGCCCTACGCCGTGCAACTTCTTCTCGACATTTTGTCGACGGTCTCGATCGTCGAGCGGACCGAAACGGGGTGGCGGACGACCGAGAAGGGAGATCTTTTCCTTTTCGACGATTTGACCCGCGCCAACTTCGACTTCACGGATCGCGTCAACTTCGCCGGGCTTGAGCATACGCTCGAGGCTCTGCGCGAAGGACGTCCCGCGGGCCTTCAGGTCTTCAACGCCGATTGGGAGACGATCTACCCGCATCTCCCGGAACTGCCCGAGGATGCGCGTCGGGCGTGGTTCAGGTTCGATCATTTTCACAGCGACCGCGCGTACGAGGCGGCGCTCGACAAAATCGAAGCCTGGTGTCCGGGGGCGAAGTCGCTTTGCGACATCGGCGGAAACACGGGCCGCTTCACGCGGCGCTGGCTCGAGCGATTTCCCGATGCGCGGGCGGTCTTCGTCGATCTTCCCGTCGAAGCGCGCGCCCTCCTCTCGCGCAGCGAGATCCGTCCCTATGCCGAGCGCATCGATGTCGTGGAGATCGACTGGCTCACGGACCGGGAGCTCGAAGGCACGGCGTCGTGCGACCTCTACTGGATGAGTCAGTTTCTCGACTGCTTCGAGGAGGAGCGCGTGCGCTCCATTCTCGAGCGCACGCGGCGCGCGATGAAGCCGGGCGCCAAGCTGCTCGTTCTCGAGCCTCTCGTCGGCGGGCAAAGGCACCGTGCGGCCGAGCTGTCGCTCGCCGCCTCGAGCCTCTACTTCACGGTGATGGCGAACGGACGGAGCCGCTTCTTCGAAGGGCCGGAACTGCGCGCGCTCTTTGAGGATTCGGGCTTTCGGATCGAGCGCGAGGCGGAGGGACTCGGCATCAGCCACACCCTTTTTCTCCTCTCCGAAGCCTGAGCGCGGACGGCGTCAGTCCGGATCGGCCGCGGGAGCCTGCGGCTTCGCGCGGCCTTCGGCGTAGCGGCGGCAAAGGTTCATCCACTCCGCGACGCTCTCCGAGAGGTACTTGTCGCGCTGGCGGCAGAAGGAGAGCTGGCGCATGAAGCGGTCGGGGATTTCGACTCGGCTGAGGAACCGCCCGTAGAAGGGATCCGAGAGCGCCCGGCTTGAGATGTAGGTGAGGCCGAGCCCGACGAGGACGCTTCGGAGAATGGCGTCGAAGCTGTTGAGCTCGATCTTCACCGTGACGTCCGAGAGCTTCTGCCGCAGCTGCGTGTCGAAGAATTCGCGCGAGGCGCTGCCCGTTTCGCGCAGAACCCAACGCGCCGTGGAGAGCTCCTCGTACGTGACGGGACGGCCCGTGAGGGGATACTCCTTCGGGGCGACGACGACCATTTCGTCTTCCATCCAGGGCTCGGTGATGAGCTCGTGCTCGGTGACGGGCCCCTCGATCAGCGCCGTGTCGAGCTCGAAGTTGAGGAGCTTCTCGGTGATGATGCGGTTGTTGGCGATGCGCGCCGTCGGCAGCCACCCGTTTTCGTTCTCGAAGCTGCGCAGAAGATCCGAAATCATGAAGGTGCCGATCGTGCGGGTGCAGCCGACACGGAAGGGCGTCGAGCGGCTCGATCCGCGGAAGTGCTCGGAAATGTCGGTCGCCCGGCTGATCATTTCGTCGGCGAGCGGCATGAGGCTGCGGCCCTCCGTCGTGAGGAAGATGCGCCCGCGGCTGCGGCTGAAAAGCTCCACGCCGAGGCGGCTTTCAAGTTCGGAGAGCGCCTGCGAGACGGCGCTCTTGCTCATGAAGAGCTGAGCGGCCGCCGTGCCGACGTTTTCCGTCTTGGCGATCGCAAGAAAAACCTGAAGCTGTCGGAGGGTGACGCTGATCATGAGGCTGGAATCCTGAGGAGTGAAGAAACGCCCGCCCGTTCGCTTTATTCAAACGGTTTCGTCGGGGAAGACGGACGAAATTATAGGAAAAATGCGGTTCGCGCCCTATGGCGAAAGCGCCAAGAGTTCACAAATTAGAAACAAATTATTTAAATAATTCGGAAACATCGAACACATAAAACCGATAGAATCCATGACTTTCCATGACCGCTTGAAAGAAAATCAAGCGCTTGTCGTTTCACAGAAGAGGTTTTCGGCATGCAAGCATTTCCCCGACGGTTCCGCGGACTTCCGACGCCCATGGCCGGTTTGGCTTTGGGCGTGGCCAGTCTTGGGTGGTGCTCGGAGAACGCCCTCCCCTTGGGCGGGTGGGGTCAGACGGCGGGGGCGGCGCTCGGCGGCTTCCTTCTTCTGATGCTGCTCACGCGGTACGTGCTCCATGCCGACACGCTCTGGTCGGACTTGAAGCACCCCGTTGCAGGGAGCATCGTTCCCACCTTTGCCATGGCGCTCATGGTGGTGAGCCGCGCGCTTCTCGACATGCTGCCCCTCCTTGCCGTTTCGCTTTGGTGTGCGGCGGTCTTCGTCCATGTGGCGGTTCTCGCCCTCTTCCTTTACTTCCGCTCGCGCGAATCGGTGATGTCGAACATGGTGCCCTCCTGGTTCGTGCCGCCCGTCGGCGTCATCGTCGCCGACGTCACCTTCCCGGGCGTGCCGGCGCTTCTCCCCCTTGCCGAGGCGCTTCTCGCGGTCGGCATGTGCGCCTACGCGGTGATGCTTCCCGTGATGCTCTATCGGCTCATCTTTCTCCCGGAAGTGCCGAACGCCGCCAAGCCGACGATCGCCATCATGGCGGCGCCCGCATCGCTCTCGCTCGCGGGCTACCTCACGGTGGTGAAGGAGCCGTCGCTCCTCATCGCGGCGCTGCTCTTCGGCATTGCGGTTCTCATGACGGCGGCGATCTACATTTCCTTCTGGAAGCTCCTGCGTCTGCAGTTTTCGCCGGGCTACGCCGCCTTCACCTTCCCCATGGCGATCGGCGCGACGGCGCTCTACAAGCTCTCCGCGCTCGCCGCTAGCTACCCCGGCGGCGAATCTTATGCGGCCCAGCTCCGCCTGATGGCTCACGTCGAATTCTGGATTGCGGCAGTCGTGATCGGCTACGTCTTCATCCTCTACATGAAGAACCTGAAGCACTTCTTCAAGGCGTGAAAGGGAACTGGTCGGAACCGCCTGACGGCTCGCCGCTGATGCAAAAATCGCCGTCGCAACAGCGGAATTTGTACAAAATTCGCCGTTACGACAGCGAATTTTGCATTTTTCGCGAGGCCGCGGTCGCATTGCGCAGCTTTAGGACGTGAAGAAGCGGCATGAAGCATTTGGCTCCATGCCGCTTTATCGCGGGACGACGCGCAAGGCCGCAGCCTTGCGCAAATCCATGTCCGATTAGAACGTGTGGGTGAGACCCGTGTAGACCTGCGTGGTCTTCAGCTTGTAGTCGTGCAGTTCGTTCTGAGCGTCGATGTCGTTCGCGTCAACCTTCGCTTCGGCATAGCCCGCGCCGAGATAGACCGACGTGCGCTTGCTGAGGTAGTACGTGTAGCGGCCCGAAACGCCCCAGTAGCTGACGTCGATGTCGTCGACCGAGTTCACGGTCTGACCGTAGGCGGTGTTGTTCTTGAGCGTCGCGTCGGCGTAGTAGACGCCGACCTTCCATTCGCCCGCGAGCGCGTTGAAGATCGTGCCCACGTGGAGGCCGAAGCCTTCGGCGCCGTCGGATTCGTAGCTGAAGAGGCTGCCGTAGTAGTCGTCGAAGATCGAGTCGCCGCCGAGGAAGCTGTGGTCGGCAATGGACTTCATGCCCGTGAAGTACTGGCCGAGGAAGAAGGTCTTCGCGAAGCCGCAGTCGTAGTTGCCGCCCAAGTAGTAGATCTGGCCGTCCTTCTGCGTGTCGGCGCCCTGGTAGCTCGCCCAGTTCATCCATTCACCCGCGGCGACGAGCTGCAGGCTGCCGTAGTTGCCCGTGACCGCGGCCGAAGCGTAGCGGTCGACGTAGGAGGAACCTTCACGATAGTCGGACGTCGCTTCGTTCTGCGAGTCGGTGTTGAAGGAGTACTGGAAGGTCGCCTGCAGGCCGGCGAATTCCGGCGTCTGGTAGGTCACCATGTTGTCGTAGCGGGCCGAGTGCGCGACGCCCCAGATGTTGTAGTCGCCGCCGTCGAAGACTTCAGCCGTCGCGAAGACGAGGTCGTACGTGCCCGCGGACGAGCCCACGCCGCCCATGCGGCCGAAGGAGATCTGGCCGAAATTGCCGGCGAGCGTCAGGCTCGCTTCGCGGCCGAAGAGGCGTTCGCCGTTGTCCGCCGTGCCCGTATCGACGTTGAGGCCGTTTTCGAGCTTGAAGGAGACGGTCATGCCGTTGCCGAGTTCTTCCGTGCCGCGGATGCCCCAGCGGCTCGTCGTGCCGTAGCCGCTCTGAACGCCGAGCGAGCTGTCGTTTGTCTTGCTGCCGTCGAGGCCTTCCGTGCCCTGATGGAGGTAGACGAGGCCGGTGTCGACAATGCCGTAGAGCGTGACGTCGGCGGCAAGCGCGGAACCCGCGAGAGCGGCGCCCACGGCGAGCGCGAGGAGAGACTTCTTCTGCATGTTTTTATCCTTGATCGGTTGGGGTGAATGATGGCGCCGTCGCGAGGGGGCTGCCTGGGCATGCCGATCGGCGCGTCTCTTCCATTGTGCATGGCCGAGGTGCTCAAACAGGGCGGCCTTTGTTGCAAGGCCTCAATTCTTGAATT
>CALXXT010000077.1 GCA_944392755.1 uncultured Sutterella sp. | reverse complement strand
CGCTTCAGGGCCAGCAGTCCTTCATTTCGGGGCGCGCTGGCTTCTACGTCGCTTCGACCTCCTGGCTGAAGGGCGTTCAGGACAAGATCAAGTCCTTCGACGTGCGCACGCACCTCTTCCCGGTCGGTTCGACCGGTCTGCGGCGTCTGCCCTGCGGCGGCAACGGTGCTCTCATCATCACGAAGGATCCGAAAGTGGCGCGCGCGGCGTACGAATACGCCATGTTCGCCTCGGGTCCGATCGGCACCGCCATTCAGGTTGCGGGCTCGGGCTACATGCCGATGAATAAGAAGGGCACGGAAGCGCTTCAGTCCTTCTACGAAGCGAACCCGAACTTCCGTACGTCGCTTGCGCAGATCCCGACGATCTTCCGCTGGTACGCCTTCCCGGGCACCAACACGCTCAAGATCATCGACGTGATCAAGAACGACCTGCAGGCGATCGTCGGCAAGCGCATCGGCGCCGAAGACGGCATCAAGGCCGCCGCGGCCGAAGTCGCGAAGCTTCTGCCGAAGAAGTAATCGATCGGCCCTCTCCCCCTGCTGCCGGCCGCCGCCCGCTTTCGAGCGGCGGCCCTTTTCATGCCTCACGAGCCATGTCCCGCGAAAATCAGATCTCTTCCCCCGTCGACCTCGAAGCGGCCCGAGCCCTCCTTCGAAGCGCCCGCGCGCTCGTCTGCGACATCGACGGCGTTCTTCTCTTGTGCGGCAAGCCCGTGCCAGGCGCCAAGGCGCTGCTCGAGAAGCACCGCTGCGTCTTCGTCTCGAACAATTCCACCCATACGGCCGAGGAGCTCTCAGAAGTCTTCCGTCGCTTGGGGTTGAAGGGTGACGCCCGAGACTTCTTTCTCGCGGGGGAAGCCTCCATCGACTTCGTCTCACGCACGAGTCCGGAGGCGAGCGTCATGGTGCTCGCGAGCGGCGGCATTGCCGTGAAGGCCCGAGAAAGACTCAACGTCTTCAACCCCGAACTCTTAACCGCCACCCATCGCCCCGACCTGCTTCTGCTCTGCCGCGACGAAGAAGCGACATTCGAGAAAATCGAAGCAGCCGCGAACGCGGCTCGGCTTGGGGCGCGCGTCGTCTTGAGCAATCCCGACCTCACGCATCCGGCCGCGGACGGCATGATTCACACCGAAACCGGGGCGCTCTGGGCCGCGATCCGCGCCCAGCTCGAATCGATCGACCTCTTCGCCGTCATCGGTAAGCCCAATGCCGACCTCGTCGAGCGGGCCGTTCGGCATTTGCGCTTACGGCCTTCCGAACTCGTTTTTCTCGGCGACAACCTCAGAACTGACGCCCCCGCCGCGGCCCAGGCAGGCATTCCCTTCATTCACACGGGTGGTGCCGGATTCAGGCTTATCGACCTTGTCGACTAACGTTCGACGTCCAGCACAAGGTTGACGCCTTCAGATTTTCATTTTTGCGGAGCTGATTCTCTATACGGAGAAAGATCGGTATTCGAAATTCAATTTAGATTCAAACATTCGCTATTCGAATTTTCTTATTTAAACAAAACTTGAGTTTTCTAAAGACTCGATAGAGAATGATCTGAATCCGGGATGACGATATTTTGATCCGTTGTTCCGATCCCTCTTCCCCGAAGGAAATACCTCAAGGAAATCAAATGCATACCCCCCCCCGCGTAAGCTCTAAGAAGCCCTCGCTGCTTTTCACCGCCATCAGTGCCGCCATTCTTTTCACCTTCGCATCTGGCGACGCCTCCGCCGCAAAAGTCACCGTTCACGGTGCAGTCAGCATCAATAACCAGCCGCTTGCCGTAGAACCAGCCGAAGAAGTCAGCTTCGGACAACTCGGCGACGTGGTTCTCGTTGATTACGAGAGCACCAAAGACAATCTTTATGTTTACGACGGAAGATTGACGATTAACGGCTCCTCCATCGACGTTCAGGGCGGCGAATCGGCCCTTCGCGTCCAAAAACCCAACAGTCAGGTGTTCATCGGCTCAGCCGAATCCGACCATTTGAAGCTCTCGGGCAACCTTTACGGCGTTTATGCCACGGGTTCAGTCACCGATGGGAGCTCTACGTCTAAAACCGTGCTGGACGCCAAGGAAATTCTTATCGAAAGCCTCCAAAACGTTGCCAATACGAACACTCCCATTGGAATTTCAGCGATCAAAGAAGCGGACGTGATCGTCGGAGAGCATGCCGAGCGCATATACGTCTACAGCACTCAAGAAAATGAACGCGGCTCAGATCAGCACATCGGCATTCGAGCCGATTCCGGTTCCACGGTCGCTTTGGGCGGAAGCGGCACGGCGTGGCTGGAAGTCAAAACCGGCAACCACGCCGGCACCGCCACCGCCCTTCAGGCCGTCAGTTCGACCGATCAAACATCATCCATCACCCTGACCGGATCGAACATCCAACTTGGTGCTCTGGCTGAGCGCCAAGCCATCGGCGCCTATGCCGGGACGAACGGCGTCGTCAGCATTGGCAGCGCCGCGAGCTCCATCACGATCAATGCCGTCAATACGGAAGAAGCCGATCCCGATGCTTTGGCTTTCGGCGTCTGGGTCGACAACACGGCCGACTTGAAGAAAGCCGGCGGCCAGATGACGCTTACCGGCACCTCCATCAACATTTCGGCCGAAGGCGCGACGAACGCGCGAGGCATTCATGTTGGCTCGAACGACCTCAACCCCGTCGAGCGCGCCAAGCTCGTCATTGCCGCCGACAACATCAACATTTCCGCAAGCTTCCGCGAGGAAGTCGGGCATGCTTCCGGCATTTCGGCCATGAGCGCGGGTGAAGTGGAAGTGACGGGCAATGCGACCATCACGGCGGAACAGGCCATTCTCACGCGCGGCAATGCTTCGATCGTCATCAACAAGGACGGCGAACATTCCACGCAAATCACCGGCGACATCGTCTTCGACTACAACGCGAGCTCCGGCACGGGCGTGGACGCCAACGTCGACATCACGCTCGCCGGAGCCAATTCGTTCCTTAAAGGACAAAGCAAGGTGACGGGGAATCCTCCGGTCGACAAGGCCGAAGTGGAGCATTTCGCCATGGCGATCCGGGACGGCGGCTCCTGGCACGTGACGGGCGACAGCTTCGTCAACACCGCCACGCTGTCCGCAGGCGGCAGCATTCTGCTTCAGGAGAGCGCCGATACCTTTACGGCAGACGTCATGTCGCTTGACGACGGCGTCATCGGAACTTCCGGTTCCAATCAGACGGTGCACGTTGAGAAACTCACCCTAACCGAAGCGGGCGGGCGCTTCATCGCAGCGGCCTCTCAAGAAAGCGACGGGAGCCTCAAGACCGCAACGCTCACGACCGATCAACTCGAATCGACGGGGGCTTCGACTCCGAGCATGTCGGTCGAATACTCCGGCATCACGGCCGACGAGCTCACTTCGTCCAATGTGAAAGACCTCAACGGTGTAGCCATCGAAGGCGTGTCCACGACGGAAAAAGTCGCCGAAGGAAATCTTGTCGGCGAATGGATCCGAAGGACCGATGCCGAAGGGAATACCCTCTCGGAAGGCTTCGCCAAAAACACCAAGCTCGAAAGCTTCAAGGGCGCCAATGCCGTTGCGCTCGTCCAGTGGCGCAATCAGGTGAACCACCTCACGAAGCGCTTGGGCGACGTTCGTCAGAATGAAGGCAGCATCGGCGCCTGGGCTCGCGTCTACGGCGGCGAATCCAAGTGGGGCGGCAGGAATTCCGTCGACATGACGTCGACGACCGTTCAAGCGGGTGCCGACGCCAAAACGGGCGATTGGATTATTGGCGGCGCCTTCTCCTACACGTCGTCCGACGTCGACCTTCAAAACGGCAGCGGAGACGGCGACATGTACGACTTCGCCCTATACGGCACCAAGCGCTTTGAAAGCGGCGCCTATCTCGACTTCACGGCTCGATACGGATACATTCAAAACGACCTTTCCGCGGGCAACATGGATGTTGACGTCGACTCCCACGCTTTCGGCGTGAGCGCCGAAGCCGGGCATCAATTCCGTTTCCTGAAGGACGCATACGTCGAACCGCAAATTGAAGTCGCCTACGGGGTCGCCTCGGGCGACGACGTGCGGGCTTCGAACGGCGTCAAGATCGAACAAGACACCTTCCAGTCGCTCGTTGCCAGAGTCGGCTTCCGCACGGGCTTTGATTTCCCGGAAAACGCCGGAACAATCTACGCGCACGCCTCCTACGCGTACGACTTCCTCGGCGACGCGGACGGCACGGCGTCTGCCGACGGCCGAAGCGTTTCCCTGGACGAAGATCTCGGCGGCGGTTGGGTGACGTACGGGATCGGCGCACAATTCAAGATCGGCCGCTCTGCTTTTGCTTACGGCGAACTTGAGCGCACCTCGGGCGGCGACGTCCGCAATCCCTACATGTTCAATGCGGGCTGCCGCTGGATGTTCTGACGCCGTCTGATTTGAACATATTGCCACTTGCGGCGAACGGCTCGGTTGCGATCACGCTTCCGAGCCGTTTTTGACTCATGAGTCAAATGCATATCCGCAAAGCATGAGGCACTCGCAAAAACGGCAAAAAACAACGAATCACTCGCAAATTTTATGCGAGACTCGCAAAATTTTTAAAATTTGAGGTTTTACTCGCAAAATTTTTAATCTTTGGACGCCCCCATGGATTCCGAAAGCCGATCGGAGAGTCCGCTCTCGCGCGACGTGGGCGTGCGAACGGAAGCGGCAAGCGCCTCGGCCGTGCCGAAAATGTCCACCGTGCCCTTCGTGCGGGTGATCCCCGTGTAGAGGAGCTCGCGCGTGGCAAGCTCGGACTCGGCCGAGGACGGCAGGAAGACCGCCACCTCTCGAAATTCGGACCCCTGAGACTGATGGATCGTCATGGCGAAGGCGCAGTCGTGCTCGGGCATAAGCGTGAGGGAGAGCTCTTCGACGCCCGCATTCTCAAACCGCACGACGAGCCCCTCGGTTCCGTCCGCGAGACGCTTCGGGAGCACGATCCCGATGTCGCCGTTGAAGACGCCGAGTGCGTCGTCGTTGCGGCGCACGATGACGGCGCGCCCCGGAAAGTCAACCATGCCGCGGCGGGAGCGCCAGCGGCCGGCTTCCATTAGGCTCTCCGCAACCTTGGCTTCGGCGTAGCGATTGACGGCCTCGACCGACATCTTTCCCGCTCGCTGCGCAGCGAGCGCTCGGAACCCCGCAAAGGCGCTTCTGAGTTCGATCCAGGCGGCCCTTTCGGCCTCTTCTCCCGCTTCCTGAGCGTCGAAGTAGGCCAAAAGCCGCTCGATGTACCGCTCGAGCCGCTCGTCGAGCCAGCGTAGCGCGGAAGGGGAGAGCCCGTGGGGGCGCTCGGCCGGATCGTCGTGCCAGCCCACGCGGTAGCCGTCCGCGTCGGGCTGCTCGGAAGCGAGCACGCTCTTCACCTCCTCGAACACTTCCCGCTCTTCGGCCTTGGCCCACCGTCCCTCGTGGTTCACCGCCCGTGCAAGCCGGTCCACGAGCCCGCCCGACTTGAAGCGGTGGCTCGTCAAAAGCGTCGCGACGGAGCCTCTCAAGGGTCCGGCCGCGTCGGAAATTTCGCCGAAGACGGCTCCGGGGCCCACGGCGGCGAGCTGGTGCTTGTCGCCAAGGATGATGACGCGGGTTTCAGGGGCGATGACGGAGAAGAATCGTGCAGCAAGGCGGCTTTCCATCATCGAAGCTTCGTCGATGACGACGACGTCGACCGCGAGCGGCGATTCCGCACTCGGCCGCTCGCCCGAAGCGAGCGGCGTCAAGAGCCACTTGTGAATGGTGCGCTCTCGAATGCGCCCCGAAGCCTCTCCCTTGCGCTCCGCTTCCAAAAGCGCGCGCATGCGGGGGAGTTCGGCGGCGAGCTGCTCCCCGTGACGGTCGCCCGCCCGCGGGAAAAGCGCGTTTTCGATCGACTGACGCATGCGGCTCGCGGCTTTCCCCGTCGGCGCCGCCAACGCGACGACCATGTCGGAATGCTCAACGAGCAGACACTCGAGAATCTGCACGACGATCGAAGTTTTCCCCGTGCCGGGGCCGCCCGCAATGACGGCGAAAGGATGCGCCACCGCGAGTTCGATCGCCCGGCGCTGCTCGGGGTCGGCGCTCCCTGCCGTCGTCATCGCGTCGATCGCTGCACGCTGAGCCTCGGTGATCGGGCAAGGCGCCGCGAGCGACCGCCGAGCGAGCGTCCGGGCGAGCCGCCGCTCTTCGAGCGCCGTCCTCGCCAAGTAGACGCGGCCGGAATGGAGACTCGAAGCATCGAAATCAACGACGAAGGCTCGCTCGAGCGCTCCCTCGGGCGAATAAAACTCGACTAGTCCGCGAGCGGCCAAAACCTCCAAGCCTTCATGCACGAGTCTCGGCGTCACGGGCTCGTCCGCCCCGTCGGGGCGCAGCGCTTCGAGCGCTGCAACGATCCGCTCGAAGGAAACGCAGACGCTTCCCGAGCGATCCGCTTCCGTGAGCGCGTTCATGAGGCCGCGCATGAAAACGCGACACGCCTGCGGAATTTCTTCCTCTCCCTCGAACCTCGCCGACGCGCGCAAGAGCGCTTCCCCCAAGGGCGCGAGCCCCTCGGGAGACGTCGAAAGAGACCAGGCTTCCAAGTCACCCCACTTCATGCTTCGCCTCCTTCGGCTTCGCGCTTCGCCAGCTCAACCGCATTGGGCGAAAAGCCTTTTTCGAAAAATTCATCCAGAGCACGAAGCACGGCCGGGTGGACGCGCTCGCAGACGACGCCCTGAGGATTCGCCGCCGTCGTGCTCCCCGCGCGCACGCCGCGCAGGAAGAGATAAATCGCGCCCCCGATGCGGCCCTCGGCCTCGGCTTCGCCGAAACGAACTTTCAACATGCGGCGCAACGCTGTCATGTAGATGAGGTACTGCAGTCGATAGCGGTGACGCCGCATTTCTTCATCGAGCCGCGCGGCGTCAAACCCCTCGGGCGTTTCGGAGACCGCATTGCTCTTCCAGTCGAGCACCCAAAAGCGCCCTTCGTGCATGAAGAGGAGGTCGATGAAGCCCGTGAGGTAGCCCCTGAGCGTCTCGTCGCTCAAGTCGGGCACATCCGCTTCGGGAGCGAGCTCGTGAAGAAGGCGCGAGAGATCCGCCGCACGCACGCGGGGCCCTGTCGGAATCAGAAATTCCACTTCCGCTCGACGCGCCCCGCGCGGAAGGCTTCTGAGCGCAAAGCCCGGAAGAATTTCCGCATTGAGCACGTCTTCGAGCATGGCGGCCGCTCCAAGGGCCGCTTCTTCGAGGTCCGCCTCGCCGAGCGCAAGATAGTGCGGGAGCGTGCGTCGACACAGACTCGCACGCGCCGCTTGGGACTTCAAATCGCTTCCGGCCAAACGCGCGAAGTCGGCGAGTTCCAGAATGCGGTGGAGCGCGCTCCCCGCCTGCGGACCTTTCGGAAAGTCGAGAATGTCGTGCTCATGGGGACGCCTTTCGGGCTTTGCTTCCGCAAAACGCGGAGCCTCCGCGTCGCCGTCCTCGGACGCCATCCGTGCAATCGCCGTAAAGCTCGATGTGCGCCAGGCCGGACGACGGTCCTGCGAAGTGCGGGCGGAGAGCGTTTCGCGCGATGCCGAGAGGTGCGCGACATGAGGCGGAAAAACGCTCATCTCCTCCAACTCGCGGAACCGGGGCTTCTCGCCTTCGAGCGCCTCGAGCCGTCCGACCGCGGCCAAAATCTCTTTTCGATTCGGTTCAGACTTTCCCGTTTTCCCAGTGATCGAGTGAAAGAACGGCGTCTTGGTCGTGTTGGCGTGCCAGCCTGAGTTGGTTTTCGACTGCGGCGCGCAAACGACAAGCCGCTTCTCAGCTCGCGTCATCGCGACGTAAAGGAGGCGCGTGCGCTCTCGAAGCGACTCGCTCGCTTCCCAAGACGGACGATCCGCGTTGAGGTGCGAGAGCAGCACCCGCATCGGACGGCCGCGCTCATGGATGCGGTAGACCGCCGATTTTTTCGTGTCGCTTTTTCCGAAGGGCGCCAGATAAACGATCGGGTACTGCAGCCCCTTGCTCGAATGAATCGTTTCGATCGCGACCAAATTCTCATCGCTCTCGAGCCGCTGCGTTTCATCCTTAGCGTCGCCCGACGCCTTCTGCTCGAACCAAGCCAGGAGTCCTGCGGGCGTTCGATGGCGGCGCCCTTCCGCATGCAGAATTTCGATCAAGTGATCGTAGTTCGTCAGAATGCGCTCGCCCCCCGCAATGGGAAGAAGACGTTCGACGGTGCGGCACGCTTCCATCAGGCCTGAAAAGGCCGCTGCGACGCCCGAGCGGCGCCACTTGACGAGTCCCTCGTCGAAAAACTCCCTCAGGCGAATCCGGTGCGCTTCGTCGTCTTTTGCAAGTCGCGCGAACGAATCGCCCACAAGGCGCGTCGTTCTCGCCGCCCGCATCGCCCGTTCGTCTCCGGGCTGAGCGAACGCACGAAGGAGGCGGACCACTTCCCGAGCTTCGGCCGTCGCAAAAACCGAATCGCGGCTCCGATACCGCATGCGCATGCCGCGCTTGGAGAAGGCTTCCCGATAGGGTTCAACCGCCTGATGGGTCGCAACGAGCACGGCAAAGTCGCATGGGCGCACGCGGCGAAGTCGAATCCGCTCGCCCGCCCATTCGACTTCGCCCACGATGTCGCTCTCGGGCGCATTCTCTTCGGCGGCTACGCCAGCTTCGCCCGCCGCAGACGCTTCGAGAATCCCGACCGCGTCCTGAGCGCAAAGCTCGGCGCACAGTTCCCGCTGCTGATCGGCATTCAGGCTCGTACCCGCGCCGAGATGAGTCCAGACCTCCATGGGCGGCGCCTGCACCCAATCCCCTTCGGCATTCTTCCGAAAGAGGCCCGAATTCTTCTCGTGCGCCTTCACGGCGTCGTAGCGAAGATCGGCATCGAGAAACGGCCCGAGCGTTTCCGAAGCGACGCGGTAGAAGGCATTCAAGGCCGCCACCAGTTTCGGAGTCGAACGGTAGTTTTTCCCGAGCTTCGCAACGACGCCCGTCTTCATCAAACGAATGCGGTCGCGCGCATCGAGATAGGTGTTGAGGTCCGCATTGCGGAATCGATAGATGGCCTGCTTTGGATCCCCGACGAGAAAAATGGCCCGCTTCCCCGCGTCGCCTTCATCCGCTTCGCGCAGGAAAAGACGATCGAAAATGTCGAACTGAAGGGGGTCCGTATCCTGAAACTCATCAATGAGCGCCGCACGGTAACTTTCGCGGAGTGCGTCCTTAAGCGAACGCTCGCCCGCATCCTCCTCGCGCTTCAGGGCCTGCTGAAGATTCACGATCAGGTCGTCGAAGGTCGCCACGCGCGCTTCGCGTCGGCGCCTCGCGACTTCAGGGGGCGCCTCCTTCACGAACCGCCTCATGGTTTCGTCGAGCTCACCGGCAAATTCAGACTTTTCGTTCGTCAAGATTTCGCGTTCGGCCAAATCCTCAGGGAGCTTCATCAAGACCTTGAGCTTTTCCGTCCAGTCTTTGGCTTCCATGATCGCTCGGCGGAGTTGCGGCTCATCCGCATGACGGTCAAGCTCACGGCGCAAAAAATCCTCCACAACGTCGTCAAGCATCTCGTCGTCCGACTCCGTCACTTCAAAGTCGAAGTTTCCCGCGGAGGTAAAGGCATGCGCGCCGAGCGCCTTCTGACAAAAGGAGTGAATGGTGAAGACGGCTGCGTTGTCGAAGGTGGAGAGCGCTCGACGAAGCCTTGCGGGAGCGGCGTCGAGCACCGATCCCTTTTCACACTCATCCTTCATCGACGCCCAGAGCCTGCACTGCGCCGGCAGAATGCCGTCGACTTCGTCGGGTTGAAGTTCGCCCTCGAGGAACCCGAGCGCTTCCGAGAGATGATCCCGAATGCGGCCCTTTAATTCGGCCGTCGCCGCCTTCGTGAAGGTCACGACGAGAACTTTCTCAATCTCGATCGCCTTCTCCGCCACGAGACGCAGCACCAGGTGCTTGATCGAAAAGGTCTTCCCCGTCCCCGCCGACGCTTCCAGAAGCGTCGGTCTCATCAGATCGGCAGTGCAGACGTCGAAATCCGGAGTGGTATCTGTCGACATAGGAATCTCGTCATTGAAGGCGTTGAGGCGACCGAAAGCGGCGGCAGGTGATCTAGCTTACCGCAGGGAAACGCCCTTCCGAGACGCGATCAAAGACTTCGGCAAGGTTTGAGCCGTACGGTTCTCGCAAGTCCAAGGAAGGACAATCTGCGATAAAACCAGAACGTATAATGGAAATACATCAATATTTCCATAATACGATCTAGAAAAAATGATCTCTCGCGAATTGGCATCTCGGATCATCAACTCAACGCCGCCCAAAGCCGTCGTGATCTTTGGTCCGCGTCGAGCCGGCAAGACGACGCTCGTTAAGTCGCTCCCCAATCTCGGCGTTGTCAATTTTCTCAACGGCGACCGCAGGCGCGACGTACGGGTTTTGCAGAGTCTCGAATCTGCAGGCGACGTAGAAGTGCTTCTGAGCGGCTCCGACACGATCATTATCGATGAGGCTCAAAGGATTCCCGACATCGGACTGATCATTAAACTGCTTGTTGACGCCAACAAGAACACAAGGATTTTTCTCACGGGATCTTCCTCGCTTGATTTGGCCAAAGGCGTTCGTGAATCGGCAGTCGGCCGCTTGGTGACGCGGCGCCTCTGGCCGTTTTCGGTTAGTGAAGTCGCCGGCCATGTCGGCTGGGGGCAGACGATGACCGACCTGGAACGACACATGGTCTTCGGCTTGTATCCCGAGGTCGTGACGATGCCTGAAACAGCCGTCGACATGCTGATGGACTACGCTGAAGACATCATGTACAAGGACGTCTTCGAGCTAAGCGGCATCCGCAATCCGAGCAGCCTTCGCACTCTGGTCGAAATGCTTGCGCGCCGAATCGGTCAGGAAGTTTCCTATGAGAGCCTTGCCCGTGATACGAAGCTCCACAGTCAAACGATCGAACGCTACATTGATCTGCTTGAAAAGTGCTTCATCGTTCGACGGTGCGGCTCCTTCTCTCGCAACCTCGACAACGAACTGAAGAAAGGCAAGAAGATCTACTTCTGTGATGTCGGCGTCCGCAATGCGGTCATCGGAGACTTTTCGCCTTTTTCCGCTAGAAGCGATGCCGGCGCGCTTTGGGAAAATTTCTTTTTCATGGAACGACTCAAAAAACACGATCTCGAACGCACTTTCACGCGACAGTACTTTTGGCGCGTCCGTGGAGCGCGGCTCAAGACAGGTGCCGTTCAGGAATACAGCCGCGAAATCGACTTTATTGAAGCGCGCGGCAACGAGCTCGCAGCTTTTGAATGCAAGCTGAGCCCAGAAAAGAAAGACAACGGCGGCAAAGAGTTCCGTTCCGCCTATCCCGAATGTCCTATTCGAGTCGTCACGCCTTCCGATTGCAGATCGCTTTTTGAGACCACGTCTTCTGTTCTTTGAAAGGCGCATGACCACGCGAGATCGGACTGAGATCTGACAACGTGCCTGTCCGCAAAAATTTTCGTGACGGGAAAGGCCAACCGACGCCACTCTGGAGCGTCGGTTGTCCATGGTCAGTTGTTAGAAGCGACGCCTCAGCCGAGCCCGTCGATCTTGTCGATTGTGAGCTGGTGCTCGTATCCAGTCCCTTCAAGCGGCTCCGAATCACCGCAGATAGCGTAGACGCCGTCGAGCTCGATCGGCGCCGCGTCGCTCGTCATGTCGTCCAACCAATCACCCGCAATGGACCACGCGATCTTGGAACGCAGCATGTTGCCCGCACGGACGATGATCTCGACCGAGGATTCACGCTTGAAGCTGAAGATGTCGCCGAGCGTCAAGCCCGTACGCTCCCAGACGACGTTCCAAAGTGACCAGACCTTGTCCTCGCCGTACTTCGCGTAGAACTCGTCGCCCGTGCGGCGTCGGAACGTGAGCGCCTTTCGGGTGGCGTTGGGATAGCGCTTCAGGTAGTCGGGCGCCGGATCGTAGTAGGGATGACCGCAGAGCGTGCTGCAGTCGCGCTCGTAGACGATGTGGCATGCGACAAGGAAGGCGAGCGGATCGTCGTCGAAGGACGCGCCCATGAGGAACGACAGCATGTCGATCTCCTCATCGCCCCACTGCTCGCGGAAAGCGGCGACGACGCCTTCCTTCGTATTGACGACTCGGCCGTCGTCGAGCTCGACTTCGTGTTCTCGGACTTCGTACATGGAAAAACTCCTTAAAAAGACACTTTCAAAGTGAAGCGCGGTTCCGGCCGGATCTCGCAGTTCGAGAGAAAGTGTAGGAGGTTTTCGAGTCAAAGAAAAAGGAGTGTGTATTTCAGAGAAATATCTTTAAAAAGAAGTAGTTGACAGTAATTCCGAAGCAAAAACTTAATCCTAGGAATATCTATCTTCACAATATTTGATTGGCGTCATTTATCTTTATAAGACACCTACAATCGACGATATGTGAATATTCTATTCATGACGACCGCGATGCATATATTCGCCAACGCGTTTCTATCGTTGTCAATCGGATATTTGTAAAAAAACGAGTAACTCATACACTTCCGGAGAGCCGGATCCCTCCAGAGAAGCCGAGAAAGAGCCGCCGGCGTGAAAGCCATTCGACCCGATTTTTGACGCTTACGCCTAGGCGTGAATTTTTTGTGCCCGAAAACCCGGTTTAGTCGATACCGAACACCATCGGGCGTTATGGATTTTCTTCAGCATCCAATTCGTCTGCCTTCGCGCACCAGACCTCAAAGTTCTCGAGAAATGTCCGAACGTCGCCGTCGGAGAGGTACTTTTTGAAGAGATTCTCCAGATCTTGGCGACGCTCGTTCCTTGCAAGCCCCCGGAAGAGGATTTCATCGGCCGCATTCCCGTCCGTGTCATACCCACCCCAGAGCGCGGGCGTCTTTTCGCGGCTCTCGATCAGATCGAGAAGCGTCGTGAAGAAGGTTTCCGCCGCCTCTCTGGAAATAGGACCAAAGGCGATGGGCTCTTTCGACTCATCATCCTTGGGTTTCGGCACGATCTGGGTGAAGGTCGAGCGGCCGAGCGCACAAAGGAACGCGTGCTCGAGATAAACCCGCATGTGCGTGAGCGTCTGGCGCTTCGACATCGAGGGCAGCACGCGAAGAACGTCGCCCTTCGGATCGGCGTAAAGGTTCGAGATGCGTCCCGTGATGCGCACGATTCGGCCCGAGGACGTCTTGAATTCGAGTGCGCCTTCGACGGGCTCGATCGGCGCGGCATCCCCGAGAAGCGACCGAGCCTGCTCGAGCGTCGACTCGACGTCGTCAATGCACTGCGGAACCATCCAGTCGCGCACGCCTTCGGCGCCCTCCACCGGGTCAAGCAGCCGTCGCTTGACAAGCTCCGTCTTCGGAATGCCCGTAAGGAGCGACTCGAGCACCGCCTGCCGCCGGTTCCAGCCGGCGAGCCCGCCCTCTTCAGGCATCATGCCTTCGCGCTCGTCGGCCTCGGCTTCGTCGAGCCTCACGCCGATCGAGGCGAGCGCCGTTTCGGACGGTCGACTCAAAATGCGCCAAAGGTCTCCCAGGCGCCACTCGTCCGCGAGTCCCGCATCGGGAAGCGGCCCGTCGGCAAAGGGCGGCTCCGGAGCCTGACGATCGAGCGCATCGGCCGCTTCGACCGCGGCAAGCTCCGCTTGATTCGTGCTCTGCCATTCGGCCGCGGACGGAAGAAAATTGCGCGCTGAAAAGCTCGTGAGGGGAAGCCGTTTCGTGAGGATCTTCGCCGCCTCGCGGCGAGCCGCCTTCCCATGAGCAAAGCCGAGAAGCCAGTCGCGCAGCTCTTTTGCGACGATCGAAGGATCCTTTTCGTCGGCTTCCGTGCCGCAGACGTAGGACACGAGAAAGGCGTCGCGCGCGGCGAGCATGAGGTCGAGGAAGACGTTGCGGTTGTCGTGCCGGCTGTCGCGGTCGCCTCGGCGCGGCGCCGCCTGCATGAGGTCGAACTCTTCGGCTCGGCTCGACCCCGGGAAGTTCGAGTCTTCGTTCAGACCGAACACGACGATGATGCGCCGCGGAATGCCGCGCAGTTCGCTCATTCCGGCAAAGGTGACGGCATTCGTAGGCGTGCCGCTCGAGGCGCTTCCGCCCAAACGTTCGGTGAGCGCCTGCATGAAGAGCGGGAAGGCGACGCGAATGGGCTCCGCGCTCCCGACGGATGCCTCTTCGAGTTCCCCCACGAGGTCGCCCACGGCGCTTCGAAGCGCGTCGTAGGCATAGTCGGCACTCTCGGGCGGGAAGCACTCGGCAATGACGTCGTTCGTCCACTCGAGC
>CALXXT010000076.1 GCA_944392755.1 uncultured Sutterella sp. | reverse complement strand
CCCTGCAGGTCGTGGGTCAGCGCGGCATGAACGAAACGGCGGCCTCCCTCATCATGTCGCTCGAGAGCGTCTTCAGCGTCATCGCGGGCTGGCTCGTCCTCGGTCAGGTCCTGACCGCCCGGGAGCTCGCCGGCTGCGTCGTGATGGGCTGCGCCGTCGTCCTCGCTCAAATCCCCGTGAAGCCCCGCCGCGCCTCGGCGGACTGACGCATTGAGCGGCACCGTGCCGAAGGCCGCGCACGAGAACGCCGTCGCGAGCGGGCCGGGTGAAAAAGCGGCAGGTCTTCCGATTTCTTCCGAACGAATCCGCCGCCCGATCCGAAAGCGCGGCCGGTGCCTGAACGCAAAGAGCTTCCGATCGAAGTCAGGAGCTCATTGCGCGCAGGCTTCTTTCTTAAATGTTCATGTCGAACGTTTCCGGATTGGGGCCGCAGCGCAGACCGGCATTCATGGCCGAGAGGGCCGCGACGTCGTCTCGAGAAAGCTCAAAGTCAAAGATCCGAGCATTCGAGCGGATGCGTTCGGGCGTCTTCGACTTGGCAACGGCGATGAAATCCGTCTGCAGATCCCAGCGGAGCACGATCTGCGCGGGCGTGCGGCCGTATTTCTTCGCGAGCTCGAAGACGAGCGGCTCCTTCAGGATGGCGCCCTGCATGAGCGGCGACCAGGCCTGAAGCGCAATGCCGTGTTCGCGGCAGTAGGCGGCGGTTTCGTCCTGCGTGAGCTTCGGATGGCGCTCGATCTGATTGAGCACCGGCATGCGCGAGGCGAAGCGCTTGAGAGCTTCAAAGTGGTGCGGCAGGAAGTTGCAGACGCCGATCGACTTCACGAGGCCCTGATCCTGCAGCGCTTCGAGCGCCTTCCAGTTCGCTTCGAAGGAAGCAAGGCCCGGCCAGTGGATGAGGTAGAGGTCCACGTAGTCGAGCCCGAGCTTATCGAGACTGCGGCGGCAGGCGTCGATGGAAGCGTCGAAGTTGAGGCGGTAGTTCCAGAGCTTCGTCGTGACGAAAAGCTCCTCGCGGCCGATGCCGGCATCGGCGAGGCCTCGCGCAATGCCGCGGCCCGTCGCGGCCTCGTTGCCGTAAATTGCGGCCGTATCGATCAGCCGATAGCCAGCGCGGACGGCCTCTGCGACAGCGCTTTCGGCTTCGGCGTCGGACATTTGGAAAACCCCGAGACCGAAGTAGGGGATGGCGTTGCCGTCGGAGAGCCGAAGCCGGCTTTCAAGCGAAAGATGGGTGGTCATGTCAGGTCCAGTCTTTAAATCAATGGAAGAGGCGTAAACTTACCCAATAAGCCTCATTTTGTCTAGAACATACTTATTTGTGCCATACTTACCTTTTGGTAACATTTGTCGAAAATGAGCTCGGAAAACGAACAAACGCGCCGCTACAACATCGGCGTCGAAGCGGCCATGGACGTGATCGGCGGCAAATGGAAGCCGATCATCCTTTGCAATCTGAAGGACGGCGCGCTGCGCCCGAGCGTCCTCAGGCGGCGCATTCCGAAAATCTCCCAGAAAATGCTGATCGCGCAGCTTCGCGAGCTCGAACTCGACGGCATCGTGATCCGTCGCGTTTTCCCTGAAGTGCCGCCGCACGTCGAGTATGCGCTTTCCCCCTACGGGATGACGCTATGCCCCGTCCTTGAGAAGCTCTGCCATTGGGGCGAAGCCCATGTCGAACACCTGAGAAGCCGCGGCGAAGCCGTGGAGCTTCTTTCTTCAGGACATTGACTTTGTCCGCAGGCGGCGCGAAGCGCCCCAAAAGGATACCAACAGAAAAGGGCCGCCTCGGGTCTTCCCCGGGCGGCCCTCTTCGGATTCCCTCGGATACCTGTTAGGACGCGTGTCCGTAGTGTTCGGCGAGAATCATCTGGCTGTTCACCTTCCGCGTGCGGGCGGGAGCCTTCACGCGAACGTAGCGGCCGTCCGACTGCATTTCCCAGCACTGCATGTTGTCGGCAAGCTGAAGATCGAGCGTCGCCTTGATGCGCGCCGCGATCTCGGGATCGAGCACGGGCACGAGCACTTCGATGCGGCCGTCGAGATTGCGGGGCATGAGGTCGGCCGATCCGATGAGAAGCTCGGGAGCGCCGTCGTTGAGGAACCAGTAGGCGCGGGCATGCTCGAGGAAGCGTCCGACGATGCTCCGAACCGTGATGTTCTCGCTCACGCCGGGGATGCCCGGGCGCAGGCAGCAGATGCCGCGCACGATGAGGGAGACCTTCACCCCCGCCTGGCTCGCGCGGTAGAGCGCCTTGATGATCTTGCGGTCGACGAGCTGATTGCACTTCAGCACGATCTCGGCCGGACGCCCCGCCGTCTTGTGCTCGATCTCGCGGTCGATCCCGGCGATGATCGCCGAGCGCGTGGAGTGGGGCGAGACGACGAGCCGGCGGTAGTCGACGAGGTTCGAGTACCCCGTCATCACGTTGAAGAGGTCGGAGGCGTCCGCGCAGATCTCGGGGTTGGCCGTGAGAAGCGAGAAGTCCGTGTAGATCTTCGCCGTGCCCGGATTGTAGTTTCCGGTCGAGATGTGGACGTAGCGCTTCATGCCGTCGGCTTCACGGCGCACGACGAGGCAGACCTTCGCGTGGATCTTGAGGCCGGCGAAGCCGTAGACGATGTTGACGCCTTCCTTTTCCATCTCCTCGGCCCAGTTGATGTTGCGCTCCTCGTCGAAGCGCGCCTTCAGTTCGACCACGGCCGTCACCTGCTTGTCGTGGCGGCGCGCGTCGATGAGGGCGGCGACGATCGGGCTGTTGCCGCCGCAGCGGTAGAGCGTCTGCTTGATCGCCACCACCTGCGGATCCTCCGCGGCGCGGCGGATGAATTCCGTCACGCCCGAAAAGCTCTCGTAGGGGTGATAGAGCAGGATGTCGTGGGCCTTGATGTCGTTGAAGACGGTGCCCGAGGCGATGAATTCGGGCTCGGCCCCCTTGTAGGGAACTTCCTTGAGGCTCGGACGGTCGAGCCCCGTGAGCGGCATGAATTCCGACATCGCCATCGGCCCCTTCGTGCGGTAGATCTGGAAGGGAAGGAGCCCCATCTTCTCGACGAGGAAGTTGAGGAGCGGCGTGTCGGCCGAATTTTCGATTTCGAGCCGGATGATGTCGCCGAAGCGGCGCTGCTCGACGAAGTCCTTAACGGCTTCGAGGAGGTCGTCGGCCTCGTCCTCTTCAATTTCGATGTCGGTGTTGCGCGTGATGCGGAAGAGCACCGACTTCACGACCGTATAGCCCGGGAAGAGCTTGCCGAGGTGCTCGCGGATGAGGTCCTCAAGGAGGATCACGTCGTCGTCGCGGCCCTTCGAGTTGACGCCGAGTTCCGCATAGGCCGACTGCTTCGTGCGGGGCACGAAGATGAAGCGCGGCATGTTGTTCGGGCACTTGAGGCGCGCGTAGCGGGTTTCGCCGTCCGAATCGCGCTTCAGCTCCATCAGGAAATTCAGGCTCAGATTGGAGATCGTCGGGAACGGATGACCCGCGTCGATCGCCTGCGGCGTCAGGATCGGATAAATCTCGTTCTCGAAGTACCCTTCGAGGAAGGTGCGCTGCTTCGCGGTCAGGTCGCGGCAGCGCAGAATCCGCACGCCCTTTTCGGCGAGCGAAGGCTGCAGGCGCGCGCGCCAGAGCTCCTGAGCGCGGGCGAGCATGCCGAGGACGCGGCGGCGGATTTCGGCGAGCTGCTTCACAGGCGCGAGGCCGTCGGCGGAGGTCGAGGCGGCCCCGGCATTGAACTGCCGGAAGATGTTCGCGACGCGGACCATGAAGAACTCGTCGAGATTGTTGTAGAAGATCGAAAGGAACTTCAGCTGCTCCAAGAGCGGCTCGCCTTCGTCGCAGGCCTCGTCGAGCACCTTGCGGTCGAACTCGATCCAATTGAACTCGCGGTTGATGTAGAGAATCGGATCGTCGAGATCGGGGACGCCCACCACGGGCGGAAGCGCAGGCGCGGCGTCTTCGGGAAGCTTCACGGCCTTGGCCGCCTTCGTGCGCTTGGCGGCCGTCTTCTTCGCCGTCGTCTTCGCGCGCCGCTTTGCCGCGGGCTTCGCCGTCTCGGTCTGCGGCGCCGCTTCGGCGGCGGCCGCCTCCTGGTTTTCGGTTTGAGGAGCCTCGGCCGCCAGCTGGGCGGTCTCGTTCGTCGTCTCGGCCATAGGAATCCTGTCTCAGCGTTGGATGAAGAAAAGGGTGGGGCAACTGAGCCTCAAACTTTCATTATCCCGCCTGGAGATGACGAGTCCATGACAGAGATCGGCATTCGACCGAATTTCCGCCAATTCAAGTGAAAACCCTTAGCCGCATTCCCAATGCGCCGCGCCCCGCGGATGCCAAGATGCCGCGGGGCGCGAAGTTCTCAAAAGCGAAGGGAGGCGGGCGCCTTAGTTCGTCTGCGGAAGCTTTCCGTCGACGCCTTCAATGAGCCAGTTCATGCTGAGGAGCTCGGCGTCCGTGAGGGTCTTCCCGGCCGCGACGACTTCCTTGCCCTCGTTCGAGCGCATCGGACCCGTGAAAGGATGGAAGGCCTTCGTGCGCATCTTTTCGCGCGCCTCGTCGATCTTCGCCGTCACTTCCTTCGGGACGGAAGGCGCAATGTCGACGATGTCGATCATGTTGTCGGCGATGCCGCCCCAAACGTTTTCGCTCTTCCAGCTGCCCGCCAGCACTTCCTCGACGCGCTTCTTGTAGAACTCCGTCCACTTCGGGATCGAAGCGCCGAGAAGCATCGTGGGCGCGGCCTTGTGCATCGGCGTGTTGTACGAAATGACCGGCACCTTCATCTCTTCGGCGGCGGCGGGCACGGCCGAGGAGTCGGTGTGATGCGTGAGGATGTCGGCCTTGAGGCCCACGAGCGAACGGGCGGCGTCGCTTTCGCGGCCCGGATCGTACCAGGACGACGTCCAGACGACGCGCACGCGCGCGTTCGGATTGACGCTGCGGGCGCCCGCCGTGAAGGCGTTGATGCCCTGGAGCACTTCGGGAATCGGGAAGGCGGCGACGTAGCCGAGGACGTTCGACTTCGTCATGGACCCGGCGAGAATGCCCGCGAGGTA
>CALXXT010000075.1 GCA_944392755.1 uncultured Sutterella sp. | reverse complement strand
AGGTTGACGGCGTTGAAGGCCAGTACGACCGCGACCCGTCCACGACGACCGTCATGCTCGGCATGCGTCATCGCTTCTAATCTTGCCTGATGCGCCTTGGGCGCATGATGTCCGAGTCTCCTCGTAGAAAAAAAAGGAAAAAAAATGAAGACGGGGCCTTCGGGCCCTAAAAGAGCGCGCTTCGGAATCCGTTCCGAGCGCGCTTTTACTTCAAGTCCGAAAACGTTTAATCCGGAAGAATCACCGTTCCGGCAGTCCCTGCTACAAGCTTTTCAATGTCTTCAAGACGTCCGATCACTGCGGTTTTGCCGGTGGCTCGGACAAATTGTGAAGCGGCATCCACTTTGGGACCCATAGATCCCGCGGAGAAGCCAAACGATTGAAGCGTTGCGGGCGTCGTTTCACGGATGAGCCGGCAGTCCGGCGTTCCCCAATTCTCGAAAACACCCTCAACATCGGTCGCGATGATGAGACGGTCTGCTTTGAGTTCTGCTGCGAGAATGCTTCCGGCATAGTCTTTGTCGATCACGGCTTCCGTGCCGGCGAGTTCCTCCTGAGTGCAGACGACGGGTGCGCCGCCGCCCCCCGCGGAAATGACGACGAAGCCCGACTCCGCAAGTTGTCGGACCGCTTCGATTTCTACGATGCGGAGAGGTTTCGGACTCGGCACTACGCGCCGCCATCCCTTTCCGTCCTCCTTCACGATCCAGCCGTGAAGACGCGCGGCTTCCTGAGCTTCGTCCTTGCTCATCATCCCGCCGATGAATTTCGTCGGATGAAGAAATGCGGGATCGTCGGCCCGCACTTCGGTGCGCGTCACAATGGAAACAATGGACTTGTCGATGCCGCGAACGCGCAAGGCATTCGTCAGCGCCTGCGTGAACATATACCCGATCATCGCCTGACTTTCCGCGCCGAGCACGTCAAAGGGATAGGGCGGTACCGACGGATCCGCTGCCGCGTATGCTTCGTTCTGCCGAGCAATGAGTCCGACTTGCGGGCCGTTTCCGTGGCTCAGGATGAGTTCGTGATTTCGGGCAAGGTTCGCGAGCGCGGCGCAGGCCTTTTCGATGTTGCGGCGCTGGTTTTCAAAGGAGAGCGCTTCGCCTCGGCGAAGCAGGGCGTTTCCGCCGAGCGTGACGACGATTTTCATCGGTGGCGTCCTTCAAGGTAGGTGTAAAGAATCAAAATGGTTCGGTATGAATGTCATGCCGGTGAGAGAAGCAGCTTGAGCCCCCAACGCACGCCGCAGAGCGTGTCGAGTCCGGAGGTGTGGCCTATCGAAGCGACTGCCTCAAGTGCGGCGAGCCGATCTGCAGGTTGACGAGCTTGGGCCAGCCGGACCAACGGTTCGGAAAAGCGCCCTTCGAGGGCAAATCGCAGCATTTGCGCGCTGACGTCGTTTGTTTTGTGAAGAAGTGCGGTGACGGCCTCATCGAGCTTCGGGAGAAGTTGCGTGCGTGCGCGCGGAAGTACGCATGCCGTCCAGACGATGCCGACCGTGAAGTCGTCTCCGGACGGGGTGAGCCCCTCGCCCAAACCGATGATCTTCTGAAGCGTCCTTCGAAGGTCTTCGGGTGCATCGTAGTCTGTCTGGGCTCTCCGTAGGGCGGATTCAATGTCCCGCATCCTCTCGCTTCCCTTCAGCGATTCCTGCCGGAGGTGCCGGACTGCGCCTTGTTGGCTAAGCGTCTTTGGGAGCCAGTCGGAAATTAGTTGAAGAAGCCCGAACGGGTCTTCAAGAGTTGATGCTCGATTGTCAACATGAGTGGCTTCCTTAAAGAAGAGTCGGAAACCTGCCGCATCGATCGATTCCTGCAGCATTTCAACCGGTGATCCCGCGTTGAAGGGAAGCAGACCGCTGGGCGAGCTCCAAGGAGCAAAAGCCTTTAGATCGGCGAGCATCCCTTCGGGTGCGAGAGGATTCGGTGCAGTTGTAAGCGATACGAAGCGTTTGTCCTCCATGAGAAAGTTCACGGCGCGGCGAAAGACCGAGTGCACCCGTCCGCGGAGCGGCCCCTTCTGAAGGCGCTCCGGGTTGATGGTGACGCGGAGCATCGGGATGACGGTCGGCATGCTTCGCGTTCCTCTCATTCGGTGCGGGTTGCATAAACGCAGCCCCAGGCGAGAACGAGGAGCGCCGTGAGGTAGAGGACGACCGGCACGGGCGAGCCGAATGCTCCGAAGAGCGAGACGCAGATCGTAGGCGCAATTGCGCCCCCGAGGATCCCGGCCGCCTGGAAGCCGAGACCCGCGCCCGTGAAGCGCACTTCAACGGGGAACATCTTCGGCAGATGCGCGGCAAGCGGCGCCCACATCGCGGCAAGGCAGAAGAGCGCGCCGAAGGCGGCAAAGTAGATCATGCCGGCCGAGGCGGTTTCAAGCATCGGGAAGAAAAGGGCGAGCCAGAAGATGTTGAGCATCGCACCCCAGAGAAGCACCTTGCGCGTGCCGAACTTGTCCGAAAGCCATCCGAAGAGCGGAATGCCGCTCGCCTGACCGATGGAAGCCACGATTCCCGCGTTGATGGCGATCTGCTTGTCGACGCCGATCGCCGGCAGGAAGACGAGCGGGAAAAGCGCAAAAACGTAGAAGGCGGCATCCGAACCGATGCGGGTTCCGACGGCAAGAAGCAGGTTGCGCCAGTGTTCGAGGAAGACGATCTTGACCGGCTGGTGCGTCGAAAGATCCCGCGTCGCCTTGAGGGACTCGAATTCGGGCGATTCGTCGATCCGCTGGCGGATGAAGATGCCTAAGCCCACGAGGATGATGCTTGCGAAGAACGGATAGCGCCAGGTGATGCTCATCAGGTCTTCCGGCGTCGAGAAGTAGGTGACGAGCGCGAAGACGCCGGAAGCAAAGAGGAAGCCGAGGGGAGAGGCAATCTGAACGATGCTTCCGAGGAGGCCTTGGTAGCGGCTCCCCTGGCAGTACTCGTTCACCATAAGCGCGGCGCCGCCCCATTCCCCGCCCAAGGCGATCCCCTGCATGAGGCGCAGGAAGACGAGCGCGCAAGCGCCGAAAATGCCGGCGGTTTCATAGCCCGGCAGACACCCGATGAGGAACGTGGCTCCGCCCATCAGGACGAGCACGACGATGAGAATCGTGCGCCGCCCGATTCGATCGCCGTAGTGTCCGAAAAGGAGCGCGCCCAAGGGACGCGAGAGGAAGGCGATGCCGTAGACGGCAAGCGAGAGGAGAAGCGCCAGGCCTTCATCGAGGCCTGCGAAGAAAACGGTTGGGAAGATGACGGCTGCGGCCGTCCCGTAGATGAAGTGGTCGTAAAACTCAAGCATCGTGCCGAAGAGCGATGCGAGCGTCACTTGAAGGAGTTTCTTCGGGGTGGGTGTCATGATGCGATGCTTTTTAGAACGAGGTTGATTTGTCAGGCCGAGGAGCTTTTCGTCATGGGCATCAGAAGCGGGGCGATGAGTGCTGATCGACTTTCAAAGAGGCCGAGCATCCAGCGCGCAATCACGCCGAGGTTCTCCCGGGGCCAGCCGATCGCCATGGGAGAGGGCGATCGAAGCTTTTCGGAAAGGGGCATCTCCACGAGACGCCCCGCCTCAATGAGCGGATGCGCCGAGGAGTAAGGGAGGAAACCCACGCCGACCCCTTCGGCGATGCAGCGGATCTTCGTCGCCATGTCGGGCACCATCACCTCCTCTTGACCGGGCATGCGCCAGGGGAGGCGCTTTTGCATCTGCAGGGAGGAGTCTTCGATGTTGATCACGGGATAAGCGAGAAGATCCTGCCCCGTCAGCGCTTTGAGTTTGGCGAGCGGATGCGAGGGCGCCACGACGAAATGCCATTCGATTTCTCCGATCGGGCGTGTTTCGAAGCGGTCGTCGATCGCGTGGTGCGTCGGAAGCCCGACGGCGAAACTCCCGCCTTGGTAGATGAGCGCATCCCAAACGCCGTTGAAGACGCTCTCAATCACCTCGAGCTGCGTGTAAGGGTACATTCGCCGGATTTCGCTCAAGAGCACCGCTATGCAGGCCGAGTCGTAGAGGAGGTTGTTGACGACGTGCGTGAACTTCGATTCGACGCCGCTGTGGATTTGCTGGATTTCTTCAGGAATCTGCGACTGCCAAATGAGGAGTGCCGCTACCTTGTCGTAAAGCCAGGCGCCCGCAGGCGTCGGTGCGACGCCCCGCGACGTGCGTTCAAGGAGCGGCACACCGAGCGCTTCCTCCAGCGAATTGATGCGGTAGCTCACCGCAGCGGGCGTCCGATAGAGGGCGTCGGCCGCCTTGGAGAAGCTGCCGAGCTCAATTACGGCGGCAAAAGTGCGGATTTCTTCGAAATTGAGTCGGGGTGCAAGCTGGAAGGTTTGCATGTCGGCTTCCTCTGGGTGGAAGGGACGGAGGCGGATTTTTCCGCCTCCGTGAGCGTAAGTTAGTCCTTGGCGTAGATTTCCTTCTTGTAGATGACGAGCGTCGCGGCGACCGTCGCGATGATCGTGATCAGCACGTACCAGTAGCCCGGAATGAAGGGCGTCCAGAGCCGGCAGGCGAGCGGCACGAGTACGGCAAAGGGGATGATCTTCGGGAATTTCATCGCGAACGAGATGATGAGCGCGCCGAAGATCGAGGGCACCACGTAGTTCTTTACGGACTCCACGACGACGGGCGGGAAGACGTCGAGAATCACCGAACCCGCAACGGCGCCCGCCGCGACGACGAGGAGCGTCGTCGTCGTGGCGCCCGCGACGGCGCAGGTCGTGATGATCTCAGCCTGCTTGGTGCCTTGTTCGACGCCGGTCAGTTCCTGGGCGAGAATCGCGGCGGGCAGCTTGCTGTTGCCGATGTTCCCCGAAATGAAGGCGAGGTAGCACCCCGAGAGGCCGAGCGCCGGATAGAAGGTCAGGGGCTCAATCACCCAAATGAGGCCGAAGCCCGCCGTAATGAGGAGAAGATCCTTCCAGATCCAGTCCATCGGCGGAAAGACGCCGTAGCCGAAGTAAAGGTAAGCGACCGGGAAAAGCGACGTCACGCAGACGAGCGAAAGCGTCCAGCGGCCGATTTTGTGCACGGGCGAAATCCAGTTTTCGCGATAGGCTTGTTCGTTCAGCATGATGGGGACTCCGTATTAGGAAAACTTGGCGACGGCACCGGCGATCGTGCCGAGAACCATGGCGAGACCGAGGTTGTACTCTTTGAGCTTCGGGTACTTCTCACCGATCTTCTGCAGGACGAACATGGAGACGCCGCCCACGAGCCAGGCGGCCAGATTGGCGCCGCCCGCCTTGATTTCGCCCGAGGAGAGGTTCCCGTAGATCGACGCCATCGCGGCGCCGCTCACGAAGAGAAGAATCTTCGGGTTGTAGCGGTTGATCTTTTCCTTCAGATTTTCAAGAGACCCCGAGAAGGCGAGGGCGCCCACGAGAGACCCGATCCCGTTCACGGCCATGCCGAGCCAGGCGACGAAGAGCGCCGCGGTGCCGAAGTCGGGGCTGTTGAATTCAATGCCGACCGCCTGAGCGCCGATCTGAGCGGCCGTGAGTTCGTTCGCGGCCGAAACGATCATGGAAAGGCGCATCCACGTGAGGGGTTCGCCGAGCACCGTCATGAGGCCGACCATCACGATCAGGATGCCGAGCGACGGGCCGAAGGCCGTCACCATGCCGATGCGGAAAGCCTTGAGGCATTGCGCTCGGGAAAGTTCGAAGCTTTCGGCATTGCGCAGCGCAAGCCGCACGAAGAGCCCGGCCTGAAGAGCCACGATGATGACCGTGACTGAGCAAATGAGCCAGAGGATGGGATTGTTGATGATTTCGTTCATTTTTTCGCTCCGAAAAGGGGCTGGACCTGCATCCGGATCGATTCGATCGACGCCCGGACGCAGGCAGAGGAGATCGCTTACCTTCCGTAAACTTCAGCAAACCGCAGGAGCGCCTTCTCGAAGCATTCGAGCGGAGGATTCGTGATGCCCGCGCCGATCTGACCTTCGCCGGGGAGCTTATGCACGCTTCCGGTCGTAATCTTCGGCAGAATTCCGGTTTCGACCACCTTTCGAATGTCGATGCCCGTGGGAGAGCCGCGGAAATTGAGAACCGGCTGCGAGAAGTTCATGTTTTCGCCGATCGTGATTTCGTACATGCGCTTCGAGATCTCGACGCCCTGAGCGGCTGAACCGCCCACGAGCTGCACGATGGCGGGCGCGCCCGAGAGGGCAAAGCCGCCCAACCCTGCCGTTTCCGTAATGGAGCTGTCGCCCATGTCGGGGTTCGCGTCCTCGTCCCCGTAGCCCGGGAAGTAGAGCCCGTCGACCATCTGCGCCGGACCCGTGAACCATTCGCCGGGGAGCCCCGCGATGCGAATGCCGAAGTCGACGCCGTTGCGGGCCATCGCCGTCACCATGGAGGATCCCTTCACGCCGTTCGACGGGTCGAGCGTCACTTTCGACGTCGGCATGCTGATGCTCAAGTAGAACCCGTCGTTGCCGTTGATGAAGTCGTAAACGGGAAGAACCTTTTCGGCAGCGAGGCCGCTCTTCATCATGAGGGGCGCGATCGCGCGCAGGAACATGCTCGTTCCGGCCTTGTTGCGGTTGTGGCCCTCGTCGCCCATGTGAAGCGCCTGGAATTGGAGCGACTTCGTGTCGATGCCGCCGTCGCTTTCCGCGAGCGCCGCGCGAAGCACCTCGAGGTATTCGGTTTGAATCCAGTGGAGGCGGTCGATCACTTCCTGACTATAGGCGCCGTAGCGCAGGAGCTTCCCGCCCATGCCTTCAGGCACCGGGCAGTAGGCGCGGTTGCCGAAGCGTCGGTTTTCAAAGACGGAGACCACCATGTGCGGCGCAATGACGCCGGCCATGGGCCCCACGGCATCATGCTCATGGCAGGGTGCGAACTTGACCTTGCCCGAAGCGGCGTAGGCGGCAGCCTCTTCCGGAGTTTTCGCCCAGCCTTCGAAAATGATCGCGCCCATGACGGCCCCCTTCATCGGACCGCACATGCGCTCCCATTCGATGGGAGGACCGGCGTGCAGAAGCATGTGGTCTTCCATGCCGGGAATCACGTCGATCGCAAGTCGATAGTCGATGAGATAGGGTTCGCCCGCGAGGTAGCGGTTGAGCGCTTCTTCGTTGGCTCGGTCGATCGACGCCTCGTCGAGCGAGAGAAGGGCGCGAAGAAGTTCGGGGTTCCCGCCCGCAACCGGCTTCCAGTTAACCTGCGTCACCTTTGCGTTCTGCGCGCGAAGATCATCCGCGAACGTCGCGGGGCCGACATTGAGAACCTGGAGTTCCCGACGGAAAAGCGTGCTTGAAGTCATTTGCCGATCTCCTGAATGAGGTGAGCGCAGAGCCGCGCCGCCTGTGCATTTGTGGCCGCTGTTGAAACGCCGAGTTGACGGAGCGCCGCTTCAACGGATGCCTTGTCTTGGGGGTCGCCTGCGGTGCCGAGCACATGGGCGATGAAGATGATGTCTCGACCTTCCTTGGAGAGTCGAGTGCGGGCCGTTTCAATCGCCTCGGAGAGGCCTTCGAGCGGATAAGCTGCCGCTCCATAGCCGAGCACGACGTCGAAGATCACCACGGCCGTCTCCGGATCGAGCGCTTCGGCGAGGATGCGTTCGTTTCGAAGCGTCGGGTCGATCATCGGGTGCGCCCGCCCGACCGTGAATGCGTCGTCGCCCATGTCTAGGAACGTATGGGCTTCGCTTTCCGTTCCGCAAAGCGCTTCCGCCGGATCATGCGAAATGTTGGAATGCACGGAGAGCCCCGGGCACATGGCTTTGAAAATCTGACGGCATTCGTTTGCGAGCGTTCCGCCGCAGAAGACCCCGCGAGCAAACCGCTGCGAGGGCGCGAGCCGCGCAATTCTGGCGGATTCATCCTTGAGGATTTCGTGCTCTTCCTTAAGGGGAATTCCGCCCGCAAGCTGAGCGGCCGCTTCTGCCACGGCTTCCAGAGTGTCGGCAAAGCGGATGCCGTTCTTTTCGTTTGCGGGAGTCTTCACGCCGAGGAAGCAGACGACTGCGGGCTTTTGGGCGGCGGCAAGTGCATTCTCGAGTTTTGCAGCTACCGACTCGCTGCAGGCCTTGCCGATGACGGCGATGACTCGCGTCTCGTCGTCCTCCGCGAGGAGCTTGACGGCGTCGAGCGTCATGATGCCGCCCACTTCGTCGGAGAGATCGCGTCCGCCCGTGCCGATCGCTTGACTCACGCCGACGTTTGCGGCGTCAAGAAGGCTCGTGACCTCCTGCATGCCCGTGCCTGAAGCGGCGACGACGCCGACCGGGCCGTGCTTCACGACGTTCGAGAAGGCAAGACCGACGCCATCCAGAATGGCGGTGCCGCAGTCGGGGCCCATGAGAAGGAGGCCCTTCTCGTGCGCGAGGCGCTTGAGCATCAGTTCTTCTTCGAGCGGAACATTGTCCGAGAAGATCATGACGTGAAGTCCGGCTTCGAGCGCGCGCTTGGCTTCAAAGCCCGCATAGGCGCCCGGAACGCTGATGAGCGCAAGGTTCGCGTCGGGCATCCGGTGGAGCGCGGTGCGGATCGTTGCCGGATCGGCTTCGGCGCTTTCATTTTCCGACGCCTGACGACGATGGAGCGCCTCCTCCACGATTCGGAGAATTTCAGCCGGATCGGCTTCATCGGCGCAGCGCACCGCGATCATCAGATCATTGGGCCCCGCTGCGTCCGTTTCCGGCGTGTTCATGCCGGCTTCGCGCAACAGTCCCTGATTGAGTTCCGTTCCCATGCTGACGGAAACTTTGAGGATGCCCTCGCTCGATTCGAGCTTTTTGCTCACGCCCATCAGCGTCACGGAATCGAAATAGGTGCTTTTCTTGACGGTGGCAATGTTTTTCAAGATTGCTCTCCCTTGAAGACCTTCGTGGATGGACAAAAACGCAGCTAACTGCTTGTTTTCAGTCTAGGGTTGAGCCTTTCGCCGTCTCACAAGTTATTTCAGAAGCGGGGTTTTAAAAATTTTGAAAACGGGACTCCGCCCTTTCGATGCCGACTCTTCACGACGAAGCATCCCCGGCGGTTCGGGCTGATTACGCGGAATCTTCATGGGCATTTGCTTATAGGCAAAAGACGAGGGTTAGCCCCTAAGAAAAGTATTGACTCCCACGCGCCGCCGCTTCATGCTTCACCTCGGTTGTGAAGCGTGTTGCCGCGCATGCGGTCCATGCGCTTATGAAAGAAAAACCTCTCAGTGCGGAGAAAAGAAAATGAAGGCTTTCAAGAAAGCGGCGCTTGCGCTCGCCATGGCCGGTCTCTGCGCCGGCGCTTCCGCGGCCGCCATGAAGGACGGCACGTACAACGGCGTCGGCCAGGGCCGCAACGGTGACATTTCCGTTCAGATGACGGTGAAGGCGGGCAAGATCGCCGACGTCAAGATCGTGAAGCATTCCGAAACGCCGGGCATTTCGGACGCCGCTATTGCGGATCTGCCGGAGGCGATCGTCGCCGCGCAGACGACGGGCGTTGATGCCGTGACGGGCGCGACGATGACGACCGACGGCATCAAGGCGGCCGTGGCCGACGCGATCAAGAATGCGGGCGGTGATCCTGCGGCCTTTGCGGTCGCGTTCGTCGCGAAGAAGGCCGCTCCGAAGGTCATTCGCGAACATGCCGACATCGTGGTGGTCGGTGCGGGCGGCTCCGGCATTTCCGCCGCAGTGAAGGCCGAAACGCTCGGCAAGTCCGTCATCCTTATCGAAAAGATGCCGACGATCGGCGGCGCTACGGTGCTGAACGCGGGCACGCTCATCGCGACGGGTTCGAAGTATCAGCGCGAAGTGATGAAGGAAACGAAGGACAGCCCCGAACTCGCCTATAAGGACATCTTCCGCGTCGGCAAGAACCGCAACGATCCGGTGCTCGTCAAGATGGTCACCGAGAAGGTGGGCGGCGTGGTCGACTGGCTCATCGACGACATGAAGATCCCGTACGGTCCGGCGGCGACGCAGTATCCCGATCACTCCGCCAATCGTCAGCTCGGCGTGACGGGCCGCTCGATCAACTACCTGAACCTCATGCGCGGCAAGTTCCTCGACATGGGCGGCAAGCTCATGCTTCAGACGCGCGCCGAATCCTTCATCCGCGACGACGCGGGCCGTGTGATCGGCGTGAAGGCGGTCGACAAGGACGGCAACACGGTCGAGCTCACCTCGAAGGCGGTGATTCTCGCTTCGGGCGGCTACGGCGCCGACCAGTCGATGCTGCCCGCTCAGATGAAGGGCTATCTCTTCTACGGCGTCGACGGCGAAACGGGCGACGGCTTCAAGATGGCGACCGCGATCGGCGCGGGGACGATCAACCTCGACCTCGTGAAGATGTATCCGCAGGGCGTCGAGACGCGTCCGCATCACGGCCTCGCCGCGACGGCCTCTTCGACCGACACGATGAAGAAGTCGGGCGCGATCTACGTCAACAAGCTCGGCCAGCGCTTCGTCGACGAAAATGCGGGGCTCGGCGTCCTGACCGACAAGACGATCGAGCAGCCCGATTCCATCATGTACATCGTGATGGACAAGGCCGCCTGGAAGGTCTACACCGACAAGTCGCTCGAGGACAAGCTCGTGCCGACGGCCGAGTCCCTCATGGACTGGACGAAGATCTACAACAACGGCCGTCCGGTGATGGCCGTCGCCGACACGCTTGAAGCCGCGGCCGAGAAGATGGGCGTGGATCCCGCCGGACTCTCGAAGACCGTCGCGCATTGGAACGACATGGTGAAGGCCGGCAAGGACGCGGACTTCAGCCGCAAGCTTTCGGGCGGCATCGGCGAAGGTCCGTACTACATCGTCGAGCAGAAGGTCCGCTATCAGACGACCTTGGGCGGCCTGAAGGCGGACGCCGGCCTGCGCATTCTCGACAAGGCCGGCAAGCCCATCCCGGGTCTCTACGGCGCGGGCTGCGTCGTGGGCGGCGCGAACGGTGCCGACTCCATGACCGCGATGATGAACTCCTGGGCGATCGTCTCGGGCGTCGTCTCCGCGGAAACGGCTGCGGCCGACATGAAGTGACGCCGCTTCTCCCCTTCGGGCTTGGCCCGAGGGGAAGCGCGGGACCGGCGCCGGAGGGCGCCGGCCCAAATCCGCAAGGCCGTCTTCCTTTGGGGAGACGGCCTTTCCAATCCCGAAAAGGGGATTTTCACGAAGCACCGGGGTGCGGACGTCAAGCCGCGAATCTCAGCGCCGCGCCGAAGGCGGCGGCGAGGATCAGCACGCCCCAGAGCGCCATCAGTTCGTCGAAGAGGAGATCGCAGAGCAGCGCCGGCATGAGAAAGCGCCGGTCCCGGGCGAGCCTCAGCTTGGTCCAAAGACTGAGCGCGAGCGCGGCCAGAATGGGTAGGCAGAGCGCGCGGCCGACTTCTTCGCTTCCGGCGTTGACGGCGCGCAGCACGGGCGGCACGTCGTCCGTCTCGCAGAGGAGGCTGAGCAGGATGCTCGGGAGAACGGCGGCAAAGTTGAGCCGCGAGGCGGCCGCTCGGATTTCCTTTTCAAAGGCGAGCGTCGCCGCCGCCCATTGGCATATCGGCGAAGCATTCAGAAAGGCGGCTCCGGCCGTGGATTTCGGGGAAAAGACGAGACGGGCGTTCAAGAGGTCCCGAGGTGAGAAAGGGCGCTTCTGCTGAGGCATGAGGTTTTCTGCGGAGGAAGTCGAGGCGGACGGCTAACTTTTATCAATTTGAAAAGGGTTAACATTATCCATAGAATACCCGCCGTGAATGCAGCATCAGGGAGGCAGCGATGACGAGACGCCCGGAAGACAGTCCGAATTGGGGAGGAAAGCGCGCTGGAAGCGGTCGAAAGCCAAAGGATAACGCTTGTCGGGCGACGATCGGCATCCGCGTGCCGCAGCATGTTGCCGACGAATGCAAGGCGCTCGGGAGCACGAAGTTTCTGCGCCCCATCGTGATCGCCGCGATCGAGCGCGCTTCGGGAAGGGCGCCCGCAGGGAAGGCCGCCGACGTTCCCGGGTTCGATCCCCTCGACAAGGCGGGCTTCGCGAAGCCCGCGCCCGAGCCCGACTGCGCCGTGCCGCTCGTCGATGCGGGCGTCCCCTGCGGGTTTCCGAGCCCGGCGCTCGATTACGCGAAGGAAGAGCTTTCGCTTACGGATCTTCTCGTGCGCAACAAGTTCGCCACGTTCTTCGTCAGGGCGGACGGCGACTCGATGGTCGATGCGGGCATTTGGGACGGTGATCTTCTCGTCGTCGACCGCTCGGTCGAGCCGAGAAGCGGCGACATCGTGATGGCGTATCTCCACGGCGACTTCACGATCAAGACGCTGCGCTTCGAAGCGGGGCGCCCCGTGCTCCATCCGGAGAACGCGGAAGCGGATTATCCCGTGATTCGCCCGACCGAGTACGACGACTTCAGGGTCGAAGGCGTCGTCATGTGGAATCTGCGCCGTCAGCGGCGCTAGCGCAAGGAGGCGGTCGTGTCCCCGGGAAGCGCCGCGGAGCGGATCATCCTCCACACCGACGTCAATTCGGCCTACGTCTCGATGGAGCGCGTCTTCAATCCGAAGATCCGCACGCGTCCGGTCGTCGTCCTTTCGAACAACGACGGCGCGGTCGTCGCGCTTTCGAAGGACGCCAAGGCGCTCGGCATCAAGCGGGGCACGCCGTTCTTCAAGGTCCGCCCGCTTTGCGAGAAGCATCATGTTGCGGTGCTTTCTTCGAACTACGAGCTCTACGACGCGATGAGCCGGCGATTTCACGGGATCGTCTCGCAATTCGGCCCCGTCCACGAGGAGTATTCGATCGACGAAGCGTTCCTCGACCTCACCGGAATGACCGGCGCGACGGATCTGGGCCGCGCGCTGCAGGATCGCGTGCTCCTCTGGACGGGGCTCCCCGTCTGCGTCGGGATCGGACCGACGAAAACGCTCGCGAAGCTCTGCGACCATTTCGCCAAGCGCTATCCCGCGTTCGGCGGCGTGGTGAATTGGCTTGACCTTTCGCCGCATCGCCGCGAAAGGGCGTTCGCCCTCACGCCGATCGGCGAGGTTTGGGGCATCGGCGGCCGGACCGAGGCGAAGCTCCGGAGCATGGGCGTAGAGAACGTGCTTCAGTTCGTCCGCATGGACGCCTTCTTCGTGCGGCGTCATTTCGGCGTCGTGCTCGAGCGCACGCTGAGAGAGCTGCGCGGCGTTTCGTGTCTCCCGGTCGATCCGAGACCGAATCCGAAGCGGCAGATTCTGAGAAGCCGAAGCTTTGCTGCGGCGACGGGGGAGCGGAACGCCGTCGTTTCCGCCGTCGCGACCCACATGAAGGAAGTTGCGGGCCGCCTTCGGAAGGAGGGCCTCGCCGCGAAGACGGCGGGCGTCTTCTTTCATACCGATCCCTTCCGCGAAGATCAGGCTTGGCATTCGGCCGCTCCCGAAACGACGCTCGTCCGCCCGACCTCGGACACGCTCGACTTGACGCGCGCCGCCGTGACGCTCGCGGCGGCGGCCTGGAAGCCCGGGTGCCTCTACAAGAAGGCCGGAGCGTTCGTGACGAATCTCTCGCCCGAAGGCGAACCGGCGGAGGCGGAAACGCTATTTGACGCCGTCGACGACGAAAGGGTCGAGCGGCGGCGCCGCCTCATGCGCTGCCTCGACGATCTGGCGGACCGATTCGGAAAGGACGTCTGGACGACCGCCGCCTCGAGGCTCTCCTCGGGCTGGCAGATGAAGCGCGATCGGCTCACGCCGGCCTACCTTTCGAATTGGGACGACATTCTCCGCGTGCCGTGCTGAAGGGCTCGGACCTCTCCGCAGGGCGACCGTTTTCGAGCCGCAATTGAAGGGCGGCAAAAAGCCCCCGGGCAGGCATGCTCGGGGGCTCGGATCATGCGGCGGCCAAGCGCCCGGACCGGACTCAGAGGATCTGACCGAACCAGGTGATGGCGAGCGCGTTGATGAAGTCGATCAGGAAGGCGCCCACGATGCTCACGACGAACCAGGCCTGAGGGCTCGGACCGTACTTTTCGGCAAGGGCCTGCATGTTGGCGAGCGCGTTGGCGGTCGCGCCCATGGAGAAGCCGATGCTGCCCGCCGAGAGCATCACGGCGTCGTAGTTGCGGCCGAAGAAGCGGAAGATGACGAAGAAGGCGAAGACGAGCATGAGCAGGGTCTGCGCCGCAAGAATCACCATCATCGGGAGCGCGAGGTGGACGAGCTCGAGGAGCTTCAGGGAATTGATCGCCATCGTGACGAAGAGCACGAGGCTCACGTCGGCGACCGCGTTGATGCCCTTGCCGTCGGCGCGGAACCACCCGGTGAAGTCGGCGACGTTGCGCGCGACGGCCGCCACGATCATCGATCCGATGTAGGCCGGGAGCGTGATGTACTGTCCGAGGAACTTCGAGACCACCGTGCCCGCGGCCATGCAGATCGTGACGATGCCGACCGCGTGCATGATTTCGCGCGTGAGGGCGGGGCCGTCGTCTTCCGTCACGGGAATTTCAACCTCTTCGGGAATGTGAAGCGGCGGTTCGGGTTCGGCGACCTTCGCCGTGGTCGGCACCTTGTAGCGGCGGATGAGCCACTCGCCGAAGGGCGCGCCGATGATGAGGGCGGCGACCATGCCGAACGTGGCCGAGCTGATCGCAACCGCGGTGCCGCCCGAAAGTCCGAAGGTCTCTTCGAAGTAGGGACCGAAGGCGGCCGACGTGCCGAGGCCGCCCATCATCGAGACCGAGCCCGCAAGGACGCCGTAGCGCGGGTCGATCCCCATCGCGGACGCGATGCTCGAGCCCACGACGTTCTGCAGAAGGCAGAGCACGGTCGAAGCGATCAGAAAGCCGATGAGGAGCTTGCCGCCCGAGCGCAGGATCTTGAGGCTCGCCATGAGGCCGATCGTCGTGAAGAAGGCGAGCATCAGCTGCGTCTGGAGCGTTCCGTCGAAGTTGACCTTGACGACGTCGAATCCTTCGAGGATGGAGAGAAGGAGCGCGAGCGACATGCCGCCCACGACGGGCGCGGGAACCGAGAAGCGCGTGAGGAAGGAGACGCGTTTTTTGACGGCCGACCCGAACGCGTACATGACGACGGCAAGCGCAACGGCCTGAATCATGTCGACCTGAACGACCGGCACGCTGGAAGGAATGGAGTTCATGAAATTCTTCTTCTGATTTTGAGAAAGGCGGAGGGGCGCTTCCGCAAGCGGAATCGCCCATTCTAACGCGTTTCAAAATTCGAAGAAGATGAAGGAATTCCGCGCCTTCGGCCGCTCAGCCCTTCACGCAGAGCACCTGTCGGAATCGGTGCACGATGCGGGCGAGGTCCGATTGATGCTCCATGACCGCGTCGATGTCCTTGTAGGCCGAGGGGATTTCATCGAGAACGCCGCCGTCCTTGCGGCAGACGATGCCCTCCGTTTCGCGCTTCAGGTCTTCGACCGTGAATCGGCGGAAGCTTTCCTTGCGGCCGTAGCGGCGGCCCGCGCCGTGGGCCGAGGACGAGAAGGACTCGGGATTCCCGAGGCCTTCGACGAGGTAGGAGGCCGCGCCCATGCTTCCCGGCACGATGCCGAGTTCGCCCGCGCCCGCGCGGATCGCGCCCTTGCGCGTCACCCAGACCTCTTCGCCGAAGTGCGTCTCGCGGGCGACGTAGTTGTGATGGCAGTCGATCGGTTCGCCCTCGGCCTGCGCGCCCGGGAAGACCTCGGCGATCGCGGCGAGCGTGTCGGCCATGAGCATGTCGCGGTTCGCCGAGGCGTAGCGCTGCGCCCAGTCGGCCGCCTCAAGATAGTTGGCGAAGAGCGGGTCGTCGGCTTCAAAGTAGGCGAGCGACGGCTCCGGAATGGGGAGCTTCTTCTCGGCCGCCTGCATCTTCGCCTTCTGAATGTACCAGGAGGCCATCTGGTTGCCGGCGCCGCGCGACCCCGAGTGCAGCAGCACCCAGACGCCGTCGTCCTCGTCGCGGACGACTTCAATGAAGTGGTTGCCGCCTCCGAGCGTGCCGAGCTGAAGATCCCAGCGCATCGACTTCATCATGCTGAGGATGCCGGGCGCCTTTCCTTCAATTTCGGCGAGTTCCCCGCGGAAGGGTTCGGCCGCCTCCATGCAGGCGGATTCGGGCGGGCGCTGCGTCATGCCGACGGGGATGCGCTTCAGAATCGCCTGATAGACCGCGCGCAGCGATTTTTCGTCAAGCGCGTCGGGCGCGAGCGTCGTCTTCACGAGCCGCATGCCGCAGCCGATGTCGACGCCCACCGCGGCCGGAATCACGGCGTCCTTCGTCGGAATCACGCTCCCGATCGTGGCGCCGAGGCCGCGGTGCACGTCGGGCATGGCGGCCGCATGATGAAAGAGAATCGGAAGAAGCGAGAGACGGTGGAGCTGCTCGATCGAGCCTTCGTCGGCGTCGGGCGTCCAAATCTTCACCGGCACGCGCCCGTCGGTGAGCGTTTGAAAAATCGGCATGATGCGTGACCTCTCCGTGTTTATATGTCAAAGATATCCTTCGGGCGCATCGTACGCGATGAATGCGCCTGAACGAGACGCATATTCAGCATCCCGACGCCTCTTTGATGGTGCTTGCATAAGAGTTAAGGGTAAACCCCTGTTTCGGGGGGGGGGGGTAGGCATATCCTATCGGGATCCGCAAGGGGATTGCCTTTCGAAATATGGATGCGCAAAAGCCTGCGGCGGTTTTGGAAAAGCTTTTGCATATTGAGAGGAAATATCCATGCGACCCATGCTGAAAACAACGATCGCGCTGGCCGTCGCCGGCATGATGTCAGGCGCGTTTGCCGCAACCACGGTCAAAGCCGACAAGGAGAATGTTCAGCACCAGGCTCAGGAAGGCGAAGAAATCGCGCTTGTTTCGGCAAGCAAAGGTTTTACGGCGAGCGTGACCGGCGAGAACATCTCGATCAAAAACGTGGGTCCGAAGGGGGCCGTGATCGCTACGGGAACGCCGTCCGACAACACGGCCATTGCGATTGGCACGGCAGAAACCGAAAGCGTGAGCATCATTGCGGATTCCGTGGAAGGAAGCGCGATTAAAACGACGGCCGCCGACGTGACGGTCCGCGGCAAGCACATTTCCATTTCCGGAGGCGCAAAGAATACCGGAGGCTGGCTGCTGAATTTTTCAGGCTACGGAACGGCCACGATCGGTGGGGACGAAACGCTCGACGTGACGGTGAGCGGCGGGGATACGGGCCTGCAGCTGCTTGCCTACAACAAACAGCCTGAAACGGACGGGGTCGTTCAAGTTCGAGCGCAGAATTCCATTTCGATCGTCAATACGAACTACGGCATTTGGGCTCAGAACAATTCAACCGGCCGCGAAGGACATTACGCCCGCATTTCGCTCGATGCCGAAGAAATTTTGATTTCAGCAAGGGACGCGGCCATCACCTCGTTTTCGCAGGGATACGTGGAGCTCACCGGCAACGTTCGGTTGGAAGCGCCGGACGCCATTCTTGCACGCGGGGATTCGGTGGTTCGGATCAATGCGGACAATGGCGGACACTCGACGAAAATTGATGGAAACATCAACTTCAACTACGACGAAGCCACGTCGAAAACCTCGGTCAATGCGTTTGTCGACGTCAACCTGAGCGGCAGCGATTCCTATTGGACAGGCAATACGCTTGTCAGTTGGGGGTCAGGGAAGCCGACCGACGAGTCCAAGCTCGAAGTCAATGACGCGCACGTCACGCTGAGCGACGGCGCGCAGTGGAATCCGACCGTCGTCGGGGCGGATGAAACCCGCAGCGGCGTGGCGCTCAATGAACTGACCCTCAACCAGGGCGTCATCAATGTTGCTGAGAGCACTCAAACCGTGGAGGTGTCGAAACTGAACGGCACGGGCGGCACGCTCAATCTTGCCGCCGAGAAGACGGAGGACGCATTCACCATGTCGTCCCTTTCCGTTGAAGACGCCTCGGCCATGA
>CALXXT010000074.1 GCA_944392755.1 uncultured Sutterella sp. | reverse complement strand
ACGAACCCCTTCCGCGCGCAAGCGCCTCCTTCGACGGGAGCCGCGAAGCGCAGCAGGCGGCGAACCACACCGGGGCGCTCCGGCTCGCCGACGCCGTGGCGGACGCGGAGGCGAACGCCGCGCGCCGACGCGCGCTCGCGTCCGAACCCCCGGCCGAAGCGGGGAAGCCCGATCCGAAACCCGCGGCGGCCAAACGCCGCACCCGGAAAAAGAAGACGGACGAGACGCCTCCGCCCTTGGAGTCCCTCGCCGAAAGCTTCCGCCTCCCCGAAGCGGATGAAGCAAAGCGCGCGGGCTCCGAAGTCGCCGATGCGCTCGCCGACGCTTCGAAAGCGGAGGAACCTCCCTCGGATCCAACCCCGGAGGCCCCCGGCGAGGCCCCCGAAGCCGCCTTCGCGAAGCTTGACGGGAAGCGCCTTCGTGTCCCGAAGAAGGCGGCGCGCTTCGAGAATCTGCCGCCCGCCGATCCGGGCAAGGCCTACGACGAGGAACCCGCGCGCACGGCCGCGCGGGCGCTCGACCGCACCCGCCGCGAGCGCGTTCTCGAAGCCGAGCGCGAGGCCCTGCGGCAAGCCGACGCGCACAGCGCCCAAGCGCGCTACGAAGCGCTCATGACGGAGCGGGCTCGGGCCGAAGCGATGGGGAAGTTCGGCGTCCTTGAAGGCGGGCCCGAAGCGCCCGACCTCACGCCGCCAGCGAACGAACCGAACCACCCCGTCGTCGACTACATCGACGAAGTCCGCGCGTCGCGCGACGCCCTCTTCCCCGCCGAACGCCTGCACTGGACGCAGAAGGGCGCTGAAGCCGCCGCGCGCCACGTCGAGCGGCTCGACGCGCTCGAAGGGTCGACGGCGGCCGCGGCCGACGCGGAGCTCTGCGCCGAAATCGAAATGCTCGAGCTCGAGCTCGCCCGATTCGACGCGGCCGACCTCGACTCGCCCGAACGCGCGCAGCTCGAGCGCGAGCTCGCGCTAGCCTGCCGCGAGGATGAAAGGCGCTCCCGCGCACGCGCCGAAGCGCGCCGCCGCCGTGCGGTTGAGCTCGAAGAGGGCATTCCGCTCGACTCGGGCTCGAAAGGGCGCTTCCCGCACCCGGCTGCCTTCCTTCAGGGCGCGGCGAAGATTCTCGAGCGCGCCGCCTCGCTCGGCATTCTTCTCCCCGCGGCGGTCGCCTTCGGCACCTCCGCCCTCATGATGCGCCTCGCACCCGACCCCGCGCCCTTTGCGCTCGTCGACCGCGCCGCGGTGGAGGCGGCCGCGGCCGACGCGAGGCTCGCGGCGCTGCGACCCGGCGAACCCGAGTCGGCCGAGACCGCGCGGTGGACCAAGGCCTCGATCGACGACGCGCTCGAGCGCGCGGCCGAACGCCTCGACCTTCCCGTCATCGACCGACGCTTCGCCGCGGGGCGTTCCCTCGAGTCGATTCCCGACGCGACGGCTGCGGTCTTCGAGATTCTCGAATTGAAGCCCCTCACGAAGGCCGAACGCGAGGCCGCGATCGAACGCTCGATGGCGGCGCTGCGCGCCGAGGGCGAAGGGCGGAGGACGACGCGATGACGCATCCCGTGGAACCCCGCGCGCAGCATTTCGTGGCGGCGCTTCGCGCCGACCTTTTGGGCTCGGAAGAGCCGCTCGCCAAGGACCTTGCCGCGATGACGATGCGCGCGCTCGCGCTCGGCGACGCCGCGCTTTCCGCGGAAGCGGTCGCGGGCATTCTCATCGCCGCCATGGGGGCCGTTCTCGACGGATCCGCCCCTCGGAATCCCACGGCCCTCATCGACCGCGCGAGGAAGATGACGGCCGAGGAAGCCGCGAAGATTCTCGAGCGCACGGCCGATCTCGCGAAGAAGCCGATCGGAGGCGCGGCGAGCGACCTGAAGCGCCTGTCGCCCTCGCGTCTGCGCGTGAAGGCCTTTCACCGCCTTCGGCTTCCGAAGTCGATGGAGGGAGCGGCGGGACTTCACGCCCCCACCCCGTGGGACGCGCGGCACGATGGTCACCTCGTCCTTCGACGCGACGCCTGGCGCGCGGGCCTCGTGCGCTACGCCCGAGCCCTCACGCCCGCGCGCTCCGAGCGCATCACGCGCGCCTTCTTCGACGCGGCCGACGCGACGGGCCTCACGGGGGAGGAACTCATGAAGGCGGGGCTCGCCTGGGAAACCCGCCGGCCGATCGCCGTGATCGCGGGGGTCACCACCTACACGCGCAAATTCGTCCACGATCTTTGGATCGCGGACCCGTCCGTCGCCGTCGTCTCGACCGCCCGCACGAAGGAGAACCCCTTTGCGCCGCTTGGCATTCCCTTCGTCTCGGACGCGCACGGCGTTCTCGCCGCGATGCTCGCCGCCGAGCAGCTCCCCGCGCTCGTCGAGCCGCGCTTGGGCGGCTTCACCGTCACGTCCGCCTCGGGCTTCGTCGACTTCCGCGGGAAGGTTCCCGAAAAGCCGACGCTCCCCGCGTGGGCGCGGACCATGGCCGAAATCGGCATCATTCTCCGCCACGACGGACGCGACCTCATGAAGGCCGCGGAAAAGCTCGCCCCGGCGCGGCGCACCGAGTGGCTCGCGAACTTCCGCACGCTCATGACGTCGCCCCTCGCGCCCATGCGGGAGCTCGAGCCCGGTCCCGAACGGGACGAAGTTCTCCGCTGCCGCGCCGAGCTCGCCGCAGACCGAGAACGCATGCTCGCCCTCCTCGAGCGCGAGGAAGCCGCGGCCCGCGCCGCGCTCGCGAAAAGCCGCCGCGGGCCGGCGAGGCGAGGCGCTTCCGATAAGGAGCGCCCATCGTGAAGCGCGGACTCCTCCTCATCCTTTCCGCGTTCCTCTCGAGCGCCGCCTCGGCCGCGCCCTGCACGGGACGGATCGCGAATCCCGTCACCGACGTCTGCTGGAGCTGCATGTTTCCCGTGACGGTGGGCGTCACGGTGCCGCTCTCGCCCAAGGGAAGCGCCCCGGACGTCAAGACGGACGCCAATCCCATCTGCGCCTGCGGGAGCTCGATCGACCTCGAAGCGGGCCTCAACTTCAGCTTCTGGGAACCGGTGCGCACGGTTGAAGTCGTGCGTCACTCGGGCTGCTGCCCGCCGCTCGGCGGCGTCGACCTCGGCCGATTCGGCATGCGCACGCCCGACCACGGGCGGGGCGGCCGGGACGCCTCGGGCCGACCCCGCGGCACCGCCTTCTGGCAGGTGCACTGGTACCAGACGCCGTGGCTCTTCGTGATGGAGGTGCTCTTCGACGCGCGCTGCCTCGAGGAAGCTCCCTGGGACCTCGCCTACCTCTCCGAACTCGATCCCCTCTGGGACGACACGATCGCCTCCTTCCTCCTCTCGCCCGACGCCGCGCTCTTCACGGCCGGGGCGGCCTTCGGCGCGTGCGCGGTCGACTGCATCGCGGCGACGGCGGGCACCGCCTCGAATTCGCTCTACTGGTGCAGCGGGTGCCAGGGCTCGGTCTTTCCGCTCTCGGGCTGGGTCGCCAATCAGGTGTCGCCCGTTCAGGCGTGGGAGCTCCTCGCCCACCGCTTCGCCCTGAAGCTCGCCCGCGAGGGCATCCTCTGGTCCGCGCACGGCAAGCGCGGCCAGTGCGGCCCCTACGTGCAGCCGCTTCTCGCCAAGGACGTCTGGCGCGTCGAACTCATGCATCCGGCGAGAAGCACCGACGCGGCGAAGGGCGGATGCTGCCGCCCGCTCGGACACACGACCGCGCTCGCGGGGAGCGGCAAAACCTACCCCATGGGCGGCGAGGACGGCGCGGTGCTCCTCTGGAGAAAGCGCGACTGCTGCCTCGCGAAGAAGCCGGCGGGCGCGGCGGCTGCCGCGGCACGAACCTTTTCGGTCGCGATTCTGAGAGAAGCCGAGCGCATGCGGGAGGCAAGACTCCGATGAAGACGCTCCTTCTTCTGCCGCTCTTCGCGGCCGCGGCCGTCCGCGCCGAATGCACGGACGAACTCCCCCTATTCGTTCACGAAGCCTCGGGCCCCGTTTACGAAGCGGCCGAACCCGACTTTCTCGACCTCGCGCGCGCCGTCGCCGAGGACGCCGTGCGCCGCGGCGAAGCGGCCGATGCGGTGCGCGCGGCCTCGCGCCGACTCGCGCGCCAGGCTTCCGCCCCCGAAGCGGCCGCGAGCCTTCCCGCCGCGCAATCGCGGGCGGTGCGGCGCTTTCATGCCCCCGCGCTCCGGGCTCTCGCCGAACGCGCAGCCGCAGGAACCGCACCCGACCGAGCCGCGGCCGAAGCCTTCACCCGCGAAGTCGAAGCGAACTTCCGCCGCACCTATCTCTTTCTAGACGCCGAGAGCGAAGCACAGCGGCGCTGGCTCGTCGAGGCAGCAAAAGGCGAACCGCAGGGGTCGACGCGCATCGTCGCCGTTTCGGGGAGCCTTGCGCGGCTCAGGGCGCTCGACCTTCCCTTCCCGATCGGGTTCGATCAGTCGGGCTACCTCGTC
>CALXXT010000073.1 GCA_944392755.1 uncultured Sutterella sp. | reverse complement strand
ATCTTTACCTCTATTCCATTTCCGGAAAGATCTGCGGATCCGCGGAATTTTTGCTGGACTGCCGGTTCTGCGCCATGGAAATCCGGGAGAAAACCATCAAAGTGAAGGAGCGCCCCAAGAGGGAACTCCAGCACGCGGCCTCGCTTTTGGTCCCGAACGGCATCTGAATCAGCCCGCCACGGTCTGCGGCACGGCGCGCCGGTTCGATTCCCTCCGCACGCTCAGGATGAGCCCGATGAACCGCCTCCCCAAGGATGCGCCCGGCACCCGAGCGCTCCCGCATTTCCGTGCAGCATCGGGCGCATTCTCGGGATATGCAGGCTTGGCCCGCGGGCAGATAATGTCCGAAGGCACAACCCACAGACCGAGGAGGCTTCGTCATGAAAACATCGCGCCGCGCACTTCTCCAAACGATCACGGCGGGCTCGGCCCTCGCCGCGGCGGGCCTCGCTCAAGCGAAAGACGCGCCCAAATTCGACGTTGAAGCCGACGTGGTGGTGGTCGGCCTCGGCGCAGCGGGAGCCGCCGCCGCCATCACGGCCGCCGACCGAAAGGCGAGCGTCGTCGCGATCGACCGTCAGCCGCTCGAGACGCTCCGCTCCAACACGCGCATGTCGGGCGGATACATCCACTGTCCGCCCCGAGACGGCGACATGAAGGCGCTTCAGGCCTACTTCGAGGCGCTCTTCTCGGCTTCCTACGCCGGACTCCCGTCCGTCGGCGAAGAGGACGACCTTTCGCGCCGCCTCGCCCGCCACTGGACGGAAATCACGCCGACCCTCGCCGACTGGCTCAAGTCGCAGGATCCGGAACTCAAAATGCTGGGCGGCGCGAGCAAGCCGCAGTACGTCAACTTCCCCGGCGCGGCCGAATGCAGCTACGCCGTCTATCGCACCTCCTACAAGGACGTCGTCGACAACAAGACGACGACCTACAACCGGCCGAAATCCGAAGCCACCGAAGGCGAAGCGCTCCACCGCGCGCTCATGAACGGTCTCGAGCGTCGCAGCGGGCGCATCACGCTCATGGGCGGCGTCCGGGCGCTCGACCTGATCACGGACGCGTCGAACCGCGTCGTCGGGATCACGGCGCTTCGGGACGGAAAGCCCGTCCGCATCGGCGCTCGGCGCGGCGTCGCCCTCTGCTGCGGCGGCTACGAATACGGCGCCCCGATGCGCAAGGCCTTCCTGAGCGGCCCGGCCATTGCCGGCTGGGCCTTCTACGGCACCACCTTCAACGAAGGCGACGGCATCGTCATGGGACTCAAGGCGGGCGCTGCGCTCACGAAGGCCCCCGCCTGCGCCGCCCGCATGCTCTGGGCGCCTCCCGTTGAAGTGCGCGGCATGCGGATCGGCGTCACGACGAACAACATCGGAAGCCCGAACACGATCGTCGTCAATTCGCTCGGCGAACGGTTCGTCAACGAGTCGCTCATCACCGGCGGCATCACCAACAACTGCTTCTACGAGAAGGCCTGCGAACAAAGCCTCGAGACGCTCACCTACGACAACCTCCCCTCCTGGCTCATCATGGAGAGCCGCGTCTTCCGCACGAGGCCGCTCGCCAACGTCACCCGCTCGACCGTCGGATACGGGTTCGTCGACTTCAAGGACAACGCCGATGCGCTGAAGAAGGGCTGGATTCTCGAGGGCGAAACGATCGAAGACCTCGCGCGGAAAATCGCCGCCACGGGCGGCAACTCCGCCAGGATGCGCCCCGAAGCCCTTCGGCGCACGGTCGACGAATTCAATGCCGCGTGCGACGCGGGTTCGGATCCGAAGTTCGGGCGAATTCCCGGAACGCTTCGCCCAATCCGGCGAGGTCCCTTCTACGCCGTGCCGCTCTATGCGGGCGGCTCCAACACGAAAGGCGGCCTCACGACGGATGCGGACCGCAGAGTCCTCGACTGGACCGGCCGTCCGATTCCGGGACTCTTCGCCGCGGGAGAAATCGCCAGCGGCCTCAACCGCGGCGGCGCGATGCTCACGGACGCCCTCGTCTTCGGCATCGTCTGCGGACGCACCATGACCGCGCAGGGCTGAGGAGCACGATCGGCTCATTCGGACGGACGCGAGGGGCGCCCGCGTCCGTCCGTCGAATGGGTTTAAGCATTCGGGAAGCCCAAGCTGCCGAGAGCGGCCGCAGCGTTGCCGCGGCCGTGCGAAGATCTCGATCGGCTCGAACCCCATCTGCACACGCTTCTCGACCGCCGGATGAAACGCCGCTCGCGACCGCTTCCGAGCGGCACAAGGCGGGGCTCATGTCGAAAGGCCGATTTCTTGTGGAGCCGAAAAGCTGAGCCGCTTGGAAAGAAGATCTCGCTTGGGAGCCCGGCAGCGGGTTAAGATTCTCGGGAGGCAGGCCGCGCTTGTAATCCGTCAAGAGCCGAATCGGGTTGGTTCCCCGGCAACGGACGAGCGGTCTGCTTTTCTTATCCGTCTTCGGAAGAGTTCTGAAGATGGAGGATATTGATCGTTCCCGATCGGGCTTATGAGAAATCGAGGTCTTCGCCTTGACTGCACCGGGCATTCGAACTCCCGACGGGAGAGGCGTCAAGGGCACTCCGGAAGG
>CALXXT010000072.1 GCA_944392755.1 uncultured Sutterella sp. | reverse complement strand
CTCGAGCAAATGCGCAGACGCGAATACGGCACGCAGCTGAGCAGAGGAGCGCAAAAGACGCTCATCCCGGCCGCACTCGTCTTTTCGAGCGAAAAAAGGAGATTTGCAGCCTGGTCGCTGCTGAAGGCGTGAGCGTGCGCGCCGCCGTCAGCGCCAGAGAAAGGCGAGGGGCACGGCTGCGCCCACGCCCTCGAACCTGCGCAGGCGCTGACCGCAGTAGAGAAGGGCGGCCGAGACGCGCCGATGGGGAACGAGCGCGCGGAACTTCACGAGATCCGCGAAGTCTTCGGGGGCCGCGCGCTCCGAAGGCGAGGTGCGGATGGCGATGAGCCGTCCCGTCCGGCGGTTTTCAAGGAGGAACTCGACGGCGAGTCCGGTGCGCACCGCGAAGTGCCAGAGCCGCCACTCCGGGCGATGGTCGATCAGCGCGGCGAGCTGCGCGTAGGTCCAGCCCGAAATCAAGCGCCGCACGACGGGCTGAGAGCCCGCGGGAAGCGCCCGAGGGTCGACGCTGCAGAAGCCGAGAAGTCCGCAGAGCCACCCGGAATCGCAGACGAAATGCCGGTCGCTCTTCACCGCGCGGTCGATCGAGAGTCCTTCGGGCCAGGGCGCAAGCCGCTCGACCATGTAGAGGGACTCGAGCGCCTCGACGCAGCGCCGAACGAGCGGGCGCCCGATGCCGAGGATGGAGGCGAACTGCGTGAGGTTGAGCACTTCGCCCGAGGAGGCGCCGAGCAGCCGGTAGACCTTCCGGAGCGTGAGCGAGCTCTGCACGCGGCTCACGAGCGGGAGATCCTTCGAGCAGATCTCGCGCACGAGGCCGTGGAAGAAGTCGTGCCGCTCGTCGGGCGTGCCGAAGCGCCCCTCGGGATACCCGCCCCTCATGGCCTCCTCAAGCACGAGGTCGCGGTTGGATTCGTCGTGCGAGAGAACGTTCGGGAAGTCGAGCTCGAGAAGACGCTCGGGAAAGTCGTCCCCGACGCCGGTGAATTCGCCCTGAGCGACCGTGCGGATGCGCACGCGGTCGAGGCCGCCGAGGGGCGCCGCGGAAAGATCGGCCGCGAGGAGCGACTCGGGCCGAGCGCAAACCCCCGCGACGACGATCTTGGGCGCGGGACCGCCCTCGGCGGGGGGCGTCCCGGCCGTGCGCCAGAGCGCCTCAAGAAGCCTCGGCGCGCGGTGCGCGCGCTCGATGATGAGGGCGGGGGCGCCCGCATGCCGGGCGAGGAAGGTGCGGGGACTGTCGTCGGCATCCGCCGCGAAATCCGGGCGATCGAGGTCGACTCGGGGAATGTTCTCGCCGGCTTCGGCGAAAAGCGCATGGGCGCCGCTCGCGCGCGGCCCTTCGAGAAGGATGAGCGTGCGGCGAGGGGCCTCCTTCGCCTCATGGCCGAGTCTGCGGATCACCGCTTCGGTCCAGCGCCGGTAGGGTTCGCCCTTGCGCACGGGCCAGCGCGGGAGCGGCCGCGAAGCGCGCAGCGCGGGCGCTATGGCCGGACGCTCTTCGGGGAGCGTCAGGTTGAGGCGGTCGGCCTCCTCGGCGCGTTCCGCGCTCGCCGCGCCGCGATGCGCATAGGGATCCTTCTTTTCGATCATCGTTCGCCTCGATTCACGTTCGAAACGAAACCACTATACACGTTTGCGAAACGGTCGATGCGCTCGGTGCCATTCGGTCGATCGCGGTCGAAAAAACCGCTCGGTCGGTTTGAGCCGCCGTGCATCCGACGATTCGCTCGCCTCTCGACGCCTGAAGGAGAGGGAAAGATGAGAATTCGGGCGGAATCGGCGCACTCGACGAGGCATGCCGATGAGGCCCGCTCGATTCGATAAAGTGAAATTGGATCCATGTATGCACATTCCGGAGCAAGAGCATGACGAAGACGAATTGGGCCCGCGGAGCAGCGTGGGCGGTTTTCTCCCTCGCCTGGGCGGCGCTGCCCGCCGAGGTTCTGGCCGTTCCCGACGCGGCGCCGGCAAGCCGCGGCTTGAGAAATCCCGTTGACCGCGACCTGCAGCAGCTGCGCGAGGACGTCGAGCGCTACCGTGTCGGCGAAGAGATGCGCCGCATGATCGAGGAGCGCGAGCGCCGGGAGGCCGAACCCGCGCCGAAGAAGCCCGCACCCGCGGAAACCTCCTTCCGATTCCGACTGAATGCGGTCGATCACAACGCCTCGAGCGTGCTCACGGCCGAAGAAATCGCAGCCGTGACGAAGAAGTACGAGGGGACCGAAGTCGACATGGCGGCCGTGCAGCGGCTCCTCGGCGACATCAACGCCCTCTACCGCGACAAGGGCTACGTCGTCTGCGAAGCGCGCCTGCGTCCGCAGCGCATCCGCGGAGGGCGGCTATTCGTCACGCTCGTCGAGGGACGCACGGGCCTCGTCAAGGTGACGGGCAACGAACACACGTCGGCGGGCTACCTCGAGGGGGCGTTCGATCTCGAAAAGGGCGAGGTCGCGAACTACCGCGATCTCTCGGCCGACCTCGTGCACTTCAACATGACGAACGACGTCGTCCTCTCGATCGACATGCGCGCGGGCGAAGAGACGGGGACCACCGACTACGAGATCCGCGCGGCCGAACCCGCGAACTTGACGGCGACGGTCTTCGCGGACACGCTCGGCACGCGCTCGACGGGCCGGCCCCGCGTCGGCGCGAGCGTGACGAACCGAAGCGTCTTCGGACGGCGCGACAGCGCGACGCTCCTCGGACTCGCGAGCGAAGGCAGCCGCAGCTTCATGGCGGGCTACTCGATTCCGCTCACGAGCCGCGGCACGCGCCTCTCGGCCAACGTCTCCGTCGGGGACGTCGAGGTGATTCAGGGCGA
>CALXXT010000071.1 GCA_944392755.1 uncultured Sutterella sp. | reverse complement strand
TTCTGAAGAACCTTAAAATTCGGCGAATTTTCGACGAAAAGCACCAAACGCTCATGTATGTGTCCTATTCCACCAAGGAAACGTCGGGGAGCTTCAAGCACAGTCTCTCGACCATTCCGCTTTGGGGAACGCGGGCATACATGCGCCCGACGGCGTCGTCTGCGGAGGTTGAGGAAGGAAAAAGCTGAGTGCGTCCTTCCAGCGGACAGTCTCTCAGGGGCTTCTGATTGCAATTCAAAATCCGATCGCAGTTTTCGATCCAGAACGGCGAAAGACAATCAGAAGAGCATTGTGCTGGCTACAGAGCTTAAGCGAAATGACCAGACAATCATCGTGCCTCTTCATCTTTCGGTAATGGAAGATGGAGAGGTCTGGTTCCTGAATAAAATTCCTACCGCTTACGAAAAGAAGAGCTTTGATCTGTGGATCGAGGAAGGGCTTTTGCTTGGCTACGATGCAGAAAAAGGACCCCTCATCGTGCCAAGTAACCACAGGTCCAATTCCCGTAGGTCCGTTGGGGTCGGCGATCAAGTGACGCCGCCAAATGGCACGAAGAAGAGCCCTTCTCCGAAACCTGCAGTGTATCGCAATCAGACGTTGGTTGGCGATACCAAAATGCTGGCCCGCTTGGGGCAAACGATCATCCCAGGGCAGACGAGCGTGTCGTAATTTCTTTGGGCGTTCCCATACAAGAAGCCCCATGAAGAAACGGAACCACGCGTTTGCCGAACTAGACAAGTACCCCTCGACGAGTTTCTCCAAAAGCGAAAGGAGGCCGACCAGGAAGTCAAGACAGCCGCTGAAGCGGAAAGCAATATGTCGGCCTTGCTTGGTCGTCTGCTTCCCCTTTACCCTCGCGGCTGCCGAGGTCGAAGTCGTCACCTCTGGATATTCGATGAAGGCAACGAAAATGGAGGGGGCTCCTCTCTACATTTACAAATCACGAGGAATGGACTGGTACTTCATCCCCAATCCTGACGCGACTCAAAGCACGTCCCTCATGGCAAAGGATCCAAGATCGCCGCATCGATCTTGGATCATGACTGCTTTCGGCAAGAAGGCAAAGGATGCGGACAAGCAGAAATCTTCGTTGATGAACGTTGAGGCCGACTGCAGAAGGTGAACTCAACGTCATTGACGTACGTCTCCGGCGCTTTCGCTCAAGGAGTTGCGGCTGAGGGTCGAATTCTCAAGCTCGATGAGATTCCGATACCGGGATCGATTGCCGATGACGCCATGCATCTCGCCTGTCCGAAGGAGTAAGGTCAAACGCAAGCGGGGCCGCCCCCGAAAGAGCGACCCCGAACGCTTAACGCTTCTTGCGGATCAGCCAAGCGACCGCGAGGATCGCCAACACAGCGCCATCCAGATGGATGTCGCCCGTGCGCACGACAATGTCGTGTGGCATAATCTGACACGAAGCAAGGACGAAGGTTTGCATGTCCATCACCTTGCAAAATGACTCAGCCCGGTGTTGGTAGCGCCGGGCTTTGTCGTGTCTACAACCCTCCAAAGAGGGGCCCATCCACGGCTTTCGCCATGAATCCTTTCCTTGGCCACCGGTAGGTATGGATGAGCGGATCGGCACGCAGCCCGATCCTTGCCTCGTGCTGCGGCGAATTATACGGGACGGATCTTGGCTTCCCCTTAGCGAAGCAGAATTGTGCGTCAGAACTTCCGCTCGACGTGTTTCACGCGAGTAAGCGTATCGACCTGCGCCTCCAGATAGGTCAGGGTTTCAAAGGGGATCAACGTCGTTGAGGAAGTTTCCTGAGAGTGTAACGAAAATGTCCTCAGGTCCACGGAACCGCTGCCGCTTCCGGGGACCTGAGGACATTTTCGGTGTTGATCGGAATCTTGCTTTTCCCCGCGTGCTGGCGCGTGAGTAAAGGCCCCTGTGGTTCGACGACTGCAGGGGGCCGCGTGCATCCTGGGGCGTTTCTTCGGGGGCGGCTGAAGTGGTATCGCATTTCTTGACATGGACGCTTAGAGAGTCCAAAGCATGCAGACGCCACTTCAAAATTTTATGAAATAGAAGACCCGCCGGCTTCGAAGATTGCGGACGGCGGGTCTTCAGACATCCTGACCGATACGGCGCCAGCAATCCGTCTACCAGCCACCGAAACACAACAGGATCATACGGTCAGTTTAGCAAAGCTGATCTCTGGAAGAATTCCTTATCGGCGAGCGGACGGGAAGAGCTTGTTCGACACCGTTGACGGCGCTCAGCATCAGGCGGACGGCGGCTATCATGAGGCCATTGCTTCATCCCCGCTCTCCGGTAATGCTCCGAGCTGCGGTTTCTAAATCAGTTTCTTACCGGGTGGCGCCCAGAGCCGGCTGCCGCTTTCGCCAATGCGGCCGGTGCAGTCGCCTTTAGCGCTTGGCAGAGAAGTGCGGTGAAACCTTCGAACGGGAGCAGTATTTGAGTCGAGGAGCCGCAGTGGTCGCGTCAGCATGCCGACGAGCTCATTTCGACGGTTTCGCGGAACATTTGCTAAAATCCAAAAATTGCGTCGGAAGCGTGGCAGAGCGGTTGAATGCACCGGTCTTGAAAACCGGCGTCGGCTTATACCCGACCGTGAGTTCGAATCTCACCGCTTCCGCCAAATTTCAGCCCGGTAACTCTTTGAGTTGTCGGGATTTTTTTTGCTTGGTTTCACCTGAATTCCAGAGGGATTGAAAGACTTAGCCTTGCAGTTTCGAGCTCGAGATGCCGATCCCAATTCGGATCGGCCGGAAGACCCGGATAGGAGACTTCCCGTGCGTAGTCATCGACTATGCCTTTCCAGAACGGCGTCGACCAAGCCTCTTGGCAGGGGACGCGTCGGCAGGTGAGACTGCTTGCAGTCATGCCGCCATGTTGCGGCCAGCAAGCTCCAATACGCGCACGCTGAAGCGCATGGGGGGGGGGAATACGCCCCCGTTGGCTTATCGCCTCATGCGGAATGCCCACAGCATGACGACCAGAACCAGCGCGAGGCCATCAACATGGATGTCCCCCGACCAGTTGATCGAGATCTGTGGTACAGTCTCCCATGAAGCAAGGAAGAGACGGCTCATCTCCATACTCCTTGCAAAATTGACAAGCCCGGTGTTCCAGCACTGGGCTTTGTCGTACCTGCCTTTCGGCAGGGCCGTTCGCGGCTTTCGTCGCGAATTCTTTTGGGCCCTGTTGCCGCGCACGGCATTTTGCTCAGAGACGAGAGGCGCGTCCTCTCCTCAACTTGTGGTCCTGGGGTTATGCCATGCGGTAGGGATCTCTCGTCCGATGCCGATCCTGCCGGTAGGTTGGCATCCGGGCGGAAGACACCGTCACGAAGTCGGAATTTTCCCCGTAGTCGTCGACCCGCTGCTGGATCTGTTCCTTGTTCGAGGCGATCGCCGTCCGGCTGTCGACATTCCAATGCCAGCGGTGGCGGTACCGTTGAAGCACTCGTAGAAGCCCCTGTGTTTCGCGTCGGATTGCCGAAGCACAACCAAAGGATCTGCATGTCCTTGTTCGTCTGAGCGCCTTCGATCGACTCCCAGATGCTGTCCGCAATGCCCATGCAGAGCCGCCCGCAGAAACGGCGATGCGCTCTGCTTGCCTCCGTCCGCCGTTGTCTCTACTACCAAATCACTCAGTCATTCGACTGATCTCGTTTGTACGGGGGCGCTTTGCGGGGCATTTGGCCTCAACGGCGGAAATTTTTCATGTAACCTTTCAAAAAAGGTAAAGAGAAATTTCGCTCTTTGACTTCCTTCTAAGGAGAGCCCTCATGTCCCTCCACAATTCCACGATCGAGATCGACGCCCTGCCGAACAGCTCGAAAGTCTGGGCTTTCATCGTCGGTCCGATTCTCGCGCTCGCGGTCTACTTCCTTCTGCCGGACACCTTCGTCAATGCGGCCGGTGCGGAGACCGCATTCAGTTCGGCCGGACGCGCCTGCGCCGCCGTGACGACCCTGATGGCTTTCTGGTGGTTTACGGAAGCGCTCCCGATCGCCGTGACGGCGATGCTGCCGATCGTGCTCTTTCCGCTTCTGGAAGTGGCTACGCCCGGCAACACGATGAAGCACTACGCCTCGGGAACGATCTTCCTCTTCCTCGGCGGCTTCCTCATTGCGGCGGGCGTGCATCGCTGGAAGCTCGACCGGCGCATCGCGCTCCTGACGATTTCGCTCTTCGGCACGAATCCCAACCGCATGGTGCTCGGCCTCATGGTTTCGACCGCGCTCATTTCCGCTTGGGTGTCGAATACGGCGACGGCTGCGATGATGGTGCCGATTGCGATCGCCGTGATGGGGGTCGTGCGCGCCGCTCAGCCCGAGGGCACCTTGGAAAAGGACATGCACCACTTTGAAGTCTGCATTCTTCTTTCCATTGCGTACGCTGCTTCGATCGGCGGTCTGGCCACGCTCGTGGGTTCGCCTCCGAATGGTCTCTTCGCCCGCTTCGTGGAAGACACCTACGGCGTGTCCGTCTCGTTCCTGAGCTGGATGAAGGTGGCGCTTCCCATGACGCTCCTCCTGCTGCCGGCGACGTACTTCCTTCTGACCCGAGTCCTTTTCCGCATCAACCTTCCCGGCATTCCGGGCGGAAGAGAGTGGGTGAAGTCCGAGCTCGACAAGCTGGGTTCCATGTCGAAGGGCGAGCGCGCCGTTCTCGTCGTTTTCCTCTTTGCGGCGGTGTTCTGGATGGGCGGTCCGCTGATCCGGGCGATTGAGGTGGGAGGAGTCATGCCCTTCAAGAGCTTCTCCGACGAAGCGATCGCCATGACGGCCGGGCTCGTGCTCTTCATGATTCCGATCGACGCGAAGCGCGGCGTTCATGCGCTCGACTGGAATTCCGCCAAGCACGTGGTGGCTTGGGACGTCCTCCTTCTCTTCGGCGGCGGCCTTGCAATGGCGGACGCCATCCAGAAGACCGGACTGGCGGACCTGATCGGCGCTCAGGCTCATATCTTTGCCGGCACGAGCGAACTCGCGATGATGTTCGGCATCTCCGCGCTCATCACGTTTGCTTCCGAAGTGACTTCGAACACTGCGCTTTCGGCAACGATGATGCCCGTCATCGCCGCGGCGGCGGAAAGCCTGGGGATCGCTCCGGACGCACCGCTCTTTGCGATGGTCTTTGCGGCCTCGGCCGCCTTCATGATGCCGGTCGGCACGCCGCCCAACGCGATCGTTTTCGGCACCGGCCGCCTCAAGATCGGCGAAATGGTGCGCGCCGGGTTCTGGCTCAACATCATCGCCATCATCATCGGCGTTCTCTGCAGCCACTTCCTTGGCCACGGACTGATCGAACTCTCGACGAAGGCATTGGGCGGCTGACGGTCACGCACGGATCGCCCTCTGGCCCGAAGCCCCGCCGCGCATCCGCGCGGCGGGGCTTCCTCGTCTTGGGCCGCACGCGTTCCGCCGCGGCGGGCCTCCTTGTCCTCTGCGGTTCCGCGTCCCGGAAAGACGGTCCGCTTCTATGGGTAAACCCCAATTCCGACCGATCGGTCGGTTCTTGATAATGGCCGCGTTCGTTCTTCCGACGGGCCTGCGCGGGGCGCGGCCGCGGGCGGAAGATTCATGCCCTTGGTTTCTCTTCACTTTCTTCAGAGGATTTGCACATGAAGATTCGCAAGATTTTTGTAGCGGCAGCCGTTGCCGCCCTTTTTGCGGGCAGCGCTGCGGCCGCTCCGACGACCGTGGAAGGCACGGGCGTCGGCAAGCACGGCGACGTGACGGTGGCCGTGACATTCGACGGCGGCAAGATCACCGACATCAAGATCGTCAAGGAGCAGGAGAACAAGGTTCTCGCCAAGAAGGTCTACACGGATCTGAAGAACGACGTCGTGGCGACGAACTCCGCCGATCTCGACGCGATTTCGGGCGCGACCTTCACGTCGAAGGGCTTCCTCGATGCCGTGAAGGACGCCGCGAAAAAGGCGGGCGTCACGCTCTCGAAGGCCGACAAGAAGGCCCTGAAGAAGGCCGCGAAGACGCTTCCCGCGACGTCGAGCTACGACGTCGTCGTGATCGGTGCGGGCGGCGCGGGCTTCTCGGCCGCGATCGAGGCGAAGAATGCCGGCGCGAGCGTCGTGCTTCTCGAGAAGATGCCCGCCGTCGGCGGCAACTCGCTCATTTCGGGCGCCGAAATGAATGCCGCGCGCAACTGGGTGCAGCCCAAGCTCGGCATCACCGACGATTCGCCTGAACTTCACGCTGAGGACACCTTCAAGGGCGGCGACGGAAAGGGCGACATGAAGGTCATCAACGTCATGACCCAGAATGCGCTCGATGCGGCGCTCTGGTGCCGCGACTACCTCGGCGTGCGCTTCGAGGACGACAACCTCTTCTTCTTCGGCGGCCACAGCCGCAAGCGCGCTCTGATTCCGGTCGGCCATACCGGCACGGAATTCATCGCGAAATTCCAGGCGAAGGCCGATGAGCTCGGCATTCCGGTCATCACGAACATGAAGGCCGAAGAGCTCATCAAGGACAAGGACGGCCGCGTCGTGGGCGTCAAGGCCACGATGCACGGCGAAGACTACACCTTCAACGCCAAGGGCGGCGTGGTGCTGGCTACGGGCGGCTTCGGCGCCAATCCGCAGATGGTGAAGAAGTACAACCCGAAGATCGACGAACGCTTCAAGACGACCGACGCCCCGGGCACGACGGGCGAGGCCCTCTACATGGCCGAACGCGCCGGCGCAGAGCTCGTCAACATGGGCTACATCCAGACCTACCCGATCTGCGATCCGATCTCCGGCGTGATCGAGCTCATCGCCGACGCCCGCTTCGACGGCGCCATCATGCTCAACCAGGAAGGCAAGCGCTTCGTCGAAGAGCTTGACCGCCGCGACGTGCTCTCCGAAGCGATCCTCAAGCAGACGGGCGGCTACTGCTGGGTGCTCTGGAACGACAAGATCGGGGCCGTCTCGAACACGGTCAAGGAACATCCGACCGAGTACGACGCCTTCACGAAGCAGGGGATCATGAAGACCTGCGGCGATCTGAAGTGCGTGGCCGACTTCACGAAGATTCCGCAGGCTCAGCTCGAATCCACCGTGAAGCGCGTCTCTTCGATGGCGGGCAAGGGCAACGACAAGGACTTCCATCACCGTGCCGGCCTCGTCGACATGTCGCAGGGCAAGTACTACGTGATCAAGGCCGTGCCTTCCGTCCATCACACGATGGGCGGCGTGCGCATCAACGAAAAGGCGCAGGCTCTCACGAAGGACGGCGCCGTGATTCCGGGCCTCTGGGCTGCGGGTGAAGTGACGGGCGTCACGCACGGCACGAACCGCCTCGGCGGCAACGCCTACACGGACATCATCGTCTTCGGGCGCATCGCCGGCAAGGCTGCGGCCGAAGCGGCGAAGCACTGACCTTCAAGCAGGTCTTTTCGGGGACGCCCGCCGTCCCCGAACGTCCGACGCCTCTGCGCGGGGGCGCCGCCCTCAGGGCGGCCGTTCCCGCGTCCTTTCTCATTTTCTAGGCATTCTCCCTGCATCATGACCACGCCGAAAGCCCGACAGACGAGGGGCGAACTTCTGGAAGCCGCCCGCCGCATCATTCTTCGCCTCGGAATCGAGCGTCTCAGCATGGACCGCGTGGCGGAGGAGTCCGGCATGAGCAAAGGGGCGGTCACCTATCACTTCAAGACGAAGCGCATGCTGCTTGCGGCGCTTCTCGAGGAGTACGCCGAGCACCTTGAAGCGCGCCTGCGCGAAAGCGAAGCGCTTTTTTCGGGGGCGCCCGAGGCGACGTTTTTTCCGGGCTACGTCGAGTGGTTCCGAGCGTTCGAGCGCGACCATGCGGGATGGGCGCAGATCGGCATCGCGCTGCTCAATCAAAATTTCCACGATCCGGAGCTCCTCGAGCCCGTGCGCCGCTGGTACGCCCGCACGGCCGAGCGCATGCGCCGCATGCCCGAGTCGAAGCGCACCGCCGCGCTCCTGGCCTTCATGGCGCTCGAAGGGCTTTTCTACACGACGAAGTTCGGCCTGAATCCTCTCGACGGGGAGGAAAAGCGCAGGATCTTCGGCGAGATCGCCGCGGCCTTTCCCGGAATTCGCCGGGACGAGGGCGAAGAGAAGGGCGCTTCCTGAGCGGCGCCGGCGAAATCGGGCATAATGCCGCCTTGGCGGCCGGAGCGGCCGTCGGTTTCGAGGAAATGTCATGAAGTGCTGGAACTGCGGCTACTACTACAACGAAACGAAGCATGAGCGCTGCCCGAAGTGCGGCAAGCACCGCGATCGGAGTCAGGAGACGAACTTCGACGAACCGAAGGACTTTTGGGAGCGGCTCTACCAGAAGCATCCGAACCTCAAGTGGTTCATTCCCTTCATCTGCTGGGTGTTTCTCTGCCTTTACTTCATCTACAGATAAAAAAAGATCCGTCCGCTCTTGACAAAACTTCGAGGCGACCATAAAATTCAAATCCTCTTCGGCGCATGAGCCGCGGAGTTCCGCCGGAAACGGGGGAATAAAAAATCAGAATGGTGGGTGTAGCTCAGTTGGTAGAGTCCCGGATTGTGATTCCGGTTGTCGTGGGTTCGAGTCCCATCTCCCACCCCATTCTTTAAAAAGTCCCGGTTCTTGCGAACGCGGGATTTTTTATTGTCCGCCGCCGGGAGCGGCGCTCTGACACGGATCGATTTCATGCGCAGCGTTCTCACCATCGGTTCCCTCAATCTCGACTACGTCTACCAGGTGCCGCACTTCGTGCGGCCGGGCGAAACGCTCGAAGCTTCGAGCCGAAGCATTCACATCGGCGGGAAGGGCCTCAACCAAAGCGCGGCGCTCGCCCGGGCGGGCGTCTCGGTCTTCCATTGCGGCGCGATCGGCGAGGACGGCGCGCTTCTGAAGGCGCACCTCGAGCATGAAGGGGTCAACGCCGACTTCGTGCGCGTCGACGCGGAGCGGCCGAGCGGACACACGGTGATTCAGGTGACTCCCGAGGGCGAAAACTCGATTCTCTATTTTCCCGGGACGAACGAGACGCTCGAAGAAGCCGAGATCCTCAGCGCCGTCCGCGGCATGGAGGCGGGCGACCTGCTCCTCATGCAGAACGAAACGAACGGCATCGCGCAGGCGGCCGACGCCGCCATTTCCCTCGGCATGCACGTCGTCTTCAATCCCGCGCCTTGGAAGGATGCGGCCGCCGAGCTCCCGATCGAGCGCTTTCATGCGCTCATCGTGAACGAAACGGAAGCGGCGGGCCTTCTGAAGGCGCACGGACGCGGGGCGGATTCGCCCGAAGCGGTCGTGGAGTCGCTCGGCGCGCTCTATCCCCGCACGACGATCATCCTCACGCTCGGGAGCGAGGGCGCGATGTGGCGTCTTCCGGGCAGAAGTCCGCGCCGGCAGCCCGCCTTCCGCGTGGAGGCGGTCGACACGACGGGCGCGGGGGACACCTTCACGGGCTACGCCGTCCGCGCCATGATCGAGGCGCTCGACGCGGGCGATCCCGAAGCGGGGGCGACGCTCTTCGCGGACGGCATCTATCGGGCCGCCATGGCCGCGGCGATCTCCGTGACGAAGCCCGGGGCCGCCGAGTCGGTTCCGACCTTGGAGGAGGTCGAGGCGGCGCTTGAAGCGCACGAGGCCGAATAGGTCCGCAGTCGAAAAAAGCCCGGCCGATGGGGTCGGCCGGGCAAGGTCGGAAAGTGGGGGAGGGGCGATGAGCCCCTCTTTTCGTCAGCCCTTGAGGAGCGCGCCCGCCTTCACGAGCGCTTCGAAGGAGGGGCATTCCGCCTCCTTCGAGCGGTCTTCGTACGTGCAGTGCAGGAGCTCATGGGCGAGGTGGCTGCCGGGCTTCTCGAGGAAGTCGCGGTAGAGGCGGACCACTTCCGGATTCTCATGCGAGCAGTGGATCGGCATTTCGGCGTCCGTGCGGTAGACGGTTTCCTGACGCTTCAGGAGCTTCTCCCGGCCGAAGCCTTCGCGCGCCGTGCCGCCGCCCCCGATGCAGCCGCCCGGGCAGGCCATGACTTCCACGAAGTGGTAGGGCGAGCGGCCCTCGCGCACGAGCTTCACGATGGCTTCGGCGCTCGGAATGCCGTAGGCGGCGGCGATGCGGATCTTGCCGAACTCGGCCGTCTCCACCTCCGCTTCACGCACGTTGGCGAGCCCGCGCACGGGCGTGAAGGCGATGCCGCCGAGCTTCGGTCCGCCCGAAAGGGCGGCCACCGTGCGCAGCGCCGCTTCCATCACGCCGCCCGTCGTGGCGAAGAGCTGCGCGGCGCCCGAAGCTTCCGTCATGAAGGGCGAGTCGAAGCCGCGCGGCTCCATCTTGAGGATGTCGAGGCCGCAGCGCTCGAAGAGGAGCGCCGTTTCGCGCACCGTCAGAACGAGGTCGACGTCGGTCTTCCCGTCGTGCTCGAGGAGACGCCTCGAGGCTTCGTCCTTCTTCGCCGTGCAGGGCATGATGGAGATCACCGCGATCTGCTCGGGCTTGAGGCGGCGCGTCTGGGCGAGCCACGTCTTCGCGAGCGCGCCGAAGATCGCCTGCGGCGAGCGCGTCGAGGAGATGTGGGGAATCATGTCGGGGGCGGACTTTTCGACATGGTTGATCCAGCCAGGACAGCACGACGTGAACATCGTGTCGGGCTTGTCGAGCGTGCCCGCCTCCTTCTGGCGGCGAAGCCGCTCGAGGAGTTCCGTGCCTTCCTCGAGAATCGTGACGTCCGCGGACCAGCGGGCGTCGCAGACGAGATCGGCGCCCGCGGCCTTGAGGCCGGCGACGAGTTGTCCTTCGAGGTTCGTTCCGCTCGGCGCGCCGACGGCTTCGGCGAGCGCGATGCGGGCGGCGGGCGCGATCTGCACGACCGTCATCACCTTGGGGCTCGCGAGAAGGTCGAGCGCGCGCTCCGTCTCGTCTTTCACGGAGATGGCGCCCGTCGGGCAGACGAGCGAGCACTGGCCGCACTGAATGCAGCGGTCCGATTCGCCCCAGGGCTGGCCGTCGAAGCCCACGGCGGCACGCGTGCCGCGGCCCTGAAGCGTGATGGCGCCGATGCCCTGAAGCTGCCGGCAGGCTTCGACGCAGCGCAGGCAGCGGATGCACTTCGAGGCGTCGAAGACGAGCGCGGGAGCCGAGCGGTCGGGCCCCGGACGATGCGGGTCGAGCCGGCCCGAGCGCGCCGGAAGGGTCAATCCGACCTTCTTGGCGAGAGACTGCAGCTCGCAGCTGCCGTGGCGCGCGCACGACGAGCAGTTCTCGCAGTGATCGGCGAAGAGCCGCATCATCTGGCGGCGGCGCGCTTCGCGCACTTCGCTCGTGCGGGTGCGCACGCGCATGCCGTCCTCGAGCTTCGTGTCGCAGGTCGTGGAGATCGTCACGGACCCGTCCTTGCGGGTGATTTCCGCGAGGCACATGCGGCAGGTGCCCGGGCGGTGGCCGAGAGGCGCGAACTCGCAGAGCGTGGGTATGTCGCGGCCCAGTCGGCGCGCGGCTTCGAGAATGGTTTCTCCGCACTGAACTTCCAGCGCAGTTCCGTCGATGTAGGCAAGCATGTTGAGTCCTCAGATCTTTTCGCGAGCGCCGACGGGCGCGAGGGTTTCAAGGGCGAAGACGCGGTAGCAGCGCAGGCAGCGCGAGGCTTCGCGTTCGGCGGCCGACTTCGAAAGCGTCCCTTCGGCTTCGTCCCAGGATCGGGCCCGGACGTCGGGCGCGAGGTGCGGGGCCTTCGAGCGCGGCGCTTCGGGCGTCGGGCGCGGCGGCACGCAGTGCCCGAGGAGCCCTTCGCCGAGAATCCAGTTGGAGAGCGCTTCGCGGGGGCTTTCGACGGGACGGAGCCCTTCAAGGCGCGCGGCGATCGACTGCGCGGCACGCTCGCCCTCGGCCATCGCCAGGATGAGGGTCGCGGGACCCGCGGCGGCGTCGCCGCCCGCGAAGACTCGGTCGATCGAGGTCGCCATCGCGGCGTTCGTTTCGATCGTGCCCCAGCGGGTCATCTTGAGGGCTTCTTCGCCGGCGATCGACGTCGGATCGACGGCCTGGCCGATCGCGCCGATGACGCGCGAGCAGGGAATCACGAATTCGCTGCCGGCGACGGGCTTCACGGAGCGGCGGCCCGACGTGTCGGGCGCGCCTTCGGCCATGCGCACGACCTTGACGCCGACGACGCGGCCCGCCTCTGTGAGGATTTCTACCGGGTTCGTGAGGAATTCGAAGCCGACGCGCTCTTCGAGCGCCGCGTCGATTTCCTCGGGGTCTGCCGGCGCCGAGGCGCGCGTGCGGCGGTAGACGACCGTCACCTTCGCCTCGGGCGAGGAGAGGCGCCGCGCCGAGCGGCAGCAGTCCATCGCGACGTTGCCGCATCCGACGACGACCGTGTCGCCCTCGAGCGGCTCGGCTTCGCCCGCTTCCTGGCGGCGGGCCAGGGGCAGCAGAAAGTCGAGCCCCTTCAGAACGCCCGAGACGGCCTTTTCTTCGCCGGCGACGCCCATGGGCTTGCCGATCCCGCAGCCGATGCCGAGGAAGACCGCTTCATAGCCCTGCGCGAGGAGGCTCGACGTCGTGAAGTCGCGGCCGAGCCGGCGGCCGAAGAGGAAGCGTCCGCCGAGCGTTTCGACGGTCGAGGCTTCCTTTTCGAGAATGGCGTTCGGGAGGCGGTAGGCGGGAATGCCGTAGCGGGCCATGCCCCCCGCGGCGGCCTCCATTTCAAAAACGTCGACCGAGACGCCGCGGCGCAGGAGGTGGTAGGCGCAGTTGAGCCCCGCGGGACCCGCGCCGACGACGGCGACGCGGGCGCGTCCGTCGGCGCCGCGCGGCGCCTTCTTCGCGCAGGCGAAGTATTCGGGACCGGCCCCGGGGGCCGCGGCCGCCGCCGCGCGCTTCAGGTCGCGGATCGCGATCGCGCGGTCGACGCGGCCGCGCACGCAGGCCGACTCGCAGGGACGAACGCAGACGCGCCCGCAGGAAGCGACGAGCGGATAGTGGTCGAGCAGCACCGCCTCGGAAATGTCGGCGCGGCCGTCGCGCACGCCGTCGATGTAGCGGGGAATGTTGACGTGCGCCGGGCAGGCCTCGATGCAGGGCGCGGTCGCGTCCGCGAAGAGAACGCCCGGGGCGTCGTCCGAGTAGGGGAGAAGGTCGCTTCGGAAGCGGCGCAGGGCGGCGAGAAGCGGTTCGGGCGAAGCGATGCCGATGCCGCAGAGGCTCGTCCGGGACATGTCCTCGAGCGTCGCTTCGAGCGCGGCCCAGTCGACCGCGCCGCCCTCGCGGAGGGTTTCGAGCGCGTCGAGCACTTCGAGCGTGCCCGCTCGGCACGGCGTGCAGCGTCCGCAGGAGAGCGCCGTCACGCGGCGCCAGTAGTCGAGCATCAGCTTGAGGAGCGGGAGCTTCGCGTCGAAGACGAGAAAACCCTGCGGAGCGACGAGCCCGAGAAGGGGATTGCCGTCGCCCGTCTTCGGAAGACGTTCGGTCGAAAGACCGGCGGGGAGCGGCCCGCCGCCCGCCGGACGGTGGTCGACCGTTTGGTCGAGCCAGACGCCGTATTGAAGCGCTTGCACCATGTTTCGGGGTCCTTGCTGTCGGAGTGGAGCGGGGGCGGAAGACCCCCGCTTTTTATAATGCGGAGGCGCCCGAAGCTTCGGGGAAAGAGGCTTCGAGCGCAGGCCGAACCATTGTAGCGAATCGAACCCATCCTCCGCGGCGCTCGAAAAGCCGCTTCGCGGAGGTGCCGCCCCGCGCGTTTCCGCGCGTTTTCCACGAAGGTGACTCTCATGACTCAAGCCGTCCTCATCGACTGCGATCCGGGCTACGACGACGCCGCGGCGCTCATTCTTGCCGCGGGGAGCCCCGCGCTCGAGCTCGTCGGCGTGACGACGGTGGCGGGCAATCAGACGCTCGAGAAGGTGACGGGAAACGCCCGCCGGATTCTGAAGCTTCTCGGCAGCCGCGCGCCCGTCGCCGCCGGCGCCCGCTCGCCGCTCCTTTCGGATGCGCCCCGCGTCTGCCCCGAAATCCACGGCGAATCGGGCTTGGACGGAGTGGAGCTTCCCGAGGAGGGCGTGCCGCTCGACCCGAGGCCTGCGGCCCGCTTCATCGCGGAGACGATCCTCGAGCGGGAGCCGGGCAGCGTCACGCTCATCCCGACGGGCCCCCTCACGAACATCGCGGCGGCCGTGCTGAGCGAACCCCGCATCGTCTCCCGCGTGCGCGAAGTGGTGCTCATGGGCGGCGCGGTCCATGCGGGCAACGTCGGCCCCTTTTCCGAATTCAACATCGCGAACGATCCCGAGGCGGCCGACATCGTCTTCCGCGCGGGCTGGCCCGTCGTCATGGTGGGGCTCGACCTCACGAGGCAGGCGCGGGCGGACGAAGCCGTGCGGCGCCGCGCGCGCTCGATTCCGACGCGCGCCGGGCGGCTCCTCGCCGAAGTGCTTGAAGCCTTCACGGGCACCTACCGCCGGGCCCGGGGCTACGACGCTCCGCCCCTGCACGACCCCTGCGCCGTCGCCCGCGTGATCGCGCCCGAGACGGTGCGGGCCCGGCCCGTGCCGATCGCGGTCGAGTGCGCGGGACGATGGACGCGCGGGATGACCGTGTGCGACTTCCGCCGCGAGCCGCCCGCCGACGTGCGCACGCAGGCCGCCCTCGAACTCGACGCCCCCGCCTTCTGGGACCTCCTCATGGATGCGGCCGCGCGCCTGCCTTAAATATCCCTATTATTTGTAAGATTTAGTTTCCAATAACATTGGAAAATGAATTTCAATATTCGCGCAAATATGCGGTGATAATCGTCAAACCTCCTAAGAGGTTGGTTTCTGATTAAACGTCAAACCTCCTAGGATGGCTAGGGAAAACAGCAGGTTAGGCATCTGTTAATACTTCTTTACAACTTGAATGAAAAATGAAAAAATGGTTTGTGAAGAAATTGGCAGGTGGAGATTCGACCTATGACGACGTGCAGCCGAAGGCAGTTTTTCTTCGGACATTGGACGAAGAACGACTCGCGCGACGAGCGCGCCGAAGGCGAAAGCCATGAGGCTTCGGAAACGACGATCAGAAAATCGCTTCCCTCCGATTTCAGCCCTGCGATGCTCAAGATGCAGGGTCGTTTGATGGGACTCGACGTTGAGCATTTGACGCCGGAGGAGTTGTCGGAAATCATCGCGGATGCGCTCTATGCGACGCGTCCGGCGGAGGAAACCGAAACGACCGCCTGAGGCCGCTTCGGAGCCGAGGAGAAGGAGGCGCCTGCGGGCGCGCCCTTTTTCGACGCCCCATGATCGAAGATCAGCACCGAAAGCGCCAGCCGAGCCCTGGAAAGAGGAGACTCCTATGGCTGGAGACATTTCGTTCCTCGAGCAAAGAAAGCTCGTGAAGCGCTGGAGCGGCCCCTGGCCCGCTCTGGTTAATCTCGCCTTTACGCTCGTGATCTTCGCCGTGACCTGGTGGATCTTCCAAGATCCGCGCGGGGTCATGCGCTTCTACACCCCGTACGTGGGCTACAACTATTGCCGCTGGTGGCTGATCATCCTCATCTGGATGGCCTACACCTTCGACTTCTGGCCCTTCAAGCGCCATTGGCTTGAGCATGCGCATCCGCTCCAGAAGGGCGTGGTGCTCTCGCTCATTTCCGTCGCGCTGCTCGCCCTTGTCATTCACGGCTTCTTCGAAGGCGTGCTCGGCAACACGGCGTTTGCGTACTTCAATCCCGAACAGCTCCAGAAGCTGCCGGGTCTGACGGAGTTCTACGCGACGGAATATTCGGCTCAGGCCTGCATGATGTTCGCGGTGATCGCCTCGTGGATTTCCCCCGCGTGGGTGGTTGCCCTTGAAGGTCGTCCGTGGCAGAACCTGAAGCAGCCCTACAAGGGTCTGTCGATCTGGATCGGCACGTGCGCCCTGTCGCTCGTCATCTACCTCATGACGATGCACAACCACATGGGCATTCTCTACTATCCGTGGCAGTACTTCACGGCGATCTGCCCGCCCTATTGGGAACAGTTCGCTGAAACCGTTTCGGCCAACTTCCACGTGGGCTGGATCATGTGCTGCACGGTGGTGGTGTGGTTCATGGAAGGCATCTGGGAGCGCTACCCGTTCGTCCTCATCAAGACGCCGTGGCTGCGCCGCTTCTGCCTCTTCTTCGGCATCATCGTCATCTCCGTCTCGCTTTGCTTCTTCTTCTGGTTCATGCAGGAACTCACCTGGGGCGAAGCGATCCGCGGACACCGCCGCGACGCGGCTCCCGACTGGCGCTGGCTGCACGTGGGCGAAACGGCCATCTTCTGCCTGATCCCCGCGCTCTTCCTGCAGTTCTACTGCGGCAACTGGCCCCATAAGTTCAGCAAGCCCGTCAACATCCTGATCCGCACGCTCATCGTGATCTTGGGCGCGACCCTGATCTACAGCCTCTACTACCGCTATGCGCACTTCGTGCTCGGCACGCAGAAGGGCTTCTCGCACCCGCAGCAGTTCCCGATGATCCCGGGCATCTGGCTGATCAACATCTGGCTGATCAACTGGTGGTTCATGGACGGCTGGCCCGGATGGAAGCTTGAAATGCGCTCGGACGAAGAAGTCGAGGCTGAAGAAGCCAAGCGCAATGTGGAAGACACGTGGCATGCCGAAATGGGCGTCGGCCTCGTGGGCGGCATTGTGGTCGGCGTGGCGTTCTATGCGCTGCTCGTCTGGCTGCTCCCGGTGCTGAGCGCCAACTTCACGCTCGTCGAATAAAGGAGGTACGCCATGACGATGAATAGACGCGAGCTTTTGATTTCCGGCGGCGCCATCGGCGCGGGCGTCGGCACCATCGGCGCGATGGGCGTCTTCTCCTACTCGCCCATGCGCAAGAAGGTCCTCCCGCAGGTCAAGCGCGGCACGACCGACATCGGCCTCTGCAAGTCGGTGCGCGTCGTCAACATCTCGGAAACGAGCTGGTTCGACAACGGCATCTTCATGCAGGACGTGACGGCCTCGGGCGGCCTGCTCGTCGACCAGTACACGTACAACTGGCCTCCCTTCGGGGACGGCACGGGCGCCGGCAAGGGCACCTATCAGAAGGGTATGAAGATCATCAAGCCCTATCTCGATAAGGGCGACCTTGACGGAGCGTGGAACACGACGCGCGAGCTTTCGCAGCACCCGGACAACGCGGGCGGCTTCTCCTGCCTCGTCGAAGTCGAGGCCTTGGACGGCAAGAAGACGAAGTACCTCTTCGACTGCGGCTGGAACTACCAGTGGATGGACACGTGCTTCAAGCGCGAAGGCATCGACAAGATGCTCGCCAACAACGAGATCAAGGCCTTCATCTCCACGCACGAGCACATGGACCACTACTTCGGCTTCCCCGTCGTCGCGAAGTACGCCCCGAACATCCATGTCTACCGTCCGTCGACCTTCTATCCGGAAGGCAAGGACTACATGGTTCAGGCGGGCCATCGCGGCCAGGTGACCGAAGTGAAGAAGGGTCTGCATCGGCTTGAGCCCGGCGTCGCCCTCTATCAGTTCGAGTGCCCGATCATCTTCCGCGTCTTCGGCGAAATGTCGATGTACTGCAACGTGAAGGACGTCGGCCTCGTCTCGATCACGGGCTGCTGCCACCAGGGCATCATTCTCTTCGCCGACACGGCTTATAAGGAACTCGCCTACGAAAAGGACCAGTTCTACGGTCTTTACGGCGGTCTCCACATTTCGCCGTTCGACGACTGGGATCCGAAGTACGACGACCTCGTCATCGGTCTGGAGAAGTGGGACCTCAAGAAGGTCGGCTGCAACCACTGCACGGGCCTCATCACGGCTCAGAAGTTCGTGGATGCCGGCTATCCGGTGGTTAAGGGCACGGCCCGCTTCCGCTCGAAGACGACGAACTACCTCGGGAACGGCGACACGATCTCCTTCCCGTCCTAGTCCGAGGGCTTCATCGCCCGCCCATCGCGCGCAGCTGCGCGCCCCGCAAGGGGCCGCGCAGTCCCGCCGCGGGGCGGGCGCTTTGACTTCAAAAGCTAAAACACACGAGAGGACGCAAGCATGCAGCTGACCGAACTGCTACCGAGGCCCTTGAGGCCGGAAGCCGGCGACGAAACGCCGACGCTCATGAATTCGCTATTCGCACGCGTTCATCTCGATCGACGGCTTGCGCGGCGCCTCGGCTGGCGCGGCTTGAGGCCGTCCTTCTCTCACGGTCCGGCGTGGACGCTCCGCTCGGCGGAGTCGAACGCGCTCTACGGCCTCGCCTTTTTGGACGAGGAGGCGGGCCGCGGCGTGATCACCGGGCGCTTCGCCCTCTACGTCTTTCCGACGGAAGACTCCGTGACGCGCCCCGAACAGTTTCCGGCTTCGGCCGCGGCGCTCGCCCGAGCGCCCGAATTCATGAGCGCAGTGCGCGAACTCTCGGCCAATGCCGATCGGTTTGCGGATTTCATATTGGGAGAGCTTGCACTCGACGTCGCCGTCGACGGATCGGGCCTCGCCCTGACGCTGACGGCGAAAAAGAGCCGCGCGCTCGAATTGATGGATGGAAGCGCGCTCCGAACGGCGCCGCTGCGCGCGCTCGGCCCCATTTGGGCGCTCATCTCGGCGTCGCTGCGCGAAATTCTCAAGGAAGAGGGCGAAGCCGTGCTCTGGGCCGAGCGCGTTCCCGCCGAGCGCGAAGCGCCCTCCGGGACCGTTTTCGACGAGTCGAAGAGCGAACTCCTCGTCTCGCTCACGCTCGCGCTCGGCGCCTTCAAGGGGCGTCTCCCCGGCCGCCGCATGAAGGCGCTTCACTTCTCGCACCGGCCGCACGAGGAGGAGCTCCAGACGCGTCCCGTCGTGCACGTCCTCACCGGATTCCTCGGCAGCGGCAAGACGACCTTCCTGCGCGCCTGGCTCGAATTCCTGAACGGCCGCGAGCAGTTCACCGGCGTCATTCAGAACGAATTCGGCGAAGCGGACCTCGACAGCCTGGTTCTCTCCGGGCAGACGCGCGTCGAGGCGCTCGACGAGGGGTGCATCTGCTGCACGCTCGCCGACAGTCTCCGTCCGGGCATCATGCGCCTCATCGAGACGACGCCCGCCGAGCAGTTCATCCTCGAGACGACGGGCGTGGCCGATCCCGCGAACGTCGAGGCGGAGCTCCTCACCCTGAACGACCTCGTGGAGCGCGGCCTCGTCATCGCGCTGCTCGACTCGGTCGACCTTGCCGAGCATCCCGAGCACTGGAGCGAGACGGCCGACGGCGGCGCGCGGATGAAGCAGATTCTGAACGCCGACGTGATCGTCATGAGCAAGGCCGACGCGGTCGAAGCGCAGGTTCTTGAAGAGATGATGGCGCGCGTTCACGAGCTCAACTCGGACGCGCTCGTCGTGCCCGCCTTCCACGGGCAGATTCCCTTCGCCGTGCTCGAGAAGTTCTACTTCCACTGGCTCGACCGTCAGGGCCGGCCGATGCCCTCGAAGCAGTCGCCCAAGCACCTGAAGAGCGAAGCGAAGCAGGGCTTCCTCGGCCTCGGGCGCCGCGGCTGGGCGGCGCCGAAGGCCGAGGCGAACGCCGAGGACTTCTTCGAAGAGCGCGTGGAGCGCTTCGAGCGGCCGGTCACCCTCGACGAAGTGCGCGGCAAGATTGAAGAGGAGGGCGCGGGGCTGCGCCGCATGAAGGGCATCGTGGAGCTCGCGGGCGAGGGTCCCGTCGTGATGCACTGGGCGGCGGGGCGCTGGGGCTACGAACCGGCGGACGGCGACGTCGTCGCGGCCTTGAGGCGCGACGCCCAAAGGAAGGGGACGCTCCCTGAAAACGGAGCGCTCCCGGGCTTCCTCGTCTTCATCCGCGCCAAGAATTCACAAACTCCCGCGGGGACGTCGTCCGCCGCAAAGGATGCTTAGCCATGCAGATCATGCTCCTCGGCGGTCCGGTGATGTGGCCGCTCCTTCTCATCTCCATTCTCGCGCTCGCCGTCATCGTGGAGCGCGCCTTCGTGATTCTGCCCGTGCGGGCTCCCCGCGGACTCACCGCGGGCTCGAGCCGCACCGAGATCCTCAAGATGCTCGAAGGGGCGCACGAGTCGTTCGGCCTCTTCAGAGAGGCGGCCGCCGAAGCGCGCCCCGACGAGATCCGCCTCACGGCGGCGGGCGAAGACGTCGTCTCGAAGCTTGACGCGCGGCTTTCGCTTCTCGCCGCGCTCTCGAAGACGGCGACGCTCCTCGGGCTGCTCGGCACGATTCTCGGCATGATCGACACCTTCGCCGTCGTTTCCGAAACGCAGAGCGGGATCGACATGGCGCTGCTCGCGCAGGGTCTCTGGCAGGCGCTCATCACGACGGCCGCCGGCCTCATCATCGCGATTCCGACCTCGCTTGCGCTCGCCTACTATCAGGGCCGGGTGCGCGACGTCGCGCATTTCCTCACGCTCTCGGGGAACCTTCTCCTTGACGCGGGAAGAAAGCCGAAGGGAGAGGCCTCATGATCCGCATCCGCTCGAAGACCGACGCGGACGACGGGCTTGACATGACGCCCTTGATCGACTGCGTCTTCAATCTGCTTCTCTTCTTTGTTCTCGCCGCATCCTTCACGATCCGCGGCATGAGCCTCGATCTGCCGCCCGCCAAGGAGACGCGCTCCATCACCGGGCGCATCGTCGAGGTGCGGCTTTTCGAGAACGGCACCTACAGCGTCGACGACATTCCCGTCTCGCGCGAAGAGCTTCCGTACCGCCTGAACGACCTCGTGAAGACCTTCCGCAGCCGTCCCGGCCAGCTCGTTCTGATGGCCGCGCCGAAGGCCCCCGTCGAGTCGCTCGTCTACCTCGTCGATCAGGTGCGCCGACAGGGCGGCGAAAAGCTCATGGTCGCGACCTCGATTCCGAAGGAGGAGTAACGCCATGGCGCTCTCCGAATCGATGAAGACGGGCCTCATGATTTCGGTCGGGATCCATCTCGTTGCGCTCGTGCTCTCGGGGGGAATCCAGTCGGACGTCGTCTCGGGGACTCAGTACGTGAAGATCGATGCGGCCGCCCTCGACGCCGTCTCGGTTTCGAACGAGGCCGGAGTCGCCCTCGGAAGCTTCATGAATTCCGCGGGTCCCACCGAGTCGAAGCTCGCCGCCCGGCGCCGTCAGGCCTATCTCGACTACCTCGAGGCGGTGAGCCTTGAAATTCACTCGCACCGTCTCGACTTCGGCCGCACGGACCTGATCGGCATCGTCACCTACAGCTTCATCGTCGACGCCGCGGGGCGCTTCACCAACATCCGCATGCTCGCCTCTTCGGGCTGGCCCGAGCTCGACCGCGTCGCCAAGCTTGCGATCGAGCGCTCGAGCGGCCGCGTGAAGCGCCCGCGCCTGATCGGCGCCGAGCCTTTGGCCGTCGTTCAGGAAGTCCGCTTCCAGTACGGCCTTCACTGAGACCGCGCGCGGCGGCTTCGGCGAAGGAGCCGCCGGTCGGGAAGCGAAAGGAGCACCACGTTCGTGATGACGGCGCACATGCCGGCGATCTCCCACGGGCCGAAGTCGACGCCGAGGAGCGCCGACGAGGCGACCACCGCGATGAGGGGCTCGAGCGCGATCATGAGCCCCGAGACCGCGGCCGAAACGTGCCGCGTGCTCTCCAGAAAGCACCAGAAGGCTCCGACCGTCCCGAGGAGCACGATGTAGGCGTAGGCCGCGCCCGCCTGCCAGCTCCACTCGGCGGTGGACTCCCAGGGCGGATAGCAGAAGCACATGACGAGGCCTCCGAGGAAAAAGCCCCAGCTGATCACGGGGCCGACGCCGATTCTCGCAATCGCCTTCTTCGGCTGCAGCGTGTAGAAGGCGCTTGCCGCGGCGCTTAAAAGGCCGGCCGCGAGTCCCATGACGGAGAAGTGGAGTCCGGAGAAGTCGCCCCGCGTGATGAGGGCGACGACGCCCGAAACCGCGAGAAGGGCGCAGAGCATTTCCTTTTTGGAAACCGGCCGATGCTCGGCGAAGAAAAGCCAGGCGATGATCATGAGGGGAATCGTCGTCACGAGGATCGCCGCCGTGCCCGCATTCGTGTGCTCGATCGCGACGAAAAAGAAGTACTGCGCCGCCACGACGCCCGCGCCGTAGAGAAGCACAGCGAGGAAGTTTTCCTTCGAGGCGATCGGGCGGAAGATGTTGCGGTGCGCGAGAAGACCCATGGCGCCCAGAAGCACGACGCCCGAGCCCATGAGCCGCAGCGAGACGAGGTCGCCCGGCGTGAAGCCGCTCGTGCCCATGATGAATTGGGCGGAGACGCCCATGAGGCCCCAGAAAACCGCGGCGGCGCCTGCGAGCAGCACGCCTTTCAGAGTTTCGGACATAGGAGAAGAGGTGGCTGAGGATTTCGAATCGCGCGTCGGGGCGCGCAAGTGAGGAACGATACCGCAGGAGCGGTCCCATCCGCATGAGGAGAAGTGCTCAGACGGAAAATCGGCCGGTCGGGTCGTTGGACGCCGAATTCCCCGGCGTCGGCCCGATTGAAGCCTCCTCCACGGATTGCCGGATCCAAAGCGCGAAGAAAGGATCTTCCAGGCTGCAATCTGCGTCTCGAACGAGAAGTCCCTTCTTTTTCAGGCGCGAGGCGGCGGCATGGATCATGCTCGTCGGACTGGAGCGGATTGCATGGAGAGCCGCCCGCAGAAATTACGGCTCTCTCAAAATGTCGGCTTAGCCGAGGATGCTTCGGCTCAGGAGCCGTCCAAGGACAAGCCCCGAAGCCGTCATGAGAAGGCCGCCTGCGCCGTGAAGCGCCATGTGAAGTATCGCGCGAGCATAGGCGCCCGAGCCGAGAAGCGCCGCGGCTTCGGCCGAGAAGGTTGAAAAGGTGGTGAGCCCGCCGAGAAAGCCCGTCACGAGAAAGAGCCGAACGACGGGCGGCACGGCGGGCATG
>CALXXT010000070.1 GCA_944392755.1 uncultured Sutterella sp. | reverse complement strand
GGGACGCAAACCTTCCAAGCCGAAAGACCCTACCTACGCCGCGATCGAAGCCATGGTTGCGCAGAGCGGCCTGAACGCAACGACTCAAGAAGAGGTCGTGAACTACAGCAAGCTCTTCATGAAAGCGTTTCTGGAACGTGCCATGCAGGGCGAAATGAACCACTTTCTCAAAGAGGAAGTCAGGCAGGCTTCGCTAGACCCTGAGGCCGCGGGCAATAGCCGCAACGGCTACGGGGAGAAGACCGTCTCCACTAAGAGCGGCAAAGTTCGCATCGAGTATCCGAGAGACCGACGCGGTCGTTTTCTGCCTCGCATCGTTCCGAAGCATTCTCGGCGGTTTGAGGGCTTTGACGATCAGATCATAGGTCTCTATGCCCGGGGCATGTCCACGCGCGATATTCAAAGCTTCTTGAAAGAGCAGTACGGCACGGACGTGAGTCCGGACTTGATTTCAGCGGTAACGGACGAAGTCATGGCCTCCGTCAATAAGTGGCAGAATCGCCCGCTCGAGCCCATGTACCCGGTTGTCTTCTTTGATGCGATCCGCATCAAGATTCGTTCTGCCTCGGGAGCTGTGATCCCTAAGGCCATGCACATTGCACTTGCCGTACGCGTCGACGGAACAAAAGACATTCTCGGACTTTGGCTTGATGAAACCGAGAGCGCTTCGTTCTGGCTGTCAGTTTTTAATGAGCTCAAGGCCAGGGGCGTGCAAGACATTTTGATTGCCGTTACGGATGGCTTGAAGGGACTTCCCAAGGCCCTTGAGACGGCTTTCCCAAGCTCGACTCTGCAGACGTGCATTGTTCACCTGATTCGCAACAGCTTGGTATGCGTGAGCCAGAAGAACCGGGCCGCACTTGCGGCAGCCGTCAAGCCCATTTACTCGGCCGCGACGACGGATGCAGCAAGGGCAGCGCTGGAGGCATTCAAAGAAAGTGAACTCGGCGAGCGGTATGCGCGCGTCGCGGATATGTGGGAAAGCGCCTGGGATCGAGTGATTCCGTTTTTTGCTTTTTCGCCCGGCATTCGGAAGCTGATTTACACGACGAACGCCATTGAGAGTCTGAACAGGACGATCAGGAAGGCGATTAAGACGAAGGGCTGCTTCAGCACGGATGAAGCGGCCAAGAAGCTCGTCTGGCTGTCGCTGAGAGAGGTGCTGCAAAAATGGAGGCGGCCGACAAGAACATGGTCGGCTGCAATGGAAGAAATGGCCATTCTGTACGGCAGCAGATTCACGGATTACCTTGAATAACTTTGTGCCAAATCACCATTTACATGAAATTTCTGACATTCCTTTTGTTTTTTACGGTTTTTCGCATGGCCGCAAGGGCGACAAGCTAAAGGGTAAGAAGCTCGTTCTTTCTCTCACGACAGGCGCATCTTCGAGCGCCTATGCCGTTGAGGGAACCATGGGTGTGGAACTTGATGAACTTTTGAAAGGTTTTGAGGCGACCTGCCGGCTCTGTCAGATGACTCTTGCCGGGTGTATTCGTACCAGCGGAGTGAGCTATCTTTACCGAACAGATCCGGTCAAAATCGAGGAGCAGCATCGCCTCTCTGAGGATCATGCAAAGCGTCTTGCCGAACTCCTTAATTCGCTCGACGTTTGAACAAAGAAAAACCCCGAGAAATCAAAGGATTCTCGGGGTTTTCTTAAATGAATTGATGGCGGAGAAGGGGGGATTCGAACCCCCGAGGCCCTTAATTCGGACCTGCACCCTTAGCAGGGGTGTGCATTCGACCTCTCTGCCACTTCTCCGCACAAAGCCTGGTGCGCTTGCGCGCCGCAGGGATTTTCTGAAGTAGACAGAAAAATCAGAATGCGAAGGATAGCATTCAAGGACGAAAAAGTAAAGAGAACAGGCGAAAAAAAAACTGCCGAAGGAGATCACTCCCTCGACAGCCATGAAACTTGGCGCGGCTGGCAGGATTCGAACCCACGACCCTCTGGTTCGTAGCCAGATACTCTATCCAACTGAGCTACAGCCGCTTGCGAGAAACGTATTTTAATCATTGGCGCGAAAAACGCAAGTCGAAGTTTGAAAATTGCGGCAAGAAGTTCGACCAAAAGTTTAAAATTATTTGTTTCAAGCCCGCGACGTGTCTTCACGTCGGCCTTTCTCTCAGACGAGCTCCTTCATGACTCCACGCCTCTCTCTGCGCGGCATCACCAAGCGTTATCCAGGGATCACAGCTAACGATCGGATTTCGCTCGACGCGATGCCGGGCGAAGTATTAGCCGTTTTAGGCGAAAACGGTGCTGGCAAATCGACGCTGATGCGCATCATCTACGGGGCGACCCGTCCGGATGAGGGCGAGATTGAATTCGACGGCATGCCGTTCGACGTGGACTCTCCGGCTCAAGCGCGGGCTCGGGGCGTCGCGATGGTTCACCAGCACTTTGCGCTTTTCGACACGTTGACCGCAGCGGAAAACGTTCTGCTCGGGCAGACGAAGCCGATGACGGTGGCCGAAGTCTCCCGCGAGATCGAGCGTCTCGGCCGTCAATACGGTCTCGAGGTCGATCCTTCGGCGGTCGTGATGGAGCTCTCCATGGGCGAGCGGCAGCGCATCGAAATCATTCGCGCGCTGATGACGAATCCCAAGCTTCTCATTCTCGACGAGCCTACGTCGGTGCTGACGCCGCAGGCTGTGGCCAAGCTATTCAAGACGCTTCACCAGCTTGCCGCCGAAGGCGTGACGATTCTCTTCATCTCGCACAAGCTCGACGAAATCCGAGAACTGGCCGACCGCTGCGCCGTGCTTCGGGCGGGCAGGATCGTTGCAAGCGTCAATCCGAAGAAGGAAACGGAAGCAAGCCTCGCCCGCCTCATGATCGGGGGCGATCCTCCCGCCATCCGCGAAGCGGGCGGCGAAGCGGGCGACGTCGTGCTGGAATTTCACGGTCTCACGACGCCCGGAACGGAAAAGGTTTGCGGGACCGAATCGATCTCGCTCCAAGTCCGGGCGGGTGAAATCGTCGGCATTGCCGGCATTTCCGGAAACGGGCAGGCGCGCTTCATGGCGGCCGCTTCGGGAGAATATTTGACCGAGCCCGACATGGTTCGGCTTTTCGGTCATCCGATCGGGAATCTCGACACGAAGGCTCGCCGCATTTCGGGGCTGCGCTATGTGCCCGAGCAGCGTCTCGGTCATGCAGCAGTTCCAGAACTCTCACTCGTCGCCAACACCTATTTGACGGGTGACAGCTTCACCAAGGGCGGCTTCATTCTTCAGCAGCGCGCGCGGGAATTTGCCAAGGAAGTGATCAATCGCTTTCACGTGAAGACGCCAAACGAAGACAAGGCTGCGGGCGGTCTCTCGGGCGGCAATCTGCAGAAATTCATCATGGGCCGCGAGATTCTTCAGCGGCCCCGCGTGCTCCTCGTCAATCAGCCCACTTGGGGCGTCGACGTGGGGGCGGCGGCGGTCATCCGCAATGCACTGATGCGTCTGCGGGAGGAGGGGGCGGCCATCGTGGTCGTTTCCGAAGAAATCGACGAACTCTTTGAAATTTCCGACCGCATCGCGGTGATGCATCGGGGCCGTCTATCCCCGGCAGTGCCGAAGCGCGAGCTCACGATTGAAGAAGTGGGCCGCTGGATGGCCGGTCTGTGGCCGCAGGAAGGAGTGGCTTCATGAACTTTCCGATCCGCATGATTCCCCGTGGAGAGCCCCGGCACTCCATGCGCTGGGCTTCTCCGGCTCTCGCGCTGGCGCTCACCGTCGTGAGCGGCTTTTTGATTTTTGCCGCACTCGGACAGAATCCCTTCACGGCTCTGAGAACCTTCTTCATCGAGCCCTTGATCGGCCTGCGCGGCTGGTCGGAGCTCGCCGTCAAGGCGACGCCGCTGCTGCTCTGTTCAGCGGGTCTCGTCGTCTGCTTCCGCGCAAACGTCTGGAACATCGGCGCTGAAGGTCAGCTCGTGGCGGGAGCGCTTGCGGGCGGTCTCGCCGCGCTCTCCTGCGGGCCCGAGACGGGGCGCTGGTACGTCATCGTCGTGCTCGCCGCATCCGCGGCGGGCGGCGCTTTCTGGGGCAGCTTCACGGCGCTCCTGCGCCATCGCTTTCATGCGAACGAAATTCTCGTCTCCCTCATGCTCGTCTACGTGGCGCAGTTCCTGCTTGCCTGGGCCGTTCAGGGTCCGATGCGCGATCCGATGGGCTTCGGATTTCCGCAGACGAAGCTCTTTGATTCCGGCGCGCTTCTTCCGGTGCTGATCGGCGGAACCCGTCTGCATGCGGGGGCGCTCATTGCCCTGGCCGCCGCCATTGCGCTCGGCATCATGATGAAAAAGACGGCGCTCGGCTTCCAGATCAAGGTTTCCGGCATGGCGCCCTTGGCAGCGCGCTATGCGGGTTATCGTCCCGGGCACCTCATCTGGACGAGCATGCTCATTTCAGGCGCGCTTGCCGGCCTGGCGGGCGGGATTGAGGCCTCAGGTCCGCTCGGGCAGCTGACGCCCACGATTTCTCCGGGGTACGGCTTCGCGGCCATCATCGTCGCCTTTGTCGGCCGCCTTTCGGCCTGGGGCTGCATTCCCGCATCCCTCATCATGGCGCTCTTTTATCTGGGGGGTGAACTCGCGCAGAGCCGACTCGGCATGCCGTCCTCCATCACCGGCGTCTATCAGGGTCTCCTGCTTTTCTTCATTCTTGCCTGCGACACGCTGATCACGCATCGGTTCGTCTGGGTGGGCTTTCAGTCGGAGGAGCGCGCATGAGCCTCGCCGCATCCATTATTTCGTCCACGCTCAATGCCGGGACGCCGCTTCTTATAGCTGCCGCCGGCATCGTGATTCACGAAAAGTCGGGCGTTCTCAATCTCGGCATCGAGGGCATCATGCTGATGGGAGCCGTGACGGGCTTTGCGACGACGCTCGCGACCGGGAGCTTCGCGCTCGGATTCCTCGCTGGCATCGGCGTCGGCGTGCTTCTGGGGCTTGTCTTCGCTTTCTTCACGGTCGGCATGCACGCCAATCAATATGCCGCCGGCCTCGCGCTGGCGCTTTTCGGCGGCGGTCTTTCCGCCTTCCTCGGCAAGCCGCTTCAGGGAGCGGCGCTCCCGAGCCGCGCGTCCCTGGGCATCCCCGGACTTGAATCCATCCCGTTTATCGGCGACGCCTTCTTTTCTCAGCACTGGCTCGTCTACGGCGCACTGGTGCTTCTGGCGGGCGTGTGGTACTTCCTTTTCCGCACTCGGGCCGGGCTCGTTCTTCGCTCGGTGGGCGAATCGCCTCAGGCTGCATATGACCTTGGATATCCGGTCCGTCGAATCCGCTGCATGGCGGTGCTTTTCGGTTCGGCATGCGCGGGGCTTGCCGGCAGCTATCTCTCGCTCGTCTACACGCCGCTCTGGGTGGAAGGCATGACCGCCGGCCGCGGCTGGATTGCGCTCGCGCTTGTTACATTCGCCACGTGGCGCCCGCTTCGCGTTGTGGTTGGCGCCTATCTCTTCGGCGGCGTCACGATGCTCCAGTTTGCCTTCCAGGGCATGGGCATCGCAGTGCCTCCGCAGTTCATGTCGATGGCGCCCTATCTCGCGACGATCCTCGTTCTGATTCTGATTTCCCGCAACCCGGCGTGGATTCGGCTGAATGTCCCTGCTTCTCTCGGGAAGCCTTTCACGCCCCGGTCCTGATCGGGAAGTCGGGATCGAAGCCTTCGGGCGGCCCTGTTCGGGTCGCCCTTATTTTTTGCGGCGCCCGGATCTCTTCGGAAAATCCATCCCATCCGTTAAAATCACGACCAATCCCAAAGGACGGCCGCAGCGTCGATCCTCCATTCCCATCGCCGGACCGTTTTGAGCGGACGGCGCATACAACCTTCATTCGGAGCTCTTCACCATGCAGAAGCGACAGGTTCTGAAATTTGCGTTCGCAGGCGCAGCCTCTCTTGTGCTAACCGCCTGCGGCGGCGAAAAGGACGCCGCTGCCGGTTCGGCGCAGCCGGCCGAGAAGAAGGATGCGGCAGCCGCGCAGACGACTGCCGGCGGCAAGCTCAAGGTTGCTTTCGTCTACGTAAGTCCGGCCAATGAAGAAGGCTGGTCGACGCAGCACGAGCTCGCCCGTCAGGCTGTTCAGCAGAAATTCGGCGACAAGATCGAAACGAAGTTCATCGAATCGGTTCCGGAAAACGCCGACGCGGAACGCGTGCTCCGGGATCTCGCAAATCAGGGCAACAAGCTGATCTTCGCGACGTCCTTCGGCTACATGAATTCCGTGATGAAGGTTGCTAAGGAATTCCCGGGCGTCAAGTTTGAGCACGCTACGGGCTACAAGACGGCCGAGAACGTCTCGAACTACTCGGGACGGTTTTATGAAGCGCGCTATCTCGCGGGCAAGCTCGCCGGCGCCACGACGAAGACGAACGTTATCGGCTATGTTGCCGCGCTGCCCATTCCCGAAGTGCTTCAGGGCATCAACGCCTTTACCCTCGGCGTGCGCTCCGTGAATCCGAAGGCGGAGATCCGCGTCGTGTGGACTTCGGCCTGGTACGACCCGGGCAAGGAAGCCGATGCCACGAAATCGCTCATTGGCCAGCAGTGCGACGTGATCACGCATCACACCAATTCTTCCGCCGTGGCGGCGACGGCCGAAGAGGCGAAGATTCCGGTCATCAGCTACAACACATCGATGAAGAAGGCCGCGCCCACCATGCTCGTTGGTGCTGTGATCCATCAGTGGGCCGACTACTACGCGGACCGAGTTCAGGCGGTTCTCGACGGAACCTGGACGAAGCAGTCCGTCTGGGGCGGCTTCCCGAAGCACATGGTCGCGCTCGTCGACATCACTTCGAAGCTCGATCCGAAAGTGGCGGCCGACATTGCCGAATCGCAGAAGAAGCTTGAGGCCGGAGAAATTCACCCGTTTACGGGACCGATCCGTTCGAACGACGGCCGTGAAGTCCTGAAGGCGGGCGAAAAGGCGACCGACGAACAGCTTCTGACCATGGACTACCTCGTCGAAGGCGTCGTCGGCAAGCTTCCGCAAGCGGGCTGACGGCATCGATCGGCATAAAAATCAACACCCCGGAAGTCTTTGAGCTCCGGGGTGTTTTCTTCTTGAACGCTGCTGTCGAATGAGCCGGCGGAGGCGTCAGGCGCGCTCCGGACTATGGAAGCGGCGGCGCCAGTTGTGCGCAATGATTGAAGCGAGGCTCATCAGGACGACGATGCAGAGGAAGGCGCCCTTGAGCGAGGTCGCATGGGCGAGGAATCCGATGAGGGCGGGACCGGCCATGAGGCCGGCGTAGCCCACCGTGGTAACCGTCGTGACGGCTGAAGACTGGTTGACCGTCGGATCGTGCGCGGCGTTCGAAATGAGAAGAGGCGCCGCGTTGGCAATGCCGAGGCCCATGATGAAGAGCGCGGCAAAAAGCGTCACCGGGGTCGGAATGACGATCATGACAAGAAGCGAGGCGATCACCATCGCAAAGCCGGTGGCGAGCACGCGCACGCTGCCGAAGCGCTCGGCAAGGCGGTCGCCGAGACCGCGCGAGATCGACATCGCCGCCACGAAGAAGGTGTAGCCGAGCCCGGCCGTTTCAAGCGGAACACCGCCCTCGTCGTGGAGGTAGAGCGCAGCCCAGTCGAGCATGGCGCCTTCCGCAAGGAAGGCCGAACCCGCCAGGATGCAGAGCAGAAGCATGAAGCCCCTCGGAATGATGAAGACGGCGGCGTGCTTGTCTTCGGCGTCGGCCGAGCGCTGCACCTGCGGAATCGAAGGAAGCACGGCGGCGAAGAGCAGAGCCATCGCGGTCATGGCGATGGTGATGGCGCACAGGGGCGAGGCGCCGCTCATGAAGAGAAGCGAGACGACCGCGGCGGCCGACATCTCACCCACCGAATATCCGGCATGCAGGCCCGAGAGAAGACGACGGCCGCTCAGACGCTCAAGATGCGTGCCGTAGATGTTGGCGCTCACTTCGAGCGAAGAAAGCACTACGCCGTAGAGGAAAAGGAGCGCGCATTCAACGTAGTAGTTCGGAACCGTGGCGAGCAGGATGAGCAGAATGCAGGAACCGATTCCCGAGAAGGCGAGCGCATGGCGGCTTCCGTAGCGTTCGGAGAGCGAACCGGCAAACGGCATGCCGAAGAACGAACCGAGACCAAGGCCGAAAAGAAGAAGGCCGAGTCGGAATTCGTCGAGCAGAAGTCCATTGCGGACGAAGGGGATCAGAGGTGCCCATGCGGCAACCGTAAAGCCGCCCGTAAAAAAGGCGATGCGTGCTGCCAGAATTTGACGCTGGAGAGAGAAGCGCTCCGAACGGCTTCGGACGCTCCCCGCGGCTCCGGACGATGTGAAGACGGCGGCGGCGGACTGTAACTTCTCTCTCAATTTGGTCATAGGCAGCACTCTGGTTCCTGAAGATGGCGCCATTGTATCATTTTTTATTCATTTCTGCTTTGATGGCGCAAGGGTTAATTTCCATTCAGGGGCTTATGCAAGCCATTTACGGGAGAGGTAGGTCGAAGGGGTATTAAGACCTTTTGCGTAATTGGGCCTTTCGTCTCCCTACGGAGGCAGGGAAAGCGGGACTTTTCAAAGGGGATGGAGGAGGGTAAAATGCGTTCTTTTGTGCCGTTGCCAGGAAAAGGATCATGGACTTGATGCAGCTGCTCGTTGTTTGTCCGCTCGTCTTCCTCGGCGGACTCGTCGACGCCATTGCAGGCGGCGGCGGGCTCATCACCCTTCCGGCCTACTTGATGGCGGGCGTTCCGCCCCACGTCGCGATCGGCACGAACAAGATTTCGGCGAGCCTCGGCACGCTGGTCTCGACCTACCGTTTTTGGCGCAACGGCTTCATCGATTTGAAGCTCGCCAGCGTTCCTTCGGCCGCAGCCTTCGCCGGAAGCGTCATTGGAGCGAGCATTGCGCTCCTCCTGCCTCCCGAGATCTTTCAGGTCATCCTTCTCGTCCTGCTCCCTTTTGTGGCGGCGCTTGTGCTCCGGCCCCGCACGCTTGAGCCCGTGCCCGTGGAGATGAGCCTCAACCGGCGTTGGGCGATTCTCTCCCTCTGCGCCTTTGCATGCGGCGCCTACGACGGCTTTTACGGCCCCGGAGCGGGCACCTTCATGCTCATTCTCTTCACGGCTGTGGGACGCATGGCCGTGCGCGACGCCGCGGGCGAAATGAAGTGCACGAACTTTTCAAGCGGGCTCGCCGCGCTCGTCACCTTCGCCTGCGCCGGACAGATCGACTGGCTTCTCGGCATCGTTGCAGGCGTCTTTGGGATTCTGGGCAACTACATTGGGGCCGGGCTTGTCGTCAAGAACGGCTCGAGGATCGTGCGGCCCATCATTGCCGTCGTCCTTTCGATCCTTTTTGCGAAGACCGCCTGGGACTACTTTTTCTGAGGTCGTCGGCAGGGGGTCTCGACACCATCGGGAGCATCATGACGCCGAACACGGTGATTCTTTTTTGCGCGCTCTTCGGCGTGCTCATGCTGGCCGCTTCGGCAGGGCTCTGCTATTGGATGCTTCGCGCGGAACGCACGCGCGCCGACGAGCGGGCGGACGAATTGGCCGACGCGCTCCTTGAAAACTTGAGCGCGATGAAGCGCGATCTCGGCGCTCAGATCTTTGCGATCGATGCGCGGCAGGCGCAGTCTTCGAGCGCTCTCATCGATTTCGTGACGCGCGAGCAGCGCCGCTCGAGCGACGCCGTCGTTAATTTTTCAGCCGAAGCGCGTTCGGACCTCTCCGGCATGCAGCTCAAGCTCGGCGAATCGATCCGACTCCTGCAGGGGATCATGGACGAGCGTTTTTCGAAGCTCCTTACCGTAAACGCCGAAGCTTCAGAGCGCATGGGCGCGCGCGTTGCCGAGGAACTGAAGGAAATCCGCACGGAAATGGGCGCCTCGCTCGAACGCGTGCGCGCCGACAACGCCGAGAAGCTGGAGGCGATGCGCGAAACCGTTCAGGAAAAGCTCGAGAAGACTTTGAGCGAGCGGCTTGCCGCAAGCTTCCGCATGGTCGACGACAAGCTCGGACTCGTGCAGACCGGTCTCGGTGAAATGCGGCGGATGGCGGAAAGCGTGACGAAGCTTCAGGCCGTGCTTGCCAACGTGAAGACGCGCGGCATCTTCGGCGAGACGCAGCTTGAAGCGCTGCTTTCCGAAATCCTGGCGCCGGGCCAGTGGGCTTCTCAGGTCCAGCTCGATCCGCAGTCGGGGAATCGGGTCGACTTCGCGGTGCGGATGCCGGGCCGCGGATCGAGCGCGGCGTGCTGGCTGCCGATCGACGCGAAGTTCCCTCTGGAAGATTGGGAGCTTTTGCAGGCGTGCGAGGCGGAAGCAGACGCATCGGGCGCGAAGGAGGCGCGCCGCGCGCTTGAGCGGGCGGTGCTCCGCCAGGCGAAGTCCATTCGGGAAAAGTACGTGATGCCTCCCGCCACGACGGAGTTTGCCGTGATGTATCTGCCCGCCGAGGGACTCTATGCCGAGGTGCTCCGCGCGCCGGGCCTTTTCGAGCGGCTTCAGCGTGAATTTCGGATCACGCCTGCGGGGCCCGTCGTCATCGCGGCGCTTCTCAACAGTCTCCTCATGGGCTTCATGACGCTCGCCATGGAAAAGCGAAGCGCCGAAGTCTGGAAGATACTCGCCGAGGTGAAGGCGGACTTCGCCGCCTTTGCGCACCAATTCTCAGTTGTGGAGAAGAAGTTCCGCGAAGCGCAGCGCTCGCTCGAGGAAATGAGCGCGAAGCGCGATCGGCTCGACCGCCGCATGGCCGCCATCGATCGGCTTTCCGCCGATGCGGATGCACCGGCCGAACTGCCGAACGACGATCGGCAGGGATGAAAACGAAGCGCCCGCCTTCGGCGCAGAGACCGAGGCGGGCGTGAAAGACGCAGGACGGAGCGTCAGAACCGGTCGACGCCTTCTTCCTTCAGGTTGTCGGCAACGCTTTGGAAGCGGCCCTGCTTCTTCTTTTCCGCGGGCGTCGCTTCATCGCCCTCGATTTCCACCTCGATGAGCGTTTCGGGCTTGGCGGCATGCACCCCGTATTCGGGCGTGAGGCCCTTCAGGAAGCGGGTTTCGTAGTCCTTTGAGACGCCGCAGACGAACTTCGTGAGCACGAGGAGCGCAATCACGTTCGGAATCACCATGAGTCCGTTGAAGAGGTCGGCGAGTTCCCAAACGAGACTCACGTGGAGGAAGCTCCCGAGCATGAGGAAGCAGAGGACCACCACTCGGAAGGACTGAATCCAGCGCAGCCCGAAGAGGTACTTGACGTTCTGCTCGGCGAAGAAGTACCAGCCGATGATCGTCGTAAAGGCGAAGAAGAAGAGGCAGATCGCGACGAAAGCCGGACCGATCATGCCCAGCCCGCTCGTAAAGGCGCGCTGCGTGAGCTCAATGCCGGTTGAGGCGCCGTCGAGCGAACCCGTGCAGAGAATGACGAAGGCCGTCATGTTGAGCACGATGAAGGTGTCGATGAAAAGACCGACGATGGCGGCGAGCCCCTGTTCGGCCGGATGCTCGACCTTGGCGAGCGCGTGCGCGTGCGGGGTCGATCCCATGCCCGCTTCGTTCGAGAAGAGGCCGCGGGCGACGCCGTAGCGGATCGCTTCCTTCAGGCTCGCGCCGATGATGCCGCCCGTGGCGGCCTGGGGATCAAAGGCGCCCACGAAGATCTGCTTGATCGCCGGGATGATCATGTCGGCGTTGCTGAAGATCACCGTGAGCGAACCCACGATGTAGACGACGGCCATGAGGGGAACCATTTTCTCGGCGAAGCTTGCAATGCGGCGGATTCCGCCGATGAAGATGAAGCCCGCAATCATGAAGATGGCGATGCCCGTCGCCCAGCTCGGAATGTGGAAGGCCGTTTGGAAGGCGTGAGAAATGGAGTTCGCCTGCACCATGTTGCCGATGAAGCCGAGCGCAATCACGATCGTCACGGCGAAAATCGCGGCGAGCGTGCGGCTGTGGAGTCCTTGGCTGATGTAGAAGGCAGGGCCACCCATGATGTGCCCGTGGGCGTCGCGCGCGCGGAAGCACTGACCGAGAATCGCTTCGGAATAAATGGTCGCCATGCCGAAGAAGGCGGCGAGCCACATCCAGAAGATGGCTCCGGGGCCGCCCATCACCATGGCGGTGGCGACGCCGGCCAGATTGCCCGTGCCCACCTGAGCGGAAATGGCCGTGGCGAGCGACTGGAAGGAGGACATGCCGTCCTTGTCGGCGGAGCGTCCGAAGATCTTCACGCTGCCGAAGACATGCTTGAAGGCGGCGCCGAATTGTCGGATCTGGACGAAGCGAAGGCGGAAGGTGAGGTAGAGCCCCGTTCCGACGAGGAGCGGAATGAGGCAGTAGATGCCCCAAAGGAGCCCGTTGATGCTCTGAACGATTTGCGTTGCCGTATCCATCGGCATGGCGCTTCTCCTGAATTTTTATGCTTGCCCTTTCGGATTCCTCGAGGGACGGAACCGGTGCAAGAGTGAAAGGGAGGGGGGAGATTTCCGCATCCATTCGAGGGCGCGGAAATTCATTGTAATTTTTTAGAAGATCTTGTCACAAAAATGTCAAGACTTTTTTTGGGAATCGTGCGAGAGAAGCCAGCTTTCGGGCGTGGCGGGTTCAATTCCGAAGCGCCGGAGCTTGCGCGCGGCCTTCAAAAGCACCTTGTCTCGGGTGACGAGCGCCTCGGCCTGTCCGGCGATCGAGAGATGAAGGAATTTCTCGTCCTCCGGGTCGCGGCACCGCAGGCCGGGCGAAGCGCTGCGCGCGGCGTCGATTCGGTCTTCGGGAATGAGGCGCGAAAGGGAGGCCCACTCCTGCGCAAGCGCTCCGGCTGATTCGGGAGACAAGCCGAAGGCGGGGCGGGAAAGCACGACGGCGGCTTCGGCAAGAGACGCGCGGGAGACGATCGAGACGATTTCGCCTCGCCGGACGGCGTCAAGAAGACGGAGTCCCGCCGGGTTGCCGAAATGGAGCATGTCCAGCACGACGTTCGTGTCGAAGACCATGCGGCGGGTTGGAACGGGGCTCTCGGGGGGCTGGGCGCAAGGACGGTCGGTCGTCAAAAGAAATCCTCACAATTTTTCGGGAGCACATTTTCTCACGCGCGGCGCGACATCTGCTAACGTTCGAACGCGGAAAATTCCGCATGCATGCGTGCCGCGCGTCTCGTGCGGCGCACCGAAGCGCTCCGGACCGAGCGCACTCTCCTTTCCCTCCCTGATGGACATCCTGCTTGATCCGGCGATATGGGCCGGTCTTCTTACGCTCGTCGTTCTCGAAATCGTTCTGGGAATCGACAATCTCGTCTTCATCGCCATCCTGGCGAAAAAACTTCCACCCGCCCAGCAGGACCGCGCGCTCTACACGGGCCTCGGTCTTGCGCTTTTGATGCGTCTCGGGCTTTTGAGCATCATGTCGTGGCTCATTTCGCTCACGACGCCACTCTTTGAAGTTCTCGGGCGCCCGATCTCCGCGCGGGATCTCATTCTCATTGCGGGCGGCCTCTTTCTGATCTTCAAGGCGACGCTCGAGCTTCACGAGCGGCTCGAGTCTCACTCTGCCGCGGAGGTCGAAAAGCGCACGTCCGCGGGCTTCTGGGTTGTCATCACGCAGATTCTGCTCGTCGACGCCGTCTTCTCGATCGACTCGATCATTACGGCGGTCGGCATGGTTGACGAGCTTGCCGTCATGATGGCCGCGGTCGTCGTCGCCATGATCGTGATGATGGCGGCGAGCCGTCCCCTCACGAGCTTCGTCAACCGTCACCCGACGGTGATCGTGCTTTGCCTAGCATTCCTGCTCATGATCGGATTCAGCCTCGTCGCCGAGGGATTCGGCCTGCATATTCCGAAGGGATACCTCTACGCGGCCATCGCTTTCTCCGTTCTGATCGAGGCCTTCAACCAGACGGCAAGCCGCCGCACGAATCAGCGCTTGGCAAAGATGCCCTTCCGCGCGCGGACGACGCTCGCGATCGTGAAGCTCATGAGTCCGCAGCGTTCGGAACCGCGCACGGAGGCGGAGGCGCTTGCGCCCCAGTCGGAAGTCTTCTCGCTTGACGAGCAGCGCATGGTCGAAGGCGTGCTGACGCTCGCCGAACGTTCGATCCGCACGGTCATGACGCCGCGCTCCGAGATCGGCTGGCTGAATCTGAGAAAGCCGATCGATGAGATTATTTCCGACGCGCGTTCCCTTTCGCACAGCATTTTCCCCGTCTGCGACGGTTCGCTCGATCACATGGTGGGGCTCGTGAAGGCGAAGGAGCTGATCAACGGCCCGAAGGACGTCGAATCGATTCGACGGCTTGCCGCCGCTCGTCAGCCGCTGACCGTGCCCGAGACGATCAGCGTCATCCGCCTGGTGCGGGACGTCAAGCGCACGCGCGCCTCCGTTGTGATCGTCGCCGATGAATTCGGCGTTGTTCAAGGACTGGCCACCTCGCATGACATTCTTGAGGCGATTGCGGGTGATTTTCCCGATGAAGGCGACCGCGACATGGTGAAGAAGATCGAGGGCGGGTGGCTCGCCGACGGCACCGCCGACCTCATGCTGATCGAGCAGACGCTCGGCATCGACGGCCTCATGGAGGAGGATGCCGACTACGTGACGGTCGCCGGTCTTCTGCTCGAGCGCTTCGGTCGACTTCCCGAAGCGGGCGAATCGATCGTGGTCTCGGGCTGGCGGTTTGAAGCGGCGGCAGTCGTGCGAAACCGCATTGCGAGCGTGAAGATCACGCCGGCCTCAAGCTGACGGCTAAGGCGAAGGGCGTCCGAGGCGGACGCCCTTTCCTTACCCTGCCATTGCCGTTCGAGCGGCGATTCGTCCGAAGACGAGGCAGTCCGTGATGGCGTTTCCGCCGAGACGGTTCGAGCCGTGAATGCCGCCGGCGACTTCGCCCGCGGCGAAGAGGCCGGGGATCGGGCGGCCCTCGCCGTCGAGCACCTCGGCCCTCGGGTTGATCTTGAGTCCGCCCATCGTGTGATGGATCGAGGGTGCGCGGGCCACTGCATAGAAGGGCGGCTTTTCGATCGGACGGTCGAAGAGCTGTCGGCCGAAAACGGGGTCCCGTCCGGCTTTGACCATGCGGTTGAATTCGGCGACGGTGCGCTCGAGGGCATCGGCGGGCACGCCGATCTTTCGGGCAAGCTCGGCGAGCGTATCGGCGCGGCGGATGCGCCCGAGTTGAACGAGCGTTTCAATGTCTTCGCCTGAGCCGTTCACGGGCTCCACGATCGAACTGTCGTTCACATCCCAGCACATGCTGCCCGGCTGCCGGAGGATGGCCGCGACGAAATCGTCTCGACGGGCGTCTTCGTTGACGAAGCGTTCGCCCCTGCAGTTCACGTCGATCACGTCGTCAAGTCCCGACATGCGGCGGGCGCGGCCCTGAATGGCGCCGGATCCCGGCGCGGCAAGCGGATAGACCTGAACGTACTCCATGCCGGTGACCGCGGCGCCGACGGCCTCGGCGAGAAGAATTCCGTCGCCGGTCGCGCCCGGCTGATTGGTCGAAACCATGTCTGCCGTGAGGGCGGGCGAAGAGGCCGCACGCATCGCTCGATTTTGACTGTAGCCGCCTGAGGCGAGAATGACGCCGAGCCGGCTTTCGAAAAGAAACGGACTTCCGTCGGCCGCCATGGCTTCCAGTCCCGTGATGCGCCGGGTGACGGGATCCTGCACGAGCATCTCGGCGCGCACCTCGGTTCGCAGGTCGATTCCAAGCGCGCGGGCGCGATCGAGAAGGGGAAGAATGATTCCGGTGCCCGCCGGCGCGGCGATCTGATGCGTCCGCTGCCAAAGCGCGCCGGCGCCCTGACTCGCGGTGGGGAGGAACGGCGCGCCCTCGGATTCAAGCCATCGCAGCGCTTCGAGCGCATGATCGGCGAAGGTGCGGATAAGCGCGACGTCGCCCTTGCGGTCGCCGCCCCAATGGGTCTGCACCGCATGCCATTCGGGACAGTCGAAGAGCGAACGCGAGCCGCTCGCGCGGTAGCGCTCCCAAGCGGAGCGGCAGTCGGCGAGAAGCTCGGCTTCCGACGGATCGGCAGGTTCGACCGCGAGAGCCCGTTCGACTGCCGCCGCGAGCGTCTCCGTCATGGGAATCGAAGCCTGCGCTTCGGGATCGGCCGCGTTGCAGCCTGAGGCGCATCGAAGCGAGTTGCCGCCGATCACGGGCATTTTCTCGAGAACAAGAATGCTGAGCTTCGGATCCGCTTCGGCTGCCGTCACGGCCGCGGCGAGACCTGCTGCGCCGGAACCCACAATGACGAGATCGAAAGCTTCTCGCCGGCATGGGGCGGGCGGCGCTCCCCGCAAAACTTTTCGGGTGAAGTCCTTGGGCCGGGCTCCGGCTTCGGCAAGCGCCTGCCGCGCCGCTTCGAGGACGGCCTGCGACGTGACGGTTGCGCCCGAGACGGCGTCGACGGCAAGCGTCTGATCCTCCACGATGCGGTGCGTGATCCGCTCGATGGCGGTCGTGCCCATCAGGGGCGTTTCATGCGATTCGACGACGCGCACGTCGAGAATCGTGCTTTCGTCGACCTTCACTTCGAGCTCGATCCAGCCGTTGCTGCCGTAGGCGCGGCCCCGGTAGACGCCGGCTCGAAGCGCCGTTCGTCCTTCGTCCTGGGCGGCGCCCGAAGCGGCGCGGAGCGCTTCGCGTGCGGCGTCGAGAATCGCCCGCGACGTGACGGTTGCGCCCGAAACGGCGTCGACGTCGAGCGAGCCCGCCGCGCGGACTGCGGCGGGAAGGGCGTCGACGGCGCGGGTGCCGACGCCGGGCGTTTCCCGGTGGGAGAGGACGCGCAGGTCAAGCTCTCCCTTCTCGCCCACCGTGAGCGCAACGCGCACGGGGCCGAGAAGTCCTTGGGCTTCGGCTTCGTAAGTTCCGGGACGATAGGTCTTGGGGGCATCGATCGGCATGCAGGCATCTCCTGGACGCAATGGGCGGATCCGCTCATCTTAGCCTTCGGCGAAGGCCGGGGAAAGAAGGCGGCGGGAAAGAAAAAGAAGCCCGAAAGCCTCTCGGCCTCCGAGCTTCGTCTTTCAGTGAAGGGCGCACGGCATGCGGCCGGCCTTGCGCAGGTTCGCGCTCGTCAGATGTCTTCGGGCACCATCTCGATCGCGCCGCACGGGCACTCGTTGGCGCAGATGCCGCAGCCCTTGCAGTAGTCGTAGTTCACGGCGAACTTCTTGCCCGGTCCGAGCTTGATGATCGCGTTGTCGGGACAGACGCCGTAGCAGTTGTCGCATTCGAAGCAGTTGCCGCAGGAGAGGCAGCGGCGGGCTTCAAAGAGCGCCGTTTCCTCGTTGAGGCCCTGAAGCACCTCCTCGAAGGTCGTCTGCCGCCGCACGAGGTCGAGCTGCGGTCGGATCGACTTCGGCGCGTCGGCGTAGTACCAAGGGTTGAGCCGGCCGAAGGGCGCGGGCGCGAGCGGCGCGGGGGCTTCGTAGACGCGGCCGTCGAGATAGGCGTCGATGGCGCGCGCGGCGCGCTTTCCGTGGCCGATCGCGGTCGTGACGTTGCGCTCTCCGGGCACCATGTCGCCGCCGGCAAAGATCCCGTTCGCGCCCGTCATCATGTTGGCGTCGACGAGGACGGAGCCGCGCTCGACCTTGACGCCTTCGATGCCCGAGAGGAAGTCGAGGTTCGTTTCCTGACCGAGCGCAAGAACCACGCTGTCGGCCGGAATGGTCTCGAATTCGCCCGTCGGCTGCGGGGATCCGTTTTCGTCGAGCCGCATCTTTTCGATGCGGATCTCGCCCGCTTCGGCTTCGGCGATGGTCGAGAGCCACTTCATCGAAACGCCTTCCTCAATGGCCTCTTCGATTTCGAAGGCGTGAGCCGGAGCGCGCTCGCGCGTGCGGCGGTAGACGACGAGAGGCTCGGCGCCGAGGCGCTTGGCGGTGCGCGCGACGTCGATCGCGGTGTTGCCGCCGCCGTAGACGACGACTCGGCGGCCGAGCATCGGCGCCGATTCGCCTTCCATGGAGCGGAGCCCGCTAACGGCGTCGAGGATGTGCGCGGCGTCGCCCGCCGGAATGTAGGTGCGCCGCGCGAGCGAGGCGCCCACGCCGAGGAAGACCGCGTCGAAGCGTCCGGCCTGCATTTCCTCGGCGAGGTTCTTGACTTCGTGGTCGAGGCGGAACTTCACGCCGAGCCGCGCAATGCGGTCGATTTCGGCGTCGAGAACGCGGCGCGGCAGACGGTACTTCGGAATGCCGTAGCGCATCATCCCGCCCGCGGCCGAAGCGCCGTCGACGACTTCGACGTCGTGGCCCATGCGGGCCAGATGGTAGGCGCAGGAGAGCCCGGCCGGACCGGAGCCGACGACAAGGACGCGCTTTCCCGAGCGCCGTTCGGGCTTCGGGAAGTCCCAGCCCTTTTCGAGCGCGTGATCGCCGAGGAAGCGCTCGACGGCGTTGATGCCGACGGATTCGTCCAGTTCGCCTCGGTTGCAGGCGCCTTCGCAGGTGTGGTAGCAGACGCGCCCCATGCAGGCGGGCAGGGGGTTGTCCTCGGCGATCTTGAGCCAGGCGGCTTCATAGTCGCCCGATTCCGCATGGAAGAGCCACGCCTGGCACTGTTCTCCCGCCGGGCACTTCGCCTGGCATGGCGGCAGATGCGCCGCATAGACTGGCCGCATCGTGCGCCAGCTCCCCGTGCGGTTGGCGAGCGAGGTGCCCACGTCGAGCGTAATGGCAAAAGGCTTCTGAGTCATGGTTCGCCTTCTCCTTAAATCTGGTGCGCGCGCTCTTCGCCCTGTTCGGGGACGGGCACGCCTTCGAGCCCCTCGTCGTCAGAGTCGAGGAGGCCGAATTTTTCAATGTTGCGGTCCGCGAGGCGCTGAATGCGCTCAAGCGTCGCCGGGTCGGCCTTCTTGCCGAAAAGGTGCGCGAAGCGCTTCTGCAGCTTCAGGTACGCTTCGACGGGTTCGCGGCGGCGGATCTTGAGAACGTTCGTCACTTCGCCGTATTCGGCTTCGAAGACGGGGAAGAGTCCCGTTTCCTTGGCGAGCCGAGCCAAGCGGATCGTCTGCGACGAGGCGGCGCCCCAGCCGAGCGGGCACGGCACGAGAATGTGGATGTACCGCGCGCCGTGGAACTGCATGGCCCGTTCGACCTTGCGCTCGAGGTCGCGCAGATCCGCCACCGTCGCCGTCGCGACGTAGGGAATGCCGTGCGCCATCGCAATGAGGGGCACGTTCTTGCCCTGCCCCCACACATTGCCGGGCGCTTCTCCCGCGATGGGCGTCGTGGCCGTGCGCGCCGCAGGCGGCGTCGCCGACGAGCGCTGCACGCCCGTATTCATGTAGGCCTCGTTGTCGTAGCAGATGTAGAGAACGTCGTCGTTGCGCTCGAACATCCCCGAGAGGCACCCGAAGCCGATGTCGGTCGTGCCGCCGTCTCCGCCCATCGCGATGACGCGGGTCATGGGCTTGCCTGTCTTCTTCGCTCGGTTGCGGTAGACGGCCGCCATGCCCGTTGCGACGGCGGCGGTGTTTCCGAAGAGCGAATGGATCCAGGGAATCTGCCAGCTCGATTCAGGATAAGGGGTCGAGAAGACTTCAAGACAACCGGTGGCGTTCGCGGCCGCGAGCCGGCCGCCCGAAGCGCGGATGGCCGCGTCGACCGCATAGCGGGCGCCGAGCGCTTCGCCGCAGCCCTGGCATGCGCGGTGGCCCGAAGTGAGCGAATTGGCGCGCTTCATGTCGGCCTGAATCGCCCGGTCCGAGGGATCGAGCAGGCGGTTGCCGACCGTGAAGGTGCCCGTCTGATAGAAGTGAACGATTTTGTCCGTCATGATCAAATCTCCTCTCCGCGCGCCAGATGCCGTTCGGCGACGTGGCGGTTGAGAGCTTCGGCGACCGGGCCGATGTGCCGGCCGGAGCGTTCGCGCTCAAGCTCCTTCTCGACAAGCTCCCGATCCAGGTCGAGGAAGTGCGTTTCGTCTCCGAGTTCGCCCCGGAGCGCCTTCTCGAAGAGCGCGGCGAGCGACGCGCGCGTGACGGCGCGTCCGCCCAATCCCGCGATGACCGACTTTTCTTCGATGGGCAGTCCGCGCAGCGCCTTCATGACGTCGAGCTCAAGAGCGCCGCCCGTGCCGACGCTCACCATGCGTTCCATCACCAGCACGGTGCGCGCGCGCTGAAGCGCGCGTCGAACGGCTTCGTACGGGAAGGGCCGGTAGCACTTGAGGGAGACGACGCCGATCTTCGCGCCCTTTTCCCGCATTTCGTCGACCGTGTCCTTGATCGTGCCGAGCATCGATCCCATGGCGAGGACGGCCACTTCGGCATCCTCCATGCGGTATTCGGAAACGAGACCACCCGAAGCGCGGCCGAAACGGGCTTCGAATTCACGCGATGCGGCCTCAATCGCCGGAATTGCGTCGAGCATGCGGCGGTGCGCGAGCCAGCGCACTTCGGTGAAGGCTTCGGGTCCCACCATGGCGCCGATCGAGTAGGGATGGTCGGGGTCGAGCTCCTGACGGGGCTCATAGGGCGGCAGGTAGGCGTCGACCTCGCTCTGCTCGGGGATGTCCATGCGTTCGAAGGCGTGCGTGAGCACGAACCCGTCCATGCAGACCATGACGGGCAGCGACATCTCTTCGGCGATTCGGAAGGCCTGAATATGGAGGTCGCACGCTTCCTGGTTCGTTTCCGCGAAAAGCTGAATCCAGCCGCTGTCGCGCTGACTCATGGAATCGGAATGGTCGTTCCAGATGTTGATGGGCGAGCCGATGGCGCGGTTGGCGACCGTCATGACGATCGGAAGTCCGAGCCCCGACGCGTTGTAGACGGCCTCGACCATGTAGAGAAGTCCCTGACTGGCCGTCGCCGTGTAGGCGCGCCCGCCCGCAGCGGCCGCGCCGATCGCCACCGACATGGCCGCGAACTCGCTCTCAACGTTGATGTACTCGCAGGTTTCAAGCACGCCCTTGCGGCAAAGGAGGCCGAGATTTTCGACGATGTGGGTCTGCGGCGAAATCGGGTAGGCGCAGACGACGTCCGGACGGCAGAGCGCAACGGCCTGTGCGACGCCCTGACTGCCTTCGAGCTGCTTAAGCATGGTTCTCTCCTAATTGAGCCTTGACGTAGTCCCATGCGAGACGGGCGATGTCGGCGTTCGCTTCGGCCACTTTGCCCGAGAACTTCACGGCGTAGGCCGCTTGAACGCTCTCGAGGCGAAGCATGCCGGTGAGGGCGGCGAAGCCCGCAAGCATGGCGGCGCCGGGGAGCGGACGTCCGATTTTTTCGAGCGCGAAGCGCGTCGCGGGAAGCGTGCGCACGTGTCCCGCGGGGAGGCGCTCGACGAGTTCGGCGAGGCCGAGCTCCTCAGGCGAGCGGCTCGAATTGATGAGAACGTAGCCCTCGGGGCGCAGCCCTGCGAAGACGTCGACGCTGTCGAGCAGCGTGCGGTCCTGAATCAGAACGACGTCGGGCTCCTGAATCGGTTCGCGAAGGCGAATTTCGTTGGGGGAAAGTCGGGCGAAGGCGACGACGGGCGCTCCCGTGCGCTCTGAGCCGAAGCTCGGAAAGGCCTGCGCGTTGTGGCCTTCCTTGAAGCCGGCGAGCGCAAGCATTTCCGCAGCCGTGACGACGCCTTGTCCGCCGCGGCCGTGCAGTCGGATTTGAAACACAGCATCCTCCTTTTCTTTGATGCCAGGGGGGTCTGGGCGCGAACCGGCGAGGGGAATCGCGGCGCGCACCTCATTCCACTCTATCGAATGAGGGAGCTCGGCGAAACTCCCCAAAAGGCGTAGTCAGCGGGAGGGATTCGGCGGCGAAAGAAGAAAAAAAAGCGCCGGCCTCCGCGGAGGGCCGGCGCCTTTTCGCACGGGCGACTCGATCAGCCGAGGAGCTTCGCCACCGCGTCGCGCTCCTTCAGAAGCTCGGCGAGCGTTGCTTCGAAGCGACGGCGGGCGAAGTCGTCGAATTCGATGCCTTCGACCGGGCGGCAGCGGCCGCCTTCGCAAACGCACGGGTAGCCGAAGACAATCCCTTCGGGGACGCCGTATTCGCCCTTCGAGGGCACGGCCATGGCCGCCCAGCGGCCGTTTGTGCCCAGCATCCAATCGCGCATGTGGTCGATCGCGGCCGAGGCGGCCGAGGCCGCGGAGCTCTTTCCGCGGGCTTCAATGATGGCGGCTCCGCGCTTGCCGACCGTGGGCGTGAGAACGTCCTCGAACCAGCGGCGGTCGATCAGTTCGAGTGCGGGTCGCCCGGCAAGCCGCGCTTGCGAGAGATCGACCAAGAGCGACGGCGAATGATTGCCGAAAACGGCCGTGCGCTCAATGTCGCGCACGGGAACGCCGGTCTTTTCGGACAGGAGCGACATCGCGCGGTTCTGATCGAGCCGCACCATGGCCGAAAAGTTTTCCGCAGGAAGGTCCGGCGCGGACTTCATGGCGATCCAGGCATTGGTGTTGCAGGGATTCCCGACGACGAGCACCTTCACATCCCGCTTGGCCGTGCGGTTGAGGGCGGCGCCCTGCGCGCGGAAGATGCGCGCGTTGGCCTCAAGGAGATCCGAGCGCTCCATGCCGGGTCCGCGCGGCTGCGCGCCGATGAGGAAGGCTGCGTCCGCGTCGCGGAAGGCTTCGTCCGGATCGGAGGACGACGTCATGCCGGCGAGAAGCGGGAAGGCGCAGTCGGCAAGCTCCATCATCACGCCCTTGAGCCGGCGGCGGCTTTCGTCCGTGTCGCGCTCGAGCAGCGAAAGGTGCACGGGCTGATCCGGCCCGAGAAGGTCGCCCGCGGCGATGCGGAAAAGAATGGAATAGCCGATTTGCCCGGCCGGACCCGTCACGGCGATGCGAAGGGGTGCTTTCATGAAAAATCCTCCTTGTTGGCGCGGTGCCGGCATGGTCATCGGCGCCGCGGCGAATGGAAAAAGTTTATCAGCCGCCGCGAGGCGATCCATTCGAACGAAGGCGTTGATCCTTTGCGCCGGATCAGAGGATGAGGCGGCGCTGAAGACAAAGAAAGCGGTCCGCGAGGACTGCGGACCGCTTCCGTCGGGCGCACGGCGAACTTGAAGCCTTCAGTCCTTTTCCTTTTCGCGCTCCACTTCGGAGCGTTCAGCCGAAACGACCGCTCGGATGCCGGCGGCCTCGACGAGGCGGCCGATGCGCCGGAGATCTTCGCCCGAGGCGGAAAGGACGGTCGGGCAGGGCACGTCCCGGTCAAGCGAGTAAATGGACACTTCGGCAGGCTGAATCTTTTTGAGGGCTTCAATCCAGGGAAGGACGAAGCTGTCGGCCGTGTTGTCGATCGGACGGCCCTCGACGCTTCCCTTGATGAACATCGTCTGGATGATGCATTTGCCCTTCAGCTTCGACATGGCTTCGACCAGCCTCGGAATGTCGACGCGGCATTGCGGGCGGTTGACGAGGCGGACGTAGTCCGGGTCGACCGAATCGAGCTTGAGCATGGGCTTCTCGATGCGCGTCAGCGCCACGGCCACGCGCGGCTTCAGGATGTTGACGGCGTTCGTCAGGACGCAGACCGCGGCTCCGGGCATCCAGCGGTCGCGGATCGCGATGGCATCCTCGATGATTTCGGGAAATTCGGGATGAGCCGTCGGTTCGCCGTTTCCGGCAAAGGTGAGGGCGTCGATGCGCACTCCCTCTTCGGCGTACCGGCGCAGACGCGCCTCAAGCTTTTCGGCGGTTTCGGCCCGCGTCGGAAGACGGGATTTCGGGCGCGTGTCGGCGTTGAATCCGCACTCGCAGTAGACGCAGTCGAAGCTGCAGACCTTCCCGTCGACCGGAAGGAGGTTGATGCCGAGCGAATTTCCGAGGCGGCGCGAATGAACGGGCCCGAAGACGGGGCCGGAGAAGAGAAACGTGGACATGGGCTGCGCAGAAGGGTTGAAGATCGAGCGGACGGATGGATGATCCGCATCCCGTCCATTTTAGGCCGAGCGCAGCCTCGTCGGATCTTTCCATCCATCGGGTTTGTCAGGAGGATCGGGAAGTCGGGCGGGAGTCTCGGGCAATTTTTTCGAAGAATTTCGACGGGTCGGCATGGATCTCGAGCGGTTTGACTGCAGATGCGGACGGGCTAATATGGTTCGAATTTTTTCAGGATGAACGCTATGCGCCGCAGACATCTTCTACGGGGAGCGGCGGCCTTGGTCGGGCTCGGCGCCGCGACGGCCGCCGCGGGCTACGCGGGCGTGCGCCCAGGGCTCGGCGCCGATCCGAGCGGAGCGGACCTCGAGCGCATCGCGCGCTCGCCGAACTTCCGCGAGGGCGCCTTCCGCAATCTCGTCGACGTCCCCGACATGACGAGCGAGCGTTCGGGCTGGCGCACGATGGCCGAATTCCTTCTCGACGACACGCCCGGACTGAAGCCCACGGCGCCGGTGCCTTCGCGCCGCATGCGCCTGAGGGATCTGCGCGCGGGCGAGATGGTGTGGCTCGGACACTCGGGCTTCGTTCTGCGGGAAAACGGGCTGACGATCCTCATCGATCCCTCGCTCCACGAAGCTTCGCCCCTGCCCTTCACCTTCCGGCCCTTTCCGGGAAGCAACCCGTATGCGCCCGCCGATCTTCCCGATGCGGACATTCTTCTCATCACGCACGACCACTACGACCATCTCGACTGGAGAACCGTCAGGGCGCTTCTCGGACGGGTCAAGCGCGTCGTCTGTCCGCTCGGCGTGGGCTCGCACTTCGCCGCCTGGGGCTGGCCGCGGGAAATCATCACCGAGCTTGACTGGTTCGAGTCGACCAAGGCGGGCGCCCGCACGACGATCACCGCAGTGCCGTCGCAGCACTTTTCGGGGCGGACGATGCGCCGCAACACGACCCTTTGGGCGGGGTTCGTCATCGAATTCCCGGGGCGGACCCTCTATCTTTCGGGCGACGGCGGCATGGGGCCGCACTTCGCCGAGATCCGCCGCATTTGGCCCAAGATCGATCTTGCGGTGCTGGAGGACGGTCAGTACAACCGCGACTGGTCGACGATTCACCTGATGCCCGCCGACTGGCGCCGGGCTGCGGCCGAGCTTGCGCCTGCGGCGCTTCTCCCCTGCCACAATTCGAAGTACGACCTTTCGCGGCATGTGTGGACGGATCCTCTCGAACGCGCGGCCGCTTCGAGCGAAGCGCTCGGGATTGCGCTCGCGACTCCGATGATCGGCGAGGCCTTCCCGTGGGCGCGCGCCGAGACGGCCTCACGCCGATGGTGGCCGGCCGTTCCCTGATTCGGGGACTGGCGCTCGAGGCCGCGTGCGGCTAGCATCAGTTCGTCTTCAAATCATCCAGTGCGCCGAAGGCGACGGAGTGAGCCATGGAATCGAATCGTCAAGCCCATCTCGAGCTGCCCGACGGGCGGCGCATCGCTCTTCAGGAAGTTCGGGGCGTCTACGGGGCGTCGGGATACGACGTCTCGAGCCTTTACCGCCGGGAGGGCGTGCTTCTCTACGACCCAGGCTTCCAGAGCACGGCATCGTGCCGCAGCGCCGTGAGCTGGGTCGACGGCGAACGGGGGATCCTGGCCTACCGCGGGTACCCGATCGAGGAGCTCGCCGAGAAATGCGACTATCTGCAGGTCTGCCGCCTGCTCCTCGCGGGCGAGCTTCCCGACGAAGCCGAGGACGCCGCCTTCAAGCGCATGGTGACGCGCCACACGATGGTGCATCAGCAGGTCTCGCTTCTCCTGAACGGATTCCGGCGCGACGCGCACCCGATGTCGATTTTGGTCGGACTTGTCGGCGCGCTCGCCGCCTTCTACCCGCTCGACCGCTCGATGAGCGAGCAGGAGCAGCACCGCCAGGCGGCCGTCATGATGCTCGCCAAAATGCCGACCTTGGTCGCGATGAGCTACCGCTATTCGGTGGGCTGGCCGCTCGTCTATCCCGACAACAGCCTTTCCTATGCGGCGAACTTCCTGCGGATGATGTTCGCGCTTCCCGTCGAGCCCTACGAGCCGCATCCCGCCGCCGTGAAGGCGCTCGACAAGATTCTCATTCTTCACGCCGAGCACGAGCAGAACGCTTCGACCACGACCGTGCGGCTCTGCGCGAGCGCCGGGGCGAATCCCTACCAGGCGGTGGCGGCCGGCATCGCCTGCCTCTCGGGACCTCGGCACGGCGGAGCGAACGAGGCGGCGCTTCGGATGCTCGACCGGCTTCTCGCCGAGGGCGGCGTGAAGGCGATTCCCGACTTCATCCGGCGCGTGAAGACGAAGGATTCGGGCGTGCGCCTTTCGGGCTTCGGCCACCGCGTGTACAAGAGCTACGATCCGCGCGCGAAGATCATCCGCGGGATCTGCCACGAGCTTCTCGACGCCCTCGGCCTCAAGAACGACCCGATTTTCGAGCTCGCCCTCGAGCTCGAGCGCATTGCGCTCGAAGACGAGTATTTCGTCGAGCGCCATCTCTATCCGAACGTCGACTTCTATTCGGGAATCGTGCAGCGCGCGATCGGCATTCCCACGCCGCTCTTCACGGCGATCTTCGCGATGGCCCGCACCGTCGGGTGGTTCGCGCAGAAGAACGAGCTTCTCGAATCGGACGAACTGCGGCTTGCGCGGCCGCGTCAGATCTATTCGGGCGAGGCGCTTCGGCACGTCGACGGAAAGCGGTTCTGAAAAAACTGCTTCGAACTGTTGCGGCGCGCGTCGAACGCGGCCGGCTTCCTGCTAGACTTTTCCGATCGGCCTGCAGCTCTCCCCGCTGGAGGGGAACGACCGGCCGACACTGCATGGAGGATTGGCGATGCGCACAGAGGAACTTCTTGAGCTCATGAAGAGCCGCTACACGACGAAGCACTACTCGGGGGAAAAAATCCCGCGCGAGAAGCTCGAGGCGCTCCTTGAAGTGCTTCGGCTCTCCCCGTCGTCGGTGAACTCCCAGCCCTGGCACTTCTTCGTCGCCTCGAGCGACGAGGCGAAGGCGAAGATTCTTCCGGCGATTCTTGACTTCAACCGCGAGCGCGTCACGCTCGCGAGCGACGTCGTCGTTTTTGCGGTGCGCGAGGAAATCGGTCCCGAGCACCTGAAGGCCCTTCTCGAGCAGGAGCTTGCCGACGGCCGCTATGCGGGGCTTCCGGCCGGCACGGACTACGACGCCGGACGGCGCCATTTCGTCGACCTTCACCAGAAGGAGCGCCGCGACGGCTTTGCTTGGGAAACCGCGCAGGCCTACATCGCTCAGGGCTTCCTCCTGATGGCGGCCGCCGCGATCGGCGTCGACTCGACGCCGATCGAAGGGGCGGACTTCGAGATGCTTGACCGCATTCTCGGGCTGCGCGAAAAGGGACTGCGCAGCGTTGTCGCCGTTTCGCTCGGCGTGCGCAGGCCGAACGACTCGAACGCGTCTCGCCCGAAGTCCCGCCTCCCGCGCGAAGCGGTCGTGACGGAAATTCGCTGACGGACGACGATCGATGAATTGGGTGAGGATGAGAAAGCTGGCGGCCGCTGCGCTTGCGGCCGCCTTTTTGGCCGGTGCGGCTCAAGCCGACGACGACTCGGACGAAGCGCTTCGGGCGAAGTACGATGCGGCGATGGCCGTTCTCGGCGATCACGCGTTTCACGAGAAGTGGAGCGCAAAGGAGAGCATCCGCACGGGCGAGGAGGCCGACCGCGTGCTTTCTCTTGCCGACGATGAGCTCAAGCGCATCCACGAGGCCGTGAAGAACGTCCGTCCGTGGTGTCAGAAGAAGTTCCTCGTCAATGCCTGCATCGATGAGGCGCGAAAGCTCTCGTTCGAGCGTGAGCGGGAGGTGCGCAGCATCATGAACGCGGCGAACGACGTGAAGCGGGCCGAACGCACGGCCGCCTACGAGAAGAAGCGCGCCGAGGCGCTCGCGGAGCCGAAGCGCGAGCCGATGAAGGTGACGCCCAAAACCGTGAAGGAGCCGAAGGCTCCTCCCATGAAGCTCGAGCCGAAGTCCGTGCGCGAAAAGCGCGAGCCGATCGAATTGGCCCCGAAGTCGGAGCGCGAACCTTCGAAGCCGGCTTCTTTGAAGCCGAAGGAGGCCGAAGCTCCCGATGCGGCCGCTCAAGCCGACCGGGAGGCGCTCGAAGCCGAAAACGAAGCCTATTACAGCGAGAAGCTGAGCGAAGCCGAAGAGCGCATGAAGAAGGCGGAGAGCCGAGCGGCGAAGCGCCGCGCCGAGCGCATCAAGAAGCAGCAGCGCTTTGAGAAGAGCCTCAAGGAGCGCGAGGCCGCGCAGGAGCGTTACGACGAGACGAAGGCGAAGCACGACTCGGGCCTTGCCGACTATTTCTGATCGGGTCATGACGCCGCGACGCAGTTCGAGCCTTTTTGACGACCGGCGGCCGCTGAGGGAGCGCGTGCGCGAAGCCTTCGGGCCCGCGGGACCCATCGCGCGCGCAACGCCAGGCTTCCTGCCCCGCGACGGACAGGCGGCGTTCGCCGACGCCGTTGCCGAGGCGCTCGAGGCGAATTCAACCGTTGTCGCCGAGGCGGGAACCGGGACGGGAAAGACCTTCGCCTACCTCGTTCCGGCGCTCCTGTCGGGCGCGGTCGTCGTGATTTCGACCGCGGGCAAGCCCCTTCAGGACCAGCTCTTCAAGAAGGACATTCCGGCGCTCTCTCGGGCGCTCGGCATTCATCCTTCGGCCGCGCTCCTCAAGGGACGCGCGAACTACGTGTGTCTTCACCACCTGGAGCGCTTGGCCGAGGACGGGTGGCTGCCGGAGAAGGATTCCTTCGAAAAGCTGCGCCGCATTCAGGCCTTCGCGGCGGTCTCGCCGACGGGCGACAAGGCCGAACTTTCCTCGGTTCCCGAAGACGATGCGCTCTGGCCCTACGTCACGAGCACCCGAGAGAACTGTCTGGGGCCCGAACGATGCCCTCACTATGCGGAATGCTTCGTGAAGCGCGCGAGGGAGGCGGCCGCCGCCGCTCAGATCGTCGTCGTGAACCACCATCTTTATTTGAGCTCGATGGCCGTGAAGAAGGCGGCTTCGGGGGCAATCGACGGCCTTCTGCCGAAGGCCGCCCTCACGGTTTTCGATGAAGCGCACCAGCTTCCCGGCATTGCTTCGGATTTTTTCGGAACGTTCTTCACGACGTTTCAGCTTCTCGACGTGGAGGCGGCCGCCCGCGAGCTCGGCATGAGCCGCGTCAGGGACGGCGCCGACTGGGCGGCCTTGTCGGCGGCGCTTCAGAAGACGGCCTACGACCTGCGGCTTGCGGTGCGCGACGCCGGACTCGTCGAAGGCGACCGCAAGTCGATCGACGCGATGGAGGGGTTCAGCCGCCTGGCCGGTCCTCTTGCCGACGTGGAGAAGGCTTTCGGCGCGCTTCTGGCGGCCATGAAGGCGAATGCGGGACGCGACGCCGAGCTCGATACCCTTCGGGACTATGCCGAAGAGGTTTTTGCGGGGGTGCGCGACTGGAGGCGGGCCGCCGAGGATGCCGGAGAGCGCGCGGTGAGCGCGGTGAAGGAGGAGGCGTCCGCTTCGGAGAAGTCCGATGGGGATGCTCCCGCGAAGCCGGTCGTGCGTTGGATTTCCGTCTCGGCGAACGGCGTGCGCTTTACGGAAACGCCGCTCTCCTTCGCCGAAGACTTCCGCGCGATGCGGGGCGACGCGGGCGGGGCCTACCTCTTCACGTCGGCCACGCTCTCGAGCGCGGGCGACTTCACGCACTTTTTGGAGGAAGTCGGCCTCTCGGGCGAAGCGGTGCGGGCCGAAACGTGGCCGAGCCCCTTCAACTACTGGGAGCAGGGGTGCTTCTATCTTCCGAAGCTTCCCGCGCCGGCGAACAACTCGGCCGAACACGCGCAGCGCGTGGTTGAGGCCGCATGGCCCCTCGTGAACGCGGCGGGTGGGAAAACCTTCTTTCTCTGCACGTCGCTCTCGGCCGTGGCGAGCGCAGCGGAAGCGCTTCGCGCGAAGCTCGAGGCGAACGGCGGGCTCTACCCGCTTTTCGTGCAGGGCGAGAAGCCGAAGGCGGTTCTCATCGACGAATTCCGCCGTCGGGGCAATGCCGTCCTCGTCGGCTCGATGAGCTTCTGGGAGGGGGTCGACGTGCGCGGAGACGCGCTTTCCCTCGTCGTCATCGACAAAATCCCCTTTGCGCCGCCCGATGATCCCGTCGACGCGGCGCGCTGCCGGGCGATCCGCGAGCGCGGTGGAAATCCGTTTGCCGAATACGTGCTTCCCGAAGCGGTGATCGCCCTGAAGCAGGGCGCGGGCCGCTTGATTCGAAGCGAAACCGATCGGGGCGTCTTCATGCTTTGCGACGTGCGCGCCGTCGAGCGAGGCTACGGACGCGTCATCCTTTCCAGTCTGCCCGACTTCTTTCGGACGCGCCGCATGGAGAAGGTGATCGAATTCTTCGCCGACCCCGAGCGCTTCCGCGAGGGGCTCTACCGCTGACGCGAGAAGACCCCGATCGTCTCGATGTTGAGGCTTCCCGGAAAGAGATCGACCGGGAGCACGCGTTCGAGCCGGAAGCCGAGGCGCACGAGTTCCGACGCGTCCCGGACGAAGGCGGCCGCTCCGCACGCCACGTAGACGAGCCGCTCGACGGGCATCCGCGCGAGCGCTTCGAGCACCGAGCGTTCGACGCCGCGGTGCGCGGGATCGAGCATCACCTTGTTGGGGCGCATGGACGCGGCCGTCTCCTCGAGGAGCGCTTCAACGGGACCGGCCGAAAACTGCACGCGCTCGAGTCCGTTCAGCAAAGCGTTTCTGCGCGCCCGTTCCACGGACGCCTCCACGCGCTCGATTCCCGCCGCCTCGCATCCGCAGCGCGCCCCGAGGAGCGTGAGCGTTCCAACGCCGCAGTAGAGGTCGAGAAAGCGGTCTTCGCGCTTCAAGTCCAAGCCCTTGAGCGCCTCGGCATAAAGACGCTCGATCTGAGCGCTGTTCACCTGCAGGAAGGTGAGGGGCGTCGCTTCGAATTCGAGACCGCCGATGCGCGCCCTCATCTCGGAATGCCCGAAAAGCGTCTCGACGGCATTCGGGCCGAAGGCAAGAACCGCATTTCCGGGATTCGGGTTCACGTTGAGCGCGACGCCGGCAAGGTTGAGCCGGCGCGCAAGAGGCTCGATCAATTCACGGAGCTCTTTCCGCTCGGCCTCCCCGAGCGGTCTTCGCGAAACGATCGTAACGAGGCGCTCGCGCGTGCCCGGCGCCTCCCGCAGGCAGAGCGCGCGCAGCGTCCGGTCGGGCGCCTGCGCCGTTCCCGAGAGCGGACCTCGGACAAGGAGGCTCGCCGCATCGCGGGCCGCTTCATGCATCCATCGGGGCGTCTGCGGACAGTTCTCCGCAGGCACCACGCGGTGCGAGCGAGCGCGGTAGTAGCCGAAGCGGCCGGCAAGGCCGCCCTGAGGCGTGCGTTCGAGCGCAGGATAGAGAATCGCCTTGTTGCGGAACCCCCGCCGCGCGCTTTCCGGCTGCGCCGCCGGGCTTTCGAGCAGACCGGCGCGAAGAAGCCCGGCCTTTTTCAGCGGAACTTCGAGGAGGAGGCTGCACTTCAGCGAGAGCTCGGCTTCGTAGGCGAGGCCTGCTGCGGCGCAGCCGCCGCAGGCTCCGGCAAGGGGGCAGCGCGACGCGTCGCGGTCGGGCGAAGGCGTCAGGAGGCGGACTTCGCGGGCAAGCCCCTGCCGGCCGCCCGGTTTCGGCGGCTCCCAAAGGCAGTCGACGACGTCGCCGGGGAGCGCCCCGGGGAGCAGCACCGGGAGACCGTCGATTTCAGCCGTGCCCGCGCCCGACGGCGCAAGGCCCGTCACGACGACGGACGAAGCGCGATGGAGATGCAGCTTGCCTGACATGCCGAACTCAAAGGCAGATCGTCGGAGCCTTTCGCTCGGCATTGGCCTGATAGATCGTCTCAAGCTTCGCGGCAATGGCTGCGGCCACCGCATCGGGGAAATGGCGTGCGCCGTAATGGCACGCTTCGATGCATCCGCGGCATCCGATGCATTGGCCGGCATCCGTCACTTTCATCGTGATCGGATCGATGATGCCCATGGGGCAGCTTTCGGCGCATTCGCCGCAATGGTGGCATTTCTCGGGGTGCACCACTTCGGGTGCAGCGGCCACCTTCCCGTAGGGCTTGTAGGGCCGATGACCGGGCAGGGCGACGCGCAGGTCGTCGTGCGCATCGGCCGCGCGGATCTTCTCGATCACGAGGCCGACGAAGCTTTCAGCCGCCTTCCGGTCTTCGGCGTCGGGCCGTCCGGCTCCGAGCAGCGGATGCTGATTGTGCCGTGCGATGAAGGCTGCGCCCGCAGGCACCGTGAAGCCGCATGCCTCCATGACGTCCTGCATTTCGGCAAGCTGGTCGTCGAAGTGACGGTTGCCGTAGACGGCTACGGGCACGCCCCAAGCGCTGCGGCCCGCGAAGCCGCGGTAGTCGTGGAAGGGTTTGGGCAGGCGTCCGCCATAGGACGGAGCGGCCCAGAAAACGAGGTCTCCGGCTTCAAATTCGAGAGGCGCCTCGCGGGCTTCGGGCGGCGTGAGATCCGCTTCTTCGAGAAAAGCGCCGGACTTGCGGGCGGCGTCGAGAAGAATGCGGGCGACGCGGCGCGTGCCGCCCGTCGGTGAAAAATAGAGAATGAAGATGCGCTTCAGTTCCATGGGGGTCTCGGGGAAAATTTTTGGGGGGAGTTGTCCGAAAGCATATCAATCCGCCGGAACGCCGTCCAAAAAGACGTTCGGGCGACGGTGCTCGACCGCCGCCCGAACGAGGCGAGGTTTTTCAAACCTGTGTCAGAGGCTTCCCGCCGCCACGATGGCGACGAAGACGGGCGAGAGGAAGCCGATCATGATGCGCGCCGTGCGCAGGGCCGAGGGCGAAAGCGTGCGTGCGCTCTGGAGTTCGCGAGCCGTCACGGGCCAGGCGACCCATGCGGCGGCAATCGAGATGCCGAAGGTCGAGAGCGGCATGCCGACGTTCGAGGTGACGTAGTCGAGCAGGTCGAAGAGGTTTTTGCCGAAGAACTTGACGTCGGCCCACGGACCGAAGGAGAGGTTCGCGAGGAACCCGACCACGGCCGCGCCCGCCACCGTGATCAGGATGCCGGTGCGGCGCGAGACGCCCGTTTCGGTCGAGAGGAGCACCGTGCAGGCCTCAAGCATCGACACGGACGACGTGATGGCGGCCACCGTGAGGCAGATGTAGAAGAAGACGGCGAAGAGCTGTCCCATGGGCATCTGCGAGAAGATCGCGGGCATCGTTACGAAGGTGAGGCCGGGGCCGGCCGTAGGATCGAGATGGAAGGCGAAGACCGCGGGCATCACCATGAGGCCGCCCAGGATCGAAGAGAGGATTCCGAGGAAGGCAACCCAGCCGACCGACGAGGGAAGATCGGCCTTCGGATCAAGATAGGAACCGTAGGTGATCATCGTGCCCGCGCCGAGCGAAAGCGAGAAGAAGCAGAAGCCCATCGCATTGAAGAGGGCCGAGGCGTTGAAGTCTTCCCAGCGCGGCGTGAAGAGAAATTCGACGCCTGCCCAGCCGTTCGGCAGCGTCACGCCGCGGATGATGAGAATGATCATCAGGATGAAGAGCATCGGCATCAGCACCTTCGAAAGCTTTTCGATGCCGGCCTGCACGCCGCGCAGAACGATGAGCATCGTCAGGAGCAGGAAGGCGAAAAGGAAGCCGTAGGAGGAGACCGTGTCGGAAACGAAGCCGCCGAAGTGCGCGCTCAGTTGTTCGGCGTCCGAGATGAGTCCGACGCCCGTGACAGCGTCCCAGGTGTACTTGAGGCACCAGCCGCCCACGATCGAATAGAAGGAGAGGATGAGGAAGACCGTGAAGACGCCGATTCCGCCGAAAATTCCCCAGGGGCGGCCGCAAACGGCGTTGAGGCTGCCCACGGCGCCGCGCCGGCCCGCACGGCCCATGGCAAATTCAGCGATCAGAAGCGCCACGCCCACCGTGAGCGTGAAGAAGATGTAGGGGAGCATGAAGACGGAGCCGCCGTTCGTTCCCGCCATGTACGGAAACTTCCAGATGGCTCCGAGACCCACAGCCGAACCGGCGCTTGCCAGAATGAAGCCGAGGCGAGAGCCCCAGCCGCCAGAATTTGCTTTGTCCGTCATATTGAGAGCATTTCCGGGAAAAAGAGGGAAGGGCCGCGTCGGGCCCGGGATCTTCGTCGTTCAGTAAAGAGCGACGCAGGTATTTAGTTTACAAGGCGCTCGAATACGGCTGCCTCGGTAGGAGTCAGTAGAGTCCGAGCGCCTTGCCGGCGACGGCAAGGATGACGATCGGCCCCAGGACGAGAAGCACGAAGCGGAAGGCCTTGAGGGCGCCTTGCGTCCATCCGCCCGATTTGGCAAGTTCGCCGCGGGTTGCGCTCCAGGCGACGCCGCCCGCCACGAGGGCGATGCTCAGGCATCCGATCGGCATGCCGATGTTGGAGGTGAAGCCGTCGAAGAGGTCGAAGAAGGTCCGCCCGAAAATCTTCACGTCGGCAAGCGGTCCGAAGGAGAGCGCGCTGAGAATGCCGAGCAGACCGAGGACGGTCGAAACGCCGACGACGGCGGTGCGCTTCGAAACGCCGTGCTCGTCGACGAAGTACTGCGTCGACATTTCCAGGATCGAGATCGAGCTCGTAATCGCGGCCACGAAGAGGCACGCATAGAAGGCGACGGCAAAGAGATGGCCGAAGGGGAGCTTGGCGAAGACGGCGGGCATCGTGGCGAAGGTGAGGCCCGGACCCGCATCGGGAGAGAGTCCGAAGGCGAAGACGGCCGGCATGATCATGAGGCCGCCCAGGATCGAGGCGAGAATCGCGAGCAGAACGATCCAGGTGGTCGAGGAGCCGATCTTCGCTTCTTCGCCGAGGTAGCTGCCGTAGTTCATCATCGAGCCCGAGCCGACCGAGAGCGAGAAAAAGGCGAATCCCATGGCGTTCAGAAGCGCTTCGCCCGTGAAGGCCGAGGGATCGGGCTTGAAGAGGAACCGCAGACCTTCGAAGGCTCCCGGAAGCGAGAGCCCGCGCACGATGAGAACAAGCATCAGGATGAAGAGAAGGGGCATGAGGATTTTGCTCACGCGCTCGATGCCCTTCTCAACGCCGCAGAGCACGACCGCCGCCGTCGCCGTGAGGAATGCCGCATGGCATCCGATTGAAGAAACCGGGTCGGCCGCGAAGGCTTCGAAGGCCGACCGCATTGTCGACGGGTCTTCGGCGACGCCTCGGCCGAGGCACGCCTCAACGAGGTAGTGCACGGTCCATCCGCCCACCACCGAGTAGAAGGCAAGGACAAGCGCGCCCGTCAGCACGGAGAGAAGTCCTGCCCAGCCCCAAGCGCGGCCGCCGAGCTTGCGGAAAGCCGTGCCGGCGCCGCCGCGGGCATGGCGTCCCATGCACATCTCGCCGATGAGGAGCGCAAGCCCGATCGTGAGCGTGAAGAAGATGTAGGGAAGCAGAAAGATTGAGCCTCCGTTCGTGCCGGCCATGTAGGGGAACTTCCAGATGGCGCCGAGACCGACTGCGGAACCCGCAGCGGCAAGAATGAAACCGAGTCTCGATGTCCACGACGAGCGCGGCGACGAAGCGTTTTGATGCATGGGAAGCGTCTGGAGGGCGAATTTGGCGCCTGATTTCGGGAAGAGGCGCCGCGAGATAAAAACGCACATTATAGAAAAGCGCGGAAAATCGGGTTTTCCGCGCTTTTCGGGTGAGGCTTATTGGTCGAGGATCGTCCAATTTTCCGCCTTGAACATGCTTCCGCGAACGTCGTAGCGGAAGATCTTCAATTCCGACTTGCCGAGATCCCGGTCGGTGGAGCTCTCGTAGTGCCGCACGCGGTTCGGATTGCGGATGTCGGCCTTGAGGCTGTCCGGAACGGGCGCGATGCCTTCGAGCACAAAGGCGGGAGCATCGTAGGTGGCGGCGAGCGCGTCGGCTTCGGTGCGGATTTCACCCTTGGCGTTGAAGTCCTTCGTGATGAGGATTCCGTAGCGGAATCCGGGATTCGTATTGTTCTTCTTTTCAGGTTCGCGGCCGCGCAGCGGCACGAGCCCGATGGCTTCGACCAGCGTCGGAGAGTCGAAGGCGCCGTGGTCGGACGTGACGACGATGCGCGTGCGGTCGTAGATGCCTTCCTTGCGCAGCCAGTCGAGCCACTCGGCAAGACGCCGCACGGAAGCAGCCTCGGCAAGGAGGTGCGCGTAGTCAAGGCTGGGATTCGCCTTGAGCCAAGCGCTCGACGGCACGGGCTTCTTGCCTGAGGGACGCCCCTCGACGTCGTAGTACATGCCGGTGTGAGAGCTGTCGAAGTAGAAGTATCGATACGCGTTGCCGAGGGTCTCGTCGATGCGGCTTCGCTCGGCGAGCGCGCGCAGGGGCGCTTCGGCGCGGAAGCCGTCCGTCGACGTTCTTTCCGGAAGCAGCCACGCGCCGCTTCGGTAGATCTTGCCGCGGAGGGCATAGGGCGCCGCCTTGAAGGCCGAGATCGAGAAAAGAAGCATGAAGGCGTTCTCGGATTCTGCGCCGACCGCTTCGGAAAGACCTTCGCGGTAGTAGTAGTTGAACCAGTCCTGGGCGAGCGGGCCGTAGGGTTCGATCGCGGCGGGCGGGCGGCGGAAGAGGGCGAGTTCCATCGGCCAGATCGTGCCCGAAATCGTCACGTTCCAGTCGTCGGGGAGCGCGTTGGGGACGACGGCGTAGCTCTCGCCGTAGATCGCGTCGAAGCGCTTGCCTTCCGAAGCGCGCGCATTCACGTTGCGCGGAATGTATCCGGGGCCGCCCGTCGCTGCGGCGAGTCCGTAGGACGTGCCGCTGCCGGCCGCGACGACGTCTTTGTACCAGACGAAGCCCTCAAAGGAGCGCTTCAATTCCGGGAACATTTCGAGAATCACCGGGAAGTTGTCGCCCGTGAACATGTCGAAGACGATGTGAACGACGTTTTTCTCCTTCGAGAAGCTCATGAGCGCCTTCTCGGATTCGGGCGGATCGAACCGCACTTCCTGCATGTTCTGGGCGGGTTCGGAGACCAAGCTCGGCGCGAGTCCCGCCGCACCGAAGGCGCCGGCAAAGAAGATGCCGGAGAGCCCGGCGAAGCCGCGCGCGAACCCGGCAATGTCCGCTCGGCGGCGAAGCAGGATGAAGAGAACGACGGCAAGAAGGGCAGCCAGAATCGCCGCGTCGAGGAGCGCGTCCTTCGGCACGACCTTGTCCACGGGCGGGTTGTCCAGAACGCCGTCCATGATGAAGCCGTAGTCGCCGACGAAGATGAAGGCGTAGAGAACCGCCGCGACGACGGCCGTGAGAAGGCCGACGGCAACGACGCCGCGCAGGCGCGGTCGGAAGAGCGACCGCAGAAGCGCTCCGACGAGGAGCGCCGCGGCCGCGCCGAGCGCTTCGAACGCGAAGACTTCCGAGAGCGGGGCGGAGACGGCGCCCGGGTCGGAGACGAGGACAAGCGTCGGGAGCGCGAGGAAGAGGAGCGCCGAGGCGCAGAAGACGCCGGGGAGGAAGAGCCGGCCGAAGCTTTCGGCCCTCTCGGGGAGGCGCTTCTCGAGCGCGAGGTGAAGGAGAACGAGCGCGCTTGGCGCCGTCGACCAGACGAGGCTCCAGCCGTAGATCTTCACGACGGCGGGCGGCGTGTTGAGCACCGCACGCCAACCGCTCAGATCGACGGCAAAGGTGGTGAAGAGTCCGAAAAGCACCACGAAGATCGAGACGGCGCTACCCAGCAGGTCGAGCGCGGGAAGGTCGAGGCGGCGTGAAGAGAAGGCGTAACCGCGAATTCCCCACCAGAGGAGCGCCGAGGCCGAGCAGAGCAGCAGAAGGAAGGCTTGCAGCAGTGGAGCCGGAGGCGCCAGTCTGGCGCCACGCCAGCCCTTCCAGCACCAGGCGCCGATGGCGACCGCGGCGAGAAAAAGCACGACGGCGGCCGCGATCAGGATCCAGACGCTTCGGCGGCTTGGGACTTGCCCGAGGAAGCGCTTGTAGGCGGCCGATGCGAAGGTCTCTCCTCGACGGGCTTCGAAGGCGGGCAGAAGCGACTTTTCGACGATGTTCTTTCCGAGCGAGTAGACGTTGTTGAGCGTCCAGTAGAGCGTGAGCGCCGCGGGCGACGCGTAGAGCAGCACGAGGAAGAGCGCCGAGAGGAGGTAGAGCTGGATCTTGTCCTGACGCGTGAGGCTCGCCGTGTAGATGAAGGCCGAGAGAAGATTCACGACCGTCATGAGAATCGGCAGCAGGTTGAGTCCGAAGAGAAGTCCGTCCGCAGCGCCCAGATCCGGGATCGGACCGAAGGCCACTCCCTTTAGGGGCTCCCAATGCGAGAGAAGATGATAGGCGGCGATGAAGAAGGGAATCTGCAGGAGAAAGCCGACGCTCGAGCGCATGGCCAGAAGCGGCGTGAAGCCTGCTTGCCGACGCATGGTCGAGAGCATTGCGAAGCGCTCTTGGCCCTTGAAGGTGCGCTTGATCATCGCTTCCCGCGCTTCGAATCCGCGCCGCACCGCCCGTTCCTCTTCCTGCCAGCTTTCCGCTTTGTTGTAGATGGGAAGGATCACCGTGTTGACGACGAGGCTCATCGCCACAATGGCCCAACCCCAAGAATCAAGCCAGGAATGCGAGGCGCTGAGGATTGAGCTCATGAAAAGCTCAAGCGGCGCTATGAAAAGCGTGTAGAGCGTGGAAAGCATGCTTCTGCTGAAAGGGTGCGGTCGATAAAAAGGCGGCCGCACGATAACGCGCGGCCGTCAATGCGGCGTCAAATGTTACCAGAGACGTCCTTTTTACAGGAGTCCGCTCAGCAGTACGGCTGCGACCAAAATGGGCGCCGCGACGCGCATGAAGAATTTAAGGGTCGACGCTGCGGCCGACGAGAGCGTTCCAGTCGGCGAGAGCGAGCGTTCGACGAGCGGCCAGCACTTGAAGCCCGCGAGGAAAAGAATGACGAGTCCTCCTACGGGCAGAGATATGTTGCTCGTGAAGAAGTCGAAGATGTCGAAGAAGGTCTTTCCGCCGAGCTTCACGTCCGCGAGGATCCCGAAGGAGAGGCAGGGGAGCGCGCCCACCAGGGCGAGCGCAATCGTGGAGACGACCGCCGCCTTCGGACGGCCGCAGCCTTTTTCGTCGACGAGGAACGCGACGAGAATCTCGATCATCGAGACGGAGGAGGTGATCGCCGCGACGATGAGGCAGAGGTAGAAGATCACGGCAAAGACCTGACCGAAGGGGAGCTGAGCGAAGACGGCCGGCATCGTGATGAAGGTGAGGCCCGGGCCTGCCGTCGGATCCAAGCCGAAGGCGAAGACGCTTGGCATGATCATGAGCCCGCCCATGATCGACGCGAGCACGCCGAGGAAAGCGATCCAAAGGCAGGAGCGGATGAGGTTCGTCTCTTCGCTGAGGTAGGAGCCGTACGTCATCATGCAGCCGCACCCGACGCAAAGCGAAAAGAAGGTGAAGCCCATCGCCTGCAGGAGCGCGTCGAAGGTGAAGGCTTCAGGGGCGAACTTGAAGAGAAACTCCACGCCCGCGCCCGCTCCGGGAAGCATGAGGCCGCGCACGATGAGAACAAGCATGAGAAAGAAGAGAAGCGGCATGAGGATCTTGCTCACGCGCTCGATTCCCTTGGTCACGTCGAAGGCGACGATGAGGCCGTTCAGAATGAGAAAGAGCCACTGAAAGCCAAGCGCCATCACGGGATCGGCCGTGAATTCGGCGAAGTGCGCGCCCAGAAGGCTCTGATCCGTGATGAGTCCGCGGCCGACGAGCGCCTCGCAGAAGTAGGAAATGGTCCATCCGCCGATCGCCGAATAGAAGGAGAGGACGAGAAAGCCCGTGACGACGCCGAGGTACCCTGCGGGAAGAAAGGACGATCCCGCAAGCTTTCGGTACGTGGTGACGATCCCGCCCTTGCCGAGGCGGCCGAGGGCGATTTCCGCGATGAGGAGAACGAGCCCCACTGTGAAGGTGAGAAGCACGTAGGGGAAGAGAAAGACCGAACCGCCGTTCGTCCCGGCCATGTAAGGGAACTTCCAAATTGCACCGAGCCCAACGGCTGCGCCTGCGCTGGCGAGCACGAAGCCGATTCGGCTGGTCCAGGTGATGCGTTCTTGCGACATGAGAAAGGGTCCTTGAAGGTGTTTTTACCAATGCTATTCGGAAAACGTGCCGGATGCCTCGGAAGAAAAAGGCCGGCGGGACTTCTCTGCAGTCAGCGCCGGCCATGGACTCAAGGGTGACTGACGGATTTCGATCAGCCGAACACGCCCTGATAAATCGCCACGAGAACGAGGATCGGGGCGAGGTAGGCGATCGCGATTCGGATCGTCTTCATGACGGCGGGGCTGTAGGCGCATGCGGTGGACAGTTCTTCGGCCATGACCGGCCAGGCCTTCCAGCCCATGAGGACCGCCACGGCAAGGCCGCCGATCGGCATCATGAAGTTCGAGCAGACGTAGTCGAGGAAGTCGAAGAAGACGCGGCCGCCGATCGTAAAGTCGCTCCAGACGCCGAAAGAAAGCGCGGAAACGGCCCCGAGGAAGAAGAGCGTCACCCAGCACGTGAAGGTCGCGGCCCGACGGCTCATGCGCCATTCGTTGTGCATGAAGGCGACCACCACTTCAAGGAGCGAAACCGAGCTCGTAAGTGCCGCGACGAGCAGGCAGATGTAGAAGAGCACGGCGAAGACGGCGCCGAAAGGCACGTGCGAGAAGATCATCGGAACCGTGATGAAGACGAGTCCCGGACCGGCGTTCGGCTCAAGGCCGAAGGCAAAGACGGCCGGCATGATCATGAGGCCCGCAAGGAGCGCCGCCTGGATGGCGAGGACCGCAACCCAGATCGAGGAGGTCGGAATGTTGTTTTCCTTCGGCAGATAGGCCCCGTACGTGACGAGAATCCCTGCGCCGAGCGAGAGCGAGAAGAAGGTGAAGCCCATCGCGTTCAGGATCGCCGAGGGCGTCACGGAATCCCAGGAGAAGTTGAAGAGGTAGAGGACGCCCGCCCAAGAGCCGTCGAGCGTCAGCCCGCGGATGATGATCGCGATCATCAGGATGAAGAGCGTCGGCATCAGATACTTCGAAAGACGTTCGATCCCCTTCTCGACGCCGAGCACGACCGTGCCGCAGGTGAGCGTGAGGAAAACGAGGTGCCAGGCGATGTTCGTGTAGCCGTTTGAAACCAGGTCGCCGAAACGGGCCTTGAGCGCATCGGCGCTTTCCACGGCGACGTTGCCCGAAAGCGCCTCGACCAGATAGGAGACGCACCAGCCGCCGACGACCGAATAGTAGGAAAGGATGATGAAGCTCGTGAGCACGGCAAAGGCGCCGAGGGCGGCGAAGGTCTTGCCGCCCACCTGGCGCATGGCGTTCATCACCGAGCCGCGGCCGCGGCGTCCGATGGCGATTTCCGCCATGACCAGCACGACGCCGATCGTGAACGTGAAGACGATGTACGGGATGATGAAGGCGGCGCCGCCGTTGGCGCCGGCCCAGAACGGAAACTTCCAAATCGCGCCGAGGCCGATGGCCGATCCGGCGGAAGCCAGAATGAATCCGAGGCGCGAGCTCCACTGAGAAGATGTAGACATAAGGGCGTCCTGTTTTGTTTTTGTTGGAGTCGTCGTGTGCGTGGTTTCGCCCGGCGGTTGCGAGCCTAGACGTCATGAGGAGGCGAAATGGTCGACGATTGTGAACGATTGTAGCGGCGGGCCCCCCGCGGGCCTCTGCAAACGGAGAAGTTTCGCCTTCGAACTCGCCACCCTTTGCGCTCGGTGCGTATCCATAGGACATTTTGCTTAAAAGTTTCGAGCAAAGACCTTGAGTTTCGTTCCAAGAGGCTCGATTTCGGCTCGGTCAAGATTGTTTTCAATTCGGTGAGGATTTTTTTCGCACGCGGCCGATAAGATGGTTTCGAGGGAATGGAGCCGTGCCCTGCAGGGGCCGCTCCCGGCCCTCGGGAAAAAAGCAATCGAAGGAGAAGGAAGAATGTTGAAGTGGAAAGAGTCGGCGGCTCTCATTGTCGGCGTCGTGATGGCCGCGGGGGCGGCCGCGATGCCGCTTCCCGCGGAAAAGGGCGCAGTCATGACGGTGACCGGAGAGGCGAGCGTGACGCTTCCGAACGATGAGGCGCAGATCACCGTTTCGAAGGAGGTGCAGGATCGAGACGCCAAGCGCGCGTCGGACGAAGTCGTCAAGGCCGGGAACGCCGCCGCTGAAGCCATGAAGGCCTTCGGCGATGCGGTGAAGGTCGAAACGCTGGCGCTCTCCACCAATCCCGTTTATTCGCGCGCCAAGGAGGGCGAAACGCCCGAGATCGGGGCCTGGCGCTCGGTCGAGCGCATGCGCGTCACCGTGAAGGACGCCAAGCGCGTGCCCGAGGTGCTCGCCGCGCTGTCGCGCACCATGACGTACGACGGGATCACCTTCGGCGTCTCGAAGCAGGCGAGAGAATCGGCGCAGGATGCGCTCTTCGAAAAGGCGATGGCCGACGCGGCCGCACAGGCCGTGAAGACGGCGGAAATCTTCGGCCTCGGCGAGAAGAACGTCCGCGTCGAATCGATTCAGTCCGCCACGCCGGGAGCGCCCGGCGTGCGCTACTACGCCGCGCCCGCGCTCATGAACGCGCGCATGGCGGCGGCCGATGCCGCTCCGCAGGTCGAGGCCGGCGAGGCGGACGTGACGCTGCGCGTCACGATGCAGGTGCGCATCACGCCCTAAGAAGCGTCCATTTAAAATGAACCGTTGCGGACCGCTGCCCACAGAGAGGGCGGCGGTTCCGTCCCTTGCATTGGAGGACGACTACGTGGCTCGTTTCGAATTCGACGGCGGCATTGATCCGCTTTTGCGCGTCTCGCTTGAACCCGGCGAAAAAATCGCCGCAGAGTCGGGTTCCATGGTCGCCATGGACCGCTCGCTCTCCCTCAAAGGGAAAATGAAGGGTGGATTTTTCCGTTCGCTCGCCCGAAAGGTTCTGAACGACGAAACGTTCTTCCAGCAGTGGATCGAAGCCGAAAAGGAGCCGGGAGAAGCGCTTCTCGCGCCGAACCTTCCCGGCGATCTGCGCGTTCTCAAGGTCGGCGAGCGTCAGTACCGCCTCTCCGACGGCGCCTTTCTTGCGGCGACCGAGGGCGTCGAGATCACGACGAAGATGCAGTCGATCGGCCGAGCGCTGCTGGCCGAGAGCGGCGGGCTTTTCATCATGAGCACCGCCGGCGAAGGCGAGGTGGTGGTTTCGGGCTTCGGCTCGATCCGCGAGCTCGACGTTTCCCGTGATCGGCCGATCCTCGTCGACAACGGGCACCTCGTCGCCTGGGATCAGGCGCTGGACTACGAGCTTACGCTCAACACTTCGCGCTCGGGCTTGATCGGCAAGCTCGTTCAGAGCCAGCTTTCCGGCGAAGGCATCGTGCTCAAGTTCAAGGGCGAAGGCAAGGTCTACGTCTGCTCGCGCAGCAAGACGGGCTTTCTCGACTGGCTGAGCGGCTCGAATGAAGAGTCGAAGGCTCCGAAGAACGAATAATTCCTTTCGGCTTGCGCGCTCTGCGCAAGGTCGATACGATACGCGCAGCTTTTTGAAGGAACCGTTTTTAATGTCCCGAAACGCCTCTTATCCCATCATCGCCCGCGAGGGCTGGCCCATTCTGGCGGGCGCCGCGGTGCTTGCGCTTGTGCTTTGGGCGCTCGACTGGGATTTTCTTGCGCTTCTCGCGCTCATCTTCCTTGTTTTTGCCGGCCAGTTCTTCCGAGATCCCGTGCGTGAGGCGCCTTCTGATCCCCGCGCGGTGGTCAGTCCGGTCGACGGCCGCGTCTGCAAGGTGCAGAAGGCCGTGAATCCGGAAACGGGCGAGGACGCGCTCATGATTTCGGTCTTCATGAACGTCTTCAACGTGCACAGTCAAAAGTCGCCCGTTGAAGGCACGGTCGAGCGCGTGACGTACGTTCCCGGGAAATTCTTCAGCGCCGATCTCGACAAGGCTTCAACCGACAACGAGCGCAATGCCGTGACGGTGCGCACCCCCGAAGGACGCGTCGTCACGTTCATTCAGATCGCGGGTCTCGTCGCGCGCCGCATTGTCTGCTATGCAGGCGTGGGCGACAAGCTCGAGCGCGGCGAGCGCTACGGCTTCATCCGCTTCGGCTCCCGCGTCGATCTCTATCTTCCTCTCGACGCCGAGCCCCGCGTCGTTATCGGCGAGAAGGTGACCGGCGTGCGGACGACGCTGGCCGTTCTCTAAGCCGAGCGGCGGTTTTTCTTAGGAATGCGGCGCCCGTCTTCGGACGAGGCGCCGCATTGCGTTCCGGACGGCTGAGTGGTTTTCCCCAACGCTCTTCGTCGAGATCTAGATGCGGCGACTTCCTTGAAGCGGGATTTGCCGAAGTTTCGAGATAATGTTCGGATTGTTCCGCACTTGTTGGAAAACCCGCCATGATCCGCTTTAACGACCAAGCTACGCTCGCCGATCTGATTGGAGCCGAGGCCTCGCGTCTCGTCGTTGAGTTCCGGCGCGATCTCCACCGGCATCCTGAAATCGGAATGGAAACCTTCCGCACGGCCGAGAAGGTTGAGCAAGCGCTTCGGACCCTCGGCGTCGAGGAGATCCGACGCTTTGCCGGTACGGGCGTCGCCGCCCTGATTCCGGGCGAGCGGCCCGGGCCGACGATCGGCTTTCGAGCCGACATGGATGCGCTGCCGATCGCTGAGGAGACGGGGCTTGAGTACGCGAGCGAGGTGCCCAAGTGCGCGCACCTCTGCGGACACGACGGCCACGCTGCGGGACTTTTGGCTTTTGCGGCTTGGGTGATGCGTCATCGGCGATTTGCCGGAAGCGTGCTTCTCATTTTTCAGCCGGGTGAAGAAGGCTACGCGGGGGCCGACAAAATGATCCGGGAGGGTCTCTTCGAGGTTTATCCCTGCCGCGAAGTTTTCGCGATTCATGCCGCCGGAAAGAGTCCGCTCGGGGAAATTCGAGTCAAGCCCGGCGCCATGATGGCTTCGGTCGACGTGCCGACTTTCGTGGTCGAAGGCCGGGGCGGACACGGAGGGCGCCCTCACCAAACGGTTGATCCGGTGCCGGCTGCGGCCGAATTGATTCTGGCGCTCCAGACGATCGTGTCGAGAAATGTCGATGCGGCCGACTCGGCGGTCGTTTCCCTTTGCGCGCTTGAAGCGGGCGACATGAAGGCGCCCACCGTGATTCCCGCGCGGGTTTCGATCCGGGGAACGGTGCGCACGCACGACCCGAAGGTGCAGGACCTCATTGAGCGGCGCATGCGGGAGACGGCCGAAGGCATCGGCTTGGCGACCGAAACGACGATTTCGCTCGACTACGCTCGCGTCTACCCGCCGCAGATGAACGATCCGGAACTCTTTGCCGCACTGGAGCCGGTTCTTGCCGAGCGCTACGGCAGGGAGCGGATGACGACCGATTTTCGCCCGGGCATGGGCGGCGAAGACTTTGCCTTCATGTCGGCCGCCGTGCCCGGGATCTACATTCAGCTCGGGATCGACGACGAGGACCATTCGGCGCCGCTCCACAGCCCGAAGTTCTCCTTCAACGAACGGGTGCTCCCGATGTGGACGGATCTCTTCGCAACGATTCTCCGCGCGAGGCTTCCGCTCGAAGATTGACCGGATTCGGACTCAGTCGCTTTCAAGCGGCCGCGTCACGACCTGTCGGTTTTCGATCGCAAGCTCGTCGGGCGCGTTCGTGACGGGATTCGCCGGCCGTCCCGATGAGGCGATGAGCCGCTTTCTCGTTTCGATGATCGAGGAGCGCCGCATCGCGAGCCAGCCGTCCAAAAGAAGCGAATCTTCGATGTCGACTTCGATCTTCCAGCCCGTCTTGCGGGTGAGGTCCGGGAGAATCTTCTGCGATCGGTTGAAGGGCGTCTCCGTGAGATTCCTGACGAGCACGGGATCGTCGGTGAAGATTTCAAGGTGAATGGTTCGGCCCTGGGCGTAATTGAAGGGCGCCTTCGCCGTGTAGTCCTCAAGGTCGAAATCTTCAGGCCGCTCGCCCGAGAAAACCGTGACGCGGGCCTGCTCGATGCGGTGAAGCGCGAGATGCCGCGTGTCTTCGTAGCCTTCGAATCGGCATACGAGGTATGTGCGGACATCCTGCTGAACGAGGCCGAGCGGCATCACCCGCGCGCTGATGAGGCGGCCCTTGGCGTTGCGGTAGTCGATCGAGAGCACCTTGTCTTCATAAAGCGCCTGCGTCACGTTCTCGAAGACGAGCGGACGAATGCGGGGCGGCATGAAGGAGAGCGCCGGACTCACGACCTTCACCTTCTGAAGCCAGGAGCATTCGCGCTTCACGTGCGGCGCCGTGCTCGAAAGCTGGCGCGCTTCCCGAAAGAGCGGCCTCAGGCCCGCAAGCACCGAAGAGGGAAGCTGGAAGAGCAGATGTTCCTCGGCCAGACGCAGGAGGAGCATGTCCTGAGGCGAGAGCACCGGCAGGTGGAAGCCCTTGGCGCTCGGCGACCATCGGTAGCGCAGCGTTCGGCCTTCGAGCTCCGTTTCGAGCGGAAAGATCTCCGGGTGCTCGCGGAGCGTTTTCAGAATGCGCTGCATCGTCCGGGTTTCGAGGCGGATGCCGTCCGCATCGAGAATTTCGCGGATTTCTCTCGCGGTGGTCCAGCCGTGCTTCGGAATGAGCTGCAGCACGCGAAGGACGATGACCGCGCCTTCAAAGGAGATGGTGGGCGTTTCCGAGGTCGACATGACTGAAATTCCGAAGAGAGAGTTGAAAAGGAGCGGACTTCCATCCTAAGAAAACGCCGCGCGGAGAGTGCCCGGCGCGGCGCATTTCTTCGAGCGGTCGGAAGACGGCGGCGTCAGGGCGTCGTCTTGTCGGCGGACTGCGCTGCGGCTTCAGCCGCCTGCTGCGCGGCAAGGTCGGCTTGGATCGGATTCGGACGGCCGCGCCACCAGCACCAGAATTCGTAGAAGTAGCCCGTGAGCGCGTAAATGCAGAAGAGCACGAAGATCGAGAGCGAAGTGTTGCTCGAAACAATGATGAAAAGCGCTGCGAGAACGATCACGACCCAGAAGGGAATCGTGCGCACGACCGTGATGCTTTTTCCCGAGAAGAAGGGAGCGTTGCTCACCATCGTAAGGCCGGCGTAGAGCGTGATGATGAAGGCTGCGGTGCTCCGATAGGGGATGAACCAGTCGGGGAGGTGATTCTCGACGGCAAGCCAAACGAAGCCGCAGACAAGCGCGGCGGCGGCCGGCGAGGGAAGCCCCTGGAACCAGCTCTTGCTCACGACGCCGACGTTGCAGTTGAAGCGGGCGAGGCGCAGCACGGCGCAGAAGGCGTAGATGAAGGCTGCGGCCCATCCAAGCTTGCCGAGTCCCGAGAGCGCGTATTCATAAATGATGAGGGCGGGCGCAACGCCGAAAGCCACCGCGTCGGCAAGACTGTCCATCTGAACGCCGAACTCGCTCTGCGTGTGCGTGAGGCGGGCCACGCGGCCGTCCATGCCGTCGAGAACCATCGAGAAGAAGACGGCGATCGCGGCCGTGCCGAACTCGCCGTTCATGGCCTGGATGATGCCGTAGAAGGCGGCGAAGAGCGAGGCGGCCGTAAAGGCGTTCGGCAGCACGTAGATGCCCTTGGTGCGCACGGCGTGAAGTCGGCGCTGACCGATGGAGGCGAGGCTTTCGCGGCGCGGAGTCTGCTGATTCATTGTTGGACTCGGTCCTTCTTGAGTGTGACGGAGCGGCGCCCGCAGGCGGGCCCCCGTTGAACATTCCGTCCATTTTAGCGGGAAGCGCGCCGGGTGAGGTTTGACGCAGGATTGACGGGCGAAGTGCGCAGAGCCGCAAAGCCGTTAAAATTTCAGGCCCTGCATATGACTTTCTCCGGAGTTTCTTCCCGATGCCGTTTCTTTTCGCTCCGCCCGCTCAGCCCGTCATTCCCGTTCAGGATGAACGCTACGAATTTTTTCCTGTGCGCCGCGTCTTCTGCGTGGCGGGCAGCTACGCCAAGGCGGGGACTCCGGGCGCGAAGCCGCAGCTTCACATTTTCATGAAACCTGCGGACGCCGTGGTGCCCATCGGACCGAACGATGTGTTCGACATGGCGGTCGAGGAGGACGAGGAACCGCTCATGCCGGAGGTCGAGCTTGTCGCCTGCCTCTCGAAGGGCGGCCGTGCGATGTCGCTCGAGGAGGCGGCCGACGCCGTCTGGGGATGGTGCGTCGGGATCGACTTCACGAAGCCCGAACTGCGCGGCCGGCTTGCCGCCGCCGGCTCCTCCTGGGAGCGCGCGAAGGCTTTCGAAGGATCGGCCCCCGTCTCGTACGTTCGGCCCGACTACCGCTCGCCGATGCCGGCTCCCGCCGACCTTTACCTTTATGTCGGGAACGAGCGCCGGCAGCACGGATCCACCGGCGAGATGACCTGGTCGGCAGCGGAGATCATTGCCGAAATTTCAAAGACCTGGACGCTTCAACCGGGCGACGTCGTCTTTACGGGAACGCCGGCGGGCGCACGCCCCGTCAAGCGCGGCGACCTCATTCTCGCGGGCGTCAACGGCGTCGGATCGCTACGCGTTCAAATCCACTGAAAAGCTACTGGGCGGCACGGACCGGATGCGTCTTCTTGGGTCCGTGCGGCTCGAGGGGCATGCGGAAGGCGCGCAGACTGCCGAGAACGCCGACAAGAAGAACGATGAAGCCCGCGATCATGGTGAGCGCCGGCGTTTCTCCGCGATAGATGAGCGCGTAGACGACGGCAAAGATCGACTCGAAGACGATCAGCTGCCCCGAAAGGGCGGAGGGCAGCCGCTGGCTCATGCTGTTCCAGCAGATCATGGCGAGCCACGAGCAGAGCGTTCCGAGCATGAGAAGAACGAGCAGGAAGCGCACGGGCGCTGGGCCCAGAAGCCCGGCCGAGGTGTCGAGCATGCCGAAAGGTCCGGCTCCCACGATGAAGAGAATGGAAGCGACGGGAAGGATCATCACGCCCTGAAGCGCGGTCCAGGCGTAAGGGCTCTTTTCGGGATTGGCGACAAGCCACTCGGCATTGGCAATCGAGAACCAGGTCCAGGCGATGACGAAGAGCACGCCGAGGCCGGCCCCCTCCCAAAATCCCTCTTCGCCCGCCGTTTGGGTGAGAAGCTCGAATTCGGACCAGTTGGCGAAAACGAGTCCGCCGAAAATAAGCATGACGGGCGGCACGACGCGCCGCCATGGAGCGGCGCGGCCGTGCGCTGCGTATCGGATGTTGGAGACGACGGCGACGAGCACCGGAATCGTCGCCATGAGCATGCCCGCGAGCGGAGCGCCCGAAAGACGGATGCTCGACGTGAGAAGCGCGTAGAAGATGATGTTGCCGACCATCGGCATCCAGAAGGCGTCGAAGAAGTCCCGACGGGTGAATTTCGCCAGTTCGCGGCGAAATATCCAAAGGAAGGGGAGGGAGACGAGCCCGTAGACGACGAACCGCCCGAGGGCAAGGAGAATGGGGTTGTATTCCGGGACCATGAGGGGCGCGAGGTAGATGAGTCCCCAAAGGGCGCCGGCTGCGACGCCGAGAAGCACGCCGATCAGCATGAGGCTCTCCCAATCAATGGATCAACGGGGAATAAGGATTTCCGCGAAGGTCTTCGCTCGCTCATGGTTCGTCCGAGTTGCGTGGTTGAAAAAGCGAGCGAAGGTTACCAAAAAAACGGCCGCGCGCAAAGCGCTCTTTTTTCAACCGTCCGAGCGCTCGTCCGCGAGGAGCTTTTCGTGGAGTTCTTCGAGCCTGTAGGCGAGGAAGGTCACCGCCGCTGCATAGAAGTAGCTGCGGTTGTAGTGGAGAATCGCTGAAAAGGAACCCGTGCCGATGTAGTAGTCGACGCCCTTGTCGTCGTCTTTGGAGATCCAGGGAAGATCGACGAGAAGCGCGGGCTCTTCGACTTTGAGGGGAAGCTTTTCCAGGGGCTTTACGCCTGCTTTGAGGAGCGAGCCCACCGTCGTGTGGGGACGAATGCCGCCCGAACCCGTTTTCTGGAAGATGACGGGGTTGGCTTCCACTTTGTAGAGCGGCCGTTCGCCCGTGATCCAACCGTGCACCCGCAGGAAGTTCGCGACCGAGGCGATGCCGTCGGGTTCGGAATGCACGATGTCGATCTTGCCGTCGCCGTCGCCGTCCCGCCCGTAGGCGTTGAGCGATGCGGGCATGAACTGTCCGAGACCAAGCGCGCCGGCGAAGGATCCCGTGACGGAAATGGGTGAAACCTGTTCGCGCCAGCAGAACTCCAGAAAGCTCGCAAGTTCCGATTGGTAGTACTTCGCGCGGCGCGTGTAGTCGAAGGAGAGCGTCATCAGCGCGTCGAGCACCCGAAAGCGCCCCATGTTGCGTCCATAGATCGATTCGATGCCGATGATGGCCGTGACGGCGTAGGGGCTCACTCCCGTGTCTTCGGAAACTCGGCGCAGCACCGCGCGGTTTCTCTCGATGAAGTCGAGCCCTCGCTCAATGCGCTCGTCGTCGACGAGATTGCGTTCGTAGAGGCGGAAGTTGCGCTCGGGCGTCGTCTTTCGGTCGGCTTTGGGCTTCGGCGTCATGAGCCGCTCGGAAACGGGCGAGTAGCGGGCAACGGCCACTTCCGCCTCAAGCCAGGCGAGCGGAATTTTCTTTTCTTCGCTCAAGCGCTTCAGGTAGGCCTTTACGTCCGCGCGGCTGAGATAGTCGGATGCGGCCGGGCTCGAGCGGACGCTTGAAGCACGCGGATCTTCCGAGGGCGAGGCCTGCGAGCCGAAGGAAAGGCCGAGAAGGACCGCGGCCGTGAAGGCGCCGAAAAAGCGGGAAGCGGAGTTCAGGAGCATCACCTATGCGCCTCCAATGTTTGTCGATCATTGATTGTATCGGCGGCTCGAGCTCGTTCGAGGCGGAAATCGTCGGAATTTACCAACTGCGACATAAAGCCCGCCTCATTCGGACGAGAATGCCGGAGCGTTGCGCTCCGGCGCTTGCGGGGCGGGATTGGAATGCCTTTCGACGCCCGAGCCGCAAAGCGGGCCTACCCCGGAACATGGAGCTTCGGCCGGTTTCCGTTCAAGAGTTTCGCCGCTCGGCGCGTGCGGAGCTTGCCGAGAGCCGACGGGCGCGGTTGGCGGAGTCGGGAAGCTTCGCGCATCGCGTGAGCCGTGCTAACCTCGTAGACGTCAACATCAACGCGGCGCCGCGCTCTTGCATCGGGCGCCCCATCAAGCCCCATGACCACGCTGCCGGATTGGATGCGTCTGCCGACGGGATTTTTCACGCATCAGCTTGTCGACCGACCGAACCCGCTGCCCGAAGCTCCCGAAACGCCGGAGCGCTTTGAGGCGATCGAAACCCGAATGATTGCGGGCGGGCTCGACCGCTTCGTGCGGCGGGTCGACTGCGGGCCGGCGCCGAGAGACGTCGTTCTCCTCGCTCATGATGCCGACTACGTCGAAGCCCTGGAGCGGGCCTCCGACGGCGACCCGGAGGCTCAGCGCCGCTTCAGCGAACCCGACACCAAGGTCGGTCCCGACACCTTCCGCTGCGCCCTGGCGAGCGCGGGCGCCGTCGTGCGGGCCGTCGATGCGCTTTTCGAGCGCAGCGTGCGAAACGCCTTCTGCGCGGTCCGCCCGCCGGGCCACCATGCATCCCGCGGGCGCGCGGCCGGATTCTGCTACCTCAACAACGTGGCGATCGGAGCGCTCTACGCCATCCGCCGCTTCAAGCTCGAGCGCGTCGCCATCATCGACTTCGACGCTCACCACGGCGACGGCACCGAGGAGATCGTCGCGGGCAACCCCAAGATTCGATTCTTTTCCATCTTTCAGTGGCCCTTCTATCCGAACCGCCGCATGGAGCCCACGCCGATGAACGTCGAGGCGGCGCCCGTCGAGGCCGGGGCGGACGGGGCGGTTCTCAGAGAAATTCTTGAGACGGACTGGCTTCCCAAGCTTGAGCGCTTCCGCCCGCAGTTGATCTTCTGCTCTTCGGGCTTCGACGCGCATTCCGAAGAACCGATGGCGCAGCTGAAGGCGACCGAACTTGACTACGCCTATCTCACTCGGCGTCTCGTTGAAGCGGCGACCGTCGTCTGCGAGGGGCGGCTCGTGAGCGTGCTCGAGGGCGGCTACTCGATCGGAAGTCTCGCCCGCTCGGCCGTCACGCATCTGCAGGCGCTGCTCCGCACGCCCGAGCCGTCATGAAGGCGTCGCTTCAGGCCGGGGTGACAACCCGCGAGGTTTGGTCCTGGGCCGCATTCGACTTTGCGAATTCCGGCTACACGACGGTCGTGATGACGGCCGTCTTCAACGCTTACTTCGTCGGCGTGGTGGCGGGAAACGCCGAGTGGGCGACGTTCCTCTGGACGGTGGTCGTGGCGGCGAGCAATGCGCTCGGCGTTCTCGTGATGCCCTTTGTCGGCGGACTGGCCGATCGGCATGCGAACAAAAAGACGTGGCTCTTCGCGGCGACGGCGCTTGCCGTGCTCGGCACCTTCGGTCTCGCCTTCTCGGGACCGGGAACCATCGTCTGGTCGGCGTCCATGGTGCTTCTCTCGAATCTCGGCTACATCCTGGGCGAGACCCTCAATTCGGCCTTTTTGCCGGAGCTTTCGAAGCCCGAGAGCGTCGGGAGAATTTCCGGCCTCGGCTGGTCGTTCGGCTACCTTGGCGGCATTGCCACTCTCGGCTGTGCGCTCGTGATCGTGCAGTTCGGACCCAAGCACGGGTTCGGACTCGATGCCTGCGTTTCGGCAACGCTTGCAGCAACCGCCGTCGTCTTCATGCTCGCCTCGACTCCCACCTTCCTTTGGCTCAAGGAGCGGGCGAAGCCGAGCGAAACCCATGCGGCCGAAGGCGCGACGGCGTCGCTCGCGGCCACGTTTCGGGCGCTGCTCTCCCTTCGCGAATTTCCCGATTTCGGACTTCTCGCCGTCTGCGGCTTTCTCTATCAATCCGGCGTTTCGGTCGTGATTTCGCTTTCGGCGGTCTACGCCTCCGCCGTGATGGGGTTCACGACCGAGGATACGATTCTCATGGTCTTCGTCGTCAACTTCACGGCCGCTGCCGGAGCCTATCTCTTTGGAAAGCTTCAGGACCGAATCGGCCACAAGGCGGCGCTCGGCCTTACGCTCCTCCTTTGGCTGGCCATGGCGGGGATCGCCGCCACGACCCAAAGTCGGGCGCTTTTCTGGGCGGCCGCAAATCTCGCGGGACTTGCGATGGGCAGTTCGCAGTCCGCGGGGCGAGCCATGGCGGCCGTTTTTGCGCCGCCGGCGCGCACGGCGGAATTCTTCGGCTATTGGAACACGGCGCTTTGGCTCGCCGCGATCGTCGGGCCTCTTGCCTACGGATCGGTCGCTTGGGCGACGGGGAACAATCACCGGCTCGCGATCGGCGTGACGGCGCTCTTCTTCGTCGCGGCGCTCGTCGTGCTCGGCTTCATTCGCGTCGAACGGGGCGCGCGGCGCGCCCGGGAAGCCTGAAGGAGATTCGTCGAAGCAAGGAACTGCCCGCGCGGCGAAGCCCCGACCGGGGGACGCCGCGCGGGCAGTCTCTTTCTCCTCATCTCCCGGAGCTTCAGCGACGGGCAAGGAAAGCCCGGCCCGCGGCGTCGGCCTTCAAAATTGCCGCTCGGAACTTCTCCTTCGTCATTTCATAAGGCACGCACTTCCATTCGCGGATCGACGGGGCGCGCTCGATCAGGGCGTCGAGATCGGCTTCGCTCGTGATGTCGATCGCTTCAAGCGTGACCGGGAGTCCGATCGACGCGTTGAAGCGCACGAAGCGCTCGAGGTCTTCGTCGCAGCCGTCCGCGGCTTCCAGGACGAGATTCCCGAAGCTCACCACTTCGCCGTGCAGGTGCTTGTGCACGGCGGGAAGCACCATCGACGCGTTGTAGAAGCAGTGCGCGAGCGAAGAGTTGTAGTAGTAGTCGTCCCGCGTCGTCACAAGGTTGGAGACGATCCCGGTCGAGATGATGATGTCGAGAACGACCTGCACGAAGGCGTCCGACTCGACGCCGGATCGGAAGTCTTCGAGCGCCCGTCTGCCGTACTCCATCAGAGGCGCCTCGCAGATCAGGCCCATCTGAACGCCCATGAGGGGCGTGTGGGCGAGCTTGCGGCCGCGGCTGGCAAGCTGGGATTCGATCTGCTTCGAGAGCGCGTCGCCGATGCCCGCCCAGAAAAGCGGCTCGGGACTGTCGAGAATGACGCTCGTGTTGACGAAGCAGTGATCGGGACAGCGCTTGGGAAAGTGGTAGCAGTCGAGAGATCCGTCTTCATGGTAGATGACGCTGATCGCCGAAATCGGCGCGCAGTTCGAGGCGACGGTCGGGAAGGAGAAGAAGGGTTTCCCGAGGAAGTCCGCCGCAGCCTTCACCGTATCGATCGCGCGGCCGCCGCCCACCCCGAAGACGATGTCCGCCGCCTTGGCGCCTTCGCTTTCAACGATGCGGCGCACGTTCGCCATCGTGGCGTCCTTGCCGTAAACGGACCATTCGGTCACTTCAAGGCCGGCCGCTTCAATGGCGGCCTTCAGTTGTGCGCCGGCTTTCTGAAGCGCAGTTTCGCCGCCGACGACGGCGACTTTGCGGCCGTAGAGGGCGGCGACGGGTCCGAGCTCTTCGTAGCAGCGGGAACCGACGCTGTAATGCGGGAGCGTGACGGTGTAGTTTTCCATAAGATTTTTTCTCCGTTTTCTCGATGCGCTCGCATCTCCGGGCGCTTCTGCGGCGTCCGCGGCGGTTCGATCGTCATCTTTGCTTTCCTTGATTTTGAATGCCGATCGAGCGGTCGACGGCGGCCTTGCGCTTCTTTTTGCATGAGTGTTTGCTCGAACAGCCGTCGCCGCAGGCGCTTTCCCCTAGTGGGTTTCATCTAATCGCGCACGCGGGCATGAAAAAAGCCGCTTCGAAGGTGAAGCGGCTTTTTTGCAGCGGAAAGGAATGGAGGATCAGCGCGAGGGCTGAGCGATCTCGCCGCCCTTGTTGAGTTCGATGATGCGGCGGGTGTCGTTCGCAAGATCCGTCAGGTGCAGCGCCTCGTAGGCGTTGGCGATGAGCTCGAGCGCATCGTCGCGCATCGGGGTGTTCTGAAAGTCCTTGACGACGCGCTGCGCGCGTTCGATCGCGGCCACGTACGCATGGCGCACGTAGTAGTACTTCGCCGTGTTCAGTTCATGCTCGGCCTGCGCGAGGACGAGCTCGTGCATGCGGCGGCGGGCTTCCGGCGCAAAGCGGCTGTTCGGATAGCGGAGGATGAGCTCCTTGAAGATGTCGAAGGCCTGCTTTGAGGCGTCCGCATCGCGGTCGGCAAGGTCTTCGGCCGAAAGGATCGAGAACCAGCTGTCATTCTCGTTGAGCGTCGCCAGCGCCTTCAGGAACATCACGTAGTCGCTGTTCTGATGATTCGGGTAGCTGCGCAGGAAACGATCTGCGGCCTGCACCGCGCCCGGAGCGTCGCCGTCCTTCCAAGTCGCGTAGATGAGTTCGATCTGACCCTGCTGAGCGTACTGACCGAAGGGGTAGCGCGCTTCGAGCTTCTGGTAGTAGTCCTTCGCCGTGGTCCAATTGCTATCATCAAGCGCGGAACGCGCTTCCGAATAGAGGCGATCGGCCGGCCAGTCGATCGTAGGGTCTGTTTCAAGGTCCTGCAGCCACGAGCAGGAAGCGGTTGCGAGCGTCACCGCGACGAGCGCGGTGGTGCGCATCAGAAGCCGTTTGAAGGAATGTGCAAGATTCATGACAAGCCAGGACAAAATGGATAGCGCCCCCGATTATAGCGAGGAGGCGTTTTCCGACGATTTCGAAGACGAAGAGATTTTGCCCGTCTTCACGCTCGAGGGAGTTTGGGGCGAGCGCCTTGACAAGGTGCTCGCGCAGCTGATGCCCGAGGTTTCGCGCGCCCGACTCCAAAAGCTCATTGAGGAGGGTTCGGTCGAGGTGAACGGCGTGCCTGCCTCGAAGCCGCGGGACCGCGTGGCCGAAGGCGACGTCGTGCGGCTCCTCGCCAAGCCGCATGCGGGCGATCAGATGCGCTTCGAGCCGGAAGAGGGAATTGATTTCGAAGTGGTCTACGAGGACGACGCCGTGGTCGTCGTCAACAAGCCGGCGGGCCTTGTCGTTCATCCCGGCGCCGGAAATCCCGGCGGGACTCTGATGAACGGACTGCTCTACCGGTATCCGGAATTGATGAGCGTGCCGCGCGCAGGAATCGTGCACCGGCTCGACCGCGACACGACGGGCCTCATGGTCGTAGCCAAAACGCTGGCGGCGCAGACGAATCTCGTGCGTCAGCTCCAGGAGCGCACCGTGAAGCGGGAGTACTGGGCGGTGACGATCGGCTCGGCGGCGCCCGACTTCGTCGTTGAAGTGCCGATCGGTCGCGACCCGAGGAGCCGAATCCGCTTCAAGGGATTCCCGGGCTCGACCGGGGTGCGCGCGAAGCCCGCGCGCACGCGCGTGCGCACCGCAGGCTGGTCGAGCTCCGACGGAATTCCCATGAGCTGGGTCGTTTGCCGGCTCGACACGGGCCGCACGCATCAAATCCGCGTTCACCTCACGGGAGAGGATCTGCCGCTTCTGGGCGATCAGCTTTACCGCGGACGTGCGCCCGGCGTCGCGGTGAAGCTCGAGAACGCGCTCGACTTCCACCGTCAGGCGCTTCACGCTTCGCGGCTCGGCATTCTGCACCCGACGACGGGCGAAGCGATGCAGTGGTTCGTGCCGCCGCCCGAGGACATGGCGGCGCTTATGGAGGAATTGGGGTTCGGCCCGCTCGATCGGCCGAGTTCGCTGTTCGAAGAGGAGTTGAGCTGATGGATTTCTTCAAGCCCGAACTGTCGCGGATTGTTCCCGTCTGGCCCGAACCCGCCCCCACGGGCGTTTCGGCTTTCTTTACGGAGCGCATGGGCGGCGTTTCCAGCGGCCCCTGGGGCGGCCCCGAAGGGATCATGGGGCTCAATCTTGCCGAACATACGGGGGATGCCGCGGCGTGCGTGCGGATGAACCGCCAGATCGTGCGCGGCCTCGTTCCCGAGGAGCCGCGCTGGCTGACCCAGGTTCACGGCACGACCGTGCTCGAAGCCGACCGCATCGAAGGAGCGCCCGAGGCGGACGCCTCGTACACGTTCACTCCCGGCGTGGTCTGCGCCGTCATGACGGCCGACTGCCTTCCGGTGCTTCTTGCCGACCGCTCTGGACGCGCCGTCGCAGCGGTGCACGCGGGATGGAGGAGCCTCGCCGACGGGGTCATTCAGAAAACGGTGCAGGCCATGCTGGCTCGAGACGCCTCGCTCGATCTGGCGGCGTGGCTCGGCCCCCGCATCGGCGCCGACGCTTTTGAAGTCGGGGAGGACGTGCTGGAGGCGATGCGCGCTCATCTTCCCGAAGCGCAGGCCGCCTTTCGGCCGGTTCAAGGCGGGAAGTTCCTTGCCGACCTTGGACTTCTCGCCCGCATGGCGCTCGCCGACGCGGGAATCGATGAGGCTCGGACGGCAGACTGCGCCCTTTCGACCTACGCCGATCCGGCGCGCTTCTGGAGCTTCCGGCGCGACGGCGAACGATCGGGCCGTCATGCGGCGCTCATCTGGATGAAGCCCGAAGCTTGATTTTTGCAACAACCGCGGCTCCGCACGGCGCGGAGCCCTTTGAGACCCTATGAAGAAAATTCCTGTTGTCGGATTTGTTTCCCTCGGCTGCCCCAAGGCGCTCGTCGACACCGAGCGCATCGTCACCGAACTGCGCGCCCGCGGCTACCGCATCGGGCAGACGTACGAAGAGGCCGACCTCGTCATCGTGAACACCTGCGGCTTCGTGAACGAAGCCGTGGCGGAGAGTCTTCAGGCGATCGCCGAAGCGCTCGACGAGAACGGCCGCGTGATCGTCTGCGGATGCCTCGGCGGAAAGAAGAACCCTGACGGTTCGAACTTCATTGCCGAAAAGATGCCGAAGGTGCTCGGCGTCACGGGGCCCGATCAGGTCGAGGAGGTGGTGCGGCTCGTCGAAAGCCATCTGCCGCGGCCCCACGAACCCTGGGGCGACCTCGTTCCCGCGGCGGGCGTTCGGCTCACGCCCCGTCACTATGCCTACCTCAAGATCAGCGAAGGCTGCAATCATCACTGCACCTTCTGCATCATTCCGCAGCTGCGGGGAACGCTCGTGAGCCGCCCGATCGGCGACATCGTTCGAGAAGCCGAAAACCTGAAGGCTGCGGGCGTGAAGGAGCTTCTCGTCATCAGTCAGGATACGGCCGCCTACGGCGTCGACGCGCGCTACAAGCTCGACTTCGCGGGCGGACGCCCCGTTCGCACGAGGCTCCTTGACCTCTGTCGCGAGCTCGGCCGTCTCGGCCTCTGGACGCGGCTTCACTACGTCTATCCCTATCCGAGCGTCGACGAGGTCGTTCCCCTCATGGCCGAGGGACTGATCCTCCCTTATCTCGACGTTCCCTTCCAGCACGCGCATCCGCGCATCCTGAAGGCGATGAAGCGCCCGGCATCGGCCGAGAAGAATCTCGAGCGCATCGCCGCATGGCGCCGCGCCTGTCCCGACATCACGATCCGCTCAACCTTCATTGCGGGGTTCCCGGGCGAGACCGAAGAGGAGTTCGAGTACCTCCTCGACTTCCTGCGCGAGGCGCAGCTCGACCGGGTCGGGTGCTTCGCCTACTCCCCAGTCGACGGAGCGGCCGCGAACGCGCTTCCCGGACAGCTTCCCGATGAAGTGCGCGAGGACCGCCGCCGGCGCTTCATGGAGCTTCAGGCCGAGATTTCGCTCGAGAAGCTCAAGAGAAAGGTCGGCACCGTTCAGGATGTTCTGATCGACGAGGCGCCCGATGAGGACGGCGTGGCGGTCGGCCGCACGAAGGCGGACGCACCGGACATCGACGGCGTCTGCTACGTGACGACCGATCGGCCGCTCAAGCCCGGAGACTTCGTCAAGGTGCGCATCACGGCGAACGAAGAGCACGATCTGATCGGCCGCGAAGTTTTGGATTAAGAGAGGAAGAGCATGAGAAGCACGAATCCGGGATGGGTTCCCGACAGTCCCTTGCGCAGGCAGCTCACGCCGGAGTGGCTTGCCTTTTTCCGAACCTTTCCCAAGGCGGAAACCCACTGCCATCTTTTGGGCACCATCGCGGAATCGACTTTTCGAGATCTCGTGCGTGAGTCGGGAGCGTCGGTCTCGGACGAAGAGATTTCCGCGTTCTACACCCGGGGCGAAAAGCCGGTCGGGGTCCTGAAGATCTTCCGCACGCTCGAGTCGCAGGTGCTTCGAGAGCCCGAGATGCTCAGGCGCATTGCGCTCGAGCATCTCGAGCGGGCGGCCTCTCTCGGCGTGCGCTGGATCGAGTTTTCCTGGAATTGGACGGGGCTTTCGCGCTGGATGAGCTATGCCGACGGGGCCCGCGCCATTCAGTCGGCGCTTCTCGAAGCGCCCGAGCGCTTCGGCATTTCGGGGTGCCTCATTCCGGCGATCGACCGGGAAGCCTCTCCCGAAGACGCCTGCCGGCTCGTCGAGGAAGTGCTTTCGATGAAGGACCGGCCGCTTGTTCCCGGCATCGGCATCGACTACCGGGAAACCGGCCACGAGCCTGAAAATTTTTGGAAGGCTTTCCGACTGGCGTCTGAAGGCGGCCTCAAGATCACGATTCATGCGGGCGAATTCGGCGAGCATTGGCGCAACGTCGAGACGGCGGTTGACCTTTTGGGAGCCTGCCGCATCGATCACGGATACACGATCGTGGACAATCCGGAGCTCGTGGAAAGGGCGAGGCGGCTAGCCCTTCCTTTCGCCGTCGTGCCGACGAATTCCTACTATCTGCGCACGCTTGAACCCGAGCGCTGGGCGCTTGATCATCCCATCCGCCGCATGCGGGACCTGGGGCTGTCCGTGTATCCGAACTCCGACGACCCGACGATGCACCGCGTGAGCATCGACGAGAGCTGGCGGATTCCGTTCGAATTTTTCGGCTTTTCGCTCGAAGACACCCGTCGGATGCTTGCCGCTTCGATCGAAGCGTCTTGGGCCGATGCGTCCGACGCAAGGCGCTGGCGCGTTGAGTGGCTCGAAGAGTTCGATCGGCTGGCCGCAGGACTTCCGGCGCTTCCCTCCGACTGATTTCGGGCGATCGACCCTCTTTGCTAAACTCAAAAGATTAAATTTCACCCTCCGGGGCGCCTACCCCTCATCGGCGCTTCTCGTCATGCAGATTCATCAAAGAACCGCTGTTTTTCTCTCGCTTCTCACCCTCAGCTCCGTCTCGGCAGCCGTTTCTCTCGGCGACCTGACGGTGCAGAGCAGACCCGGCGAGCCGCTTGAAGCCCGTCTCGAGATCAACGACGTCGACCTCAGCCTCTCTCCGCTTGAGGTGCGCGTGGCTCCGCCCGACGCCTACAGGGCGGCCGGCGTCGAGTGGCAGAAGGAGGTCGCGGGCATCCGCATCGCGCGGGATCCCGCCGGCTCCGGCATCACGGTTCGCGTGGCGGGCGACGAAGCGATGCCCCAGGCGGGGCTGCCGCTTCTGATCGAGCTCAACGCGGGCGGCGCCGTGACGCTCCGCGAATACCAGATCGTGGCGAAGGAGGGGGGCTACGAAGTGGTGCCGACGGCCGAGCGCACGAAGCTTTCGGCCAAGTCGGAGCCCAAGAAGGCGGCGGAGGCTCCGAAGCCGAAGCGCGTGCAGAAGAGCGCGCGCCGCCTTGTGCGGGAAGCGGCGGACCGCACGGGCTTTACGCCCGAGAAGGCCTTCAAGGTTGAGTCCGGAATGACGCTCTGGTCGATCGGCCGCATTTATTGGCCGGCCTATCCGGGAACGACCATGGAGCAGCTTCTTCTTGCCTTCGTCGACCGCAATCCTTCGGCCTTCGAGGACGGCAAGGCCGACCGCATCATCGTCGGCGCAACGCTTGAACCTCCGCTCGCGGAAGACGTCTTCGCCGTGCCTGCCGAGGCCGCTTTCCGGAGCCTGCGCGGCGACACGGTCGTCCCGCTTTCGACGCGGAACTTGATCGACGCGCAGTCCGTCTCGATCGAGTGCGCGCGCAAGGTGGCCGAAGCGCAGAATGCCGAACGCCGGCGCGGCGGCACCGCTCAGTCGATCGCGCAGGCGGGACGGACGGCTTTCGAAGAGGAAAAGGCGCGGATTTTGCAGGCGCGCACGCTTTCGGGCGACGAGCGCGCGGGCGCTCCCGTTGCGCGCACTGCGCCCGCGGCGGAAGCGGCGAGTCCGGTCGAGGGCGAGAAGCCTCGTGAAGCGTCTTCAACGGCCGAAGCGGAGGTCGCCGAGCCGTCCGCCGAGGAAAAGGCCGACGCGAAGCCGCAGGCTGCGCCTGACCGCTCGGCTTCGAGCGAAAAGACGGTCGAGCCGGCCGTCGACGCGAAGGCGGACGCCGAGGATGCGTCCAAGCCCGCCCCGCAGCCGGAAGCGGCTGATTCGGACCGCACCTGGTTCTGGATCGCGGGTGCGCTCCTTCTGCTGCTCGCCGGATTTTTCCTTCTGCGCCGCAAGGAAGAGCAAAAGCCGGAAATCGCCAGAGCACCCAAACCGGTCGAAATTCAACGCGACGTGAAGCCCTCGAGCGAAGCGCAGCTCGAAGCCGTGAAGGCGGTGGTGAGCGAGGCGGTGCGCAAGGGGACGACGGCGGGCGCCATGGGCGCGGGGGAGGCGGCTTTTGCGGCCAGCCAGACGAAGGAAGCGCCAGCCGATCAGCCTTGGCTCGATCCCAACGACGACGAGCTGCCCCCGCTTGACGTCGAAGAGGCGAAGCGCCACGGACCCGCAGATCTGCCTGAAGCCGTGCGCGCCATCGATCTCGACCTCGAAGAGAAGAAGGAGGAGAAGGCGCCCCAGCCTGTCCTCCAAAAGCCTTCGGAGTACGTTCCGCCGCTCGCACCCGAACCGATCGAACCGCCTCAGGCGGAACCGGAGCCTGCGGAAGCGGCGAATCCGCCGGCCGAACCGTCTCGGCCGACGAACGAGCGTGAAGCCGCCCGCACGCAGGCCTACGGCGCGAAGCTCAAGCTGGCCAATTCCTTCATCGGCCTCGGAGCCGTGAAGGAGGCGCGCGAGCTTCTCGAGGAAGTGCGTCGTCACGGCAGCGACGCGCAGCGCGAGCAGGCTGAATTTCTCCTTTCGCGCATCGAGTGATGATCGTCGCGCTCGGGATCGAATACGACGGGTCGGAGTTTTCGGGCTGGCAGGTTCAGCCCGATCAGCCCACCGTGCAGGCGGCGCTTGAACGCGCGCTCGAAGCTTTTCTGGGCCGTCCGACGCCGACGATCTGCGCTGGACGCACCGATGCGGGCGTGCACGCGACGCACCAAGTCGTGAGCTTCGCGACGGAGGCGCTTCGCCGGCCCGAGAGCTGGGTGCGGGGCTTGAACACCAATCTTCCGAAAAGCGTCGCCGTTCGCTGGATGCGCGAGGTGCCGGAGGACTTTCATGCGCGCTTCTCCGCGCGTTCGCGCACGTATGAATACTGGATTCTGAACGATCCCGTGCGTTCGCCCATCATGAGGCTGCGCACGGGCTGGGTCTTCCGGCCGCTCGATCACGAGCGGATGGCCGAAGCGGCGAAGACGCTCCTCGGCACGCATGACTTCACGAGCTTTCGGGCTGCGGAGTGCCAGGCGGCGACGCCCGTGCGCACGATGGAGGCGCTCGACGTCGTGCGCGTCGGAAGCTTCGTGGGCGTGCGCCTCCGGGCGAACGCCTTTTTGCAGCATATGGTGCGCAACATCGTGGGAACGCTCATCTACATCGGGACGGGACGCGAGCCCGTCGAATGGATGGCCGAGGTTCTCGCCGCGAAATGCCGTTCCGCCGCAGCGCCGACGTTCAGCCCCTGCGGGCTCTACCTAACGGGCGTCGAATATGCGGCCGACGTTCCGCAGGAGGCGGCCGGACCCTTCGGTTCGGTGTTTTCGGACGCTTCTCCCGTACGCATTAGCCGTTAAACGGCGTTTTGGCCGTGGTTTTCAGGCCGAACGCGCACCTATAATTCTGCGAAATCTCCCCATTGAGGCAAACGCATGAGCTGGATTCATCACATTCTTCCGAAAATCAAGCGCGAGGAAGAGCCCCGCGGCCGCAGTCCCATTCCCGAAGGCGTGTGGACGAAGTGTCCGGGATGCGAGCAGCCGCTCTACACAGAAGAGCTCGAGCAGAGCCTGAAGGTCTGTCCGAAGTGCGGCCACCACTTCCGGCTCGGCGCCCGCTCGCGCCTCCTCTCCTTCTTTGATCCGGATTCGGCCAGAGAAATCGCGGCGAACGTGGTAGCCGAGGACTTCTTGAAGTTCGTCGACAGCAAGCCCTATCCGAAGCGCCTCGAATCGGCGCACAAGGCTACGGGCGAAACCGACGCCATCGTCGTGATGGAGGGCACCGTGCGGCGCGAGCCGATGGTTGCCGCCGCCTTCGAATTCGGCTTCATGGGCGGCTCCATGGGAAGCGTCGTGGGCGAGCGCTTCTGCCGCGGCGTCGAGCGCGCGGTGACGCTTCGCACGCCGTTCGTGTGCTTTGCCGCTTCGGGCGGTGCCCGCATGCAGGAAGGCCTCACGTCGCTCTACCAGATGGCGAAAACGACGGCCGCCTGCCGCCGTCTTGCAGATGCGGGACTGCCGTTCATCACCGTGCTCACCGACCCGACGATGGGCGGCGTGTCGGCTTCGTTTGCCTTTGTCGCCGACGTCGTCATCGCCGAGCCGAACGCCTTGATCGGGTTCGCCGGCCCGCGCGTCATCGAACAGACCGTGCGCGAAAAGCTTCCCGAAGGGTTCCAGCGCGCCGAATTCCTCATGAAGAAGGGTCAGCTCGACATGATCGTCGACCGCAGGGACCTGCGCGCCCGCATTTCCGAAATCGTCCAGCTCCTCATGAAGAAGGCGCCCGTCATCGGCATTTGATCGGCCTTCGGATTAAGATCCTGAACATGCGAGGCTGCCCGCATCGGGCGGCCTCTTTTTTCTGAAAGGATGCACCATGGAACCGCTCTGCACGCTTGACGACTGGCTCGCGCACGTCGAAAAGCTTCACGAAAAGCCGATTGATCTCGGCCTCGACCGCATGAAGCTCATGATCGAGCGAATGGGAATTCGCTTTGAGTGTCCCGTCGTTACGGTGGCGGGAACGAACGGCAAGGGATCGACTTGCGCCATGATCGAGCGCATCTGCCGCGCGGCGGGCCTGCGCACCGGCATGCACACGTCGCCGCATCTCATCCGATTCAATGAGCGTGCGCTGCTTTGCGGCCGCGAGGCCAGCGACGAAGCGCTCGTCGAATGCCTCAAGGAGGTCGAGGACGCGCGCCGAGGGCTTTCGCTCTCCTACTTTGAATTCACGGGGCTCGCCATCCTTCGGCTCTTTCAGAAGTCGGCGCTCGACGTCGTCGTGCTGGAAATCGGTCTCGGAGGGCGGCTCGACGCGATCAACGCGGTTGATCCGGACGTCTCCGTCATCTGCGCCGTCGGGATCGATCACACGGCCTTCCTCGGCTCGACGCGCGAAGCGATCGGTCTTGAGAAGGCGCATATTTACCGTTCGGGCCGTCCGGCGATCTGCGCCGATCCCGAACCCCCGGCGACGATTCCGGAATATGCTCGGGAAATCGGCGCGCACTACCTCGCCGCAGGACGCGATTTCGACGTCAAGGCGCATGCGGACGGCACCTTCGACTTCATCTTCGGCGAAGAGCGCATCGAGGGTCTTCCGAGGCCCGCGCTCGTCGGGCGCAACCAGTACCGCAACGCCGCGGGCGCGCTTGCCGCGGTGATGGAGCTGCGCGGCCGGCTGCCGATCGACGCGGCGGCCGTCGCCGAGGGACTGCGCTCGGTGCGCATTCCCGCGCGTTTCGAGCGGGTCCGCGAAGAGCCCTGTCCGACGATTCTCGACGTCGGGCACAATCCGAACGCCGCAGAGGCGCTCGTCGTGAACCTCGCCGACACGAAGCGCGCGGGAGAGCGCACGCTTGCCGTGTTCGGCATGCTGGTCGACAAGGATCGGCCGTCCGTGATTCGGATCGTCAAGCCCGAAATCGATCATTGGTTTGCTTCCGGAATTCCGGGACCCCGCGGCACGACGACCGAAGAAATTCTGGCCTCGCTCGTCGAGGGCGGCGTCGAGCGATCGGCCGTGACCGCTTCGGAGAATCCTGTGGAATCTCTCGCGAAGGCCCGTGACGCTGCTCGAAAAATGCTCGCGGATGCGCCCGATCGCCCTGTTAGAATCATCGTGTTTGGTTCATTTGTGACCGTCACTGCGGTCATGGAGGCGCTTGCCGCCGAAGGCTAGGGCGCTATCGTTAGGCGAGGATTTTCCATGTTCAAGAATCCCTTCCGCAAAAATGACGCGCCCGACGAGCGCAAGGATCCGACGATGGATGTGCCGCAGGCTGAAGAAGCTGCTCCGGCGCCCTGGGAGCCGGTGAAGTCCGATTCCCCCGGCGAATCCGCTCCGCCCGCCTTCGACGTCGTGAAGCCCTCGGACGCTCCGGACCGCGGGTACGATCCCTACGGCATTGCGGAAGCTGAGGCGCGCGAGCGCGAAGCGGCCGCCAAGGCCCGTCGGGAGGCGCCGGTTCCGCCGGCACCGGTTCCCGAAGAGGATCTCCCCGGCGCCGATCCCGATTTGGAGGAGCCGGCGGCAGCGGAGTCCGGCGCGAAGCCTGAGGAGCCGGACCCAGACTCCGAAGCGCCGATTCCGGAGCCCGCCGTCGTGCGCGAGCCCGTGCCGCGCCGCACGGCCGTCAAGCGCGTTCCGAAGCCCGAGCCTCTTCCGCCTTCGGACGAGGAGCTTCTCGCGCGTCGGCGCACGAAGCACCGCCTCGTCGGCGCAGCTGCGCTTCTCATGGCGGTCGTCGTTGCCGCTCCTTTCGTGCTCGACAACGAAGAGGATTTTGCGAAGTCGCCCCTTTCGACCGAAATTCCCGAGGTGAGCGAGACGCAGACGAAGCTCGACATTCCGACGGTTCCCGCCGAATCGGAGCCGAAGGCGCCGGTGCCGGACGTGCAGAAGTCGGGCGAGGCTTCCGCCGCCGCGAAGCCCGCTGAAAAGAAAGCCGCGGCTCCGAAGCCTTCGGAAGGAAAGCCGACGGAAGTGAAGCCCACCTCCAAGTCGGAGCGCCCCGCAGCGAAGAGCGAGCCCTCCGTCGGGATCGAGCCGCCCACGGGTACGGGGTGGTACGTGCAGGTCATGGCGACGAGCAGCGAGCGCGAGGCCGAACGCGCCGTGAAGCGCCTTTCGCTTCTGGGACTTCCGGCCTACCGCATGCCGGTCGAGACGCGCGCCACGACGCTCTGGCGCGTGCGTGCGGGTCTGTTCAAGACGAAGAAGGAGGCCGAAGGCGTCGTCGGAACGATTGTTCTGAACGGCATCGCATCGAAGCCCCTCGTGAGCCGACAGTAGCGGTTCGTCTTCGTCTAAAATGTCGCCCGTCCGAAACCCGCCGCGTCCCGAGCGCGGCTGCAAGCTTTCCTCCGCATGACTGAAATCGACTGGATCATTCTGGCGCTTTTGGCCGGCTCGACCCTCGTGGGCGTCTGGCGCGGCGTCGTACGCGAAATTCTGGCCATTGCGGGTTGGGTCGTCGGCATCATTCTTGCCATGAACTTCTCGGCCGACATTGCCGAAGCGATGCCGCTCGAGTCGATCGGATACCTGCCGCGCGTGATGATTTCCGCCGTGCTCGTCGTGGTGTTCACGCTTTTTGCGGCGGGGCTTCTCGGAAAAATTCTGCGCCGACTCATGGAGGCTGCCGAAATCACCTTTGAAGACCGTGCGCTCGGTGCGGTCTTCGGCTTTGTGCGCGGGATCGTCGTCGTTTGCGCGGCGGTCTTTCTCTTCGGCATGCCCGAGAGCATTCATTCGAGCCGCATGTGGCGGCAGTCTTCGCTCATCGGGCCGGCTGAAACGCTCATCGACTGGTCGTTGCCCTATCTTCCCGACTGGATTGCCGGTCTGCGCCGCAGCGAGCGCGGACCCGCGTCCATTCTTTAATCACTCCGAAATGACCGTACGCCTGTTCATGAAGCCGCATCGAGAGTCGAAGGACTCCCTCTGCGCTCGAACGGGCGATTCCAGTCACTCCGTCTTTTCCCGCAAGCGCGCACCGCGCTTCGACTCTTGAGGATTCACGTCTATGTGCGGCATCGTTGCCCTTCTTTCCGACGAACCCGTCAATCAGCGTCTTTACGACGCGCTTCTTCTCCTGCAGCACCGGGGTCAGGACGCCGCGGGCATCGCGACGCTCGACGGACTCACCTTCCACATGCATAAGGCGATGGGGCTCGTCACGGACGTCTTCCGCACGCGCAACATGCGCGACCTCACTGGCAAGATGGGGATCGGACACGTCCGTTATCCGACGCAGGGGTGCGCGAGCACGAATCAGGAGTCGCAGCCCTTCTATGTGAATGCGCCCTTCGGGATCATGTTCGCCCACAACGGCAACCTGACGAACGCCGATGCGCTCAAGCAGGAGCTCTACGAAGCGGACCGCCGCCACATCAACACGACGAGCGACTCGGAAGTGCTCCTCAACGTCCTCGCCGATGAAATCTCACGCGTCACGCAGGCGCGCAAGCTCGACGCCGATGCGGTCTTCGAAGCGGTTGCCGCCGTTCACCGCCGCGTCGAGGGCTCCTACGCCGTCATCGCGCTCATCGCCGGGAAGGGGCTCCTTGCCTTCCGCGATCCGAACGGGATTCGTCCGATCTGCTTCGGCACGAACCGCTCCGAAAAGGGCAACCTCGAATACATGGTGAGCTCGGAATCGGTGACGATGATCGGTCTCGGCTTCACGGTCGAACGCGATCTCGAGCCCGGAGAAGCGCTCTGGATCGACTTGGAGGGGAACTGCACGACGCGTCAGTGCGCCGAGCATCCCTGCCACAACCCCTGCGCCTTCGAATACGTCTACTTTGCGCGCCCCGATTCCACGATCGACGGCATCAACGTTTACGCTGCGCGTCTGAACCTCGGCCGGCACCTTGCCGCAACGCTCAAGGAAAAGCTGGATCTCTCCGAGGTGGACGTCGTGATGCCGATTCCGGACAGTTCGCGCCCCTGCGCGCAGGAGCTGGCCGATCGCCTGCACATTCCATATCGCGAGGGCTTCATCAAGAACCGCTACGTCGGCCGCACCTTCATCATGCCCGGGCAGGCGATCCGCAAGAAGAGCGTGCGCCAGAAGCTCAACGCCATGCCCGTCGAATTCAAGGACAAGAACGTGCTTCTCGTCGACGACTCGATCGTTCGCGGCACGACCATGAAGGAAATCGTCCGCATGGCCCGCGAGTCGGGCGCGAAAAAGGTCTTCGTCGCGTCTTCGGCGCCCCGCGTCATGTTCCCGAACGTCTACGGAATCGACATGCCGACCAAGGCTGAGCTTCTTTGCGGGGACGGAAAGGACGAAGAGGCCGTCGCGCGCGAGCTCGGTGCGGATGCCGTGATCTATCAGACGCTCGAAGGCCTGAAGGCTTCGCTTCATGAGCTCAATCCGAAGATCGACGTTTTCGACTGCTCGTGCTTCGACGGCGTCTACGTCACGGGCACGGTGACGGAAGAGTATCTTGAACGCTTGAGCCGCAATCGAGCGTAATCGTCAGACAGCGAATCCTTCCGAAGGCCCCGGTTTGAATCGATCGGGGCTTTTTTTTGCGTCCAAGGATTTCAGAAAACCCGTGTTGTCATTAAGCAACAACACGGATTGGCTGTCTAGAAACTCCTGATCAAAAGCCGTTTCCAAACGATATCTGGTAGAAACCCTAATTGTCGGGGGGGGGGTAGTTCATCCTGTTCCGGCTTACGTTTGGGCTTTTCCCGGGCGGTTTGCAGATTTTCAATCAAGAACATCAGGAGACACCATGCATAAGACATTGCTTGCAACTGCCATCGGATTGGCTCTGATCGGTTCGGCTGCGGCGGCGGACCCTGTCATCATCACGACGGACAATTCCACCCAAACGTGGACGGACGAAAACGGCAAAAGTCCGGCCTTCGCCAATCAGGACGTCAAAGGCGAGACGGGGAACGAAACTCTCCTCATCGAAGGAGCATGGAAGGGCGGCATCCACGCTACCACGCAGGATGTGACCGTCAGCAACTTGGCCTCTCTCGACATCCAAATCAAGGGCCTCCAGCAGACTGACACCGGCGTCAACGGACTGTATGCCTCGGGCGGGCATACCCTGACGATTCAAGATGTGGATTCCGTGTCGGTCGTGACGTCCGACTTGACCGATTCGCAGGCTCCGATTCCGGTTCATGCGATGGGCGGCACGATACGAGTGAATGCGGCCGGCGACATCACCTTGCAAGGCGAGACGACCGTCATCAGCTCGCAGCTTTCGGGAACGAGCAGCGGTTTGGTCGATTTGACGGCCGGCGGCACGCTCAGCATCAAATCCAACAGCAAGAACAAGACGGCAGTGACGGTTATGGCGCTGCAGTCAAGCGAGGTCGAAGGGATCAATGCGGGCATGAAGCTCAACGCGCAGAACGTCAAGATTGAAGCGGGACTGGATGCGGTTGACGTTTTCGACCAGGATCGAAACTGGAATGAGACGCCGGGGTCGGGGGCGGTCTATGCTGAAATTTCGGCCGCCGATACGCTGACGATTGAGGCGGGCCGCTACGGCATCTACCAGACCCGACAGAGCGACGCCGAGGCCTCGACCGTGGTGTCCGCCGGCAATTCAATCTCGATCAGCGGCGACCAGGCTGCCGTCATTACCAGGGCGGCAGCGGGAGCTGAAAAAACGCAGGGCGTGACGGTTTCTGCTCCGAATGTTGATCTGACTTCGCCGAGTGCGAGCTCTGCGACGGTGGACGTTGGTTCCGCCACCAGCGTCGCCTTTACCGGTGCGGGCGGTGCGACGACCGTTGCCGTCACCAACGAGGCCGAAGGCGGCAACGCGATCAGCATCGCGGAAAATGCCACGGTTTCCGGCACCAATGCCACGCTGAACGTCGTGAAGGGCAATGTTGCAGCTGAAAGCGGCACGATGGCGCTGACGAACTCCACGGTTTCGCTCGGCGAAGGCGTTGAGATGAAGCTCGGCACGCTTGAGGGGACCGGCACGAATACGGTTTCCTTGACTTCGGCCACTTCGAAGGCATCCATCACGACGGCGAACGGCAACGTCGTGGCGAACTTCAGCGATGAAGCGCTCGCGGCAGAGGATGCGGTATTCACCGTGACGACGCTCGGTGAGAACGCTTCGCTCACGGCCCAGGCCCGCAACAACGGCACCGACGCGGCTTCGCAGTTTGAAAAGGTGGCTTCGCTGGTCGATGCCGGCGATGCTGACTACAACATGTCGCTTGCCGCCTCGGGCATCAACGACGGCCTCAATGCCGTCTGGGATGCGGACGCGAATGAAGGCGCGGGCGGCGTCGCCGGCATCCGTGCGGGCGAAGAAAACGGCGTGACGCACGGCTTCTCGCAGCTGGCGGCCGTGGGCTACATGCAGTGGCGTTCTGCGATGAACCACATGCAGTACCGTTTGGGCGAAATCCGCGACCAGAAGGGCTACAACAACGGCGGCTGGGCGCGAATCTACAACGGCAAGGATGAGTTCGGCTCTCAGAACGTCGAGAACAAGTACTACGGCGTGCAGGCCGGCTACGATCACAAGATCGCGGGCACGAACCTGCTCGTGGGCGGTGCCTTCTCGTACACGCGCGGCGACAGCACGTTTGCTCTCGGCGACGGCGACAACTACAACTACGACTTCACGCTTTACGGAACGTGGCTCGCCGACAACGGCTTCTACCTGGATGGCACGGTCAAATACGGCTATCTCTCCAACGACGTGACGTTCGATCACAACAACATCGCGGGCGCCGGCACGGCCTCCTACGATACGAACGCGGTGAGCGTGTCGGCCGAAGCCGGCTGGCGCTTCCCGGTGACATCCTATGCCTACGTCGAACCGCAGGCTGAAATCATGTACGGTCACATCTGGGGCGCCGACTACGACTTCAAGGACATCCGCGTCACGAACGAAGCCGTCGACATGACGGTGGGCCGCCTGGGCGTTCAGGCCGGTCTTCTCTGCCCGGACAAGAAAGGAAGCGCTTACTTCCGCGCTTCGGTTCTGCACGACTTCCAGGGCGATGCGGACGTGACCTTCCGTCAGGGCAGCCAGCGCCGCACGCTGAACGAGGAGCTCGGCGACACCTGGTACGAACTCGGCATCGGCGCCAACTACAACGTTACCGATTCGACCTACGTCTACGCCGACTTCAACTATGCGGACGGCGGCGAAATCGAATCGCCGTGGCGCTGGAGCGTCGGCGTTCGCTTCGCTTGGTAATCGGCTTTCTCCGCGACGCGCCGCCCCGTCTTCGGGGCGGCGGCTTGAAAAGCGAAAAGGAATCCCGTCGAGGTGCACGCTTCGACGGGATTCGCGTCTTCAGAAGAAGACCTGCTGCAAGTGGGTCAGAGCCCCGGGGGCGCGGGCGGCGTCGTGCTGCTCGTTCCGAGAATCGGCGTCCATCCGAGCGGGCAGGAGCGCACGGCCGGGTAGTAGGCTTTTTCGGAGGCGCACCAGTACCAGATTGGTTTGTCGGACGCTGCGGGCTCGGCTGGCACCGGGACGGGGACGTATTCGACGCGCGGTTCGTCGAGTCGATCGCTCAAAATGTTCGCGCCGAGAATCGCGCCGCCCACGGCAAGCGGACCCCACCAGTACCAGTCATGGTGATGCACGCGGTGATAGCGCGGCGGAGGGGGCGGACGGTGCCAGCCCGGGCGCGGTGGAGGCGGCCGATGGAATCCGGGACCGGCTCCAATGGGAGGAGGCGGGCGGTGGAAGCCCGGTCCGCGCGGCGGCCGCGCATCCACGGCAGACGATGCGGCAAAGGCCAATACGCCCGCGACGGCGGCTGCAGCGACAAGCATCTTGCGGAACATGAAGGAATCTCCCAACGACATTCTCTTTGGATGCTTCCACGATAGCACGCAGCATTGTGAAGAAATGTCAAGAATTGATCGTTCAAGGTTTCAAAACCTCGAAGTGCGTCTGCGCGCTTCGACCCGCATCGTCAACGACGGACACGCGGTGCCGACCTGCGGGGAACCGTGCGGGGAAGGCGGATCCTGCCGGCGAGGCGCCGATGAAGCGGCTTCCTTCGTACCAGTAGAGCACTCGGACATCCGCTTCGGCTCCCGCTTCCAGCGCAACCGCTGCCGCATTGGGTCCGGCCGTCCCCGTGAAATAACGGCTTCCGGGTTCGGGGGAGGTCCAAAGCGGGGCGGCGCCTTCTCGGGAGGCGGCTTGCGCGCAGCCCGGCATCCATGGCGGCGGGGGGCGCTTCACGATGCCCGCTTCAAAAAAAGCGCGCTGAAAGTGCGTGGGCCAGAATTCCCACGTTCGGTTCTCCGTTTTTCCCGGTTCAAAGCGGCAGGCCCGCAGCCCCGTTTCCCGATCGATCCAGACGTCGCGCAGGATCCCCGTCGGACGAATGGGCGACTTGCCGGGAATGAACCATGCCTTCGCGGTGAGCGTGCACCGTGCGGGATCAAGATCTCCCGTTGAACGGCAGACGGCTTCCTCACGTACGCCGGAGGGCGGCGCTTCGTCTTCGGGATGAAGCCCGGTTTCGGAGACCGTCATCTGAGCGAGCGTTCTGAAAATGGGAGCAGCCGTCATCGCCCCCTGAAGGTACGGGTTCGGACGATTGTTGAAGTTCCCAAGCCAGACGGCCGCGACGTAGGGGCCGAAGAAGCCGACGGCCCAGGCATCGCGGTAGCCGTTGCTGGTGCCGGTTTTGTAGATGAGCGGAATTCGCCCGTGCGCCGAACGGACGAACTCTCCCCGCGTTTCGAGCATCTTCCCCACCACCCAGGCGGCTTGCGGCGAAAGAATGGCGGTGCTCGGGGACGGCGCTTCGTCCTCGGCGACGCGTACCGAGGCGAGAAGCCCCTCGCGCCTGAGCGCGCCGTAGAGCTCCAAAAGCTTTTCCATCGACACTTCGGCGCTGCCGAGCGTAATCGAAAGGCCGTAGTGCTCTCTTCCATGGGGAAGCGCTGCGCCGGCCTTTTGGAGGAGCGTGTAGAGATCGGGGTCGAGTCGGCGTTCGAGTTCGATGGCGGGAATGTTTCGACTCAGCACGAGCGCCGCATCAGCGGGCAGCGGCCCCCGGAAGGATCCGTCCGCATTTTGGGGCGCATATCCCGAGAAGCGGCTCGGCCGATCGATCAGGATCGACTTCGAGTGAATGAGCCCCTGGTCGAGCGCGAGGCCGTAGATGAAGGGCTTCAGGGTCGATCCGGGACTTCTTTTTGCGGTGTAGGCGTTGACTTCGCCTTCGATCGCGTCGTCGAAGAAGTCGACTGAACCAACGAGCGCGACGAGGCTTCTCGTTCGCGTGTCCATGATGGCGGCCGCGCCGTTGCGGATTCCCCAGGGCTCGAGCCGCTTCACCGCGTCGCGCAATATCGATTCGAGACGCTCCTGAAGCCTGAGCGAGAGCGTTCCTCGAATGCGCTCTCCGGGGCGCCGCGCGATGACGAGCCGCGAGTAGTGCGGGGCGAGGTATGGCAGTTCGGCGGGGCTGCGGGGCTCGATCGGCGCGAGAAGAAGCCTCCTCCAGGATTCGGGCGCAATGCCGTCCCGCAGAAGCGCCGAAGCGGCCCGTCGTCGGGCCTCTTCGAAGTCCGGCCCCCTCCACGGGCGCCGGCGCACGGGATTCTGAGGAACGACCGCGAGCGAAGCCGCTTCGCCGGGATGAAGGTCGCCCGCTTTGCGCCCAAAATAGGCTTCGGCGGCTGCTCCCGCGCCCTCCACGTTTCCGCCGTAGGGCGCTAGGTTGAAGTAGGCTTCGAGGATTTCGGCCTTCGTATGGTGGAGCTCGAGCCGGAGCGCCTCCGCCATTTGACGCAGCTTCCCGGGGATGGTGTCCGTGTCCAGGTGAAGCTTCAAGCGCGCCACCTGCATCGTGATGGTCGATGCGCCCATGCGGCGTCCGCCGAATGCCGTGCTCCAGAGGGCTCGAACCACAGCCGCGGGATCGACGCCCGGGTGCGACCAAAAGCGCCGATCCTCGTAGTGGAGCGTGGCGCGGATGAGGGTGTTCGGAATGTCGGAGAGCGGCGTCCGAAGCCGGTAGATCCCGTCCGAGGCGGGTTCCATGCGCAGAAGCGTTCCCTCCGACGAATAAACGGCGCTTGAAAAAGGAACGTCCGCAAGGATCGGCGCTTCCGTTCCGCGGAGGAGCGCCTGAGCGCCCTTCCAGAGGCCGATCGTGACGACGAAGGCCAGCGCCGCCGCCGCGCAGAGCTTCCACGCTCCGCGCTTGGGCGGCTGCGGCTGAGGGTTCCCGGTCATGGAGCGCTCGGCTCGGCGGCCTTCACCTCATTTTCGGGCGCGAGGATCCTGATTCGGCCGCCGGCGCTTGACGCCTCGAGGCTCGGCGTGCGGATCGAGCGCGCCCTCACCGCCGGAGCGGCGAATTCGCCCGGCGTGACCGCACGGACGTCGTACGTGAAGACGGCGTCTTCGAGTCTGAGTTCGGGCACGATGAAGTGCATTCGATCTTCGCCGCGCTCAAAGGCGCCGGCGCCCGTCGGACCCGTTCCCGGAGGATCGGCGGGTTCGAATCCGCCCGGGAGGAGATCCGTCACCGCAATGTCGTTCTCGCGAACGCCGCCCGGCACCTGAAGAGCGCCGCCGAGTCCGCTTTGGCCGTGAATGCGCACTTCGACCGTGACCCGTTCGCCCGTGCGGAATTCCGTGCCGGGCGTGCCGTCGGCGTGGAGATAGCGCCGCTCAATCTCAAGACCGCGCCGGACGGGTTCGTTCGGAAGATCCAGGGCGTACCCTTCCTGGAGCGACTGCCAGGACCAGCCCGAAAGTCCGCCCGGAACTTCGATACGGAAGGCGGTGCACCCCGGCGCCGTCAGGCGCAGGATGCCCGAGGCGTAGAGCGCACGATCCTGCGCCCCTTCAAATCCCGCCGCGCGGGCCGTGCAGACGAGCTTCGGCGCCGCGTCCTCCGACGCGTCCTCTTCGGGCTCGGAGGGGTCGCTCGCCCAGAGGAGCGCACGGGCGGCCGCGCCGCGGTGGATCGCGTCGATCGAGCCGCTCTTGAGCGCGTTCATGAGGTCGTCTTCGGCGAGCTTCACCCAGAAGGCGGCTTCCGGGGTCGTGCGCCATTGCGCTTCGCCCGTGAGAACGCCGGCGGCCATGGCGGCTGCCGATTCGGGCGTCCAAGGCCAGCCTGCCGAAGCGCTCGAGATTCGGGCCTTCATCAGCGCATCGGCTTCATGCGTCATGCGCATGGCGCGGTAGGCGCCGGCGAGGAATAGGGCGGCCGTATCTTCACGCCAGTCGGGGAACCGCTCCTCCATCACGACGCGCAGCGTCTCGATGCGGTCGGCGCAGAGCGTGCCTTCGCGGGTGAGCACCCAGAGCGCATACGCGATGGTGCGGGCTTCATCGAGCGTTTCGGGGTCTCGGCGCACGTCGCGCGAAAGCGCGGCGGCGAGGCTTCGAACGAGCTCGGGAGGAACGCTTCCGTCCGAGCCCGTGGTGACGAGATAGTCGAGCGCCCAGGCGGCGTCGAGAAGCGAGTAGGCCTGCTTCGGCGACGAGCGGAATTGGGACGCTTCTTCGATCGAGCGCAGCGCTTCGCCGCGAAGCTGCGCCGCGCGCTTGGCCACGGCGTCCGCATCTTCGCCCAGAATGGGGAGAAGAGCGGGAGCGCGGGAGAAGAGCGCATAGGGAAGCGCAGCCGCAATGCGGTCTGCGGGCCGCGGGAAGAACCCTTCGGGTTCGGCCTGCGCGAGAAGCGCGGCGGCCGCGGCCGGGCTCTTCGCCACGACGACTTCGGTTTTGCTCTTAAGCGGATGGAGCGAGCGCGAGAGCTTCCATTCGGCAGAGCTTCCCTCGCTCCAGCGGCCGGCTTCGACATAGGCGTCGAAGGGGGCGTTCGGGCGCACCGAAAGGGAGAGGGTTCGGGATGCGGAGAGCTCGCCCGCCCGAGCCTTGAGGCTGATCTTCGCTTCGCCGGGCGAGGCCGCGGCGAGAGCGTCGGCCGACATCGAGACGCCGCCCGAGACGAGTTCAAAGGGGAGCGGCTCGGCGGCGCCTTCAAAGCCTTCGGGAAGGAGAAGCGACGCTTCGCCCTTCAGGGGGAGCGTCACGTCTTCGTCGGGCGTGATCGTGAGGCCGATGCGGAAGCGGTCGCCCGGCGCCACGGCCTTCGGCGCCATGATGTCGGCCATGAGGGGCGACGTGACGACGGCTGCGGCTTCACCGCTGCCCACGCGGTCGGTCGAGGCCGCGACCGCCATGAGGCGGAGCTTCCCGCGGAAGCTCTCGGGCAGCTCGATGCGGAAGGTCTTCGCTTCGGGACCGACGGCGACCACGCCGCTCGACCAGACGGCCGAAGCTTCGGCGATGCGCTTGAAGGGATTCTCCATCGCCGCGCCGGCGCGCTTGGCGGCGGATTCCGCGTCGCCGCCGAAAGCGGGAAGGGCCCGGGCGGCGACGGCTGCGTCGGGCATCAGTTCGGAGAGCGTCTGCAGCGTCGTCACTTCAAGCGCGCGGTCCTTCAGAATCGCCGATTCCGGATCGGGCGTGCGGTAGTCCGTGAGGCCGAGAATGCCCTCGTCGACCGCCCAAAGGATCGCCTTCCCCGCCTCCGGAGCGGAGATTCTCGCCTCCACGGGGCGGCCCGCCTCAGCCTTCTTCTCGACGTCGATTCGGAGCTCGAGCCGGTGCTGATCGAGGTTGATCGTCAGCGGGAACACCGTTTCGGCGTAGCCCTCGAGGTAGCGTGCGGCGTCCGACTGAGCGCGAACGAAGGAAAGCGTGAGATAGTGCTTGCCGACGAGTCCGGAAGGAATCGGAAATTCAAGGGAGTTTGAGCCCGCCTTCACGGGAATCCACTTCGAAGCCTCGACTTTTTCGCCTTCAAGCGCCGCAAGGGCAAAGCCGGCAAAGGGCGAGAGCACTGAAATCTTCGCCGTTTCGCCCGAAGCGAGGTCGCTCTTTTCGAGCGAAGCCCGCACGCCTGCGGGCGTGAGGCTCGGGCGAAGCCCTTCGGCGAGCGCCGTGCCGCCCACGGCGTAGGGGAGCGTGAGGAGAACCGCGCCCTTTTCGTCCGTCATTCGGAGAATGCGGCGTCCTTCTTCCTTCGTGTCCAGGGCGAACCGAACTCGGCCCGAAGCATCCGTCGTCAGGTCGGACGAGCCGATGGGCTCTTCGTAGACGGCATCGTGATAGGCAAGCTTTCCCGAAGCGTCCGTCGTCAATTCGGAAATCCAGTTTTCGCGGGAAATCGAAATGCGGACCTTGCGGTCCGAAGCTGGCGCGAGAGCGCGGTCGACGAGCGCGAACTCAAGTTCGGCCGCGCGTCCGGTCTGCAGCGTTGCGAGGGACTGGGGCGTATCGAGAAGCCGCCAGCCGGCGAGCGTGTCTCGCTTCGACACGTAGACCCGTCGGTCGGCCGTGGCGGCCCGTCCGCCCTCGGCTTCGAAGCCTTCGAAGAGAATGGAGGCGGAGTAGAGCCCCGATCCCGCTTCTCCAAAGGGCAGGGTCACGCGGGCGAATCCGTCGCCCTCCGTTTCGGCGGAGCTGAGATCGAGATGAAGCGGCAGTCCGAGGTCGTCGGGAGCGACGAAGGTGAAGCCTTCCCATCCGGGGAACTGGGCTTCGCCCACGGGGACAAGGCGCACCGATCCGGCGATCCGCCGTCCGGCGGCGGCTCCGCCGTAGAGCGACGTGAGCTTCACGGGCAGCGTCAGGTCTTCGGCCGTCAGCCAACCTTCCGACTTCGGCATTTCGGGTTCGACGGCGAGCGTTTCGGGCGCGAAGTCCTCCACTTGGGCCGAGGTCGAGCCGAGCAGGGTGCGCCCGTCCGGCATGAGGAGGTCGAGCCGAACCCGGCCGGGCAGAATCGAAGCCGGACTCTTCCATGTCCATTCGACGAGTCCCGATGCGTCCAATTCGATGCGTTCGTCGGCCAGAGTCTTTCCGGCCGCATTGGAGAGCTTCAGGCGCAGGGGCTGCTTCTGAGCGGCCGACGTGCCGTCGCGCTTTTTCACAAGCGCTCCGAAGCGAAGCGTTTCTCCCGCGCGGAAGACGCCGCGCTCGGAGAAGACAAGCGCGGCGAGTCCGTCCGTGGAGGCAAAGCGCCCCGCCGCGTTGAGGGCGGCGCCGCCCGATCGCGACGAGGGGTCGAGGAGCGAAATCCAGCTCATGTCCCCGGCATCCGTTTCGACGAGAATCGCCGCCGGGGTTTTCTCTCTCGTGCGGCCGAGCTCGGAGGCGAAGTGCGCGCGTCCGTCGGCGTCGGTGCGCGCTTCGGCAAGGGTGGTGCCGTTCAGGGCAAGAAGCCGCGCGCGGGCATTCGCCGCCGGCTTGCCGTCCGCAAATCCGGCGGCAAAGACGTCGGTTGAGCCGTCGGCGTTGGCCTTGGCGACGAGCGCGGTGTTGGTGAGAAGAAGCGCCTTCGATGCGGCGGCCGCCATGCGTTCGACGCCTTTTTCGTCCTTCGCCCATCCTTCGAGCGTCACGCTGTAGAGCCCCGCCCCAAGCTTTTCGACGACGGGCGCGAGGTCGATCGAGGCGAACTGCGCGTCGCCCGACGGGGACCGCGCGAGCGCCGCCTCGCCCGAGAGCGCAACGACGCTCGAATCCATGGCGGGCTGCGAAATCGCACGGTAGCGCTGGGAGGCCATCGCCAGAAAATCGTCGCGCACTCGGCCGATCCGCCAGGTGAGGCGCGAGAGGCCGCTCGCATGGAGGGCGAGCGTGCGGCTGCCCGAGAGCGTGAGCATGTGGCCGGGCTGCAGGAAGTGAAGTTCGGCATGCCGCACGGGCAGAAGGAGCGTCGTGCTCCAGCCGCTTTCAAGCCGGTTCGCTTCGTCCGGGCCGAATCCCGAGGGCAGCCTCACGTGGATGAAGCGGCCTTCGGGTGCGTCGACGGCGAACTTCAAGAGGGTCGTCGGGGTCGCCGCGTCTCCGAGGAGCTTCGCCTCAAGCCGCTTCGCGCGCGAAAGGACCTCGTCGTCGATCACGGGCGCGTCCGTCCAGCGCGTCGGCTCCGTGCGCGCGGGGTCGAGCTTTTCGGGAAGCTCGTAGACTTCGACCGCCTTCATCCATTCGGCGGGCAGGAGATTGAGCGTGGAGCGCAGCTCCACTTCGTAGCGGCGGTCGAGCGAGGCGTCCTTGACGACCGCGACGCTTGCGCCCGTCAAGGCGAAGACGCTTGAGGCGCTCGGAAGCCCCGTTTCCACTCGGGCCGATTCCATTCCCTTCGGCACGATCCAGCGGTTCTTTTTGAGCTCGGCCCGCGCGGCGGTGCCGGGGAGTTCGACGGCGATGTGGCCCGGGTCTTCGCCGAGCGCCAGAATGCGGATCTTGACGTAGACGCTCTCGCCCGAGCGGTCCCAAATGAAGACGGGATCGGCGTATTCGACGCCCTCCGTCGCGGAGACCTTCAGCGTGCGCTCAAACGCCGCTCGATCCGGAACGGTGGAGAAGGCGCATTCGAAGGTCGCCCAACGTTCGCCCTTCGGATCGGGATCGGCCCAGAAGCGGGCGTTGGACCACTCGAGGAATAAGGGAGGCGTTGCGACGCGGAGCGTTTTCGCCGTCAGCTTCGTGCGGCTTCCGAGGTCGAGCTTTTGGAGCGAAACGGTGTAGGACTTTCCGGCGGGCCAAGGCTGCGCCGGTTCGAAGATGAGGGTGGAGGGACCGCCCCAGGACCAGCGGCCTTCGACCGCGGGCGAAATGGAGACGCCGCTTGCCGTTGCGCCGAAGCGCCCGAGGGCGCCCGAGCACCGCTCGATCCAGCGCTCGCCGTAGGCGGCCTTGCAGACCTTTTCGTCGGGTTCGAATTCAATGCGGAGCGGCGCAAGCGCGCTGGCGTCCACGGCCGCTTCGGGAAGGAGCCAGACGCCGCGTTCTGCGGCCGAAGCCTCAGCCATGAGGAGGGCGGCGGCAAGCGGAAGAAGGGCGGCCGATGTCGGACGGAATCCGTGGCGGGAGCGCGGCATAGGTATCCTCGTCTAAAAATAGAGACATGAAAAGAGGATACTCGCGTCTCCCAGGCGAGAGAAGCGGCTGAAAACTTCGGTTAAGAAAAAGCCGAGCCTCAGGCGGCCGCCTCCGACGACGGGCCGCGGCTCAGTCAAGCATGGCGCGGTGAGCGGCTTCGCCCTGGAGCTGCGCCGAAGATGAGGGCTTGGGAAAGCGCGACGTCAGGGCGGGCGAGACGATCGCCGCAAAATCGGAGACGCTGATGCCGGGCTTCCCGGCGCCCGCGAGCGCTTCGATCATGAAGCGCTCCGCAGGAAGGACGCTCCGCTTGAGGAGCTCGAGCATGTCGCGGTGCGGGCGGATGAAGTAGACGGCGTTCATGGTGCGCAGAATGGGCGCGGCCGGGCGCCCCGTCTGCACCGAGAGGACGAGCGCGGCCGCCACCGTCTGCAGAAGGTCCTTTTCTCGGAAGGCTTCGGCCCAGCGAAGCGGATCGTCGAGTCGTCCGCCCTTCGACTTGAATTCAAGCGCAATGAGTCCGTTTTCAAGCTCGATCACGGCGTCGGGCTGCGCCGTGAGGGGACCGGCGCGAAAGGTTTGACGGTCGGACTCGCGGGCGAGAAGGCTTCCCATCGAAGCCGGCAGGAAGGGCACGAGCCTCAGGCGTTCGTCCTCAAGGGCGTTCATCTTCTCCGGATCGAAAAAGACGGCTTCCACGCCGCAGCCGAGAAGCTCGGCGTGCGCGGTGCGAAGACCGGGCTTCGCTTCAAAGGGAAGCGTGAGGAGAATTCGGCCGGAGCCGATCGGAGAAGGGGTCGGAGTCGGTTCGGCTGCGGGCTCGGGCGCCGTGCGCTCAAATGCGGGTTCCGGCGGCGCAGAGACGGGATCGTGGGGCGCTTCTTCGGCGTTCGCCTCCAAGAGAACGGGCTCGCTCGGGAGGCCGGCCGTCCAGTCTTCGGTTTCCTCCTTCAGGCGCGCGAGACCGATCGGCGCATTCGAGCGGCGGCGCTTGGCGGGGAGGGGAGACTCGAGCGGATCGGCGGAGCCGGGTTCGAGCCGCTCGGATGAAGTCCTTCGGGCGCTGCGCCTTGCCGCCGCGACGAAAAGGAGCACGACCAGCGCAAGCGCCATGCAGGCGGCGACGATCCCAAGGATGAGGCCTTGCGGCGTTTCGAGCGTTTGAAGAATCGTTTCGGTCATGAGCGGCGCCCCTTGTGCGGCGAAGCGCGGCGCAGGCCTCCCTTTCTTGCCGCGTGCTTCGGCGCATAGCGGGGGGCTTCGCCGCGCGCGGGTTCGGCGAGGAAAAGAAAGACGGCGGGGCTCTTCGGGAGCGTGCGCTCGCTCTCGGACGCCTTGCGCCAGTCGTCGGCCCGCTTCGTGCGGATCGACTCCTCGGGGCCTCCGATGTCGACCGCCGCCGTAATGCGGGTCGTCGGCGAGAGCGTTTCGATGAGGTGGTCGAAGACCGCCTGATTGCGGTAGGGCGTCTCAATGAAGATCTGCGTTTCCGAAGCGCGGCTCGCGCGCTCCATGGCCAACATCGCTTCGCGGCGCTCGGCTTCGTGCTTCGGAAGGTAGCCGACGAAGCGGAAGCGCTGTCCGTCGAGGCCCGAGGCCATCAGGGCGAGGAGGATCGAGGATGGGCCGACCCACGGCACGACGCGGATGCCGAGCTCGTGCGCCCGGGCGACGATCTGCGCTCCGGGGTCGGCGATGCCCGGGCACCCCGACTCGGAGAGAATCGCCGCCGAGCGTCCCCGGACGACCGGGGCGAGCCACGCGTCGATTTTTTCGGGGTTCGGGTCGTGTCCGATCTCTTCGATCGTGAGTTCGGCGACGGGCTTCGGATGACCGAAGGCCTTCAGGGCCGCTCGCGCCGACTTGGCGGCTTCGACGAAGAAGAGATCGATTTCAGCGAGCCGCTTGAGCACGTCGGCGGGAAGGGCCGCATCCACGGGGCCCTGCGCGATGCGGTTGGGAAGGAGATAAAGAGCGCCCGACATCATCAGGCCCGAAGTCCGCGCACGGGAGGCAGGCCCGCGCGCGTCAAAAGCGTCGTGAGCTTCATGAGGGGCAGGCCGATGAGGGACGTCGGGTCGTCGGACGTCACGGTTTCCATGAGCGCAATGCCGAGTCTTTCGATTTTGGCCGCGCCCGCGCAGTCGAAGGGCTTTTCGCGGTCGACGTAGTCTTCGATCGCTTCGCGGTCGAGCGGCCGCATGCGGATGCGGGTCGCCGAAAGCACGTTTTCGGCATGCCCCTCGGCGTCGATCACGCAGAGCGCCGTGTAGAAGACGACTTCGCGGCCCTGCATGGATTCGAGCTGCGCGATCGCGCGTTCGCGCGTATGGGGCTTGCCGAGCTTTTCGCCCGCCAGGTCCGCCACTTGGTCGCTCCCGATCACGATGCTCCCGGGGCGGGCCTCGTATACGGCTCGGGCCTTCATTTCGGCGAGGCGCACGGCCGTGTCGACGGGCGTTTCGCCTGCGAGCGGAGATTCGTCGATGTCGGGTGAGACGGCCTCATAGTCGAGGCCGAGTCGGTCGAGGAGCTCGCGGCGGTAGCGCGAGCTCGAAGCAAGAATAAGCTGAGTCATAGTCCGCCCATTCTAGACGGGGAGGCGGCCGTCCGCCTCCCCGCGGCGAGGCTTCAGTCGACCCATTCGGCTTCGTAGAAGTCGAAGGCCGAGTCCGCGCGGATCGTGAAGTTCTTCAGGTGACGGCTCGCGCCTGCCGTCGCCATTTCGTAGGCGAGGAAGGCCCAGGGCGCATCCTTCCAGACGATCTTCTGCGCTTCGCGGTAGATTTCCGCGCGCTTCGCCTCATCCGTCTCGACCATGGCTTCGTCGAGGCGGCGGTCGAATTCCGGATTGCTGTAGTAGGCGGTGTTCATGAAGTTGGGAGGCGCCGCGCGGCTGTCAAGCACGGGCCGAAGCGTGAAGTCCGGGTCAAGCGTCGCGTCCGACCAGCCGATGTAGTAGAGGCGGTGCTTCGCATCCTTCGGGTTCTGCACGCCGTAGACGTCCGAGGCGCGGACGCCCGGCTCAAGGAGCTTCGTCTCGACCTTGATGCCCACCTGACGAAGCTGCTGCTGAATGAACTGCAGCGCCTTCGCCGAGGTCGAATTCGAGTAGCCCGACCAGAGCACCGTCGAGAAGCCCTGCGGATAGCCCGCCTCCTTCAGGAGTTCTCGCGCCTTCTGCGGGTTGTAGGGCCAGGGGCCGAGCTTTTCGTAGCCGGGAAGCATCGAGGGCATGACGCCTTCGGCCGGGACGGCGAAGCCCGCGTAGGCGACCTTGCAGAAGGCCTCCTTGTTGATCGCGTAGTTGATCGCTTCGCGCACCTTCGGGTTGTTGAAGGGGGCGGCCGTCGTGTTGATCGAGAGATAGCGCGACATGACGGACGGGGTCGTCTGAATGACGATCGACGGGTCGTCCTGAAGGCTCTTGATGAGTTCGAGCGGCATCGGCGTCACGAACTGCGCTTCGCCCGTGCGCAGCATGGCGGCGCGGGTGCTGTTCTCGACGACGGGGATGAAGTGGATGCCGTCAAGCTTCGGGAGTCCCTTCACGCGGTAGTTTGGGTTCTTCTTCACCCTGAGGCCTTCGGTCGGGCTGAAGCTCTCGAAAAGGTAGGGGCCCGTGCCGCAGGCGAGCTGCGCGAGCTTCTTGTCCTTGCCGTACTTCTCGAGGTAGCTCGGGCAGATCATCTGCGGCGTCGTCGTTGCCAGCCGCCGCACGAAGCCGGCCATCGGGTGCTTCAGCGTGAAGACCGCCGTCTCGGGATCGGGCGCCTCCACCTTGGCGATGAAGTTGAAGATCGAGATGCGGCCAAGGTGGTTCTCCGGATTGAGCAGCCGATCGAAGTTCGCCTTCACGGCCGCGGACGTGAAGTCCGTTCCGTCGTGAAACTTCACGCCTTTCTTGAGCTTCATCGTGTAGACGAGGCCGTCGGGAGAAACCGAGTAGCTTTCGGCGAGTTCAGGGACAAGCTTCAGATTCTTGTCGAAGGTGAAGAGCCCTTCGTAGATCGACTTCGCGCAGATGCGCGTCATGCCGTCCGGGGCGTCGTACGGGTCGAGGGTCGAGAAGGTCGTGCCGACGGCGACCGTGACGGAGTGAGCCGAAGCGCCGAAGGCGCACATGAATCCGATGGCGGCCGCGGCGAGCGTGCGGACCGCGCCTTTTCTCGCAAAGTGCATGGTGTTGCTCCGAGGTCGAAAGACGTGAGGCGGGCGCGCCCGATCGGGAGGCGCCGCTTCAACCATCTTGAAGTCTTTGCCGCTTCGGGAGAAGACGGCGCTCTACGATGTTTGACGGAGCGGGCGCGCGGTTCGTCAAAAAGGGAGAAAATTTTTGCAGGAAAGCGGAAGATGCAGAAGGCCCGAAGGCCTCTGAAAATCTATTCTTCCTTGGAAATGAAAGCGTTTAATGCGGAAGCCCGTCGGATGGTGAAGCGCAAAAATAGGGAGTTTTGCTTGCTTTCCCCGGGCTTTCCGACCGCAAGAACCGATTCGAGAGGAACGAACCCCATGTCATGGACGCACGACGCAAAGCTTCTTCCCGTCATCCGGGCGGCGGCCGACGAAATCGTCGCTCTTCGCCGGGATCTGCACGCGCACCCCGAGCTCGGCTTCGAGACGAAGCGCACGACGGACCTCATCGTGAAGACGCTGCGCGGCTGGGGCGTCGAAGAGGTGCACGACGACTGGACGCGCGGCGGCGTGGTTGCGGTCATTGAGGGCAACCGCCCCGGAAGGACCGTCGCCATCCGCGCCGACATCGATGCGCTCGCCATGCCCGACGAATCGGGCGCGCCCTGGGCGAGTCCCGTCTGCCGCAGCCACGCCTGCGGACATGACGGGCACGCCGCGTGGATGCTCGGAGCCGTGAAGGCGCTTCATGAGGATCGGAACTTCCCCGGCCGCGTGGCGGCGATCTTTCAGCCGGCCGAAGAAATCGGGCGCGGCGCGAAGTCGGTGGTCGATTCGGGCGTTCTCGAGCGGCTCGAGGTGGCCGAGATCTACGGCGCGCACAACGATTCGACGCTGCCCGAGGGCGTCTTCGGCTTTCGCGAGGGGGCGATTCAGGCTTCCTGCGACTTCTTTCACATCCGCCTCGTCGGGCGGGGCATTCACGCCGCGCGTCCGCATTACGGAATCGACCCCGTGACGACGGGCGCGCTTCTGGTCTCCGCCCTGCAGAACATCGTGGCGCGCAAGATCGATCCGCTCGAGAGCGCGGTCGTTTCCGTGAGCGCCTTTGAAGCGGGAGACTGCGGCGCTCCCAACGTCATGCCGGGCGAGGCGCGCCTGGCGGGCACCGTCCGCACCTTCAGCGAGTCGGTGCGCGACCGCATCGAAGAGGAGATGCGCCGCATGGTCGAGGAGGTCGCCGCTTCTCAGGGGTGCCGCGCGGAATTCCGCTACGATAGGCTCACGTCCGTCGTCATGAACGACGGCGAGCGCACGGCGGCGATCCGCCGCGTCGCCGCCGAACATTTCGGCGAGGATGCGATCGGGAGCATCGTCGTGTCGATGAGCGGAGAGGACTTCTCGGAATATCTGCGTCGGATTCCGGGCGCGATGTTCCGCGTGGGCTTCCATGCGCCCGGGCATGAGGTGCCGCTCCACAACCCGAAGTTCGACTTCAACGACGCCATCATTCCCGCCGCGGCGACGCTCTTCGTCCTCATCGCGAAGGCTCGGCTCGAGGCGCTTGCTGCCGCAACGAAATGAAACGATTCGAAGGAGCTGACATTTTGACCGCCAAATCTGACGATCGACCGGAAGGGGCCGCTGCCGAAGCCGAACGCCCCGTGGTGCTCGAAGTGAAGAACCTCTCGGTGGAATTCCACACCGAGACGGGGCGCGTTGCGGCCGTCGTGGATGAATCCTTTGCGATCCGCGCGGGCGAGACGCTTGCGCTCGTGGGCGAATCGGGCTCAGGAAAGTCCGTGACGTCGCTCGCCGTCATGCGTTTGGTCGAGCAGGGCGGAGGGCGGATCACCTCGGGCGAAATGCGGCTACGCTGCCGCAGCGGTCAGGTGATCGACCTCATGCACGCGACGAGCGCCGACCTGATGCGCCTGCGCGGTTCCGAAATCGCCATGATCTTCCAGGAGCCGATGACGTCCCTCAATCCGGTCTTCACGGCGGGCGACCAGATCGCCGAAAGCCTGAAGCTTCACCGCGGGATGTCGGGACGGGAGGCGGCCGACGAGGCCGTGAGGCTCCTTGAGCGCGTGCGCATTCCCGACGCCGCGCGGGTCGCGAAGCGCTATCCGCACCAGCTCTCGGGCGGCATGCGCCAGCGCGTCATGATCGCGATGGCGCTCGCCTGCAAGCCCCTTCTGCTGATTGCCGACGAACCGACGACGGCGCTCGACGTGACGGTCCAGGCGCAGATTCTGGCGCTCATCAAGGAGCTTCAGGAAGAGATCGGCATGGCCGTTCTCTTCATCACGCACGACATGGGCGTCGTCGCTCAGATCGCCGACCGCGTCGCCGTGATGCGCTACGGGCGCATCGTCGAAACCGACACGGCGGAGCGCCTCTTCCGAATGCCCCGGCACTCCTACACGCAGGCGCTTCTCTCCGCGGTCCCCCGTCTCGGATCGATGGCCGGTCATGCCGGCCCGGCCTTCTTCACGCTCGTCGACCCCAACACCGGAAAGGTCGTCGGGGGCGCCGGCGAGAAGTCGAAGGCGCCCGGGCGCGTGATTCTTGAAGTGAAGGACATCGTGAAGACCTTCCCCGTGCGGACGGACTTCTTCGGACGTCCCACGCACGTCGTGCGCGCGTGCGACCACGTGAGCTTTTCGCTCCGAGCGGGCGAGACGCTCTCGATCGTGGGCGAGTCGGGCTGCGGCAAGTCGACGACGGGACGAGCCCTTTTGCGCCTCCTTTCGGTGGATTCGGGAGACATTCTCTACGAAGGCCGCTCTCTCGTCGGAATGTCGCGCGAGGAACTTCAGACGACGCGCCGAAGCCTGCAGATGATCTTCCAGGATCCGTACGCTTCGCTCGATCCGCGGCAGACGATCGGATACTCGATCGCCGAGCCACTCCTCATCCACCGCATCGGCACCAAGTCTGAAATGTGGGACCGCGTGGCGGCCCTTCTGAAGCGCGTCGGCCTTTCGCCCGACATGTCGCACCGCTATCCGCACGAATTCTCGGGCGGTCAGCGCCAACGCATCTGCATTGCGCGGGCGCTCGCGCTCTCGCCCAAGGTCATCGTCGCCGACGAATGCGTCGCCGCCCTCGACGTGTCGATCCGCGCGCAGGTGGTGAATCTTCTCCTCGAGCTTCAGGAGGAGTTCGGACTCTCCTACGTCTTCATTTCGCACGACATGGGCGTCGTCGAGCGCATCAGCCACCGCGTCGCCGTCATGTACCTCGGTCAGATCGTCGAGATGGGGCCGCGCGAAGCCGTGCTCGGCCGACCGCTCCATCCCTACACGCAGCGGCTGCTTTCGGCCGTGCCCGTGCCCGATCCCGAGGAGCGCAACCTTCTGAAGCTCCTGAAGCTCACCGATCTGCCGAGTCCGGTGCGGGCCGTCGGCGACGAGCCTCGGGTGGATCCGCTCGTCGAAGTCGAGCCCGATCACTGGGTGGCCCGCCATACGGTGGGCGCGGACGAGTTTGCGGCCTGAGCCCTCTGAGAAAAGGAATCGAACCCTATGCTCCGATATTTTCTGAAGCGGCTTCTCGGCATGATCCCGACGGTGATTTTCGTCACCATCGCGGTCTTCTTCTTCATCCACATGCTTCCGGGAGATCCTGCGCGGCTGGCGGCCGGTCCCGAGGCCGACCAGGAGACCGTGGAGATGATCCGCCACGAGCTCGGACTCGACCGCTCGATCCCCGAGCAGTTCTTCTCCTTCGTCGGGAACGCGCTCCAGGGCGACTTCGGCAATTCCATTCGAACGCAGCGTCCGGTCATCACCGAGATCGGCGAGCGTTTCGGACCGACGCTCTTGCTCACGCTCGCCGCCATGGGCTGGTCGGTCGTCTTCGGCCTGGCCGCAGGGGCGATTTCGGCCGTCTTCCGCAACCGCTGGCCCGACCGCGTCTGCATGACAGTCGCCGTCTCCGGGATTTCCTTCCCGGCCTTCGCGCTCGGCATCCTCCTCATGGAGGTTTTCGCCGTCGAGCTCGGTTGGCTTCCTTCGGTCGGCGCCGCGACGTGGAAGCACTACATTCTTCCCTCGATCACGCTCGGCGCCGCCGTTGCCGCCGTCATGGCGCGCTTTACGCGCGCCTCCTTCGTCGAGGTGCTCTCGAACGACTACATCCGCACGGCTCGCGCCAAGGGCGTGAGCGGCGCGGGGATCGTCATGAAGCACGCGCTGCGCAACGCGCTCATTCCGGTCGTCACGATGATGGGGCTCCAATTCGGCTTCCTGCTCGGCGGCTCCATCGTGGTGGAGAAGGTCTTCAACTGGCCCGGCATGGGACGGCTTCTCGTCGACGCGGTCGAGATGCGCGACTACCCCGTCATTCAGGCGAGCGTGCTTCTCTTCTCGATGGAGTTCATCTTCATCAATCTCGTCGTGGACGTGCTTTACGGCTGGATCAATCCGTCGATCCGCTACAAGTAAAAAAGGAGAAAGAGTCTTATGAGCAGCTATTCGGCGGATCCCCGGCTCGAGCAGAGCGGAGACGCGCTCCGCACGCCGATGGGTGAATTTTGGCGCAAGTTCAAGAAGCAGCCCGTGGCCCTCACGGCCGGCGTCTTCGTCATTCTTCTCATTCTCATCGCCGTCTTCGGTCCTCTCATCACGCCGTACGATCCGGAGAACTACTTCGACTACGACCGCCTCAACGAGGGGCCGACGCTCGTGCACTGGTTCGGCGTCGACGCGCTCGGCCGCGACATATTCAGCCGCATCATCGCGGGCACGCGCATTTCGCTCGTCTGCGGCTTCGTTTCGGTCTTCGCGGGAGCGGTCATCGGCACCTTCCTCGGCCTCGTCGCCGGTTTCTACGAGGGCTGGGTCGACCGCCTCATCATGCGCATCTCGGACGTGCTCTTCGCCTTTCCGGGAATCCTGCTCGCCATCGGCATCGTGGCGATCCTGGGCGGCGGACTCGCGAACGTCGTTGCGGCCGTGGCGATCTTTTCGATTCCGGCCTTCGCCCGACTCGTGCGCGCGAGCGTGCTTTCCCTGAAGACCCAGACCTACATCGAGGCGGCGCAAAGCCTCGGCATCAGTCAGCCGATGCTTCTCGTGCGGCACATCCTCCCCGGGACGGTCTCCGTCATTCTCGTCTACCTCACGATGCGCATCGGCACTTCGATCATCACGGCGGCGTCGCTCTCCTTCCTCGGACTCGGCGCGCAGCCGCCGATGCCCGAATGGGGCGCGATGCTCAACGAGGCCCGCGCCGACCTCATGACGGAGCCTCATGCGGCGATCTTCCCCGTCATCGCCATCTTCCTCACGGTGCTCGCCTTCAATCTTCTCGGCGACGGCCTGCGCGATGCGCTCGATCCGAAGGTCGACACGAACGCTTGATCGCGAGACGCTACACTTAAGCTCCACGATTCCCGAGGGGCGGCCGGATTAGGCCGCCTCTCCATGAAAGAAAAGGAGCGCTCATGGCCCATCTCGTCGACATTTTTGAAGTCGCCCGCCGCGGCACGCGCGTCGAAGGCACGCTCAAGCCCGCGGAACTTCCCGAACTCTCGAAGCTCCTCGCCAACGAGGAGGGGCGTCTTTCATACGCGGCCGAGGGCGAGGGCGACCGCCGCGGTCATCCCGCCGCCCGCCTCTCGATCGAGGGCGAAGTCTTCCTCACCTGCACGCACTGCGGCAAGCCCGTGGCCGTGCGCTTGGAGAGCGAAGCGGTCTTTCTCCTCGCCAGGAGCGAAGAGGAGGCCAATGCGATGCCGATCGAGGAGGACGCCGAGGATGAGGACGTCGTCGTGGGCTCGAAGCGCTTCAACCTCGCCGAGTGGGCCGAAGAGGAAGCGATCCTCACGCTTCCCTCGGCCGCGCGGCACGATGCGTGCGACGAAGCCGAATGGGCGCAGACGCCCGACGACGAACCCGAGGCGCCCAAGCGCCCGAATCCATTCGCGGCCCTGGCCGCCTTGAAGACGAAGAAGTAAGCGGGCTCGAGCCTTGACGCGGGATCTGCGCCTTCTTCAGGCCGACATCACGACGCTTCAAGTGGACGCCGTCGTCAACGCCGCGAAGTCGATGCTTTCGGGCGGGGGCGGCGTCGACGGCGCGATTCATCGGGCGGCCGGTCCGGAGCTGCGTCGGGC
>CALXXT010000069.1 GCA_944392755.1 uncultured Sutterella sp. | reverse complement strand
AGAAAAAGTCGCGGTTCGATTCGAAGGGCTCGTTCACCAAGACGTGCGAAACCGAGTCTCTCGCCCTGGCGAAAAGCGACATGGCGTAACCCGCAAAGAATCCCATGCTCTTTCGCCCGCCCGCAATCGAGACGTGCACGATCGTGTTCGGGTCCGAACAGGCGTTTCCGATCACGCGAACGATCGTGTCGGCTGCGGCGGCGTTCTCTTCGGGGGTGCGGATGTCGTCAAGTTCCCGTCCTTCGTCGTCCTGAATGACGGTGATGGAATCTTCGTCAAAACGAATCTTTCCGACGAGTCCGTAGTCGCGGCAAAAGGCGTGAAAACGGCCTTCAGTCGGATCGAGCAAGTCGCGCAAGGCACGGTTTCGTCCGTTGCAGGTGGTGATGAGCCGTACTTCGTCCGGGCAGAAACGACGCTCTTTGATCAGCGCCCAAATCGTTTCCGTGACGACCTGAGGCGACATGCCGACGACGGCGACGAGCAGTCTTCTCGGGACTCGCACCGACGTTTCTTCTTTGGAATTTCCAGGTTTCACGTTTTTCCTCCTTTTCATTGCTTTTTACTGACGCAAAGTCAGAAACGCCCCCGCCCTTCGCAGACGTTTCATTCTTCCAGAAGCGCTCGGAACACCTCGCCTCCGCGCCGCAGGTCGGAACGGGTGAGAACCTTGATCTTTTGGTCTTTGGCCCGCTGCAGATCCTTTTCCTTGAGGGGGACGAAAGTCACCAAGACTGCCTGCACGGCGCTTCCCAATCGCTTTGCGAGGAGCCCGAGCTTGGAAAGTGCATCGTTCGCATCGTTTTTGCCGTAGTCGATCGTCTTGCACTCGAACACGAAAAGTCGGTTGCGGTACCAGACCGGGACGTCGAGCTCGTTGTGTGTTCCCGAGAGATTCGTTTTCGACTCGTGCCCTTCGCAGTACTCGACCGTGAGGTTCGTATCGACGATAAGACCGGGCAGGTGCAATTTACGGATCACGTCGCTCACGTATTCTTCTAGCCAGCCACCGTTGACGAAAAATCTCGTTTCCTCATTGGTGAATCGGATCTTGCTGCCGTGAATCGAGAGAAGACCGCCTGCCACAAGTCGGTCTGCCAGGGCGGCGAGTGCCGGATCGCGATCGACGTCCTTGCCGTCAATCGAAAGACTGTCCTTGGCTACTGAAGCCAAGTAGTTGAGAGTCGGAACGAGTTTGGCGAGGGAATCGCTTTTGACGAGCTCTTCGGAGAGCGTGAGAAGTTCCAGCGTAAAGGGCATTCCCCGCTGCGTTTCTTCCGCGCGGAACCCGTAGGCGCGCAGGTAGGGAAGAAGGGGGTTCGCAAAACGAAGCGGAATCTTCCGGACCCCGCGGACATCCGCGCCGAAGTAAAGCACTTCCCCCGTGTCGTGCTGAAGGTAGAAGCTGTCGAATTCGGCAAGCTGCGCGACGCGTTGCGCGACGAGACTCATGAGTTTCGTTCCGCCCGTCAGATTCACCGCGGTCCCCTTGTCGAGTTTCTCGACGAGCGTCAAAAGAAGGTCTTCGAGCACCTCCACATCGTAGGCATTGACGAGCGGCACGCGTTCGCATTTGATCGGGTAGGGGAGAAGCTTGATCGCCTCCTCCAGACTGCGCGCGGATTCGGACATCTGAGGTGTCACGAAGAGGAGGACTCGCTTCGGAGCAAAGTCGCGGTCAAGAAGCGGCAGCAGATTGGCGGCCGCCTGTTGCGATACGAAGCAAAGATGAGTGTGCGGAGCGGTAACGGGCATGTCGAAAGTCTGAAAAAAAAATGGGTGTGAAGGCGACGACTTCACTCAACAGTGAAAAAATCAAACTATTATGTTCGTGAAAAAGGGTGCGCGAGAATGAAAGGAAATCGAAATGCGGATTTTCGGTTCATTTTCACATCGATTCGTACGTCTGTCACGACCGGCAAAGAGGAACGCCGCCGGGACGTCTCGTCACGACGAACTCTTCGAGGCGTCCCCGGAAAGCCCGCACGGCGGAGAGGTCGAGTTCCTTTCCGCGGGCCTCGGGCGTGAGGTCGAGCGTGAGCGAGAAAAACCGAGCGCCTCGGGCGCAGACCTCGGACGCGAGTCCCACGGGGAGCGTTCCGAGCACGACGTCGCCCGCCTTCACCTCTTCGGGGCGAAGATGTTCAACCCAATGGTCGACGGGAAGCCCTTCGCTTTTTGCCCAGGCCACGGCTCCGGGGTGACGGGAAACAAACCAAACGGTCATGAAAAGAACGGTCCTTCTTTGACGTTGAAAGATTCGAGGGTTTCGCGGGAAAGATATTCTTCGGGCTCCATTTCGGAGACTGCCGTTTCTCTGGGAAAGACAGTCCACGTGATTCCGGCGGGGAACGCCTTTTTTCCTTTATGTCCGCGGGTTCCGCGGGATGGAAGGCGATAGCAGCGGACGTCGTCCTCTTTCAGATTCAGGAGGGGCCGCATGACGCGGGCGCAGCGAAGCGCGTCGCCCGGTGTTCCCTCCAGAAGAAAAACGCTGTATTCGATCGGAATGCCGAAATTGAGCATTTTTCGATGAACCCGTACGAGTCGTTTCGGATCCCGGATGTCGTAGCCGATGACGTAGGTATTCAAGGGGGCTCCTTCAGGACGGTCGTGCGGCAGACTTCTGCAACATGTCTGCCAGATCGTTCGCTGCACCGGTCAACTGACGGCGGAATTCCTCGGCGAAAGCTTCCCAGGCCGGATAAAAACGCTCGCGGCCGGCTTTGCCAAGAAGGCAGAAACCGTCGTCCGGTGTGGAAAAGTCTTCCGGACGCAACGTTTGTTCGCGAAAACATTGGATGGAGAATCGATCCACTTCGGGACGTAAGGCTTCAACAACGTCGCAGGAGAGGGATTCACGGCCGTACTCGAGCGCATGGTAGAACCCGACGTAAGGGTCAAGGCCGGCCCCGTAGAGTGCAATCGACGCCTCGGCCTGCAACAGCGTGTAGCCGAGCGACAGTACCGCGTTGAAGGGGTCTTTCGGCGGCCGGCGGTTTCGTCCGTGAAATCCCAGAGACTTGGGGAGCACTTCAGTTAGTGCCTGAAAGTATTCGCGCGCGGCAACGCCTTCGAGGCCGCGAAGCGAGGCAAGATCGGCGCACGCAGCCATCTTCTCAAGGCTTTCCTTCATAAAACGTTGACGGTGTCCGACAAGAAAGCGGTGTCGAAAGTTCCCGTCCAAGATCGTTTCGAGAAGCGCGATCTGTCCCTTGAGCTTCTTTTCCATCAGCTGCTTGGAGATTTTCAGGCAAAACTCAGGATTCTGTGACATCCGGAATTGAGCGATGCGGCGCGAGGCATCGTTGTGTGGCGTAGCCATCAGAAGAGAGGGCTACGCCTTGCGGCCTGAGAGTACAACCACGCCGATCCCCTTTTCGCCAAGCTTGCCGAGCAGGTTGGCGTGCAGGATAACGTCGCCGCGAAGGAAGACGCGTTCGAGCGGTGCCAAGGGAATGGTGCCGGCGCGTGCTCCCTTTTCATAAAAGGCGAGCGCTTCGCCGTCGAGGCGAACTTCCACGCCGCGTCGATCAATATAGAGACTGCTCATGTTGGACCTTGTGAACTGGAATGAGTAAATGGGGATGCTGATCAGATTTGCATGCGGGATCGATGATTCAACAAATCAGAAACGGCCGGATGGATTGCCGTTTTGCGGTTCCGAGATAGAGCGGTTTGCTCCGGGGATCGAGTTGAAAATAATGAAGTCGATCTGTTGTCGGATTCATTGTTTTTTGAATGTTGTTGACCAGGGCGTGTAACTCATTTTGAGACATCAGACACTCGTAAAAGGATTTTTGTCCTCCAATTGCGTGTGCTTTCACAAGGTTGTGAACTTTTCTTTGAGCGTAGCGGTCGGAAATGTCATAGCAAATTAAGTAGATGCATCGATCCATGGGAAACCTCCGATGAGGTCATTCTATCGTGCTCAAAGAGAGATCTTGAAAATCGCAAGTTTGTGATTTTTAATTTTGTTGTTGGAAGGATCTTGGGTCGGCAATCAATGTAGAAATTAGATGGGGTAAATCCATCCCGTACGAGATTTTATTCAAATCCATGCATAACCACGGCCGATTCCATAGCGTGGAGTTTCAATCCCTTTGAAATCAGGGTTTCAATCGAACAGATAACTATGGTTGTCAATGACCATGCTTCTCTGTCTCAATCCCTTCGAAATCGGGGTTTCATTCGAACCTTTCGAATCAATGCCTTTTCCGTGCCCTTAAGGTCTCAATCCCTTCGAAATCAGGGTTTCATTCGAACACGTGAAGACTTCAACACCAATGCCAAGTGCGAGTCTCAATCCCTTCGAAATCAGGGTTTCATTCGAACGCAAGGTCCTGGAGACTTGGCACCTGCCCGCAGAGTCTCAATCCCTTCGAAATCAGGGTTTCATTCGAACCATTGGCTTCATGTCCGCCATCTCTTCGGTCACTGGTCTCAATCCCTTCGAAATCAGGGTTTCATTCGAACGTGGAGGGCTTATCTCTCCCCAGGCGGGGCGCCTGTCTCAATCCCTTCGAAATCAGGGTTTCATTCGAACGCTTTACGCGGAAACAAATCCCTTTCATTGCCTTTCGTCTCAATCCCTTCGAAATCAGGGTTTCATTCGAACAGACGATGCCCTGCAGTATGACCTTCTTAATCCCGTCTCAATCCCTTCGAAATCAGGGTTTCATTCGAACCACTCCGACGGTCAACGGTTTCTCGCTGTTGAGTTCCAGAGGATCCGTTCCAATTTTATCCGTTCTGTCGTGACTTTTCTCTAAGGTTTGATTTGCATCAAGTAGTTTGTACTTTCCCAATCCAAAAACCGCACTCTTACCCAGGTGTATCCATTGACCAAGATAAAGGAAAGTCTGTAACTCCGCAGGCACTTCAAAAAGCGTGAAATCTCCGACAACCCCGCCCAATCGGATCTTCTGATCCTGACGGCTCGAGTAACGACTCCAATTCCGCCAGCGAAGCTGGTTCTCGCAGCGGATGCCGCGTGCGAGCGCGGACAGGCGCGAGTAGTCAGGTTCAATTTTCCGGGCGTGAAATTCCATCAGCAGGCCGATTCGTCGAACCAGAGCGTTTAGAAGCGTGCCGGGTACGATTTCTCGAATCCCGATGTTACGCCCGTTGTTTTGCAGGCGAAGGGGCGTGGCAAAGCTAAGCGTCACGTTTTGCGACTCGGGAAAGTCGGGAAGCTTTACGGTCTTCGGATGTTGGATGACGGAGCGCTGTGCCGCACCGTACACCGACTGGTACGTGCCGTTCACTTCGACGTTCACGCTTTCGAGTTCGGCGGAACCCTTGGCAACTTCGCCCGCGAAGGCGCGCTGCACGGCGAAAATGATGAGCGGCAGTTGGTGGAGCGCCCTTCCGATTAACACCATGTGAAAGGAAAACGCTTCCCCGGGTTCCGACGTGCGCCGTCCCCACGCGGGAGCTTCGACTACATAGGGGTGCGGAATCTGACTGAATTTCTGCAGAACGTGCTCTTCAGGCGGCGCCGATTCGAAAAGGACGGCGTAAGGGCAGGTGCGGTAGAGCATGCACTCGGGGCAGGTCGGTCGATGTGTCATGCAGGCCGTTTTGAGCAGAGCTCGACCGATGGCTCCGCGGATCGCGGAGCCCGCGTAATCGGGCCAAAACATTGTTTTCGTCACGTACATGTCGAACCGATAGCGCGCGATCGGCCATTCCGTGGGGAGCTGGGCGGTCATGAAAATCAATTCTCCTGTCGCAGGGTGCGGAAGATTGCCTTAAGCTCTTTCGCCTTTTTCCCTTGATACATGTTTTTCGCCTTGGCGACGGGCCCCAGTTCCCGGGCGACTTCGATCTGCAGATCCGCAGACCAAGAGAGTGCCGTCTGAAGGAAACTCCAGACTTCGTTGTACGGTTCGGACCCGGGCTTCACGTCGCCCGAAACGGCCTTCAGTTTCTTGACCAAATCTTCAAGATGAAGTTGCTCGAGAGAAAGTTGCGAACGGCGGACATCATCTGCGCGGGCGGCCTCTTCTGCAAGCAGGCGCTTTTTCGTCTCTTCCTGCCGGTGAATCTCTTCCTCAGCTTCCTTTCGACGAGCTTCTTCCATACGCGCCTTTCTTTCTTCAAAAAGGTTCGTGAGATCGATGACGGGCGTCTCGGGCTGTCGGGCGCAGAAGCTCTTCACCGCCTCCCGCACGGGATCGTCCGAACGTTCCAGGAGACACCACCCAAAGGGAAGGGTTTCCTGTCCGTCCATGACGCGCCATTCCGTTTTGGTGCTGGTTTTGCCTTTTTCTTTGTAAATGGAAGCAATGCCGCCCTGCAGAACGATGCTTTCCGCTCCGACGTTTTTCCCGATGCGGATGACAGCGACACGGTTGTGTCGAATGTCTTCCGCAAGTTTTTGCAGAAGCTGCGAGAGCGCGTTGCTCCAGGCGCGGCCTTCCGAAATGCGGGCGTACTTTTCGATTTCCTTCTTCAGAATCGGAGCGTAATAGGCGTTGAGATCCCGGAAGATTTCTTCGGCGGAGCCGTAGACGTGGGCGGCGCGTTGCTCGGCGTTCGGCGGCGTGAGGCTGAGGGATCCTCGGAAGGGGCGCACGGCGCCCCGCTCGAGAATTTCAAAAGGAGCGGGAATGCCGCCCTGACGATCGAGAGCCTGACCGTCTCCCTTGTAGCAGCGGCGAGCCATGACGATGCGCGAGGGTACGGGCTTGGTCTGCAACAAGTCCGCCACCTTCAGGAAACGCATGGGAGAGTCCGAGAAAGTTCCGCCGAGGATTTTCTTGTCCAAATCGTCCTTGATGTCGCGCGGCGCACCGGCGTTCACGCGGTTCAAAAGTGCCGTGTGTATGACGCCTTTGAGGGCGCTTCCGGGAAGGTAGTAGGCATTCCCTTCGTTCGTCGCGCAATACGTGGTGCGGGCGATTTTGTTTTGGTTTCGACCTTCACCCTTCTCCGCCATCAAGCGGTGCGTTTTCACGCACTGGCCGCAAACGGGAAGGGCGTTTTCGGCAAAGACGCGGAAGGTATCGGCGTTTCGCTGAAAGAATTTGACGACGGAAGGAATGCTGCCCGACCGAACGGCGGCGAGGAGTTCCTTTCGAAGCGCCGCGTCCAGCGGGACGACGGCGGGGTCGAACGAATAAAGGACGTTCTGATGGATGACGTAGTTCGTCGGTTCGTAGTCTTCGCCGCAGCCGATGTGAAGGGGCGACAAAGGCGTGAGGGAAATCGCTTGGCTTGTGATCCTGGCGTCAGTCATTCGAAATCCTCCGGTTGGAGTTCCGGAACGGGCAGCAACGGGGCGTAGCCCTGATGCACCGCATCGGCATAAGCCGAATGTCCGGAGATGGCTTTCCCCGTCCATTGCATGGCGCACGGTTCACCGCACCAGAAGAAAGCGCCCGTGTCGGCGAGAACGATCGGTTTCTTGAAGGGCGTGCCTTCGTTGGCGCGCACGTTGCCGTGCCGGCCGAAATAGGTGATCGGACGATAAAACGATAGGTCGCCGTCAAAACTGCAGCCCGAGGGCGCCGAGGCGGAAAGCGCAAGCCACCCGCGGGACGGGGCGTTCTCGGGGAGTTTCGCCATCGCCGCCACGTCGAATTTTCCCGCCCCAGTGCTCGCATCGCGTCCGAAGCCGAAACCGCCCACGGCCTCGAGGAGACCTTTGAGTTCGTCGGCCGAGAGACGCTCTTCGTCGAGGTCGACGTAAAGGTCGAGCGTCTGTCCGCGGGCGAAAACGTTCGCGCTCACGTCATAGGGCGCGAAGGGACCTTCTCCCGTCGTTCCCGTGAGGCGGGAGATGCTGTTGTGCGTGCGCCAGACTTCGCGCACGAAGGGACCTTCCTGCGTGGCGCTCACGCCGATGTTGTCCCGGGCCTCCTTTTGCCATGCGATCGGAGACTTGCAAAGCGCTTCGACGGGAAGCCACTTGAGGCTTTTGAGGCGCTTTCTATCCTTGACCGATTCGGCGCGTCGCCAGACGTGGGCGGGAACCGCCGGAACCGGTACGAAGCCGTGCGGGAAGGCGTCCGAGAGGACGGCGAAGGGACGTCCCGAACAATAGCCTTCGAGGAGCGCCGTCAGGCGCTCTTCGCCGAAAGCCTCCCGAACGCTCCAGGCCACATGTCCGAAGAGCATGCCGCCCGTCATCGCAGAGGCGAAGGGAGAAAGGGGATGAATCTGCACGCAATAGCGGGTCATAGAGCAACCTCAGCGCTTTTCAAAGGCGGGAACGGCGTTGAAGCGCTCCGTCACGTCTTCTCCGTCGACCGTGACGTTCGCAAAGCGGATCTTCCCGTAACCGCGGGAGGTGGAGCCGCCGAGACCGTCGAGTTCAAGGAGCTTCATGCCGGCAAAGAGAACGTCGAGCAGGTCCTTTTCCCCGTTGATCACTTTGAGGCCGACGCGGAAACGGAATTTCGCGCCCGCCGGAACGCGTTCGGTCTGACGGGGATGTTCGGCCGCGCCCGTGATGCGGTTGATCATGTTTTCCGTCTTGACGTCGGTCCAGACGCGGTGGCGTTCGTAGTATTCGCGCGACCAGTCGGGGTCGAGCGAGGCGTCCCAGAAGGAAAGACGCGTGGGTCCCACGAAGCGCGCTTCGTCGACGTTCGGGCGATCGCTCGCGGCAAGGCCGAAGAGCTTCAGAATTCGAAGAGCTTCGTCGTCCTTCGTTTCCTTGTAAGTCTTCCAGGAAAGGGGCGTTTCCTCCACGAGGCCGCTGCGCCACTCAAGCATCGAGCGCATCTTGCCCTTGAGGCTCGAACCGGGGATGAAGGGTTCGCCCGTGACGGGATCCTTCATGACGCTGTTGTCCACGCCGCCGATGTGCATTTCGGTGTCGCTCGCGCCCACGTGAAGACCCGTTTCACAGATCAGGTCGGCTTGGACGGTGATGATGTTGTCGAGTTTCATGTTGCGTTCCTCCCGCCTTATTTCCGGATTTCTTCAAAGTACTTCTTGTAGCCCATGAAGGATTCGAAAAGAAGCTTTCCGTTCTTCAGGGTTTCGACGTCGCGGATTTGGTCGGCGAGTCGAACGAGAAAGTCGAGGCACGTGTCGTCGATGAGGTCGCGCCCGTTGGCGTAGTGAGCCTTCGCTTTGAGCATCTGAATGAAGGGTTCGGCCTTTTGGAAGCCCAGTTCCGGGTCGCTTTCCTTCAGCACGCGGTCGTGCCAGAAGACGACTTCGTCGTAAAAACGCCGGATTTGGGCCGTGGCGTTCTTTTTCTTCTTGTCTCGATCGGGTGTGCAGGCCAGCGCCAGATCGCGGGCCGTATCCGAAAAGAGCGTCCTATCGGGCGCGGACAAATTAAAAGTGATCATGATGCGGTTCCTATGAGTGACAGACGGCTCTATTTGCGGTACACGCGAATGCGGTAAAAGAGGTTTGTGAGCGGCACGCGGAAGCGTTCGCCTTCGGATTCAATGCCGGCGCCGATGACGGAAAGCAGGGATTCGGTGAAGGTCGCTACGTCTCCGTCGTTGCTGCGGCAGGCGTCCCTTGCAAAACGTGCGGTCCGATAGCAAAGACGGCTTCGCCAGACGCTGCTTCGAGGATCGTCCCGACGACCGGCGAGTTCGAGAAGTTCAAAGAGCGAATAGAGATAACTCGTGGAGAGATCCCAATGTTCGCGAAGGTGCTCAAGCTTCTCCTCGATGCCGTGCAGTTCCTCCCACTTTTCCCACGGGAAGGTGAGACCGTAGATCGTGACGACGTTTCGACCCGAAGCCTTGGCGGTTTCCAGCGCCGCTTCCGCGGCGTCCGAGAGGGCTCGAACGGGAATGCCGGGTTTGGCGACCGTGAAGCCCGCGCTGAAGTGAACTTCCGGATTGTGGGCGGCAAAGTCCGCAAAGCGCTCGCGAAGCTCCGCGGCGAAGGTCAGGGTCTTTCCGCGCGGACCAATGAAGCTGAAGTCGTCTCCACCCGCGAAGACCGTATAGATCGAGGGGTGTTCGCTTCGGCAGAGGAAGGGAACGTAGACCGAGAAGAAGGCGTTCATTTCGCGCGAGAGCTGCGCCGTCTTCGCAAACGTGAGACGACGGCGGGGCGTCACGCCCGAACCCTTCAGCACGGGGTCGGCGAGGCCTTCCTGGAAGATGCGTCCGAGCTGATCTACGTCGCCCTTGAGGTGGGCGATCGCGTCCACGCCTCGGATCGTGCCGTCCTCTTCGAGGGAAAGGTCTTCGCGCGAAAGCCAGGAGAAAGGCTTGATGCGTTGCGGTCCCACGTCTTCGGTGTCGAGTCCTTCATAGACGGGGTTCAGATTTTCCTCGCCCTTCACAAAGCGCGGCACGTAGCGGTTGATCGAGCGGCGTGCGAAGCCCTTCCAGAGAACTTCGTCCGCCGTGTGCGGGACGGTAAAGTCCCAGGCGCGCCGCACCGCATCGATGCCGCGCTCTTTGACGAGGGCGGAGAATTGCGAAAGACTGGCGAAAACCACGCGGTATCCGAAGAGCGGCAGTTCGAGCGCTTCGCAGCCGTTGGGAAGCACGCCGTGCTCGTCATCGCGCAGCAGAAGCAGAAGGGATGTTCTCGGGAGCGCTTCGCCGATGCGGATCTGATCTCGCGAGACGGCGCAGGAGGGCGTTGCGTCGACCGTGCGGTCGGCCGGCCACCGCCCCTGCCAGGCACAGACGCCTTCGGGAAAGTCGACGGGCAGCACTTCGGGAACGGACGCCCCCGTGCAAAGCTCAAAGCGCTGCAGTTTCGCGCGCTCGAGCGTTCGGACGAGCTTCGTCATGAGTGCAGGAAGACGCTCCGCTCGGAGGTCCGAAAGCCGGGCGCCCTGCCACACAATGCCGATTCCCGCTTCCGCACAGGTATGACGGATGAACCACGCGTCGATCTCGGGACGCAGGGCCTCGAGTTTTTCTCTGGTTGCCGGCGTGTCGGGCGCGACGATCAGGAATTTTCCCGCCGCGTTCGTGAGCTGGGCGGTCGAGGGAAGATCGAGGGCCTCAAGAATCCGAAGCGCACAGGCTTCGGTGAGAAGCGACACGTAGAAAGACCGACCGCGCAGGATCTTCGCCATCTTGCCGTTCGTCTTTTCGTGCCCCGAGAAGATGAAGTTCTGGATTCCGAAGAAGTCCCCCTGGATGAAAAGGAGCGAATCCTTTTCCAGGATCGTTTGGTCGTCGAACGAGGCGGCAAAGTCTTCATGCGTTTCCTCGCCGGCTTTGATTTGCTCGAGTCCCCATCGCCAAAGCGTAGCGGCAAGCGCGGCAGAGACGTGCGAGTGGTCGTAGAGCGACACGTCGGGTTCTGCATCGCCCTCGGTGAGGGCGGGAACGGCCTGACCGAAAGTAAGCCAGAGCGTGTCAAAGGCGTCGAGCCACAACGAGGAGGACGCCTTGAGTTCCGGCGCGATCGAGTTCCCTGCACGGGAGAAGGCTTCAAAGAGTTGTTTGTACTCTCGTTCTGTCTCGTCTCGACGAAGAAGAGTGGTTTCCTTTTGCGGGAAGATCGCCGAGGCGCTCAGGGGCTTGAGGGGTTTGCGATACTGAAGCGTACCCGCCTCGCGTTCGCTTCGGTCGAGCCGCACTTCTTCGAGAAGGCTGCGAAGTCGAATCGTGAGGCCGTCCTCTTTGCAGGACGGTTTGGAGCCGACGGGCGGGAAGCCTGAGGCCGCCTTGTCAGCCGTTTCAAAAATACGACCAAGGAGTTCCGTGTCTTCGGAAAGCGCCTTCGCAGTCTCGGAGTCGGCGCATTGAACATGGGTGTGCGGGCAGGTTTCAGGGAACGCCGCGAAGGCGAGCGCGGCGTGAGCGCCCGCCGGTGAGCCGCTTGTTGGGGACGCCGCAGCTTTCCCAGCCGCCCTTTGGGCCAGGACGTCGAGATGTCTCAAAAGAGCGGCGTGGGTTACGCGGCCGGTTGTATCGAGAAGGTTCATGGTGGTTCTCAGATCTTGTTGCGTCGAAGCGGGTACGGTTTTCCGATTCGGCGATGCAAAAACTATATCACGCGAACCAAAATTCTCAAAAAGTTGCAAATTTGTGATTTTCCCTAGACGGCACGAGATTCCACGGAAGAGTTCTTGCCGTTGTGCGCCGTGTTGTGCAAGAGTTTGAAGATGTCAGGGGCGTTGCTCCTTTCTGCCTTCAAGTTTGCGGGCGCGGTGTTGCAATGTCTCCGGTGAATCTTTCACCGCCACGAAAATCGGACGCCCGATGTCGGGCGGTGCGTGGGGAGTTGCCGGCGTTTCTTGAGAGTCCCTCTGTCCGATTCGATGCGGTTTTTTCCGTTGAACGATGCGTTTTGCTCCTGGAAAACCCTTCGCACCCCTCATCTTGTCGATTAGAGAGGGGTTTCGCAGGGGTGATGGCGCCATAAGGCGGACCGGTTCGGTCTACAATGAAAACTTCCGAGTCTCGAACCTTTGCGGATGCTCCCCAACGTCCCCGTCGGTTCGACATCTCCGTGCACAAGAATGCCGGGCGCCCGCATTCCCTCAAGGGACGCACCGG
>CALXXT010000068.1 GCA_944392755.1 uncultured Sutterella sp. | reverse complement strand
ATTCCGAACAGGACCGTGAAACGTTTCCGCGCCGATGATAGTTGGTTGTATTTCCAGTGAAAGTAGGTCATCGCCAGGCTCCCTATTCAAAAACCCCGTTGTTCGCAAGAACAGCGGGGTTTTTCTTTATTGAAGTGGTGAAGTGGTATCGAATTTCTGGACGCTTAGAGAGTCCAGACCATGCCGATACCAGCTCAGTGTACGAAAGTGAGCGGCTCACGCATTCGGAGCCGCCTGCAGCCGCTAGTGAAGCAGCGCTTCGTCGACGCCGGCTTCGCGGCAGACTTTAAGGACAGCCGCCCATTCTGCATCCGAAATCTCAACGCCTTCAGCGAGGCGCTCAGCCGTACGGATCCGTTCGGGGTCACCGGGCATGAGCACCGGATGGTTGACGGGGTCAGGCGCCGGACTCGACTTCACATAGTCGATCATGGCGTCCATTTCAGACTTCATCCACTCCATGCTGCAGAGGGCCTTCGGATCGATGATGAACCCCGTCAGATTGTTGACAATGGAACCGTTGCGCGGGTGTCCAGGTTGGATCGTTCCGCCCTGTGAGAGAAGACCGGCAAGCAGCTCGCAGGCAAAGCAAAGGCCGGAACCTTTGTGCTTGGCGAAGGCCATAAGCGCTCCGTGCGGTTCTGTCCACATGACGCTGGGATCGGTCGTGGGATGTCCTTCAGCGTCCAGCATGACGGGCTCATCGAACCGCTTTCCTGCAAGATAGGCAACGCGAGTCTTGCCCATAGCCACAATCGAGGTGGCAAAGTCGAGGATGAACGCATCGTGCTTGTCGGTTGCAGGAATGGCGCAGCAGAAAGGATTCGTGCCGAAACGGGCTTCGGATCCGCAGTAGGGAGCGACGAGCGGGAAAAACTGATTCACATTGACGAAAAGAATGGCAATCATGCCGGCGGCGGCGGCTTCTTCGCCGTAAGTTCCGATGCGACCAAGGTGGCAACAGTTGCCGATGGTGTACATGCAGATGCCGGTTTCCTTCGCGCGCTCGATTGCGGCCGCGGTGGCTTCCCAGCCCGCACGCTGCCCGTAGCCGAGATTTCCTTGGAACTGAAGAATGGCACCGGAGTCCTTCAGGATCGTGGGCGGCGTGTTGGGATGGAGCTGTCCGGCTCTCAGATAGCCCGCATACTGGGCGATCATTCCGATGCCGTGGCTGTCGTGGCCGCGAAGGTTGGCTTTAAGTAGGTGGTCGGCAACAATCCGGGCTTCCTCTGCTTCGCTGCCGCTCGCACGTAGGAAGGCTTCTGCGAGGGTCTGAATTTCTTTGGCGCTGTGTCGCATGGAAAATTCTCCGCGTTTGAAATGGATCTCTTCATCCTAGCGGTTTTAATGGCGGGTAGATGGGCGAACTTCTACACTGAATCGCCTAAACCTTTCGAAAGAATCGATAAGTTCAGTTTTTGACGCTGAGCGGTGTTCCGGTTACGCTGCGGATTTGCATGCAACCAACGGTTTAGAGAAGGGTATGGCAGAAAAGGATGGGCTGTATGAAGAGCTAATGACTGAATTCCGTGCCGAAGCACTTTCAGACATGAGGATCTGCACGGAACCAATTCAGAACGATTCCGAAGTGCTTCGCCTGCATCTCGAAAGAATTTGCTTACGGGCGATGCGCGAAGTATTTGCGAATCAGCCAACAGGGGCCTCCAGTGCCAAAGCGAGATCCGCTGTAACGGCAGCAAACCGCATTCTTGACGTTTTGCACGAATATTCTTCTGGGGCTGGCGAGGTTTCCCCAATCCGGCTTCCCGCAGAACTGCTTCTAGCCGTTGAGAGTGCAAATGGAAGTCGGAGCTGGGCAAGTGTTCGTCGGCCGGCAACGGCTTTTTCGGAAGCATCGCTCTTCACCGGTGGACACAACGAACCGAAGCTCTACGATGAGCTGGTCCTGGAGCTGGAGAGCGCAGAGCGTGCCGACTTCCTGGTTTCCTTCATCAAAAAGAGCGGCGTGAATCTTCTGCGGGAGGCACTTCAAAGCTTTTGCCTGCGCGGCGGTAAGCTTCGCGTCGCTACAACCACCTATCTCGGCGCGAGCGACGCATCGGCGATCGAAGAACTCGCCCATCTGCCCAATTCGGAAATCTACGTGAGCTATGGAGGCGGCGCCGCAAGGCACCACGCCAAGGCCTACATATTCGTGCGGCCGCATCAACTCTCAACTGCTTATGTCGGAAGCGCCAATTTGTCGAATGCGGCACTCAATCATGGGCTTGAATGGACCCTCAAATGCGTTGATGCCGAGCAGCCTCGACTTGTCGAGCGCATGCGCGCAATGTTTGAAGCCGCGGTGACGGCCGATGGTGTTTTTGAACGCTATCGACCGGGTGTGGATGCTGAACGCCTTTCGGCCTCGCTTGAGGCAGAGAGACATCCTCAGGCAGCCGCGAGCGCTTGGCGAACGGCCATTCCGCCTTTTGAACTCACCCCAAGGCCCTATCAAGAAGAAATTCTTGAAAAGCTCGAGGCCGATGAAGTGCTCCACGGAAAGACGCGCTCGCTCGTTGAGGCGGCTACGGGAACGGGCAAAACTATGATCGCGGCTTTCGATTACCGCCGATGGCTTGATCGACATCCAAAGGAGGATCGTTTCCTTTTCGTCGCACATCGGCGAGAGATCCTAGAGCAGGCTCTTGGGACGTTTCGGGCCGTATTGAAAGATGCGAACTTCGGCTCGATTCTAGGGAGGGCTGATCGAATTGGCGATTCACGGCATCTGTTCCTTTCTGTTCAGCTTGCTTCTCGGCGTGACCCGAAAAGACTTTTTGTGTCCGACGATTTCGACTACGTCGTTGTCGATGAATTTCATCACGCGGCAGCCGATTCCTATCGATCGCTCCTCGATCACCTGAAGCCCAAACGGCTGCTGGGACTGACGGCCACGCCCTTTCGAACGGACGGTCTCGACATTTTGCGTTGGTTTGGAGGGGAGATCAGCGCAACGCTGTCGCTTGCGGATGCAATCGATCGCGGACATCTCGCCCGGTTCACCTATTGGATGGTGTCTGATCCCGTGAGTCTTGAAGCGGCCGCTTGGAAACGAGGATCATATTTGGAAAGCGAACTCGAGCGCCTCTATGTCGACGGGAGCCAGGCATCGCAGAGAGCAGGCACGGTGCTGGAAGCCGTGCGCCGCTATTTCCCAGAGGAGTGGTCGCCTCGCATCCTCGCTTTCTGCGTTTCGAGGCGACACGCTGAATTCATGGCAAAGTTCTTCACCCGTTCGGGGTTTGATGCCGTCGTCGTCGACGGCCGAACGCCTGAAGCAGAGCGGACAAGCGTTCCGTGCAGGCTTGCTGACGGTCGTCTTCAGATCGTCTTCACGGTGGATGTCTTCAACGAAGGCGTAGATATTCCCGACGTGAATGCTGTGCTTTTCCTGCGCCCGACGGCTTCGCCAGTTGTCTTCTTGCAGCAGTTGGGGCGCGGACTTCGGCGCACGAAGGAGAAGGAGGAGCTTCTTGTGCTCGATTTCGTCGGCGCTGCGAATCGTTGCTACAGCTTTGAATCCAAGCTGAGAGCCCTGACCGGAGGGCGCGCAGCAAATGTGCGTGAACTTGTTGAAGGCGACGGGCATACATTGCCGGCTGGCTGCATCATCCGTTTCGAGCGGGTTGCCAAAGAGCATGTGCTTCGCAATCTTCGTCAGCATCGTTCGTCGGTTGGAGAGAGGCTGGATTCGATTGCGGAATGGGTTGGGCAATGCCGCCGCGAGGGACGCGAGCCACGGCTTTCCGGCTATCTCCGTGATGCCGGCATTTCCTTTGCGCAGTGGCGTCTCTGGAGCGCTGCTGCAGTCATGACGTTTCAGGACGCCCTCGATCGGGTTGCCGGCCGACGGTGCAACGGAGATTCTTCCTGGACAAAGGCATCGATCGGCAGGGTTTGCTCTCTAAACGCCATGAATTGGCTTTCGCGACTGCTTTCTGCGCGAGCTTCTCCCGCTGACGATCGGTCCACGACTGCGGATTGGAAGTCGCTTGCCTGGGCTTTCTGGGAGAAGGAGGCTGATGTTCATGATGATCCAGGCGCCGAGATTCGCCGCCGCACGGAAGGAGATCCTCGTTTTGCCGAGGAACTCTTTGAGATGCTCGAAGCCGCACGCGAGGCGGTCGATTTTGTGCCCCCTTCGGCTGGTGCCGCCGACCGGCTGCTGCCCTTCGAGCTTCATGCGCGCTACTTCGCGCGGCAAGCACTGGCGATGCTTGGGGATAGGGCGGCGAAAACCTTTCAGTCAGGCGTGCGCCACCTTGAGGAGAAAAACCTCGACATATTCTTTGTGACGATTGAAAAGTCAGGCTCCGCCTTCACCGAGGCGACTCGCTACAACGACTACGCGATGAATGCACGGAGGTTTCACTGGGAGTCGCAGCACATGCTTGGCGCACGAATGAAAGCGGCGGAGCGCTACCGTAAGGTGAGCTTCAATAAGGACGATCCTCAGGCGCTCCTTTTCGTGCGCGAGCGCAAAACAGGCGCGCAGGGGCTGACGGAACCTTTCGTCTACTTGGGGCGCGTGGCTCACGTTCGGTCCTCGGGCGAATACCCAGTGTCGATCGTTTGGGCGCTTGAGCATCCACTCTCGGCGCGTTTGCTCGAAGCATTTTCTCGCTGAGGCGAGGGAATAAAAAAACGGCGCACTGCCTCAGCGGTGCGCCGTTCGAGAAATCTCTGGCTCCCCGAGCTGGGTTCGAACCAGCGACCTGCGGATTAACAGTCCGTCGCTCTACCGGCTGAGCTATCGGGGAACACTGAATTGTTCTTGGCTCCCCGAGCTGGGTTCGAACCAGCGACCTGCGGATTAACAGTCCGTCGCTCTACCGACTGAGCTATCGGGGAATCAAGAATGCGAATTATATAGGTCAAATTTATTTTCTGCCAAATTTGAGAATGTAACAATATGTAACACCGCAGTTTCTCAGCCTCCGCACAAAGCAGAATGTAAGCCTCAGTTCCTTTGTTTTTTCGCGAGGATTTCGTGAAGACGGTGACATTTGCGCATTCGCCCTTTGTGCTCCACGAGCCGTTCCCGCCTGCGGGCGACCAGCCGCAGGCGATTGAAAAACTCGTTGAAGGGCTTGAAGCGGGAGTGATGTTTCAAACGCTTCTCGGCGTGACCGGGTCAGGGAAGACCTATACGATGGCGAACGTCATCGCCCGCCTCGGCGTGCCGGCCCTCATCATGGCGCCCAACAAAACGCTTGCCGCGCAGACCTATTCGGAAATGCGGGACTTCTTTCCGGAGAATGCGGTCGAGTACTTCGTTTCGTACTACGACTTCTATCAGCCCGAAGCTTATGTGCCCGCGCGCGATCTCTACATCGAGAAAGATGCGGCGGTGAATGAGCACATCGAGCAGATGCGGCTCGCGGCGACGAAATCGATTCTAGAGCGGCGGGATACGATCATCGTGGCGACGGTTTCGTCGATTTACGGCATCGGCGCCCCTGAAAGCTACACGGAAATGCGGCTGATCCTCAGGCGAGGAGACCGTAAATCGCAAAAGGACCTCATCCGGCAGCTTGTGCGCATGCAGTATCGACGCACCGATATGGAGTTCGCTCGAGGCACATTCCGTGTGCGCGGCGACACGATCGACGTTTTTCCTGCCGAGCACGCGGAGAGCGCCGTGCGCATTGAGCTTTTCGACGACGAAGTCGATGCCATTCTTCTCTTTGATCCGCTTACGGGGCGCGCGGAACAGAATATGCCGCGCTTTGTGGTCTATCCCGCGAGCCATTATGTGACGCCAAGAGACGACATACTTCGCGCGATGGGCACGATCAAGGCGGAGTTGGAGGAGCGAAAGGCGGAGCTTCTATCAGCGGGGCGGCTTGTTGAAGCGCAGCGTCTTGAGCAGCGCACGCTTTTCGATCTCGAAATGCTCGATCAGGTTGGATTTTGCAAAGGAATTGAAAACTACTCGCGCCATTTGACAGGGCTTGCGCCGGGCGTGGCGCCTCCATGTCTCATCGACTATCTGCCTTCCGATGCGGTGATGTTCTTTGATGAGAGTCACGTCATGATGGGGCAGTTGGGCGGCATGTACCGCGGTGACCGGGCCCGCAAGGAGACGCTGGTCAACTATGGTTTCCGTCTGCCTTCGGCGCTAGACAACCGGCCGCTTCGCTTCGACGAGTTTGAACGCAAGATGCGTCGGACGGTTTTTGTCTCGGCCACGCCCGCCGACTACGAGCTCGAAAAGAGCGGCGGCGAAGTGGTCGAGCAGGTCGTTCGTCCGACAGGTTTGGTCGATCCGGCTGTGGAGGTTCGGCCGGCGTCCACTCAGGTCGACGATCTCCTTTCGGAAATCCATGATGTGACGACGGCAGGGGAGCGTGTGCTCGTGACGACCCTGACGAAGAAGATGGCGGAGGATCTGACCGAATTTCTCTCCGAGCATCAGGTGCGCGTGCGCTACCTCCATTCGGACATCGACACGGTCGAGCGCGTGGAGATCATTCGGGATCTTCGCGCAGGAAAATTCGATGTTCTCGTCGGCATCAATCTCTTGCGCGAGGGGCTCGACATTCCGGAAGTTTCGCTTGTCGCGATTCTTGATGCCGATAAGGAGGGGTTTCTCCGAAGCGAGCGTTCACTTATTCAGACGATCGGGCGCGCCGCCCGAAATCTGCACGGCCGAGCAATTCTCTACGGCGACCGCATCACGGACTCGATGAAGCGCGCACTTGAGGAGACGGAGCGCCGACGTCGACGTCAGTCGGACTTCAACCGTGAGCACGGTATCGTGCCTCGCGGCGTTAAGAAGGAAATTCGCGACATCATCGACGGGGTTTACCGCGGTCCGGATGCGCAAACAGCGCCCTCACTTTCGGACGAGGACAAGAGGGCGCTCGCCGACGAGAAGCTTCTCGCCAAACGTCTCAAGACCATTGAATCCGACATGATGGAGGCCGCGCGCAACCTCGATTTCGAACGGGCCGCTCGCCTGCGCGAAGAGCTGAAGCGTCTTCAGTCGGGAGCATTTGGTGCGTAATCCGCCGAAGACGGAGGTCGATCTTTTCGTCGTGCGATTCCAAGACTGGAAGCTTTGCGATCGAGACATTCGGCGCCGCGAGGTGCGGCGCCGGTTTCGAGAACGGCTAAATTTCAATAAGTTCGTATTCACGCGAGCCGATGCCAAGCTCGGCAGCCGCCTCAATGGTATGAATGCCGTTGCGGCTGGTCACGCGCTCCATGAAGTGCTCCTTGCCCGGGTCGTCGGACTGCATCACGAGGTCGATGGCCGCTTGGTCGATTGCAACCGGATCGAGCGAAGCCAGCATGCCGATGTCCTTCATGCAGGGATCTTCAGCGACGACGCAGCAGTCGCAGTCGACCGAAAGATTCTTCATGACGTTGATGAAGGCGATGTGGTTTTTGAAGTGATCGACGATGGACCAAGCGGCATCCGCCATGGCTTCCGGGAAGGCTTCGCGCGAGGCATGCACCTCCCACGCACCAAACCGGTCGTCGGATTTGCCTCCTGAATGGATGAGCGCCTTTCCGCCTCGCGAGGCGCAGCCGATGGCAAGCTGCTTGAGAGCGCCGCCGTAGCCGCCCATGGGATGCCCCTTGAAGTGTGCAAGAACGAGCATCGAGTCATATGTCGAGATGAGGCGTCCGACGTGGTTTTCCTTGAGGACTTTGCCGTGCGGAATGGGCCATATGAGGTCCGGACCTTCGCTGTCCATGATGTCAACCGTGAACCGCGGCGTCCATCCATGCTCAGCGAGAAGTTTTAAGTGAGATTCCGTATGGTCCCGCACCCCTCCGAACTTGTCGCCGTAAGCAGTGTTGCACTCAACGACGGTGCCGTTGACGGTCCGTATCATGAGGTCCCAGAAGTCCGGGTGAAGAAAGTTCTGGTTGCCTTTTTCTCCAGAATGCACCTTGACGGCAACCTTGCCCGGAAGTTCGACGCCGAGCGCACGATAGAGTGCGACGACCTTCTCAGGCGTAATCTCACGCGTGAAGTAAACCTTCGAGCTCATAAAAAACGCCTCGCTTCAAAAGGGACGCCGCGAAAAAGCAGCGCCGCAATTTCATTTTTTTTCGCGCAGCCCAGCGGGCGTCAAGCGTTCGAGACGGGCCAAGAGGAGGCGATGCACATCTCTGGGGTGAGGCTGGTCTTGAGGGGAGCTTAAGGATTTTCCTCTAGGAAAATCGCGGGCATTGAAGTACGATAACTAGCGTCTCGAATTATTGATTAAAATTGCGAGTTTTTCCTTCATTTCTCCGATGGCGGCATTGTGATCAAAGTTCTTTTTGTCTGCACGGGTAACATTTGTCGTAGCCCGACGGCGGAGGCGATCTTCCGCAAGAAAGTCCATGAGGCTCACTTCGATGATGTCATAGAGAGCGACAGTGCGGCGACCGACGACCACCATACGGGCGAGACGCCCGATGTGCGCGCTCAGCTTGCATGCCGCAAGCGCGGCCTCGACATTTCAAAACACCGAGCTCGCGCTGTGACGCAGAAGGACTTTGAGGATTTTGACCTCATTCTCGCCATGGATTGGGAGAATCTCACCGAGCTTCAGAACCGCGCTCCCGCCCCCTATCGTCACAAGATTCAGCTTCTCATGCGCTATGCGAACGACTTTGACGCCGCCGTGGTTCCTGATCCGTACTACGGTCTAAATGAAGGCTTCAATCTCGTGCTCGACTACTGCACGGACGCCTGCGAGGGACTGCTGGAAAATCTCGAAAAGAAGGCCCGGAATCTCCAGCGAGAGAAGGCCGAGCTCGGCTGATCAGGCCGCTGCGGGCTAGGAAGGACGACAAGCTAGAGAAGACCCGGAGTTTTGCCGCTCTGGGTCTTTTCTTGTCTATTCAGGTCGCGTCGGGAAAACCCGAAATTCCGACTTGAAAGGTCGGGAATATGAGGGTAAGATCCAACACGTTCAATTCTGACTTTTTCGGTCAGGAATGATGGGAGACCCGAGTGAAGCTCACCACCAAAGGACGATTTGCCGTAACCGCCATGCTCGACATGGCGCTTCATGCTGCTGATCGCGATCAACCGATGCCGCTTGCGCAGATCGCTGAACGCCAGCAGATCTCGGTGCCTTATCTCGAGCAGATTTTTTGCCGGCTCCGGCGCGCCGGGCTGGTGGAAAGCACGAGAGGGCCCGGGGGAGGCTATCGGCTTGCAGGCGATCCGTCGACGATTTCGGTCGATCGGATCATTGAGGCGGTCGACGAAAGAATGGACACGTCGCAGTGCGGAGGGGAAGGCACCTGCCGCGGCGGCGCAGCGTGTCTGACGCATCACCTTTGGCAGGATCTCAACCAGGTTATTTTTGAATTTCTTTCGGGCATCACGCTTGCCGATCTGGTGGCCCGGGCTCAGGCAAATGCCGAGCGGCGCGTGCAGACGGTTCCCGCAGTCATTCGCCGAGCGGTGCATTGAAGCACGGCCGCGGTTTTTCTAGGTTCAACATCATGAAGCTTCCGGTTTATCTTGACTATTCGGCGACGACGCCGTGCGATCCCCGCGTCGTGGAGAAGATGGTGCCGTACCTCTCGGAGATTTTTGGCAACCCTGCCTCGCACAGCCATGCTTACGGCTGGGCGGCCGAGAAGGCGGTTGAAGAGGGGCGCGGGCACATTGCGGCGCTCATCAATGCTGATCCGCGTGAGATCGTCATCACGTCGGGCGCGACGGAAAGCGACAACCTCGCCATCAAAGGCGCGGCGCACTTCTACCGCGACAAGGGACGTCATCTCATCACCGTGAAGACCGAGCACAAGGCCGTGCTCGACTCCATGCGCCATCTGGAGAGCGAAGGCTACGAAGTCACGTATCTTGATGTTCAGGAAAACGGCCTCATCCGGATGGAAGATCTCGAGCGGGCGATCCGCCCCGACACGACCCTTGTTTCTGTGATGGCGGTCAACAATGAAATCGGGGTCGTGCAGGATCTCGAGGCCATCGGCCGACTTTGCCGAGAAAAGGGAGTTCTCTTCCACTGCGACGCCACGCAGGCGGCCGGGAAGATCGACCTGGACGTTGAACGCCTCAAGTGCGATCTCATGAGTCTCTCAAGTCACAAGGTCTACGGCCCGAAGGGCATCGGTGCGCTCTATGTGCGTCGTCGCCCCCGCGTGCGTCTCGAGTGCCAGATCCACGGCGGCGGCCACGAGCGCGGCATGCGTTCGGGCACGCTTGCCACGCAGCAGATTGTCGGCATGGGCGAAGCCTTCCGGCTTGCCAAGGCGGAAATGGCGACCGAGGTGCCGCGCCTCAAGGCACTGCGCGATCGTCTCTGGGAAGGCATTCGGCGCAACATTCCCGAGGTGTATCTGAACGGCGACTGGGAGCATCGCGTCTGCTTCAACCTCAACGTGAGCTTCGGCTACGTCGAGGGAGAAAGCCTCATGATGGCGTGCAAGGACATCGCCGTCTCGTCAGGTTCGGCCTGCACGTCCGCTTCGCTTGAACCCTCCTACGTGCTGCGTGCGCTCGGGCGCAGCGATGAATTGGCGCACAGCTCGATCCGATTCACGCTTGGGCGCTTCACGACAGAGGAGGAGATCGACTTTACGATCGAAACCCTCACGAAGGCCGTGGCGCGTCTTCGTGAAATGAGCCCGCTCTGGGAAATGCATCAGGAAGGGGTGGATCTCAACTCCGTTCAGTGGACGAACCACTGATCCTCTGCGCCGACGAACGCGGGCGGCCGCACTGGCCGCCCATTGAAAGGATCCAAAGAAGATGGCCTACAGTGAAAAATTGATCGACCACTACGAGCATCCCCGCAATGTCGGCACGCTCGACAAGAATGCCGACGATGTCGGCACGGGCATGGTGGGCGCGCCCGCTTGCGGCGACGTGATGCGGCTGCAGATTCGCGTCAACGATGCGGGCGTCATTGAGGACGCGAAGTTCAAGACCTACGGCTGCGGATCGGCCATCGCTTCCTCCTCGCTCGTCTCCGAGTGGGTGAAGGGCAAGACCCTTGAAGAGGCGGGCAAGATTTCCAATGCCGAGATCGCCGAGGAGCTTGCGCTCCCGCCCGTGAAGATTCACTGCTCGATCCTCGCCGAGGACGCCGTGAAGGCGGCGATCGAGGACTACCGCAGCAAGCACGAAAAGAAGGAGGCATGATGGCCGTAACGTTGACGCAAGCTGCTGCGCAGCATGTGGAGAAGTTCCTGCAGAAGCGCGGCCGCGGTCTCGGGCTGCGGGTCGGCGTGAAGACGGCTGGATGCTCGGGCATGGCCTACAAGCTCGAATTCGCCGATGCCGTGAATGAAGACGATCAAACCTGGGAGAGCTTCGGCGTCAAGGTGATCGTCGACGAAAAGAGCCTCCCGTACATTGACGGAACCGAGCTCGACTATACCCGCGAGGGGCTTCAGGAGGGATTCCGCTTCAAGAATCCCAACGAGAAGAGCCGCTGCGGCTGCGGTGAGTCGTTCCACGTTTGATCGGTCGAACGCCATGGCGAACCTCAGCCCCTTCGCGATTTTCGGTCTCGAGCCCCGGTTCCGGATCGATCTTGAGGATCTTGCGCGCCGGCATCAGTCGGCGATGAGGAAGGTCCACCCCGATCTTTTTGCAGGACGCTCTGCCGCCGAACGCCGCGTCGCCGAGCAGTGGAGCACGCGGATCAACGAATGCTATGAACTTCTGCGGAATCCCGTCGAGCGCGGAGCCTGGCTTTGCGAGGCGGCGGGATGTTCCGTTGAAGCGGAAACGCGCACGTCGATGCCGGCAGACTTTCTCGTCGAACAGCTGGAAAAGCGCGAGGCGCTCGAGTCGGTTGATGACGCCGAGTCGGCTCGCCGTTTCCTTGAGATGGCCGAAGCCGACTTCGGCCGGCTGACCGAAGAGACCGCGCGCGCGATTGATGATCGACGGGACTGGCCTGCCGCAGTCGACTCGGTCCGCCGCCTCATGTTTGCCGAACGTCTCTTGACGGAAGCCCGCCGGCGCCTTGCGGCTTTGGCGGCTCAACCCTGACGATAGGAGCGCCCGATGGCTCTTTTTCAAATTGCAGAACCGGGTCAGTCCGATGCGCCGCATGAACGGCGGCTGGCCGTCGGGATCGACCTCGGCACGACGAATTCGCTCGTGGCGAGCGTCATCAGCGGGAGCGTTGAGGTTATCGCCGACGAAGAGGGCCGCTCGCTTCTCCCCTCCGTCGTGCGCTACCTTGCTGACGGCTCCGTTCAGGTGGGGACGGCGGCTGCGGCGGCGGCCGAAAGCGACCCGCTTAACACCATCTATTCCGCGAAGCGCCTCATCGGGCGCCGTGCGTCGGAACTTTCCGATCTGCCGAGTCTTCCTTACGACTTGGTTGATGAGGAGCGGGGGATCGGAATCCGCACGGTTCAGGGCATGAAATCGCCCGTAGAAGTGAGCGCAGCCGTGCTCTCGACGCTTGCCCGCCGAGCTCAAGCGCGGCTGGGCGGCGAGTTGGTGGGGGCCGTCGTGACGGTTCCCGCATACTTCGACGACGCACAGCGTCAGGCAACGAAGGATGCCGCGCGACTCGCCGGACTCAACGTCCTGCGCCTCTTGAACGAACCGACAGCGGCAGCGCTGGCCTATGGGCTCGACAATGGGGCAGAGGGTCTCTATCTCGTCTACGACCTTGGCGGCGGCACCTTCGACGTTTCGCTGCTGCGTTTGTCGAAGGGCGTTTTTGAAGTCCTTGCGACGGGCGGGGATGCGGCCCTTGGCGGCGACGACTTCGATCATGCGGTGAGCCGGGCGGCGCTCTCGGCCATGCCGGCCGGCGGACTTTCGCCCGAAGAGAAGCGAAGCCTTTTGTTGGCGGCGCGCAACGTGAAGGAAGCGTTGTCCCTCTCGGAGTCTGCCGAAGCGCCTTGGGCGCGCGGCACGATCCGACTCACGCGCGAAGCCTTTGAGACGCTCACGGCGCCGCTCGTCGAACGGACGATTCGAGCGGCCGACGACGTGCTCTTCAGCGCGAACGTCCGCAGGGAGGATGTTCGCGGCATCGTCCTTGTCGGTGGTTCGACTCGGATGCCTGCCGTGCGTCGAGCAGTGGAGCACCATTTCGGGATGAAGCCGCTCACGGGAATCGATCCCGATCGAGTCGTTGCTGTGGGCGCGGCCATGCAAGCCGACAAGCTTGCCGGCAACGCCTCGCACGGCGACGACTGGCTCCTTCTCGACGTGACGCCTCTCTCGCTCGGACTCGAGACGATGGGCGGCCTCGTCGAAAAAGTGATCCCCCGCAACAGCTCTATCCCCGTCACTCGAGCGCAGGACTTCACGACTTTCAAGGACGGGCAGACGGCAATGGCGCTTCATGTCGTGCAGGGAGAGCGCGAGCTCGTCGACGCCTGTCGATCGCTTGCACGCTTTGAGCTGCGGGGAATTCCTCCCATGGCGGCGGGCGCTGCGCGCATCCGCGTCACCTTTCAGGTCGATGCAGATGGACTTCTCTCTGTCTCCGCTAGAGAAACGACGACGGGCGTGGAGGCTTCCGTCGTCGTGAAGCCATCCTATGGCCTTACGGACGACGACATTGTGCGGATGCTGAGGGAGGGCAACAAGAGCGCGGCTGAAGACATGCGGGCACGGGAGCTGCGAGAGTCGAAGGTTGAAGCGCGGCGCGTGATCGAATCGACGAAGAGCGCCCTTGCAGAGGACGGAGATCTTCTCGGCGTCGAGGAGCGCCGAGATGTCGATGCGCTTGTCGATGCGCTGCTCGCGGTTATCGACAGCGACGACGTCGATGCGGTGAAGACCGCTTCGGATCGTCTTGCCAAAGGTACGGAAACGCTTGCGGAACGGCGCATGGACCGAGCCATTCGTTCGGCCCTTGCCGGGCGATCCCTCGACGACGCTCTTTTTGCCGAGACGAACGACGACCACAAACAACATTCCTAACGGACAGAGAAGGAGACTGAAATGCCGAAGATTACGGTTCTTCCGAACCCTGAAGTTGCCCCCGATGGCGCTCAGTTTGAGGTTGAGTCGGGCGCAAATCTTGCCCGAGCGCTCATCGCGCACGGCGTCAAGGTTCAGCACGCCTGCGAATTCAACTGTGCCTGCGCCACGTGCCATGTCATCGTTCGCGAGGGGTTCGACAGCCTCGCAGAGCCCGACGACAACGAGCTCGACCATCTCGATACGGCTTGGGGCGTCTGCGCGCTCTCGCGCCTTTCTTGCCAGGTAAAGGTCGGCGCGAGCGACCTCACGATTGAGATTCCGAAGTACAACCGCAACCACGCCGGGGAGGAATAGCGATGGAACTGCGCTGGAGCGACGTACAGGCGATTGCAGAGGCTCTTTATGATGCGAACCCCGATTTGGATCCGCTCACGCTCTCTTTCGTCAGACTCCATGCCATGGTGACCGCGCTGCCCGAGTTCGACGACGACCCTGAGCGCTCGAATGAGGCGATTCTCGAAGCGATTCTCCAGGCCTGGCTCGACGAACGGGCTTGAACATGTCAGCTCGAGTGCGTCTGCGCCGCTGGCGCGAATCGGATCTCGCGCCTTTTCGTCGGATGAATGCCGACAGCGCGGTCATGCGCTATTTTCCAGGCTTGCTTTCGCCCGAGGAGAGCGACGCGCTGGCTCGTCGGATTGAGGAGGATTTTCTCCGAAACGGCTTTGGTCTTTGGGCGGTGGAAATACCCGGACGCACGGAGTTCGCTGGTTTTACGGGGCTTGCTCGGCCTTGTTTTGCACCTGAGCGGGTGGAGATTGCGTGGCGCTTCGACCGAGCTTTTTGGGGTGAAGGCTTTGCAACGGAGGCTGCCGCCATGGCGCTCGAGCGGGGCTTTTCTGCGTTTCAATTGGAAAGCATCGTCGCTTTCACGGCGGAGATCAACGTGCCGAGCGTGCGTCTGATGAAGCGGCTCGGCATGCAGTTTTCGCATGTTTTTGCGCATCCGGCGCTCTGCGCGGCGAGTCCGCTTTCGAGGCACGTCCTTTTTGAGATGAGTCGGAGCGCATGGACGAGTGCCCGTCGTCCTTTTGCCGATCTCTTCAAGCCTTAAATTTGGTCGAGTAGGGAGAGCGCCGCTCCCGGCATCATCCCGCCAGATTCAATGAGGCGGAGGATTTCTTCAGTCGAAAACCATCGGAAGGCGTCTACTTCGCCGTCAACGATGCGCGGCGCGAAATCCTGGGACAGGCGAATCCGAAAGCTGATGTTGGATTCCGACAACCAGCCGCCGTCGACTGGACTTTCGATCAGACGGGAGCCCATGCGCTCGAATTCGCAGTCTGGCGCCTCGAGACCGCACTCCTCGAACGCTTCCCGCCGCATGGCTTCCAGAGGCGTTTCTCCAGCCGCCACCATGCCCGCGGCCAGATTGTCCCAAAGTCCCGGACCAATGGATTTGTGCGCCGATCGCCGCCCCAACAGCCAGGCGGCAGGCCTGCCTTCCTGCTTCCTGGCCGCCAAAAGCCGAACGACGCGCGTTCGGCAGCCGAAGGTGCGGAACAGCGCCCGTTCCATGCGGGCAAGGGGCGCCTGACGGCAGTTGGGCGGCAATGGGAAGAGATCAAGCCGTTCTCCCCGCCAGCGGGGCGCCAAACCTTTCGCACGGGCCTCTCTGCCCAGACGCTCGAGGAGCGCTTCGAGAGGTTCTCCCCAATCCGGGCGAAGGAGGACATTCCCTCCGTCGCATTCGATTCCCGGCTCTTTTTCGAGGGCATGAAGCGCGTCGGGCGAAATCCGACCCACGCGCACGCTCCCTGCAGGCGTCGCAACCCATACGGAACGAAAGCTTGCGGGGGGCAGATGCGAAGCGCCCGCCGAGAGTGCCTCAAGAAGCAACCGTCGGCGGGCTGAAATCGACGCTTCAAGCGTCATGAGCGCTCCTCAGAGATCAGCTCAGATTCACTTCCGGGCGCATATGCGGGAAGAGGAGCACGTCGCGGATCGTGGGCGCATCCGTCAGGAGCATCACGAAGCGGTCGATGCCGATGCCGCAGCCGCCCGTCGGCGGAAGGCCGTACTCCAGCGCGCGGATGTAGTCGGCGTCGTAGTACATGG
>CALXXT010000067.1 GCA_944392755.1 uncultured Sutterella sp. | reverse complement strand
ACGCTCGCCTCGAGCGTTCTCTTCCGCGATCCCTCGAGGCCGCCCCTGTCGTTCGACTTCGACGTGGTGAGCAGCTTCGGCCCCTTCGGACTCTCGGGCGACATCTATCCGCTCAACGAAACGGCGGCAACGGCGCGTCTGCTCATGAATCTCAAGGGGCGGCACCCGAAGCTCACGATGCAGTACCGCTTGCGACTCTTCGCCCGCGAGTGGCAGTGCCGGCTTCGTGCCGCGCCCTTCGACGTGCGGCTTCACGCCGTGCGCACGGGGGTCGGTCCCATCAGCTGGCACGCCCGATCGGACCGCACGACGACGCTGCGGGCCCGCGTGAAGATGGACGAGCGACGCGTGCGGGTGATCGGCGACTTTCCGGACCTCTCGCTCTCGCTCATCGACCCGGCGCGCAACATCGTCGGATTCGACGTGAAGGAAGGTCAGTTCCGGCATCAGTTCGGGTTCCGCGACGCCGGTCCCGCGGGCGGTCTCTGGACCCTCACGGCGAGCAAGGGTTCGGCCGAGCGCTTCACCGCCCGCGCCGGCGACTGGCGCGGAGAGCTCGCGCTCGAATTCCGAGACGCCCGGGAAACCTTCGCCGTCGATCCGCTCGGCACCGAAAGGGAGTCGCACCTCTCCGGCCGCCTCACGCTCGAAGCCGAAGGGTTTTCGGCGAAGGTGCGCCGCCGCAATGCGCCCGAAGGGCCCGACTTCGAAGCCAAGGACTTCAAGCTCGCGCTCTCGGCCCGAAACGTTCCCGAAGCGGTGTTCACGCCGACGGACGACGTCGGCCTCAAGCGCATTCTGCGCAGCGACGCGCCCGTCGAGGCTTCCATCGACGAGCTCGAATTCGAAACCGAAGGACGCCGCGCCGAAGTGAACGGACGCGCCTCGGTGCTCCTGAGCCGCCGGGGCGACCCGCCCGCGTTCGAAGCCGACATCGACGCGCGTCTTCCCGACCCGGTGCTGCGCTGGCTCGACGTCGTCGTGCGCGGCGCGAACCGCGCGGCCCGGGGCTTGGCGCTCTCGGCCTACATGGTTCCCGAAGGGAATCCGGCTTCTCCCGACTGGACGCTCGACTTCTCGGGCAGCCTCGAGGATGGCTTCACGCTGAACGGCCGGCCCGTGCGGGAGAGCGCGCGGTAGGGCGGATGGTAAAATCCGCTCCGGTTCGGATGCTTCTCGATTCGGGCCGTCCGCCTCTCCGAAGAACCGCACCCCGCACGAACCCATGACCGAAATTCTCCAGCCCATCCCCGGGGCGCCGAGCGCCTCCGGCGAATGCACCGAACACCCCATGCAGCTGCTCACGGGCTGGATCAATCCCGCCACCGAGCGCGAGCTCGTCACGCTTCGGCGCGACATCCACCGCGAGCCCGAGCCGGGCTGGGCCGAATTCATTTCGACGGCGCGCCTCGCGAAGTACTTCCGCCGAGCGGGCTTCGAAGTGCGCTACGGCCCCGAATTCATCCGAGACGACCTCATCCGAGGACGCGACATGGCGGAGACCCGCCGCGGCATCGCCCGCGCGAAGGCGGCCGGCATCGACGCCGAAACGCTCGAGCGGATGGGCTCGATCCCGGGGCTCCTCGCCGTCTGGGATTCGGGCCGCCCCGGCAAAACCGTCGCGATCCGCGTCGAGCTCGACGCGGTCTACGTGGACGAGCCGAAGACCGCGGGACACATTCCGGCCGAGAAGGGGTTCGCGAGCCGCCGCCGCGGCTTGATGCACGCGTGCGGCCATGATGCGCATCAGGCGGCCGCGGCTCACCTCGCGCGCTTCGTGCATGCGAACGCCGGCCGGCTCGACGGCAAGGTGATGTTTCTCTGCCAGCCCGCCGAAGAGGGCTCGCGCGGAGCCTATCCCATCGTCCAGTCGGGCGCGCTCGACGGCGTCGACGTGCTCCTCTGCGCGCACGTCGCCGTCGACATTCCCGCGGGAACGGTCGTCGCCGCGCCCGAAAAATTCCTCTGCACGACGAAGATCGACCTCGAATTCACCGGCACGCCCTCGCATGCCGGCATGCAGCCGCAGCTCGGCCGCAACGCGCTTCTCGCCGCCGCGAACACCGCGGTGAACCTCATGGCGCTGCCGCGCCACGCCGACGGCATGACGCGCGTCAACGTCGGCTCGCTCCATGCGGGCGAAGGCCGCAACATCGTGCCGTCGCACGCCGTGATGGAGGTCGAAGTGCGCGGCGAAAACGAAGCGATCAACCGCGACCTCGCGCGCGAGGCGCTCGAGCGCGCCTCGGGCATGGCGGCCGCCTTCGGCGTCAAGCTGCGGCACTCGATCGTGGGCGAAGCGGTCGACTTCGTTCCCGACGACTCCATCACGCAGCTCATCACGGTCTGCGCCCGCCGCGCGCGCTACTGCCGCACGATCGAGCCCGAGCACGCCGCGAACAGCTCCGACGACGGCACGCTCCTCATGCGCCGCGTGCAGGAGCAGGGCGGGCGCGCGGGCTACTTCATGGTGGGCGGCGCCTTCCCGGGCCGCGCCGCCTCGGCGGCGGTCGACTTCGACGAGCACGCCGTCGTGACCCTCTACGACACCTACGCGAACCTCATCATCGCGCTCCTCGGGCGCTGGAACTGACCGCGCCCCCCGGAGGGCCTTCCCTGTAAGGTTCGGCAAATAATTGAGCGCTATAAATAGCGCCGTTCGGAGCGGCGTCCCTCATGCGGTCGAGCCGCCCCTCAACCGATTTGTTACCTCAGAAAGGACGCATTCGAAATGATGAAGACTACGCTTGCCGCCGCGCTCGCCCTGACGCTCGCCGCGGGCTCCGCCATGGCCGAATTCAAGGACTTCACGGTCAACGGCGAACTCGTGACGAAGGCCATGCAGGAATCCGTCGCCTCCGACGCGCTCGCCAACAACCCGAACGCTCAGATGATGATTTCGAATCCCGGCTTCGAGCAGCAGGTGAAGGACATGATCGTCGAATACAAGGTCATGGGCCGCTATGCGCGCAAGCAGGGCATCGACAAGGAAGAGGCCGTCAAGCAGGAAGTCGCCACGATGACCGACATGATTCTCATGAAGCATGCCGTGAACGCCTACCTGAAGAAGAACCCCGTCACCGAAGACCAGATCAAGGCCGAATACGCGAAGGAACAGAAGCGCTGGGGCGACCAGGAATACCGCGTGCGCCACATCCTCGTGAAGACGCAGGACGAAGCGAAGGCCCTCATCGACCAGATCTCGAAGGGCTCCTCCTTCGCGAAGCTCGCCGCCGAGAAGTCGCTCGACACGCAGTCGAAGGACGTGGGCGGCATTCTCGACTGGACGAGCGCATCCGTCTACACGGGCGATCTTTCGCGCGCCGTCATGAGCCTCAAGAAGGGCGAAGTGGCCAAGGCCCCGGTGCAGTCCCCGGCGGGCTGGCACGTCGTCAAGGTCGAGGACGTCCGCAAGGCCCAGCTCTTCCCGAAGTATGAAGAGCGCAAGGAAGAGCTCCGCCACCTCCTCATGCAGCGCAAGGTCCAGGCCTTCATTCACGAGCAGGTCCTCGGCGCCGTGGTGGAAGACGTGAAGAAGTAATTCGGCGCAGCCTTCTGCGCGAAGCCGCACGGACGGGGGCCCGTCCCCGCGTGCGGCGCTTCTCCCCGAAGCCGCCCGAGAACCGTCCCGGGCGGCGTTTTTTGATTTCAGTACCTCTGAAAAAGGAATTTCCCGTGACGGCTGAAATCGGGCATTTCGCCCTCATTCTCGCGCTTGTCGTCTCCGCGGCGGGCGCCGTGCTGCCTCTGGCCGGAGCGGCGCTCGACATCCGAAGCTGGATGCGCACGGGCGCCGCCGCGGCCGCGGCGGTCGCATTCTCGTCCACGGCCGCCATCGGCGCGCTCGCCTGGGGCTTTCTGACGAGCGACTTCTCGATCCTCAACGTCGCCCGCACCTCGAACGAGGCGCTTCCGTGGTTCTACAAGCTCGCGGCCGTCTGGGGCTCGCACGAGGGGTCCGTGCTCTTCTGGGTGACGACCCTTTCCTGGTGGACGCTGGCGGTCGCCGTCTCGGCGCGCCGACTCCCCGAACGCGTCCTCGCCCGCATTCTGGGCTCCCTCTCCGCGGTCGCCTTCGGGCTCTTTCTCTTCATCGTCCTCACCTCGAACCCGTTCCTGCGGCTTTTTCCGCCCGCGCTTCAGGGCGCGGACCTCAATCCGCTGCTGCAGGACCCGGGGATGATCTTCCACCCGCCCTTGCTCTACCTCGGGTACGTGGGCTTCGCGGTGCCCTTTGCGTTCGCCGTCGCGGCGCTCATGGGCGGGCGGCTCGACGTCGCGTGGGCGCGCTGGATGCGCCCCTGGACGACGGCCTCGTGGATTCTGCTCACGCTCGGCATTTCGCTCGGCTCCTACTGGAGCTACTACGAGCTCGGCTGGGGCGGCTGGTGGGCGTGGGATCCGGTGGAGAACTCCTCGCTCATGCCGTGGCTCACCGGGACGGCCCTCATGCACTCGCTCGCCGTCACGGAAAAGCGCGGGCTCTTCAAGATCTGGACGGTCTTCCTCGCGATCCTCACGTTTTCGCTCTCGCTCCTCGGGACCTTTCTCGTGCGCTCGGGCGTGCTCACGTCGGTGCACGCCTTCGCGGCCGACCCGCAGCGCGGCGTCTTCATTCTCGTCTTCCTCGTGCTCGTGATCGGCGTTTCCTTCCTTCTCTTCGCTTGGAAGGGAAGCTCGATCGGCACGAGCGGCTCCTTTGCGTGGTGCTCGCGCGAATCGTTCCTTCTCGGCAACAACCTCATTCTGGTCGTCGCCATGGCGACGGTGCTGCTCGGCACGCTTTATCCGCTCTTCCTCGACGCCGTCGGGGGAGGGAAGATTTCGGTCGGAGCGCCGTACTTCGACGCCGTCTTCGGCTCGGTCATGGTGCCGCTCGCGCTCATTCTTGCGCCCGGCGTCGCCGCCGCCTGGAAGTCCCAGAACCCGGCGAAGCTCGCGCGCCTCATCTCGCCCGCCTTGGCGGCCGCGCTGGCCGCGGGCGCGGCGGCGCCCTTCCTGATGGGCGGCACCTGGAACGCGGTCGCCGCGACGGGCGCCTTCATGGCCGCCTGGATCCTCTTCGGCGCCGCGGCCGACTGGGTGCGCTACGCCCGCACGGCCCGCGCGCAGAAGCGCTCCGTCTTCGGGCAGACCGTGCCCTGGTGGGGGATGCACATCGCCCACGTGGGGCTGGCGCTCACGATCTTCGGCGCCGTCGCCGTGAGCCAGTACGAAGTCGAGCGCAACGTCACGATGTACCCGGGCAACTACGTGGAGGTGCGCGACGTCGCCTTCCGCTACAACGGCTGGGCCGAATACCGAGGACCCAACTACACCGCGGCGAAGGGCTCGATCACGATTCTCGCCGACGGCAAGGAAATCGGCGAGCTCCATCCCGAAAAGCGCAACTACGACTCGGTCGAAGGCATGACGATGACGGAAGCGGCCATCATGCATCGACCCTTCGAGGACGTCTACGTTTCGCTCGCGACCCCCGCGCCCGACGGCAACGGCTGGGTCGTGCGCGCGTACGTGAAGCCCTTCGTTCTTCTCATCTGGATCGGCACGCTCTTCATGGCGGCGGGCGGACTTCTCGCCGTCTTCGACCGCCGCACCCGCCGCGGAGGCTCCCTGTGAAAAAGACTTCTTCCATTTTGGCCGCGGCGCTCTTGGCCGCCGCGCTCGCGGGTCCCGCCGCCGCCGAAGGGCAGGGCGGAGCGCCCCTGACGGCTTCGGCCGTCGAAACGCCCCAGGCGAAGGCTGCCCGCGCGTTCGATCAAGTGCGCAGCGCGAAGCCCGAAGACTTCTCGAAGCTCAAAAGAGAAGAGGCGCGTCCGAGCGAATTCGACCCGAAGACGAATCCCCGCGTCTACGAGATCAGCCGACAGCTGCGCTGCCTCGTCTGCGCGAACGAAACGATCGCGGACTCGAACGCGGAACTCGCCGTCGACCTGCGGCGCGAAGTCGCCCGTCAGGTGAAGACCGGAAAAACGGACGAAGAGATCGTCGACTTCATGGTGGAGCGCTACGGCGACTTCGTCCTCTTCAAGCCGCCCTTCAAGGCAAAGACCTATCTGCTCTGGCTCGGTCCGGCCGTCTTCTTCCTCATTGCGCTCTGGTCGATGATCCGCATCGGACGCACCCGCCGCGCGCTCGTTGAGGCGCGCCGCCGGGAGGCGACGCCCGAAGCGGTCGAACGCGCCCGGGCGATTCTCAAGGGCGAGCTCGTTCTGCGCGAAGGACGGTTCGTGCCCCCGACCGAAGGAGGTGCAGCGTGAAGTACGAATTGATTTTTGCGGCCGTCGCGCTCGCCCTGCTTCTGGGCGTCGTGGCGCTTTTCGCGTGGCGCCTGCTCATGGGCCGAACGGACGAAAGACGCGAATGGGCGCGCGTCGAGGAGAACGTCGAGGCGCTGCGCACGGAATACGCGCGCATTCTCGAGCAGAGAAGCGCGGGGCGCCTCTCCGAATCCGACTTCAAGGAACGCGAAGAGGAGCTCGTGCTGCGCGTCATCGACGAGACGGCGGGCGAAGCGCCCGAGCACGACCGCTCGGCGAAGAACCTTCCCATGCTCACGGCCGTCGCGCTCGCGCTCTTCATCCCGGCGACGACGGTGGGCGCCTATCTCTACTTCGGAGACTTCTCGAGCCTCGACGAAAAGGCGGTCGCGCAGGTCGAAGCGGCGCGCGCTCAGGCCGCGAGCGAACGCAACATGGCCGAGACCGTCTCGAAGCTCGAAGCGAGCGTGAAGAAGAACCGCGACAATCTCGAAGCCTGGGAAATCCTCGGCGAGCACTACAACTCGACGGGGAACCTCTCCGAAGCGCAGATCGCCTACGAAAACGTCGTGCGCCTCGATCCGAAGAACGCGAACGCCTACGCCGAGCTGGCCGACCTTCTGATCGCGAATTCCGAAGGCGACCTCTCGCCCAAGGTCGAGGAGTACGCGCTCGCCGCGCTCGCGCTCGATCCCTACCACCAAAAGGCGCTCATGATCGCCGGCGCGGTCGAATTCAACCACGGCCGCTACGCCGACGCCGCAATCTACTTCGCGCGCCTGCGCAGTCAAGTTCCCGAGGGCAACGAAATCCACGCGACGCTCAGCGAGCAGATCGAGATGGCGCTCCGGATGGGCGGCCTCACGGAAATCCCGAAGGATCCCGTTCCGCCGAAGCCCGCCGACGCCATGGGCGGCATGGGCATGATGATGCAGAAGCTCGGGGGCGGCGCCGCGCCCGGAGCCGACTCCGGGGCGGGCGGCATGGGCCTCATGGGAGGCACCCTCCCGAAGCCCTGACCGCTCCGACTGCGGTCCGCGTCCGAAAGGCCGCATCGCCCTGCAGGGCGGTGCGGCCTTTTTGGAATGCCGCTCCGCTTTGGAGCACGCCGAAGCTGAGCGCGGTGGTGTATGGTGAGTGAAGGTTTCTCTCCGTCGACTTTTACTTTCCCCACCGGTCGTCCGCCCATGTACGTCAAGGAAAGCGTCAAGCTCCACAGCGCCGAGCAGCTTGAGATCAAGCAGGAAATCGGCATCGACCCGAAGCTCTCGAAGAGCCGCTACCGCGTGGAGAGCTACTTCTTCTTTCCGGCGGCGCTCAACATCACGCCCGAGACCTGCTCGAACGCAGACTTCCGCCGCCCGCTCAAGAACTACGTCAGGATCCGCCTGCCGCGTCCGCCGCTCGAGGTGTTTCAGTCGGGCGGACGGGAACGCGTGCGCCTCGCGGCGCTCCTCGCCGACCCGCAGGCCTCGCCCGAGGAGCGCTCGGCTGCGCTCAAGCGCTACGCGCTCCTTCTCAAGGGCAGCCTCAAGCGCGCCGTCTCGCGTCTTCTCTCCCAAAAGGGCGCCGAGCGGCGCGAGGGCGTCGTGCGCCTCGTCGACGAGCTGCGCAGGACGCTCGACGGGACTCTGCCCGTTCTCGCGGCCGCGGCCCGCGACCCGAACCCTCAGGTCGCCATGACGGCCGAGGCGGCCGACGAATATCTCGCCGTCGTGGTGGAATACCACGCGAAGCGCCTCGTGAGCGGCTCGACGCCCGAACTTCGTCTCTTCTTGGAGGAGGCGGTCCGGCGGCGGGAGCGGGAGCATCCGGAAAGCGTCGCCTCCAGGCGCCCCGAAGACATGCTCTACCGATGGCGCTCCCTGAAGAAGTTCATCTCGAGCCAGCTCTTTCTCACGGTGCGCATGCGGCGGGGCAACCCCTGGCTGCAGCAGTCGATCTACGGCTTCGCCGCCGCCGTCTCCATGATCTTCGCGACGGTTGTCGCCTTCCTTTGGCAGGAGCGCTACGGCGCGCTCTCGCTCAACCTTTTCCTCGCCCTCGTCGTCGCGTACATCTTCAAGGACCGGCTGAAGGACTGGATGCGTCAGAGCCTCTCGAAGCTCCTGCGGCGCTGGCTGCCCTCGCGCCGGCAAATCATCTGCGCGAACGACGGCCGACGCGTCGGCCTTTGCCGCGAATCCTTCGACTTCGTGCCGCGCGCGGAGACGCCCCCGGAAATTCTGGCGCTGCGCACGAAGGCCCACTACGTGCCCTTCGCGCAGGAAGACACCGAGACGATCTTTCTGCACCGCAAGGAGGTGGAGCTGCAGAACGCCCGGATCCACTCCTACGAGAACGATTCGTCGCTCTACGACATCACCCGCATCGGCATCCTTCCCTGGACCGCGAACATCGATCTTCAGTTCGAGGAGCTGCCCTTTGCCGACGAGGATGACGAACGCGCGCACCGGCGGGTCGAGAAGCTCTACCACGTCTATCTGGTGCGGCGCATTCAGGTCGAGAA
>CALXXT010000066.1 GCA_944392755.1 uncultured Sutterella sp. | reverse complement strand
CGACGCCGAAGCGGGCTGAAAACAGCCTCCCGCCCCATATGGAATGCCCGCTCGATTCATCCGGGGCCGCAGAAGAAGGTTCATGGAGGAATGGATGCCGGCGCTCCGAAAGCCGCGGTCCCTTTCGATCGACGGCCGTCGGGCGCCTCAGGGTTTGGTGCGGTCGGGTTTCGGAAATCCGCCCGCTCTTTCAAGGAAATCGCCATTGAGCCGGAGAATGTCCATGTCGTCCGTCAGTCTGAGAAGTCAACTCATTGCCGTTTTCGGAGATGCGAAGCGCGCCCATGCGGGAAAGACGGCGCTCCCCAAGGAGCGCTCCGAAAAGCCGAAGGCGCAGCGGCGCGGGAAGAGAGAAATGAAGCTTCGCGGCGAATGGTCCGCGCACGCAGCGCTCGAAGGAGATCAACGGCCGCGTCGCCATGCGCCCAGGCTCAGCAGGAAGGCGCGTGCCCGGCTGAAGCGCCGGATCAAACGTTTGATCCGGCAGCGGAATGCGGCGCGCAGCGTTCCCTATCGGGGTCGGGAGATGCGGTCGAATCGGCGCCGAAAGCCGAAGAAGGGATATGTCGACGAAACGCCTCGGTGGATCAAGCGGAGCGGCATCCGCTGCGGCGCGGTCGAGCGCCGCTTTGATCCCGAAGACTGCATACCCTTCGACCATGTCCGCATCCGCTTCGAGCAGGAGCGCGACGTTCGGATGATCCTGGAGAGGCGTCACGACAAGCTTCCGGGCGTCTGCATCGGGATCGGCCGATCCGTTTTTTGGGTGTGCGGCGCAGCGTCCGACGAGCGCGGCGAGCTCATCAGGAAGAAGCAGATCGTCGGCGTCAAAGTTCATGGCGTGCGGGCGTCCCATCCGTATTCGGCCATGGGATTCTGGGGAGAGTTCGAGGCCTGGAACGAAGGCGCGGAGGGCGACGTCGCGATCTGCGGCATGGCGCTTCCCCGCGGCGTCATCATCCGCAACGGCGTTTTGTACGGGCCGGCAAGGAAGTCGAAGCCGCCTCAAAAGCTTGAGGTCCGGCCGTCGGAGAGCCGCTCGGCGGCCCGGCAGACGACTATGGCGCCCGCTCATGAAGCCGGCGAGCGCCGGCTGGCGCGGATCCGCATCATCTATACCCCGATGGGGGGTCAGCCCGGCTGGCGGCGGCGGTGACCGCGCCCCGCCGCGGGACGTCGGATCGAGGCGCACGCTTCGGACAAGGGGGGCCGCTTTCTGCAGACGAGCGGCGGCTTCATTAAAATGGCGGCCTCCGCGCTCTTTCCTCGGCGCGGCATCTCTCTCCTTTCCCGACTTCAGTCATGCCAGAAATCGTGATTGCGCTCGTCGTCCTCGTGGCGACGGGCTGGGCCATTGCCCGAAACTACGACGCCAAGGTGGTGCTTTTCACCGCCGGCATCATTCTTCTCTACGCGGCCGTGCTTCTCGGTCACCCCGTGCTTGCGGCGAAGGCCTCGACGGGCCTCTCCTGGTGCGATCCCTTCAAGGTGGTGAAGGACCTTTTCGTCAAGCAGTATTCGAACGCGGGCCTCATCATCCTGACGCTTTTCGGGTTTGCCGCCTACATGTCGAACATCGGCGCGAACCAGAAGGTGATCGAGCTGCTCTCGAAGCCACTGGCGCGCATCCGCTCGCCCTACGTGCTCGTGCCTTTCGTCTACTGGATCGGCACGCTGCTCTCGATCATCATTCCGAGCGCCTCGTCGCTCGCCGTCATTCTCATGGCGACGCTCTATCCGGTGCTGCGCGCGGCCCGCATGTCGCCCCTCACCGCCGCGGGCGTCATCGCGACGACGGCCACGATCGTGCCGACGCCGCTCGGCGGCGACAACGTCGTCGCGGCGCGCGTTCTCGGCTTCGACAACGTCGTCGACTACGTCTTCATCCACCATGCGCCGATTTCGATTCCGGCCCTCGTGGTGATCGGCATTGCGCACTACTTCTGGCAGAAGCGCATGGACCTCAAGGCGGGCGCCGCGGCCGAATTTGAAATCGACCGCTCGAAGCTCTCGACGCAGGCCCTCGAGGCGCCGCTCTGGTACGCGGTCTTCCCGGTGCTGCCCCTCATTCTGACGATCTTCTTCTGGGCCGCCTTCGAGAAGGCGAAGGTGGGTCTCGTTGAAATCGCCGTCTTCAGCTTCGCGCTCGCCTTCATCTGCGAAATCGCCAGGAAGTCGCGCGATCCGCGCACGACCGCGAAGAAGCTCATGAGCGAGGCGAATCTCTTCTTCAAGGGAATGGGCGAAGGCTTCTCGAAGGTGGTGATCCTCATCGTCGCCGCTTCGACCATGGTGGCGGGGCTCGCTGCGCTCGGCATCATCGACCGGATCTCGAGCGCGATTTCGAACGTGGAGAACGCCGAAAGCGGCCTCATCTTCGCCTTCTCGGGCATCACGGCGCTCATCACCTTCATCAGCGGATCGGGCAACGCCGTCTTCTATTCCTTCATCGAGCTCATTCCGCAGATCGCCGAACGCGCCGGAATCGACCCCATCATGGTGGCGCTTCCGATGCAGTGCACGTCGCACCTTTTCCGCGCGATTTCGCCTGTTGCGGCCGTCGTCATCATCGTTTCGGCCGTGATCCGAGAAAATCCCCTCAACGTCGTGAAGCGCACCGCGGTGCCGATGATCGCGGGCGAAATCGCCGTGATGGTCGCGGCCTGGATCCGCTACATGTAAGGCATTTTGGAGAAACATCATGAACGAAAGCTGGATTGATCCCGTCAAGTCCGAGGAGCTCGCCGCTCTGCGCCATGAAATTCACCGCTGGCCGGAGCCGGGCTGGGCCGAATTCGCGTCGACGGCACGCGCCGTCGAGCGGCTCGAGCGGGAAGGCTTCAAGGTGCGCTGCGGCGCGGAATTCGTGAAGCCCGAATCCGTGATGGGCGCCATTCCGCGCGAAGTCGAAGCGGCTCTGGCCGACGCGAAGCGCCTCGGCGTCTCCGAAGCGCTCCTCGCGCGCATGGGGGGACTGACGGGCGTCGTCGCCGAATTCGACACGGGTCGAGCGGGCCCGACCGTCGCGATCCGCTGCGAGCTCGACTGCGTCTGTGTCGACGAAACGAAGGATCCGGCGCATCGTCCGAACGCGGGCGGCTGGGCGTCCGAACGCCCGGGCTACATGCATGCCTGCGGGCATGACGGCCACCAGGCCGTGATGCTCAACCTCGCGCGCTGGGTGCGCGCGAACGCCGACCGCCTCTCGGGCCGCATCAAGCTCATCATGGAGCCGGGCGAAGAGGGCTCGCGCGGCGGGCGTCCCTTCGCCGAGAGCGGCGTCGTCGACGACGTCGACTTCTTCTACGCCCTTCACGTCGGGTGCGACGTTCCGGCCGGAACGGTCATCGTGGCGCCCGAGAAGTTCCTCTGCACGACGAAGGCGGACCTCTTCTTCAAGGGCTCGCCCTCGCACGCCGGCATGCAGCCCGAGGTGGGCCGCAACGCGCTCCTCGCCGCTTCGACCGCGGCGCTTGCGCTCATGGCGCTTCCCCGGCATGGTTCGGGCATGACGCGCGTCAACGTCGGCTGGATGCAGGCGGGCGAAGGCCGCAACGTCGTGCCCGCTTCGGCCGAAATGCGCATCGAAGTGCGCGGCGAGACCGAGGCGATCAACGCCCTCATGTACCGCGAGGCGGTGCGGCGCGCCGAAGGCGCGGCGGCGATGTACGGCTGCACGGCCGAATGCCTCGTGAAGGGTGAAGCGCTCGACTTCAAGGCCGATCCCGAAGCGGTGGAGGCCGCGGAAGCCGCGGCGAAGGACGCGCCCTACGTCGAGCGCGTCGAGCACTACATGAACTTCAACGGCTCGGACGACGCGACCGTGCTCGTGAAGCGCGTGCAGGCCCGCGGCGGCCGCGCGACCTACATCGTCGTCGGGAGCACGCTCGAGGCGGGCCACCATCAGGCCGCGTTCGACTTTGAGGAAAAGCACCTCGAGACGCTCTACGCGATTGAAAAGGCGCTCCTGCGCCGCCATTGCGCTCGGAATTGATTTTCAGCCGTTTCGAAAGATTGAACTGAATTCGATCCGCGCCCTCTCGGGGCCGACGGCGCGCCGTCGGAAAAATTTTGTCGTCCCTCTCTAGGCAGGGCGGCGAAACTCGGGTATAGTCTGAAGCGCCAAACTCAGGGATCGTGCAGGAGCGCGCGGTCCCTCACAACTTTTCAGGAGAAACCCATGAACAAGACTGAACTCATCGCCGTCGTCGCCGAAAAGGCCGGGCTCACCAAGGCCGATGCCGGCAAGGCCGTGAACGCCTTCTTCGACGCCGTCACCGAAACGCTCGCGCAGGGCGGTTCCGTCCAGGTGATCGGCTTCGGCAACTTCGAAGTTTCCGAATACGGCGAACGCATGGGCCGCAATCCCCGTTCGGGCGAAGCGATGGTGATCCCGGCGGGCAAGCGTCCGAAGTTCGTCGCCGGCGCCGCCCTGAAGAAGGCCGTGAACGGCTGATTTCGGCGCGTCTCAACGCCCCGATCAAAGAAAAAGCCGATCCTTCGGGATCGGCTTTTTCTTTTTTCCGGCGGCCTTTCCCGTCAGGGAATGAAGGCGTGCGGGCCTTCGACGAGAATGTCCGCGGCCGAAAGCGCTTCGATCGGGAGCGCCAGTCCCGAAGCCGTCGCCTTCGCCTTCTCCCGAAGGGGCTTCGGCAGCCAGTGCAGCTCTCGAACGGGGGCTTCGCCCTCAAGGAAGCGCAGCGCCGCATAGCCTTCGGGAACCTCTGCCTCCACACGCCCGAAAAAGCCCGGCGTGCGCGCGTCCTCCCAGCGCTCGCCCACCGTCGTGCGGTAGAGCTCCGTTTCGTTGAGAAGCCTCTGAATGAGGATCGGGTCGTTCGGCGAGAGTTCGGCTCGAAGCTCCCGCTTCTGGGTGAACTCAACGGGTTCGACGGGTTCGGGATCCGAGAAGTCGTGCACGCGCCAGCGCACGGGGTAGGCGGCGCTCAGCCGCCCCCAGGGCAGCCGCATCTCGTTGACGACGATGCCGAAGCGCATCTCGCCCTCGGAGAGCACGGGAATCGG
>CALXXT010000065.1 GCA_944392755.1 uncultured Sutterella sp. | reverse complement strand
CCAATCGGCACTCTCAGACATGCAAATGTGAAGGCCGGCAAAGTCTCGACCTCCGTGAAAAGGTCGACGCGATGCCTGCGGGCTGGATCCTGAGCCTCGGCGACTAAACGCCGGCTCCGCATGGTGGAGAAGCAGCGCGCGGCCCGGAAGCTTGACGGCTTCCGGGCCGCGCGGCTTTGGAAGATGGGGCGAAGCGGGGGAAATTCAACGCGTCCCGAAGGCCGTGCCGAGCGTGCGCTTCCAGATTTCCAACGTCCGCGGCAGCCTCACTTCGAGCGCCGGACCATGCCAGGGAAGAGCAAGCGCGGGAACGGACCGCGGCTCTTTTGCGCTCATGGCGCAGGATGCCGCGAGGAGCGCGCCCGCAGCGGACGCATCGCCGCAAAGCGCAGCGACGTCCGGCCGAGTCTCGGCAGCGAGCGCGGCAAGGCTCCTACTGTCCATGGCGACGAGGCCCTCGAGCGCTTCCCGACCGCACTCCACGCCCTCGAGCGCATGGCGGCACCCGAGACGCTCGATGATTTCAGCCGTGAGAAGCGCCTTGGGCGTCGCCGCAAAGACGTGAACCTGATCCTCGATCGGATGCCGTATGCCCAGAAGAGGGAGGATGCGCAAGGGCGGCAGGGAAGGAGAGGCGAGCACGGCGCGAAGCCTCGCCTCGTAGTCGCGCACGACGCGCTCGGCCTGCCGCTCTTCCCCGTAGAGGGCACCCGCCCGTCGGATGACGTCGACCGTCGGCCCGCGGACGTCGAGAACCTTGACGGAGATGCCGGCCTCTGCAAGAGGAGCCGCCAAAACCGAGGGATCGAGTCCGATGCGTCCGTTGGCTTCGAGAAGTACGTAGTCGGCATGCATGCGGCGCACCGCCGCATCGAGAATTTTGGAGCGGTTTCTCAACGCGCACTGCGTGCATTCGAGCATTTTTTCGGCCGGATGGAGCGTTTCCATCGAAGGAACGTCGCCCCCGATCAGGGCTCGGCCGAAGATGCGCAGCGCCGCGAGCGTCTCGGCGGCCTTGTCGCCGAAAAAGACGGCGTTTTCGTAGCGCGGAAAGGGGACGTAGGTGTTGAGCATGAGATCCATGGTCAGGAATGAGCGGGAGAAAGTCGAACGACGCGGTCGGCCGCCTCGACCACGCTCGACTGATGCGTGGCGAAGACGACGGCCGCTTGCGGAAGCGCCCGACGAAGCGCCTCGAGCGCTCGAAGGACGCCCGCAGGGTCAAGCGCTGAAGTTCCTTCATCAATGAGAAGGAGTTCGGGCCGGGCGAAGACGGCTCGAATGAGGCCGACGCGCTGCTGCTCGCCCCCCGAAAGCCGTGCGCTCCAATCGTCCTGCGCATCGAGCTCGGGCGCGAGATGCTCGAGACCAAAGGCCGCGAGCGCGTCGAGGAGCGCCTTTTCCTCAACCTCTTGAGGCGAGCGCGGGTAGGTCAGATTCTCGCGAAGCGTGCCGCGAAGCAGATAAGGGCGCTGCACGGCCCAGAAGATCCGGCGCGGGAGCGCGATCGAGCCCGAACGCGGCCTCGAAAAACCCGCCATGATCTTGAAGAGCGTCGTCTTGCCGACGCCCGAAGGACCGGTGAGCGCGATGAGGCGGCCCGGTGCGGCCGAGAGCGAAGCGGGAACGTCTTGCGGCGCGCCGTCGCCTCTCGGAATCGCCATGCGGACCTCGACCCGCGCCTCTCGGGATGGACGGATCGCCGCGGCAAGGTCCGTTCGGAGCCCTTCGGCCTCCTCGAGCCGCTCGAGAAGCTCCTCGAGACGCCCCGCGCAGGCCGCAAGCCGCGCCAGATCGTCGTAGGCGAAGATGAACCAGGAAGCCGCCCGAGCCGTGTCGACGAAGGCGCCGCGTATCTGCATCAGGCCGCCGATCTGAATTCTTCCCGCAAAAAGGGCGGGAAGCGCGAAGAAGATCGGCGCGAGGTGCGTCGCCTGTCCGAGCCCCACCGTGAAGAAGTCAAGATCGCGCTGCTTGCGCGCGAGCCGAATGAGCGTTTCCAGAAGCGTTTCAAGCCGCGCTTTCAAATTGATGCATTCACGGGCTTCGCCGCCCGCACCGGCAATCGCCTCCGCATGCCGGCGCTTTTCGATGAAGGCCGTGCGCAAGTCCGCCTCGCCGCGCTGGACGTCGTAGTTGAGCGCGCGGAGCGTGCGCCCGATCCGATGCGTCGCGAAAGCCGAAACAGCCGTGTACGCGAGACAGATCCAAAGCATGTAGCCCGGAATTTCCAAGCCGAAGACCGTCGCGGACCCCGAAAGCTTCCAGAGAATGACGGAAAAGCTTCCGATCGTGAAGAGCGATTCCAGAAGGCTCAAGGAAAGGGAAACGAGAAGGGTGACGACCGAACGCGCATCCTCGATGATGCGCTGGTCGGGATTGTCCGGCTCGCATCCGCTTTCACGAACGAGAAAGTGCGCGCTCCTCGGAGAGAGCCACCGCTCGACGAGCGCCCGCGTGAGACGCCGGCGCATCGCGATGAGGAGCCGCGCCTTGGCGTACTGCGCGAGCACGAGCAGGGTGATGAGCGCGGCGGCGAGCGGCACGAATTCGAGGAGAAGCTCGAGGACGACCGGGCGGTCGAGCGCCTGCAGCGCATTGAAGAAGCGCCCGTTCCATTCGTTCAGCATGACGCTGCCCTGCACGGCGGCGGCGTTCGAGAGCGCGACGACGAAGTAGAGGAGCGCGAGCGTGAGCGCGCTCGGGGTGCAGAAAACCTCCTTGAGGAGTCTCGCTAGTCGGGGCGTTCGCATGGGCTTCATCCGCGGCGAAGCCCGGTCGGCGCGCAGAGCGAACCGACCGGGCCCTCGTCCTCAAGAATCAAAAGCGTCCGGAAACCCATGCGCGCACGCCGCGCGCATAGCCGTAGGTGCCGTTCACGTAGCGGAACTTTTCGTTCGTGAGGTTTTCAACGGCGATCCCGGCCGTGAAATCCCAGAAGTTCGGGATGCGCGGAGCCCACGTGAGACCGATTCCGTGCAGAGCAAAGCTCTTGTAGTCGACGTTCGTGCCGTTCGAGGCGTTTCTCTCCCGGTCGGCGGACGAGACGTCGTACCAATTGAGGCGGTACCAAAGCGTGAGGTCGGCGGGCGCCACCTTGTAGCCGAGGCGCAGCGACGCCGTCTGAGGGGCAATGCCCGAGACGCGCTTGCCGGTTTCGCGGTTTTCCGCGTCGATCCAGCCGTAGGCGGCCGTTCCCTCAAAGCTGCCGACGCGGTAGGTGCCGGAAACCTCCACGCCTTTGCGCACCACGTGACCGATGTTTTCGGCCCGATAATGCGTCGTCATCATGGCGTCGTCCCAGGACTCGATGTTGATGAAGTCCTTCACGTCGTCGTAGAAAAGCGCGGTTTTCATGGACAGGGCGTCGCCCTCGGCCGCGAGGTCGGCGAAGTTCGCGTTCATGCCGACTTCGTAGTTCCAGGACTTTTCAGGCTTCAGGTCGGGATTCGCCTCGACGACGGAATCCGTCAGTCCGGGAATGATGTCCTGGCTGTAGTAGATTTCGTCGAGAATGGGCGGGCGAAAGCCCGCCGCCGCGCTCGCCCAGAAGCCGAGCCCCCGGGGTCGGCGCGAAGCTGACCGTGAGGGAGGGCGTCACCTTCGAATCGGAAAGCGAAGGAAGATCCTCGTCGCCGTCGGCCTCGCGCTTGAAGTAGGAATAGCGCAGCGCCGGAATGACGGACACGAATTCATTGAGCGCGTATTCGTCCTGAACGAAGATGCCGAAGTCCGTCCCCTTCGCGTCGGGTCTCGAGCCGTCGGGCACTTCGCCGCCCGAGAAGGGGTTGTAGGTGAGGGAGTCCTGCTTCGTCAGGCTGAAGTCGAACCCGTAGGTGAGGGCGTGCGAGCCCGCCAGCGCAAAACGGTTCGTGTTCTGAACGCTGCCGTTCCAGGACTCGAAGTCGTCGCTGTTGCCTTGATCGCCCCGCATCGTCGAGAGGTATTGATTCATCTCATACTCGGCCTTCGTGTACTGCAGGGTCGACTTCAGGTCGAAGAACCCGTCGTCGGCATATTCGAAGGACGTCGTCAGCCGGTGCTGCCGATAGTCGTAGTTGACGGGGTCGCCCTCCGTGAGCCAGAAGGAGTCGTAGTCGTCGAAGTTGTAGGCGATGGAAAGGAGCGCGGAGTCGCTCGGAATCGCCGAAAGCTTGGCCATCACGGACGTGTAGCCGACGTCCGTTTCGTCGGCGTTGCGGTACCCGCGGGAGGTCTTCACCTCGCCCGAATCCCGCCGCGTCACCGCGATGAGCATGTCGTAGATGTCCCAGCGCCCGTAGAGATAGCCGCTTCGGCTCCAGCTTCGGTCGATGCTCGAATAGCCGCTCTTGGCGGTGACGCCGAACGATTCGTTGCCCTCGAGAAAATCCGAGGCGTTTTTCGTCGTCACGGCCAGAATGCCGCCGATGCCGCCGTTGCCGTAAAGGGCGCTGCCGCCGCCCCGGCGGACTTCCACCTGCTTGAGAAGATCCGGCTCGATGAAGATGCCGATCGGGTGATTGCCGCTGTAGGCATAGTTGTCCTGCCGCACGCCGTCGATCACGTAGGTGATCTGATTGGCGTCCGAGCCGCGGATGCTGATGCGGGTGAACTTCGGATCCTGAAAGTCCGAGACGGACACGTTCGGAATGCCGAGGAGCGCCTCGCCGAAGGTGGAGGGCGCGCGCTCTTCGATCGCTTCGGAGGTGACGACGCTGATCGAGCCCGCCGCTTCGGCAAGGGGCTTCTCCGTGCGGGTCGCCGTAACGACGACCGGAGCCTCGACGCGAAGCGTTTCGGCCGAGGCCGCGATCGAAAGCGAAGCGGCGGCGCAGGCGGCCGTCAGAGGAAGAAGCCTCAGCCGCCGGGAAGAA
>CALXXT010000064.1 GCA_944392755.1 uncultured Sutterella sp. | reverse complement strand
CCTCCCTCCGCCACCCGACTGCTGCAGGCCATGGAACATTCGCTCCCCCTCATCTCCACGCTCGTCATCGCGTTTTCTCTCGCGCTCGTATTCGGCTTTCTCGTCGAACGCTTTCTGAAGGCGCCCGCCTTGGTCGGGTACCTCTTGGCCGGCATTGCCGCCGGGCAGCATACGCCCGGCGTTTTTGCGGACCCCGAGCTCGCGCATCAGCTCTCCGAAATCGGCGTCATGCTCCTCATGTTCGGCGTGGGGCTTCACTTCTCCATTCAGGACCTGATGCGGGTGAAGAAGATCGCGATCCCGGGGGCGATCCTGCAGATGCTGGGCGCCACCGCGCTCGGCGCCGTGGCGGCGCACGTGATCTTCGGCCGCCATTGGGTGGAGGCCTTCGCGCTCGGGCTCTCGCTCTCCTGCGCGTCGACCGTGGTGCTTCTCAAGGCCCTCGAGGTGAGGGGCATCCTCTCGGGCCCCGACGGGCGCATTGCGGTGGGGTGGCTCGTCGTCGAAGATCTGGCGACCGTGATCATCCTCGTGCTCCTGCCGCCGCTCGCGAACGTCTTCGGCTCGGGAGCAGAGGATCGGGGCGCGCTCGACGGCTTCGCCCTCGCGCAGAGCCTTGGACTCACGCTGGCCCTTGCCGCGCTCTTCGTCGTCCTCATGCTTCTCGTCGGCCGACGCATTCTCCCGTGGGCGATCAAGGAAGTGGCGAAGACGCGCTCGCGGGAGCTCTTCACGCTCTTCGTGCTCGCGGCGGCGGTCGGCATCGCCTACGGCGCGGCCGTCTTCTTCCACGTGAGCTTCGCGCTCGGAGCCTTCTTCGCCGGCATGGTGATGCAGGAGAGCCGCTTTGCGCACCGCGCGGCGACGGAGTCGCTCCCTCTGCAGGACGCCTTTGCCGTGCTTTTCTTCGTCGCGGTCGGCATGCTCTTCGACTGGCGCGTCCTCACGACTCATTTCGGAGAGGTCCTCGCCGTGCTCGTCACGATCGTTCTCGGGAAGTCGCTCTGCGCCTTCCTGCTCGTCTGGCTTCTTCGGTATCCGCTTCACACGGCGCTCACGGTCGCGGTGTCCCTCGCGCAGATCGGCGAATTCTCCTTCATCCTCGTCGCGCAGGCCGTTCAGCTTGGGCTTGCCTCGCCCGAACTCGTCAACTTGGTGGTGGCGGGCGCCATCCTTTCGATCGCGCTGAACCCCATCTGCTTCTCGCTCGTGCCGAAGGCGGCGGCGCTCCTCACCGCGAAGTTCGCCTGGGCGGCAAGAGCGTCGCAGCGTGAAATGCCGGGCGAGTCCGAAGAGAAGGCGGCGAAGGCGCCGAAGCCCTACGGGCATTGGGTTGTCGTCGGCAGCGGCACGCTCGCGCGGTCGCTCTCCGAAAGGCTCGCCTCCGAGGGCCGCGCGACGCTGCTCACGGGGGACGCCGAGGCGTCTCATGCCGAATCGGTCGAAGGGCTTGCGGTTCTCGAAGGAGACGCGGCGCATCCCGCGCTTTGGGAGTCCGCTCATCCGGAGCGCGCCGCGGGCGTCGTCTTCGTCGACGAAGGAGCGGCGACGGCGGCGGCCGCCGCAGCCTGCCGCGAGCTTGCGCCGAAGGTTCCGCTCGTCTTCGTCGGAAGCGACGCCGAGGCCTGGAGCGAGGCGCATCTCGAGAATTCCCGCTTCCTCTCGATCGAGCGCTCGGCGGTCGACCGTCTTGCCGCTTCGATCGTCGAGCCCGAGTCCTCGGCCGCATCCGAAGAGGCCGACGAAGTCGATGCGCCCGCGGGACACTAGAATGTCCTCTCGCACAGAAAGGAGCGCGCGGACTTTCCGCGCGTTCGTCCGTTGAAGGGGAATCGAATCATGGCGCAGGATGAGGACGACGAAGAGGTGAAGCTTCCGGGACTTCCGCCCAACACCAAGAACTACATGACGCCCGCATGCTATCGGCGGCTTCTCGACGAGCGCGAGCATTTGGTCAACGTGGAGCGCCCCGAAGTCGTCAACGTCGTTTCCTGGGCGGCGAGCAACGGCGACCGCAGCGAAAACGGGGACTACCAGTACGGGAAGCGCCGTCTTCGCGAAATCGACCGGCGCATCCGTTTTCTCAACAAGCGCATCGAGTCGGCCGAGGTGGTGGATCCCGAGTCCCGGCCCGAAACCGACCAGATCTTCTTCGGCGCGACCGTGCTCTACGCGGATGCTTCGGGCCGCGAGCACAAGATCCGCATCGTCGGCATCGACGAGGCGGACGCCTCAAAGGGAGACGTGAGCTGGGTGAGCCCCATCGCGCGCGTCTTCCTGAGGCATTTCGAGGGCGACGAGGTGAAGCTTCCGACCCCCGCGACGAAGACGCATCCCGCGGGGGTTGAGACGCTCGAAATCCTCGAAATCACCTACACGAACGCGTCGCCCGTTCCTTAGGCCGAACCGTCCTTCTTCTCGCTGCGGCGCACTTCCTCGAGGACGCGCCGCACCTTGAGGACGACGTCCGTCTGGCGGACCGTGCGCATCACGTGCACGAGGTGGTTGCGGTCGCGCACGAGCGCCGTGACGCGGACCGTGGGATCGGGCTTCGTCTCTTCGAGCGTGATCGCCGTGATGCTGCTCTTGGCCTGCGCGATGGCGGTCGCCACCGTCGCGAGACCCGCGTGCGCGTCCTTCACGCGGACTTCGAGCGGCACCGCAAAGTGAGCGCCTTCCTTCGTCTTGCCCCACTCGAGATCCATCCAGCGCTGCGGGTCGGCCTTGGCGCCGCGCACGGCGTGCGGGCAGTCCGCCCGATGAACCGTGAGGCCCGCGCCCGGTCGGTTGAAGCCGCGGATGCCGTCGCCCGGAATCGGATGGCAGCAGGTGGCGAGATGGAGGGCCAGCCCTTCGTTCCCGTCGATCACGACGCTCGGGAGCTCGCTTTCCACCTCAAGCCCTTCGGCCTTCATCAGGGTGATGACGCGGTGCAGCAGCGCCGCCGGGATGATCTTGCCGAGGCCGATCGCCTCCATCAGCTTTTCGCGGCTGTCGACGCCGTATTCCTGCAGAAGCTTCGCCTTCACCGACGCGGGCAGCTCGGCGAGGTCGACGTGCTTTTCCTGCGCGATGGCCCGGAGCGCCGATTCGCCGAGGCGCTGCGATTCGGCCGACTGGCAGTTGCGCAGGTATTGGCGGATTTCCGCGCGCGCGCGTCCCGAGCGGACCGCCTCGAGCCATTGCGGCATCGGGTGCGCGTCGGGCCTCGTTTCGATCTGAACCATGTCGCCGTTCTTGAGCGGCGCGACGAGCGGCTGCTCCTCCCCGTTGACGCGGGCGGCGAAGGCGTGGTTGCCGACGTCCGTGTGAATTTCGTAGGCGAAGTCGACCGGGGTCGACCCCTTCGGCAGCGAGATGATCTTTCCGCGCGGCGTGAAGACGTAGATGCGGTTCGGGAAGAGGTCGACCTTGATGTTTTCAAGAAATTCGGCGCTGTCCTGACTGGTGCGCTGAATTTCGAGAAGATTCTGGAGCCAGGCGGCCGTGCGGGACTGCAGTCCCCCTTCGTCGACGTCCGTGCTGTAGAGCCAGTGGACGAGAATGCCGTCCTCGTCGACGCGGTGCATCGCTTCCGTGCGGATCTGGTATTCGATCGGCGTGCCGTCCGGCCCGATCACCGTCGTGTGCAGGCTCTGGTAGCCGTTCGACTTCGGAATGGCGATGAAGTCCTTGAAGCGGGCGTGAACGGGCTTGTAGAGCCGGTGCAGGGCGCCGAGCGTGAGGTAGCAGTCGTCGAGCGAGCGCACGACGACGCGGAAGCCGTAGATGTCGAGCGCGTCCGAGAAGCTTTGATGCTTCTCGCGCATCTTGTTGTAGATGCCGTAGATCGTCTTGTCGCGCCCGAGAATGCGGCTGTGAATGCCCGCCTTCGCGAGCGAAGCCTTCGTTTCGTTGAGGATCCGCTCGAGGATCGTGCGGCGGCTCTCGCGCTTGCGCAGCACGTTCGCATAGAGCACCTTGTAGCGGTAGGGGTAGCGGTTCGCGAAGCTGAGCTCCTGCAGCTCGCGGAAGACGTTGTTGAGCCCGAGCCGGTGCGCGATCGGCACGTAGATGTCGAGCGTCTCCCTCGCGATGCGGGCCTTCTTCTCGGGGCGCATGACGCCCAAGGTGCGCATGTTGTGCACGCGGTCGGCGAGCTTGACGAGAATGACGCGCACGTCGCGCGACATGGCGAGCAGCATCTTGCGGAAGCTCTCGGCCTGCGCGATTTCGTTCGAGGAAAAGCGCAGCTTGTCGAGCTTCGAGACGCCGTCGACCAATTCCGCCACGTCCGTGCCGAAGCGTTCGGCCATCTCGCGCTTGCTCCGTCCCGTGTCCTCCAGGACGTCGTGCATGAGGCCCGCCTCGACCGTTTCGGCGTCCATCTTCCAGGAGGCGAGAATCGTCGCGACCGCGATCGGGTGCGTGATGTAGGGCTCGCCCGACTTGCGGAACTGACCGAGATGCGCGCTGTCGGCGTAGCGGTAGGCTTCGCGGATCTTCTCGACGTCCGCCGCCGAGAGGTACTGACGGCAGCGCTCGAGCAGTCCCTGGGCCGTAGCGATTCCGGGCTCGACCTGAGGCGTGAAGAGCGGCAGGTCCGCGTCGGGAAGCTTCACGCGCTCGGAGGGCATCGGAATGGGCGGACGCGCGGCGTGCTTCAGGAACCGGAAGGGCGCGACGGGCTTGCGCGGGGGCATCGGCTGGGGCGCCGCGCCTCCCGCCTCTTCCTGAGTGGCGTAGAGATCATCGGGGAAGATCGGGGCGGCATCGGGCGCCATGGCGGAATCCTTGGGAAAAAGAGGGCGAAGGGACGGTGCGCTTCAACGGCGCACGCTTTGAAAAGTTCACTATAAGACAAAACGGCCGGCGCCCCCTAGAGTTTTCAGGGGCCGCGCGGCCGTCCGTCGCTTCGGGAAGGCGATCGATCGAGCGCCTTACTCCACGTGCTTCAACATTTCGAGCCCGACCTGTCCGCTCGCGATTTCGCGCAGGGCGACGACGGCGGGCTTGTCCTTGGCGTCCACCTTCGGCGCGTAGCCGTGCGAAAGCTGGCGGGCGCGGTAAGCGGCCGCGAGCACCATCTGGAAGCGGTTCGGGATCTTCTTGAGACAATCTTCAACGGTAATGCGTGCCATTTCTTCTCGTTTGTGCTGATTCTGAGTGTCAGACCGGGACGCCGAGGCCGACGAAAACGGAACGGCGGCGCAGTGCCTGCTGCGCATACGACAAACGGCTTGAAATCACGATGGATTCAAGCTCGGTCAGGGCCTGGTCGAAAACTTCGTTGATTATAACGTAGTCGAATTCCGGGGCATGCGCCATCTCGGCTCCGGCGCCGAGCAGCCGGCGGCTGATCGTCGCCTCGGAATCCGTGCCGCGGTGGTGGAGCCGCCACTCGAGCGCTTCGAGAGAGGGCGGGAGGATGAAGATCCCGACCGCTTCGGGGAAGTGCTTGCGAACCTGGCGCGCGCCCTGCCAGTCGATTTCAAGGAGCACGTCCCGGCCCGCCTCCATTTCCTCTTCGATCCAGAGACGGTTCGTGCCGTAGTGGTGCCCGTGCACGAGGGCGGACTCGAGGAACTCTCCGCGCTCGGCCATGGCGGCGAAGGCCGCTTCCGTGACGAAGTGGTATTCGCGCCCGTTCACTTCGCCCGGGCGCGGATCGCGCGTCGTGTGCGAAATGGAGAGCCGAATCGACTTCTGCCGCTCCAGGAGGGCGTTCACGAGCGAGGACTTGCCCGCGCCCGACGGCGCGGTGACGAGAAAGAGGCATCCGGCGCGGCGGGGGCGGTTGGCGGCGGCTTCGGTCATGGCGTGAATCTCCCTTATTCCAAATTTTGAATCTGCTCGCGCATTTGGTCGATCGTGACCTTGAGCGCGAGCGAAGCGTTCGTCATTTCGATGGCGGCGGCCTTCGAGCCGAGCGTGTTCGCCTCGCGGTTCATTTCCTGAGCCATGAAGTCGAGCTTGCGGCCGACGGGACCGCCCGCCGCGAGAAGGCGGCGGACTTCCGCGAGATGCGTCGCCAGCCGGTTCATCTCCTCGTCGACGTCGAGCTTCACGGCGTAAAGCGTCACTTCCTGACGAATGCGGTCCTGCACCTCTTCGGTCGAGAGCGCGCTCTTTTCCGTAAGCGCGTGCGCGAGCGCGTCGTCGAGGCGCTCCGTGAGCTTGGCCGTCAGATTTTCGAGAATCTTCGGGATTTCGCTTCGAACGGTCTCAACGACCGCCTCCATGCGGCCGCAGTAGTCGAGAATCACGCGGGCGAGCGCCTCGCCCTCACGGGTGCGGGCTTCCTTCAGGCGGACGAGCGCATCGAGCGCCGCGCCGAGAACTTCCCCCTTGAAGGCCTCGCGGTCGACCGTGGGGGCGGCGGCGATTCCCGGCATTTCGAGGATTTCCGCCACGGAGAGCGGGCGCGCCTCGGGCGCGAGGCGGCGCACGGACGCTTCAAGCGCGGCGAGCCGGGCGAGCGCCTCTTCGTTGATGCAGGCGGGAATGCTTTCGCCGCGGCGCGCGAGCGAGATCCGCAGCTCGAGCTTTCCCCGGGAGACGTGCTTCTGCACGAGGGCGCGGATGTCGCCCTCAAGGAATCGGACCGCTTCGTCGAGGCGCAGGGTCAGATCCAAAAATTTCGAATTGACGCTCCGGCACTCGATCGAGAGTTCGCCCAAAAGCGTCGAGGCTTCAACGGAAGCGAAGCCCGTCATGCTGGAAATCGACATAAACATCCTTTCGGTCGTAGAGTCCGCTCATAATAAGGCGGAACGAATCACTTGGCGCTCGACTTGGAGGATCGTCTCCGCCGGCGGGCGCTGCGAACGGGCGATTTCGCCGCGCGCGGAACGCCCCTGGAGAGGATTGTTGATGAACGAAAAGAGTATGGGCCGCGGTTCCGACGGCCGCGCTCGGGACGCGCTGCGTCCGGTGAGCATGCGGCGCCGCTTCACCAAGTACGCCGAAGGGAGCGTCCTCATCGCCGTGGGCGACACGAAGGTGCTCTGCACGGCAAGCGTCGAGGCGGGCGTGCCCGCGTTTCTTCGCGGCAAGGGCGAAGGCTGGGTCACGGCCGAGTACGGGCTCCTCCCGCGCTCGACCGGGACGCGCTGCGAACGCGAAGCGGCCAAAGGCAGGCAAAGCGGGCGCACGCAGGAAATTCAGCGCCTGATCGGCCGAAGTCTGCGCGCCGCGGTGAACCGCCGCAAGCTCGGCGAATACACGGTCAAGATCGACTGCGACGTGCTTCAGGCCGACGGAGGCACGCGGTGCGCCTCCATCACGGGCGCCTGGGTGGCGCTGCGCGACGCCCTCGACTGGATGCTCGAAGAGGGGCTCGTCGCCGAGGATCCCATGGAGGCGCAGATTTCCGCCGTTTCGGTGGGGGTCGTCGACGGCCGGCCGATGCTCGACCTCGACTATTCGGAAGACAGCGCCTGCGGCACCGACATGAACGTCGTCATGACGTCCGAAGGAAAGTTCGTCGAGGTTCAGGGCACGGCCGAAGGCGCCCCCTTCGACCGAGACACTCTCGATGAGCTGATCCGCCTCGCCGTGAAGGGAAACGCAGAATTGGCCGAGGCGCAGCGCCGGGCTTTGCAGGGAGAGGAAGAATGACCGTCCGTCGATTGGTGCTCGCGTCCGACAACGCGGGAAAGCTTCGGGAGTTTCAGGCGCTTTTCGCGCCGCTCGGAATTGAACTCGTCCGTCAGGGCGAACTGGGGGTGACGCCCGCCGAAGAGCCCTTCGGCACGTTCGTCGAAAATGCGCTCGCCAAGGCGCGCCACGCCGCCCGCGAGACGGGACTGCCCGCGCTCGCCGACGATTCGGGGCTCTGCGTCGACGCCTTGGGCGGCGCTCCGGGCGTGCACTCCGCGCGCTTTGCGGGCGGACACGACGATGCGGCGAACAACGCGCTTCTTCTGCGCAAGCTCGAGGGGGCCGAATCTCGAAGCGCCCACTACAGCTGCCTCCTGGTCGCCGTGCGCGCGGCGGACGATCCCGAGCCCCTCATCGCCGAGGGCGTCTGGGCGGGCGAAGTCGCGCGAAGCGCGGCGGGCGAGGGCGGTTTCGGGTACGATCCGTACTTTTACCTTCCCGAAGAAGGCCGAACCGCGGCCGAGCTTTCCGCCGAGGAGAAGAACCGCCTGAGCCACCGGGGCAAGGCGCTGCGCATCATGGCCGAGCTTCTGGCCCGACGCTGGGGGTGGGGCGATTGACGCACGGCAGGCGCTTTGCGCATCCTCCGCATCCCGAGGCGATTCCGCTTTCGCTCTACGTCCACTGGCCCTGGTGCGTGAGAAAGTGCCCCTACTGCGACTTCAACTCGAGGCGCGCGCCGAAGCTGCTCGATGAAGAGGCCTACGTCGACCGGCTTCTCGCCGCGCTCGACCGGCAGATCGAGGCCGCGGGCGTCCGCGGCCGCACGCTTCGGACGATCTTCATCGGCGGCGGCACGCCGAGCCTGATGACGCCCGAAGCGGTTGGGCGCCTGCTCGAAGGCGCCGCGGCCAGAATCCGGGTGGCCGGCGACTGCGAGGTGACGATGGAGGCGAATCCGGGCACGGCCGACGCCGCGCGCTTTGCGGGCTTTCGGGCGGCCGGCGTCAACCGCCTCTCTCTCGGCGTGCAGAGTCTTTCGACGCCGATTCTGAAGCGGATCGGCCGCATCCACGACGCCGACGGGGCGCGCGCCGCGATCCGCGCCGCGCGCTCGGCCTTTGAGAACTTCAACCTCGACTTCATGTTCGCGCTCCCCGGACAGACGCTCGAGGAGCTCGAGGGCGAAGTCGCCGAAGCGCTCGATTCGGGCGCTTCGCACCTCTCCTTCTATCAGCTCACGCTCGAGCCCGGGACCGCCTTCGGGAAGCGCCCGCCCGAGGCGCTTCCCGACGAGGACGCCGCGGCCGAGATGGGCGACATGGTGGAGTCGCGCCTCGCGCGCGCGGGCTTCGAGCGCTACGAGGTGTCGGGCTACGCGAAGCCCGGACGGCGCTGCCGGCACAACCTCAACTACTGGACCTTCGGAGACTATCTCGGAGTCGGCGCGGGCGCGCACGCGAAGTGGACGAACTCCGAAGGCGTCTGGCGGGAGGCCGGCGAGCGGGTCCCTTCGCGCTGGGCGGCGCGCGTCGACGCGGGCGGCACCGGGGCGGTGCGCCGACGGATACCCCTCGAGGACCTTCCGTTCGAATTCATGCTGAACGCGCTTCGGCTCGTCGACGGCGTTCCGAGCGGGAGCTTCCGGGACCGCACGGGGCTCGGGCTCGACGCGGTAGAGCCCGTCCTCGGCCGGCTTCGCGCCGAGGGGCTCATGGCGGACGATCCCGGGCGGCTTGCCGCGACGCCTCGGGGACTGCGGTTCCTCTCGGATCTGCAGGAAGCGTTTCTCTGAAGTTTCATGCACAAAAAAGGTGCGTCCTGCCCGCCGCTCAAGCATAATGACGGCGGCATTCCTTCGCGGCGCCGCATTGGCTCCTCGGTCGGAGCGGGGCTGGGCGCGGCGGGCGTGATTGGCACGGCAATTGCTTAGAGCTTCATCAAGCCTCTTCTCCTCGCGGGGCGGGGAGATCGAAGGAATTCTGGAACGCATGCAACGAGGAGCGGCGCAGGAACGCCGCTCCCCTTAAAGGAGTACATCATGACGAGCGCTGCGGACGTGCTGCAGATGGTCAAGGACAACGACGCGAAGTGGGTCGACCTCCGCTTCACGGATCTGATCGGCAAGGAAATGCATTTGACGATTCCGGCGAAGGAATTGTCGGAAGACACCTTCGAGCTGGGGCAGCCCTTCGACGGCTCTTCGTTCGTCGGCTGGCGCGGCATCGAAGCGTCCGACATGCTCCTGCAGCCCGATCCGAATTCGGCGCGCATGGATCCCTTCCGCGAATCGAACACCCTCATCCTCACCTGCGACGTGCTTGAGCCCACGACGGGCAAGGGCTACGAGCGCGATCCGCGTTCGATTGCGCGTCGTGCGGAAACGTACCTGAAGTCGACGGGAATCGGCGACGCGGCCTACTTCGGCCCGGAACCCGAATTCTTCATCTTCGACGCGGTCGAATGGGATCATCGTCCGGGCGCGAGCTTCTACAAGGTGCACTCCGAAGAGGCGCCCTGGTCTTCGGGCCTCGAGCTCGAAGGCGGAAATCTCGGCCACCGCAACCGCATGAAGGGCGGCTACTTCCCGGTTTCGCCCGTGGATTCGTTCGCCGACATCCGCGCGGAAATGTGCGCCTTGATCGAGCAGCAGGGCGTTCCCGTTGAAATCCATCACCATGAAGTGGGCTGCGCCGGACAGTGCGAAATCGGCACGCGCTTCAGCACGCTCGTCGAGCGCGCCGACTGGACGCAGATCGTGAAGTACACGGTCTGGAACGTCGCGGCCGCCTACGGCAAGACCGCGACCTTCATGCCGAAGCCGATCGAAGGTGACAACGGCAGCGGCATGCACGTCCACCAGTCGATCTGGAAGGACGGCCAGAACCTCTTTGCGGGGAACGCCTACGCGGGCCTTTCCGACCTGGCGCTTCACTACATCGGCGGCATCATCAAGCACGCCCGGGCTCTGAACGCCATCACGAATCCGGGGATCAACTCCTACAAGCGCCTCGTGCCCGGCTTCGAAGCGCCCGTGAAGCTCGCCTATTCGGCCCGCAACCGTTCGGCTTCGATCCGCATTCCCTTCGTGACGAATCCGAAGGCGCGCCGCATCGAGGTGCGCTTCCCCGATCCGCTCTGCAATCCCTATCTCGGCTTTGCGGCCATGCTCATGGCGGGGCTCGACGGCATCGAAAATCAGATCGATCCGGGCGAGGCGGCCGACAAGAACCTCTACGATCTGCCGCCCGAGGAAAACGCCAAGATCCCGACCGTGGCTCCCTCGCTCGGCGCGGCGCTCGACGCGCTCGAAGCCGACCACGAGTTCCTCCTGCGCGGCGGCGTCTTCACGAACGATCTGCTTGAAGCCTACGTTGCCGAGAAGCGCAAGGACGTGCTGCGCGCGGCCATGGCCGTGACGGCGCTCGACTACGACCTCTACTTCTCGCACTAAGCCGAGCCGCGCGTCTCGACCGACGGGCCCGGGTCCCCGAAGAAGGGCTCGGGCCTTTTGGCCTGAGGCGCAGGCCCGGATGGGTTCTCTATGGACGCGAAGACTTCAACCGAAGCGCTCGAGCTTCTGACGACCGCCGTGACGGTGCTCGACGGCGAGGGGCGCATTCTGGACGCGAACGCCGCGGCCGAGGTTCTCTTCGGCCGCGCGCGCCGCCGACTGGCGGGGCGAAGCGCCGCGGAGTTTCTGCCCGAGGCGGCGGCGCCGCTTTCCTGCGAAGGGCGCCTTCGCTGGGGCCGCTCCGTCGCCCTCACGACCGACCTGGTGATTGCCCCCGAAGCGCAGGAGCGCGTCCGCGCGGTCGTCCATAAGCTTGGCCGAGCCCCCGAGAAGCCCGAAGGGTTTCTGCTCGAGATTTTCCCCCTGAAGGACGTGCTTCTTCAGGAGCGCGAACGGCTTCGCGCCGAAGAACGGGCCGCCGGGCGCGATCTTCTCCGAAATCTCGCCCACGAGGTGAAGAATCCTTTGGGCGGGATCCGCGGCGCGGCGCAGCTTCTGGAGGCCGACCTCGTGCGGCCGGAAGACCGCGAGTGCACGACCATGATTCTCGAAGAGGCCGACCGGCTGGAGGCATTGGTCGAGCGGATTCTGCTGCCCTACCGCGCGGGCGGCCCCGCCGAGGCGGTGGATGTCTGCGAGGTGCTCGAGCGCGTGCGCGCGCTCCTTCTCATGGAGTTTCCCGAGGGGCTTGCGGTCGAGCGCGACTACGACGTCTCGGCGCCTCCCGTCTGGGGCGACCGCGGCCGCATGATGCAGATCTTTCTCAATCTCGCGAGAAACGCCGCCGAGGCCCTCAAGCGCCGCATGGAGCTCAGCGATGCGCGGATTCTCCTGCGCACCCGGGTCGAGCATGACGCCGTCATGGGGGAAGGACGCGAGCGCCGGGTGCTGCGCGTCGACGTCGAGGACAACGGCCCGGGCATTCCGCCCGAGCTGATCGACCGCATCTTCTATCCGCTCGTCACGGGCCGCGCCGAAGGCTCCGGCCTCGGGCTCTCGATCGTGAAGAACTTCGTCGAGGCGATGGCGGGAACCGTATCGGCCGAGAGCCGCCCCGGACGCACGGTCTTCACGGTGCGCTTCCGGCTCAAGATCGACGCCAATCATTCAAAGGAGCGCTCATGACGAACGACCGTCCGCTCTCGGAATCCTCCGTCTGGGTCGTCGACGACGACCGCGCCATCCGCTGGGTGCTCGGACGCGCGCTCGAGCGCGCCGGCATTTCGGCGCGCGTCTTCTCGGACGCGGCGGCGGTGCTCGACGCCTTGGAGGCGTCCCGCCCCCGCGTCGTCGTTTCCGACATCCGCATGCCCGACATGACCGGGGTCGAGCTCTTGAGCCGCCTGAAGGCGCTCGCGCCCGACATGCCCGTCATCATCATGACGGCCTACTCCGACCTCGAGAGCGCCGTTTCGGCCTATCAGGGCGGAGCCTTCGAGTATCTCCCGAAGCCCTTCGACGTGGAGAAGGCGGTGGAGCTCATCTCCCGCGCGCTTGCGGAAACGCAGGAGCCCGAACCCGCCGCGCCGGCCGCTCTGCCCGCGGCGCCCGACCTCATCGGGCAGGCGCCGGCCATGCAGGACGTCTTTCGGGCGATCGGCCGTCTTTCGCAGAGCGCCGTGACGGTGCTCCTCACCGGAGAGTCGGGCGCCGGCAAGGAGGTCGTCGCCCGCGCCATCTGGAAGCACAGCCGCCGAAGCCGCGCGCCCTTCATCGCGCTCAACATGGCGGCGATTCCCCGGGAGCTGCTCGAGAGCGAACTTTTCGGTCACGAGAAGGGCGCCTTCACGGGCGCGGTGGCGCGCCGCATCGGCCGGTTCGAGGAGGCCCGCGGCGGCACGCTCTTTCTGGACGAAATCGGCGACATGCCGATGGAGCTGCAGACGCGGCTGCTGCGGGTCCTGAGCAGCGGCTCCTTTTACCGCGTGGGCGGACGCGAATCGATTCAGACCGACGCGCGCATCATCGCGGCGACGAATCAGGACTTGGAAGCGCTCGTGCGGCGCGGCGCCTTCCGCGAGGATCTCTACCACCGGCTCAACGTGATCCGGCTGCGCCTTCCGCCCCTTCGGGAGCGACGGGAGGACATCGCGCCTCTGGCCGCCCACTTTCTTGCCGCCGAAGCCGGCGAGCTCGGGCTCGAGCCGAAGACGCTCTCGGCCGAAGCGCTCGCCGCGATCGAGCGCTACCGCTTCCCCGGCAATGTGCGCGAACTGGAGAATCTCTGCCGGTGGCTCCTCGTCATGGCGCCCTCGCGCGTCGTGGCGGCGGAGGATCTGCCTCCGGAAATTCTGGCTCAGACGCCGGCCGACAAATCTTCGACGGCGCCTGGCGAACCCGCCGCGGCCGAAGACGCCCCTTCGGGCGGCGCGTCCGATTGGGAGCGCGCCGTGCGCGCCGAAGTCCGCGCGAAGCTCGACGCGGGCGAGCGCTGCGTTTGGGACGATCTTCTCTCCCGGTTCGAACGCGCGGTGATCCTCGCCGCCGTCCGCGCCACGGGGGGCCGCCGCGTGGAAGCGGCGGAGCGCCTCGGAATCGGACGCAATACGCTCACCCGCAAGATTCGGGAGCTCGCGCTCGAAGAAGCCATCACGGGACGCACGATTCCGCCTCATGAGGGTGGTGCGTCATGACGCAGGCGAAGGCTTTTGAATCGCTCTCCGAGTGGCGGGATGCGCTCGCCGCTCTCGGCGCGAAGCCTCTGCACGCGCGCATGCTCTCCCGCGCGCTCATGGGGCGCGCGGCTTTGCTCGACCCGGAGGACGCGCGGTTTCCGAAGCGCCTGCGGATGTCCTGGGAGAGTCTTCTCGCGCGTTGGAATGCGGTTCTGCGCCTCCATTCGCGGCATCCCGGTTCGGACGGCGAGAGCGAGCGGCTTTTGGGACTTCTCGCCGACGGCGAGGCGATCGAGAGCGTGCTTCTGCCTCGGCGCGGCGTCTGCGTTTCCACGCAGTGCGGCTGCGCCGTCGGGTGTCGATTCTGCATGACGGGCCGAGGCGGTCTGCGCCGTCAGCTCTCCGACGTCGAGATCGCGGCGCAGGCGGCGCTCGCGAGGAAGCTCCGCCCCGAGACGAAGAAGGTCGTCTTCATGGGCATGGGCGAGCCGAGCCACAATTGGCGCGCGGTCGAGTCGGCGCTCGTCTTCCTCGCGGAATACGGGGAATTCAGCCGGCGCGACCTCGTCGTCTCCACCGTGGGCGACCCGAGGCTCTTCGCGCGGCTCTCCGTCATGGATCTGAAGCCCGCATTGGCGCTTTCGCTGCACACGATCGACGACGCGAAGCGCCGCTTCCTTCTCCCGAACGGATGCCGCATGTCGGCCGATGAGGTTCTCGAAGCGGCGCTCTCCTATGCGGAAGCGAGCGCTTACCCTCTTCAGATCGAGTGGACGCTTTTGGCGGGCGTCAACGACGGCGCGGACGAAGCGCGGGCGCTTGCCGAGAAGCTTCGCGGGCGCTACGCCATGGTGAACTACATTCCGGTGAACGCCATCCCGGAAGCGGGCTACGCCCGACCCGATCGGGAGCGGGCGCTCGAGCTCGTGAAGACGCTCCGGAGCGCGGGCGTCGTCGCGACGCTTCGGGATTCGGCCGCGCAGGAAGTGGAGGGCGGCTGCGGGCAGCTGCGCGCCCGCGTGTTCAGGGCCGCGCCGCCTCATCCTCCGGTCAGCGGCCGCTGAGGATTTCCTCCATGGCCTCCTGAGCCGAGGGGCGGAACTGGTAGTTCGGATGCGCCTTGAGGAAGGCGTCGATCTCGGCCTGCGCCGCTTCGCCGATGCGGCGCAGCTCTTCGGGCTCGAGAAGGTCGGGCGTGATTTGGAAGCGCTCGGGCGGGAACACCTCCTTCAGATCGACGCCGCCGAAGACGACGGCTTCGCAGCGGGAGGCGGCGAGAACGCTCGCTCCGAGCCCCTTCGTCCCGTCCGCGGACCGCGCCGTCATGGGCTTGCAGCGCACGGAATAGTTGCTCATGATGAGGCCGAGCAGCGTGAGGCGGTCGTCGGTGTAGAGCTGCCCGAGGCCGTAGAGGCGCTTTTGCTTCTCCTTTTCCCAGTAGTAGGCGTAGCCTTTTTTGCCTTCGGCGATCGGCCAGACGGGGTTGACGTCGGCATTGGCGCTCGAAGCGCGGCGGACAAAATAGTCGTTCATGGCAGGATCCTCCTCTTCTGAAAATTCCTTATGCCTGTGAATAGCGGAGAATGAAAGGAATTTTATCGATCCGTCGAACGAAAGGGGCTGCCGCAAGTTTGTGAGCGGCTCGAAACAAAAAAGGCGCGGACCGAGCGCCGCGCCTTGGAGTCGCTAATCCTCCTGAAAGGCTTTTTCTCGACTGGCCCTCACCGAGGGAAGGACGACGAGCAGCAGAAGTCCGAGCGAAATGGCGAGGATCGTGCCCGAGATCGGGCCTTCCACAAAGGTCATCAAGTCGCCGCGCGAGAGAAGAAGCGCGCGTCGGAGGTTTTCTTCGAGCATCGGTCCGAGGATGAAGCCGAGAATGAGCGGAGCGCCTTCGCAGCCGAGCTTCGTGAAGACGACGCCGAGAATACCGAAGCCGATCGTCATCCAGATGTCGAAGACGTTCAGGTTGATCGAGTAGACGCCGATCGCGCAGAAGGTGAGGATTGCCGGGTAGAGGAGCCGGTAGGGCACCGTGAGAAGCTTCACCCAGATGCCGATCAGGGGCACGTTGAGGATGACGAGAAAGAGGTTCCCGATCCACATCGAGACGATGAGTCCCCAGAAGAGCGACGGATTCGAAGTCATCACCTGCGGGCCGGGGGCAATGTCGTGCAGCATGAGCGCTCCGATCATGAGCGCCATCACGGCGTTCGAAGGGATGCCGAGCGTGAGCATCGGGATGAAGCTTGTCTGCGCGCCGCCGTTTTTGGCGGATTCGGGACCCGCCACGCCGCGGATGTTGCCCTTCCCGAAGGGGGGATCGGCCTTGTCGCCGGCAATCTTCTTTTCAAGCGTGTAGGAGGGGAAGGCCGGAAGGAGGGCTCCTCCTGCGGGAAGCACGCCGAGCAGCGAGCCGATCACCGTGCCGCGGGCGATCGGTCCCGCGCTCTCCTTGAGCTCCTCCTTCGTGGGAAGCATGCTGCCGACGGAAACGGCCTTTCGTTCCGTGAGGCCGTCGTCCTCGAGGTTGCGGATGATTTCCGCAAAGCCGTAGAGCCCCATCGAGAGCGCGACGAAGTCGACGCCGTCCATGAGCTCGTCGACGCCGAAGACGTACCGGAGCGCGCCGGAGTTGACGTCCATGCCGATCGTGCCGAGAAGAATGCCGATGAAGATCATGCCGACCGCCTTGAGGACCGAGCCCGTCGCGAGAACGATGGCCCCGATGAGGCCGAGCACCATGAGGCTGAAGTATTCGCGCGGGCCGAAATGGAAGGCGACCTGGGTGAGCGGCGCGGCGAAGGCCGCGATGAGCATCGTGGCGAAGCAGCCCGCGATGAAGCTCCCGAGCGCGGCGACGCCGAGCGCCGCGCCCGCGCGGCCCCGTCCGGCGAGCGCGTGCCCGTCGAGACAGGTGACGACCGCGCTCGCTTCGCCCGGGATGTTGACGAGGATCGCCGTCGTCGAGCCGCCGTACTGCGCGCCGTAGTAGATGCCGGCGAGCATGATGAGCGCCGTCGACGGATCGAGCGCGTAGGTGATGGGCAGGAGCATCGCCACCGTGGCGACGGGTCCCATCCCGGGGAGCACGCCGACGAGCGTCCCGAGCGTGACGCCGATGAAGCAGTAGAGCAGGTTCGAGAGCGAAATGGCGGCCTCGAAGCCGATCGCGAGATGATGAATGAGTTCCGTCATGATGTTCGGCTCCTTAGTCCCATTGCGGCCAGATCGGCACCTGCAGTCCGAGTCCTCCGATGAAGAGGACGGCGGCGAGCGCCGTGAGTCCGATCGAGAGAAGAACGGCCTCCTTCAGGCGGAATTGGGGGTGCGCGCGCATGCTTACGAAAATCATGAGCGCAATCGAGACGACGAATCCCGCATGCAGGAGCAGCAGCGCGTAGGCGGCCGCGCTCCCGAGCACGATGACGGCGGCAAGGGGCCGCCCGAGACCGATGCGCCCGACGTGGGGCTCGCTGGGGCCGCGCAGGAGCGAGCGCACGACGAGCGCCGCTCCGATGAGGCCGAGCGCCACGGCGGCCGTGAGCGGGAAGAATCCCGGTCCCATGCGCGCAAGCGAGCCGATTTCAAGGGTCAATGCGCCGGCCGACGCGGCCGCGCTGATCGCCAGGTAGAGAAGGCCGGCGGCAAGGTCCTGAGGGTGTCGAACAATCATGGAAAAATGCAAAATCAGAGTGCACGAAACCTGCAGCGGGGAACTCCTTCTCCGCTGCAGGCCTATGGGGAGTGGCTGAAGAAGCCCGGAGCTTCAGCCCGCAGGGGGCGGCTCCGGGTGGGGACCGCTTAGTCCACCCGCGCGCCCGAAAGCGCGACGAGCTTTTCGTACTTCTTCTTTTCCTGCCGAATCAACGCGTCGAACTCTTCGGGCGTCGTCGGCGAAGCCACTGCCCCGAAGGACGCAAATCGCTTCGCCGTCGTCGGGTCGCGAAGGACGGGGACGATCGCGTCGTTGAGCGTCTTCACGGCCTCATCGGGCGTCTTCTGCGGCACCATGAGGCCGAACCACGTGTAGATGTCGAAGTCGGGCACGCCCGCCTCGGCCATCGTGGGCGCGTCGGGAAGCAGCGGCGTGCGCTCCTTCGTCGTGACGGCAAGCGCAATGAGCTTGCCGGCCGCAATGTTCGACGCGGCGCTTGCAAGATTGTCGAAGATGAGGTCGGTCTGTCCCGCGATCACCGAGAGGAGCGCGGGGGACGCTCCCGCGAACGGGATGTGGACCATGTCGATCCCCATCTTGTTCTTCAGAAGTTCGCCCGCCATGTGTCCGGCCGAGCCGTTGCCGCCCGAAGCGTAGTTGAGCTTGCCCGGATGGGCCTTCGCGTAGGCGATGAGATCCTTCACGCTCTTCACGCCGGTGCGTTCCGAGAAGGCCGGCGTGACGACGAGGACGTTCGGCGCGGTCGCCACGAGCGTCACCGGGCGGAAGTCGTTGTCGGAGTCGTAGGGAAGCTTCTTGAAGAGGTAGGGATTGATGGCCTGGGTCGCCACGGCGCCCATCACGAGCGTGTAGCCGTCGGCCTTCTGGTGGGCGACGTAGCTCATGCCGACGTTGCCGCCGGCGCCGGGACGGTTCTCCACCACGACCGTGCCGAGCACGGGCTGAACCGCGTCCGCAATGGCGCGCGCGGAGACGTCGAGCGGGCCTCCCGGCGGATAGGGAACCACAATGCGGATGGGACGGCCGCCTTCACCCTTGAGCGACGCTGCATGAGCCGCGATCGGGAAAAAGGAGGCACTGCTCAGTGCCACCACACCGATGGCACTCATGAAAGTGCGTCGTTTCATATCAAATCCTCGAAAAGAAGGAAAACCCGCGGGAAGGCCGAGCCGCGGCGCGGACGGGGCGCTCCCGACGAATTCATTTAAGCATGCCCGGCGAAGCGTCTGCCACCGGGACGCGCCGGAGGTTTGCGGCCGCGCAGGAGGGGTCGGTCGGAATGCTTAGATAGAAAGCCTGAATGGGGCCGAATGCGCGCCCCCGCGGGTTCGCGCTCAGAGCCGATGTCGGAGGATCCGAGCGAAGCGCCCTTCGGCTTCGAGCGCATGCCACGCCTCGCGGAGCGCCGCGTGCAGACCGCGAAGCTCCAGCCTCACCATCACGACCTTGAAGAGGGTCTCGGAGAGCGGTTCCGCCGTGCGGGCGACGGCGAGCCTCGCGTCGTGGGCCGCGTACCAGCGCGCTTCCCAGAGGTCCGTCACCATGAGGTCGCCCTCGCCCGCGGCGATTCGATCGGGAATGCGGGCGTTCATGGGGTCGACTTCGTGAGATGCGCGCGGAAGGTGGGCGCACACCCACGATTCGTTCGTGCCGCCCGGATTGCGGATGACGCGGACCTCCGGCCGATTCATCGCCTCGACGTCGGGGAAGCGGTCGAGGTCTGCGCGGCGCACGATCGCCGCCTTCGTGAAGGGCGCGTAGTCGGGGAGCAGAAGCGCGCGGCGCGCGCGCTCTTCGGTGCGCGTGACGCCTCCCGCGGCGACGTCGAAGTCGCCCCGCTCGAGCGCCGCGAGCTGTGAAGGCCAGTCGGTCTCGACGAACCGCACCCCGCAGCCGATTTCGCGCGCGAGCGCGCGCAGCAGGTCGACGTCCAATCCGCAGAGGCCCTGCGCCTCGCGCATGGCGAAGGGACGGTAGTCGCCCGGAATGCCGACCGCGATCGTCCTCATGCCTGCACCTTCACCCAGACGGGCGCGTGGTCGGAGGGCTGGGCAAGCGCTCGCGGCGCAGCGTCGATCCCGGCCGCGCGCACCGCGGCGCGCAGCGCTTCGGAAACAAGGAGAAGGTCGATGCGCACGCCCTTGTTTTCTTCGAAGGCCTTTCGGCGGTAGTCCCACCAGGAATAGGTCCGCTCCGGCTGCGCGAAGAGCCGGTAGCTGTCGACGAGGCCGAGCGAGAGGAGCGCCTCGAGCGCCCGCCGCTCGGGAGCCGAGCAGAGGATTCCGCCCGCCCAGCCTTCGGGGTCGTAGAGGTCGGCGTCCGTGGGCGCGATGTTGAAGTCCCCTCCGAGGATCAGCCTCGGCGTCACGCGCAGCATCTCGGGGAGCGCGCGCACGAGCGCCGCGATCCAGTCGAGCTTGTAGAGGTAGCGCGCGGCGCCCGGCTCCGCGCCGTTCGGGAAGTAGCCGCCGAGGAATCGGATCGGTTCGCCTCCGGCCTTGGGCGTGAGGGTCGCCCCCACGAGGCGCCGTTGCGGGTCGGGATAGTCCGGAATGCCGTAGACGGGATCCGAGGCCGCGAGCGTCTCGCGACGCACGAGGAGCGCAACGCCGTTGTAGGTCTTCTGACCGAAGACGAAGGCGTCGAACCCGGCTTCGGCGAAGGCGTCCCGCGGAAAGGCCGAGTCGACGAGCTTCGTTTCCTGAAGCGCAAGCGCATCCGCGCCCGAACGCTCGAGCCAGTCGACGACGTGCGCAAGGCGCACCTTGAGGGAATTGACGTTCCAGCTCGCGAAGGTGAGGGTCGTCATGGCGGACTCCGTATGCAAGGTCGGGAAGGATGAGAAGCGGGCGCTTACTTCGCGAGGATCCCCGTCTGGCGCAGAAGCGCCTCGATCGAGGGCTTGCGGCCGCGGAAGGCGACGAAGTTCTCCATCGCGTCGCGGCTCGAGCCGCGCTCGAGGATTTCCTTCAGGAAGCGGCGGCCGGTTTCGGGGTTGAGGATGCCTTCCTCCTCAAACGCCTCGAAGGCGTCCGCCGAGAGCACCTCGGCCCACTTGTAGCTGTAGTATCCCGCCGCGTAGCCGCCGGCGAAGATGTGCGAGAAGCTCTGCGGGAAGCGGTTCCAGGCGGGCGGAAGGACGACGGCGACCTCGCGGCGCACCGCGTCGAGCAGCGCCATGGGGTCGTCGCTCTGCGCGTCGAAGCCCGCGTGAAGCCGCATGTCGAAGAGGGCGAACTCGACCTGCCGCACCGACGCCGCGCCCGACTGGAAGTTCTTCGCGGCGAGCATCTTCGAGAAGAGCGCGTCCGGAATCGCCTCGCCCGTTTCGGCGTGCGCCGTGATGCTCTTCATCACCGTGCGGTCCCAGGCGAAGTTCTCGAGGAACTGGCTCGGGCACTCGACCGCATCCCATTCGACGCCGTTGATGCCGGAAACCTCGGCTTCGGTCTGCGCCGTGAGCAGATGGTGGAGCGTGTGGCCGAACTCGTGAAAGAGCGTCGTCACCTCGTCGTGCGTGAGGGTCGCGGGGCGCCCCGGCGCGGGCTTCGCGAAGTTCGTGACGAGGTAGGCGACGGGCGTCTGAAGCTTCCCGCGCCGGTAGGCGCGCGTGCGCTCCCCGTCCATCCATGCGCCCGAACGCTTCCCCGCGCGGGCGTAGAGGTCGGCGTAGAAGGCGGCGATGGGCGTGCCCTGCCGGAAGACCTGGAAGTACTTCACGTCGGGGTGCCAGACGCTCGCCGCGGCAGGACGGATTTCAATGCCGAAGAGCGTCTCGACCGTCTTGAAGAGGCCGCGGAAGACGGCGTTCTCCGTGAAGTAGCGGCGCGCCTCGGCGTCCGAATAGCTGTAGCGCGCTTCGCGGAGCTTTTCGGCGGCGAACGCGCGATCCCAGGCCTCGACCCGTTCGATGCCGAGCTTCTCGCGCGCGAAGGCGTCGATTTCGGCGGCATCCCGGAGCGCGGCGGGGCGCGACTGCTGCGCCAGGTCGAGAAGGAAGCGGATCACCTCCTCGGGATCGTGCGCCATCTTCGTGGCGAGCGAAAGGTGAGCGTACGTCGGGAAGCCGAGAAGCGAGGCCTCTTCGGCCCGAAGCTCGAGGATGCGCCGGATGAGGGGCGTGTTGTCGAAGCGGCCGCCGTCGAATTCCGCCGCGCGCGTCGCAAAGGCGCGGTAGAGCTTCTCGCGCACGGCTCGGTTTTCGCAGTACTGCATCGCCGGGAGATAGCTCGGGAACTGAAGGGTCACGCGCCAGCCCCCGCGGCCGGCCGCTCGGGCGCTCTCGCGGTAGAGCGAGAGCGTCTCCTCGGGGATCCCCGCCAGGTCCTTCGGATCTTCGGTCACGAATTCGAAGGCGTTCGTCGCGTCGAGAAGGTTCTCGCTGAATTTCTGGGAAAGGGCGGAGAGCTCCTGCTGAATGCGGGTGACGGCGGCGCGCTTCTCTTCGGGAAGCTCCGCGCCCGAAAGCACGAAGTCGCGGATTTCGCGCTTCACGATGCGCTGCTGCACTGGCGAGAGCGCGGCGAAGCCGGCGCCCGCTTCGATCGCCTTGTACTTTTGATAGAGCGGCTGCGACTGCGAGGCGCGCAGATAGAGGGCGGTGACGTCGGGCAGAAGTCGGTTGAAGGCGTCGCGCAGCTGCGGCGAATCCGCCACGCTCTGCAGGTGACCCACCGCGCCCCAGGCGCGGCCGAGGTCGCCGAAGGCTTCGCCGAGGGGCTCGAGCGCCGACCATTCGGCGGGCGTCTGCGGGGATTCTGCCGCCTCGAGCGCCTTTTCGGCCTGAGCCATCCAGTGGCGCACGGCGGGTTCCGCGTGTTCGGGACGAATCGCGGCGTAGTCGATCAGATCGTCGAGTTGAAGAAGCGGATTCACGGTCTGCATGGGTTTCTTCGATGAATGGTATTGGAGCCGCGAAGCGCTTCGGCGCGCGCTTCGCGGAAGTGAACTCGGAGGCCTCAGCCGCGCGCCCGCGCCTTTTCGTGGCGCTCGGCCGCCTCCACCGTATTCTGCATGAGCATCGCGATCGTCATGGGGCCGACGCCGCCCGGAACGGGCGTGATGAAGGCGGCGCGCTCGCGCACGGGCTCGAAGTCCACGTCGCCGCAGAGCTTTCCGTCCGCCGTGCGGTTCATGCCGACGTCGACCACGACGGCGCCGCGCTTGACGTGCTGCGCCGTGACGACCTTGGGGCAGCCCGCCGCCGCGATGAGAATGTCGGCGCGCCGGCAGATCTCCTCGAGCTTCGCCGCGGGCGTGCGGCTGTGCGTGATGGTCACCGTGGCGTTGGCTTCAAGAAGCATGAGCGCGAGGGGCTTCCCGACGATGTTCGAGCGGCCGATCACCACCGCCTCCTTGCCGCAGAGGTCGATCCCGGTCGACGCGATGAGGCGCATGACGCCGAGCGGCGTGCAGGGGCGGAATCCTTCGCCGCGGCCCATCATGAGCGCGCCCGCGGAGTGCATGTGAAAGCCGTCGACGTCCTTCTCGGGCCGGATCGCCGCAATGACGGCGTTGCCCGAGATGTGTCCCGGCAGCGGGAGCTGCACGAGCAGGCCGTCGACCGCGTCGTCGCGGTTGAGCCGCTCGATGAGGCTCTTCAGGTCGGCCTCGCTCGTGTCGGCGGGAAGGAAATGGTCGCGCGCGTCGATCCCGACGCGCTCGGAAGCGCGGAATTTCCCCCGCACGTAGACCCGACTCGCGGGATCGTCCCCGAGCAGCACGACGTCCAAGCGCGGCGCGCGGCCGCACCGCTGCCGGTAGGCCGCGGCGCGGCGGCGGCAGTCTTCTTCGATTGTTCGGGCGAGCGCGCGCCCGTCCATGATGGCACCCGGCATGGGCCTCTCCTCGCGCGCCGAAGCACGCATTCGAAAGGACTGATTATAGAGAGGCGGACGCGGCCCTCAGCCGCGGGTCTTCGCGCGGCGCGCGATCTCCGCGCGGCAGTGCGCGAGCCGCTTCATGAAGTGGTTCGTCCAGTAGCGGTCGATCTTGCGCCGGCCCAAGGCGCGGAACCAGTAGGGAAGCGGAATGAATTCGGGCGTGCCGTATCCGTCGATGAGCACGAGTCGGAAGTCCGCGTCGGTCGGTCCCGTCGGAACGACGAGAATGTTGTCGGGGTGCACGTCGATCGCGACGATGTTCTTCTCGATCAGCTCGCCGCGCATCTCCCAGAGCGCAAGATCCGTCCGAAGGAGCGCCTCCCGCGAGCACTGCGCCATGAATTCGGAAAGAGGGCGTACGCCCGGCCGGGCGAAGCACTCCTGGAAGAACCCGATCTTCGTCTCCGTCTCGAAGGCGCCGAGGTACTTCGGCACGTAGCTCGACTCGATGCCGAGCCGGGCGAGCCGCTCGAAGAAGACGATGTCGCGCCTCGTCTGGCGGCAGGAGGTCTTCTCGCTCACCTTGAAGCAGCGCTCGGGGTCGACGGGGTCGCGGTAGCAGGCCCGCTCGATCCCGCGGCCGAGAAGGTGCGTTTCAAGCATCGGAAGGTCGGCGTCTCGACGGATGACCATGGGAGGATCTTCTTAAAAACGAGGCCCGCGCCGCGGTGGAGGCGGAGCGGGCTGAGGTCGGAATTCAGGGTGAACGAGGGGCGCTTCAGCCGCGCGAGCCCTTCTTGCCGGAGCCGGACTTCGAGTGCGCGGCGTTCGCCTGCGCGGCGCGGCTGGCGAGCGGATCGACGGGGTCGGCCGTGGTCGAGCTGATCTCGGGATAGAGCTCGGACTTCACGACGACGCGCATGAGGTCGGCCACCGTGCCCGACCCGGTCTTGTCCATGATCGAGGCCCGGTGCGCCTCCACGGTCTTGATCGAAATGCCCAGGTCGTCGGCGATCTGCTTGTTGAGGCGGCCGTTCACGATGCGGTTGAGCACCTGCTGCTCGCGCGGCGTGAGCTTTTCGATCAGCGCGCGGTTCGCTTCGAGCTGAAGGCGGCGGCGGCGCATTTCCTTCGCGCGCTGGAGCATCCGCTCAACGATTTCCTGCACCTGCGCCTGCGCGAAGGGCTTCTGGATGAAGTCGACCGCGCCCTTCTTGAAGGCTTCGACCGCCTGCGGCACGTCGCCGTGCCCGGTGATGAAGATGAAGGGGGCATCCACGCGGCGCTTGATGAGGTGGTCCTGCACGTCGGCGCCCGACATGCCGGGCATGCGCAGGTCGCAAAGGATGACGGCGGGGACGTTCTCGTTGAACTGCGCGATGAAGGTCTCGCCGCTCTCATAGTCCTCGACGCGGTAGTCGTGCGCTTCGAGAAGCCACTTCAGGGAGTCGCGCACATCGGCGTCGTCGTCGACGATGTAGACGATGCCGGTCTGATCCGCGGAATCCGAACCGTAGTCGTAGCTGGGCAGCATGGATGGAACCTCGTGCTCATGAAGAAATGCGGTTTATTTTAACCAATCGGTCGGGGAAATCTCGAATCGCTCAAGGTTTCTAGGCGTTCTTTGCGGCAAGCGGCACGAGGAAGGAGAAGGTGGCGCCTCCGCCCGGCGTGTCGTCGACCTCGATGCGGCTGCCGTGAAGCTCCGCGATCGAGCGGCAGATGTTGAGGCCCATGCCCATGCCGTTCGCCTTCGTGCTGTAGAAGGCGTCGAAAAGCTCCTGCTTCTGCGAGGGCGCAACGCCGGGGCCGTGGTCGACGACCGAAAACCGCACCCCCGCCGCTTCGGCGCGCACGCGCAGCTCCACCGTGCGGTTGTCGCTTTCGCGCACGGCTTCCATCGCGTTCTTGAGAAGGTTGAGGAGGAGCTGCTCGATCATGACGGCGTCGCCCAAAATCTTCGGAAGCTCCGAAGGCGCGTCGACGGCGACGGCCGCCTCGAGCTTGCGGGCCTGCAGGAGCGCGAGCTCCATCGTTTCCTGGAGCACCGACGAGACGTCGACGGGCTCGAGATTGGGGTCGCTCTTCTTCCCGAAGCCGCGGATGCGCTGAATGATGCGTCCCGTGCGCTGCGCCTGATTCTCGATCTTGCGGAAGGCCTCCTTCGCCCGCTCGGCCGAGAGCTTTCCGGATTCGAGCATCGTCATGGCGCCGCCGGCGTAGTTCGAAATCGCCGCGAGCGGCTGATTGAGCTCGTGCGCGAGCGAGCTGGCCATTTCGCCCATCGTGACGAGGCGGTTCGTCGCCTCGACCCGCTTCTGAATGGCGTCGCGGGAAATCTCGAGCTCTCGCCGGACCGTGATGTTGGCGGCGACGAGCAGGAGCGCGGGCTGGCTGTCCGTCCAGATGATCACCTTCTCGCGCACGTCGAACCACTGCTTCGAGGGCTCGTCGTAGATCCCTTCGCCGAGGACGGACTTGGGCGTCGCCTCCATTTTGGCGAGAAGCCGCACGGCGCCCGCCGCATCCTCGCCGAAGTAGCGCGCGTAGGAGGCGTTCGCGAAGAGAAGGTTCGTCCGTTCGTCCGGATCGAGCACCGCGATGAGCGAATTCATCGATTCGACGACGAGCATGAAGCGCTCGTGCGCGGCCTCGAGCCGCTCCTGGGCGAGGATGCGCGGCGTGATGTCGTAGAGCGCGCCGATGCAGCCGATCGTGCGGCCGCTTTCGGTGCGCAGCGGCGAGAGCCGCATCTCGGCGTAGAAGGCGTCGCCCGACTTGCGGCGCGCCCTCAGCGTGATCGCTTCGGTGTGGTCGCTCGGGTCGGAGAGGAGCTGTTCGGTGCGCTCGTCGATCGGTTCGTCCCAGTAGGGATAGGGGGGCGTGCGGTCGAGAAGGTCCTCGGCGCTCCAGCCGACGATCTTCTGGAAGGTTTCGTTCACGAAGAGAATCCTGCCCTGACGGTCGGTGACGCGCAGGCCCACGACGGCCGACTCGGACATCGCGCGGCGCAGCGAATATTCCGCCGAGAGCATTTGGTGGGCTCGATGCTGCAGGCGCTGGAAGTAGATGAGGAACCCCACGGCGAGCATCAGCATCGCGCCGAGGCCGAAGACGGCGATGAGCGAAAGCTTGTGGTTCGAAAAGACGGCGTGGAGGTAGTTTTCAACGACAAGCGTCGCGTTTCCCGCATGCGAAAAGCCGAGAAAGGCGATCGGCACTTCGTAGGAGAGGAGGTAGCGCTTGAGGGGCGAGGTCTCCTCGTTCGGCGGCAGGAGTGGCCGGCCGTCGACGAGGATTCGGTATTGGTAGTCGCTCGCCGAGGCCTGCTCCGCCGCATCGACAAGCAGCTTCGAGACGTTGATGCGGGCGATGAGCGCGGCGCCGCCGCGCGCGGACGGGACGGCGAGATCGGCGTAGACCTGCCCCATGCCGGGGCGCACGTAGAAGTTCGAAATTTCCGAAGCGCCGAGCTCGAGCGCGGAAAGCGCGGAGAGCGCCGCATGCTGGCTCGGCAGCGGCAGTCCCCGCTCGAAGAGGGGCCTCACGGGCTGCACGTCCGAGCACCAGTCGGCGCGCACCGTGCCGGCGCGGTCGACGAGGGCGAGCTCAAGCACCTCGCGGCGCTCGGCCATGAAGTCGAGCGCGGTTCTCCGCGCTTCATCCGCATGGAGGTCGGTGCCGTGAACGAAAAGGGGCGGACTCGAGCGCCGGAGGTCTTCGGTCGTCGCGAGGAGGCGCGACTCCATCGTGCGCACGACGAGTTCGGCCGAGCGCTTGAGGCGGACGCGCTCCGCGCTCTGCTCGTTGTCGATCACGAGCCAGCCGATGCCTCCGATGAAGAGTGTGAGGAGGACGAGCGCCACCCACGCCGCAAGCGTCGAGATCCGGGAAATGGAGGGCGATGGGACGAGGTCGTGCCCGTGGAGGCGCCGAAAGGCGCTCGACGTGGCTTCGTTCGAGAATTCGTTCGAGGAAAAGCACATGGCTCGAAGGATGGAATGAGGGGAGCTGCGGGATGCTCCGAAGGATCGGTCGAGTGGGTGCCATTCTATGCCAGGCCGAGCGATCTTCTACAATGCTCGTCCGAGCGCCCTTCGGGCGCTTGACCCTCACCCAACGCCATCCCTTACTTTCCCCAAGCTCATGACCATCGATCAAACCGCTCTCAAGCGCGAAGTGGCGCGTGCCGCCATCCGCTACGTCAAGCCCGGCGCCGTTCTCGGCGTCGGCACGGGTTCCACCGTGGACCTCTTCATCGACGAACTCGCGGCGATTCGCGATTCGATTCCCGCCTGCGTCTCCTCGTCCGTGCGTTCGACGAAGCGCCTCGAGGCGCTCGGCTTCAAGGTGCTCGACCTCAACGAGGTCGAGGAAATCGAGGTGTACGTCGACGGCGCCGACGAAATCGATCCCCACTTCGCCATGGTGAAGGGCGGAGGCGGCGCGCTCACGCGCGAAAAGATCGTCGCTTCCGTCTCGAAGCGCTTCGTCTGCATTGCGGACGCATCGAAGTCGGTCGACGTGCTCGGACGCTTTCCCCTGCCCGTCGAGGTGATCCCGATGGCGGCCCGCTCCGTCGCCCGTCGCCTCGAGGCCCTGGGCGCCAAGGTGGCGCTGCGCGACTTCACGACCGACAACGGGTGCGCGATTCTCGACGCCTCGGGCCTGAGCATCCAGGATCCCGCGGCGCTTGAGGACGAAGTCAATTCGTGGCCGGGCGTCGTCACCGTGGGGCTCTTTGCGCGCCGCGGCGCGGACGTGCTTCTCCTCGGCACGGCCGAAGGCGTGAAGACCTTCGAGCGCTGAGGCGGCGCGGGGACGCGCGGATTCCGCAAAAAAGCGCCCGGGAGGAGCTCTTCCCTCGGGCGCTTCGTCGTCTTTGTCGGGACGGGGAGGTTAATCCTTCTTTTCGGGAGCGACGAAGTTCGGAATCTCGACCTGCGCGTCCTCGAAGAAATAGCGCTCGCACTGCTCCTGAAGGTGCTTGCGCGCGGCGGGATCCGCGAGGTTGAGGCCGAATTCGTTCACCATCATCGTCTGCAGGCGCGTCCAGGTGTCCCACGCCTCCTTGCTCACGCTGCGCCAAATGCGCACGCCGAGCTCCCCGGGAAAGGGCGGGTAGACGAGACCTTCGGCTTCCTTCTTCAATTTGACGCACTGCACCATGCGCGGCATGTGAGTTCTCCTTCTCTGCAAAGTGGGCGGAGGAACCGGCGCCGCGGCGCCGGTTCCGAAAAAGCGGAAGAAAAGTCTACGCGAAACGCAGCGGGCGCGTCAGAGCGAACCGTGCTCGAAAATCGCCTTGAGCTGCGTGAATTCGAGAAGTCCCGCATCGCCGCCTTCGCGTCCGATGCCCGAAGCCTTGTATCCGCCGAAGGGCGCCGCGATGTCTCGGGGGCTGTCGTTCACGTAGACGTTTCCCGCCTCGATCCGCCGAGCCGTCTCGAGCGCCCGGGCCTTCGGGCCGAAGACGGCGGCGTTGAGCCCGTAGGGCGTGTCGTTCGCGATTCGAACCGCCTCCTCCTCGTCGTCGTACGGGATGATCGAGAGGACGGGGCCGAAGATTTCCTCGCGGGCGATCCGCATGTCGTTGGCGACGTCGGAGAAGACGACGGGCTCGACGAAAAATCCGCGAGGGGGTTCGGCCTCGGGAATGCGCCCCGCCACAAGGCGCGCGCCCTCCTCGAGGCCGAGCTTGATGTAGCCGCGCACCTTGTCGTACTGCGCGCGCGAGGCGAGCGGCCCCACCTTCACCGCGGGATCGCGCGGGTCGCCGACGGGGTACTCGGGTAGGAGCCTGAGCAGAAGCGCCTCGACCTCGGGGAGCATGGCGCGTGGCACGAGGAGGCGCGAGAGCGCCGTGCAGGTCTGCCCCGAATTGAGAAGCACGGAATTGAGGAGCTGCCGCGCGGCGGGCTCGTAGTCCGGCATGCCTTCGAGCCAGACGAAGGGAGACTTTCCGCCCAATTCGAGGCTCACGCGCTTCAGTCCCCGCATCGCTTCGGCGGCGAGCGCCGCGCCGACGCGCGTCGATCCCGTGAAGGACACCATCGAAACGTCGGGGCTGCGCACGAGGGCTTCGCCCAAGACGCTTCCGCGTCCGCAGACGAGGTTGACGACGCCCTTCGGGAAGCCCGCCTCCGCGAAGGCCTCCATGAGGAGATGGGCCGTGAGGGGCGTGTGCTGGCTCGGCTTGAGCACAACCGCATTGCCCATGAGAACGGCCGGAATCACCTTCTGCACGACCTGGCCCAAGGGGTAATTCCAAGGCGTGATGCAGGCGACGACCCCGAGAGGCTCGCGCAGAACGAGGCTCTGCGGGTAGGAAAGCTCGAGGGGCAGCTTCTCGGCAATGCCGATGTAGCTCTCGATGCGCGCGAACTGATAGTCGCAGTGGGTCGAGCGGGCGAAGCCTTCGGGACTTCCGAGCTCGAGCACTTCGAGGCGCACGATGTCGTCGGCCTTCGCGCGCAGACGCTCGAGCATCGCGCGCATGAGCGCGACGCGGTCCTGCATGGGGCGGGCGGCCCAGAGGGGGAATGCCGCGCGGGCGGCCGCAACGGCGCGCGCGGCGTCGTCGGGCGTGCCGTCCGGCACCCATTCGAAAGCTTCACCCGTCGCGGGATTGACGAGCGCAATGCGTTCCGATGCGCTCGACGGCGTCCAGACGCCGTCGATGAACTGAGCGTGAAAGTCGTGCATGCCATCCTCCGGGAAGGACTTAAAACTCAAGGAAAGTCTACGCCGCGGCGGGGCCGCCGGATGAAGTCACTACAATGTCGGCCTGTCGGGCGGAGGCCTTCGCGTCCACGCCCGCTCTTGTGAACGCACGCGCAAACCCGGAGATCCCCTGCATGGCCGCCGACCGAGCCCTATTCGCCGCTTTCCAGAAAGTCAGAGCCGACGTGGATGCGGCTCTTGCCGAAACCCGCCGAAAGGAGGCCGAGCTGCGCGCGAAGGAGGAGGCCGAAGCGCTGGCGGCGAGGCGCGAAAAGAAGCGCCTGCGCGGCCGGGCGCCGGATCCTGCGGCGAAGGCGCCGCAAGGGGCTGCGCCGCGCGCCGCCGCGCCTTCGGGCGCGCGCCGCGATGCCGCCTCGCCGAAGCTCCGGGCCGAAGTCCGTTCTTCGGGGTCGCTCGCGCATGCGCTCCTCAGCTCAGGCGCGGCGCCTGCCGAAGGCGCGAAGCCCGCGCGGCCCGAGAAGCGCCGCGGCAAGCCGCGCGCGGAGGCGGCGAAGGCGGCCGGCCCGGCGAAGGGCGCACCCCTGGCGGCGAACGCTGCTCGGACGGCTCCGAAGCCTCAGGCGAGGGAAGCGCGCCGCGAGCGGAGCCCGCGGCGTCCCTTTGAGGAGATCCGGCATCCGGTTCCGCCCTTTTCGCTCGCGGCGGGACTCCCCGTGTCGGATCGCGCCGATGAAATCATCCGCGCGATCCGCTCGCATCAGGTCGTCGTCGTCTGCGGCGAAACGGGATCGGGCAAGACGACGCAGCTCCCGAAGATCGCCCTCATGGCGGGCCGCGGCCGCACCGGCCGCATCGGTCATACGCAGCCGAGGCGCATTGCGGCGAGCTCGATCGCCAAGCGCATCGCCGAAGAACTGAAGACCGAGCCCGGAGAGGTCGTGGGCTACAAGGTCCGCTTCACGGACCATACGTCGGCGGGCGCTTCGATCAAGCTCATGACGGACGGGATTCTTCTGGCCGAAACGCAGACGGATCCGCTCCTCAGAGCCTACGACACGATCATCATCGACGAAGCGCACGAGCGCTCGATCAACATCGACTTTCTTCTCGGATACCTGAAGCGGCTTCTGCCGCGGCGCCCCGACCTCAAGGTGATCGTCACTTCGGCGACGATCGACGCGGAGCGCTTCGCCGAGCATTTCGCCGAAAACGGCAGGCCTGCGCCGGTCCTTACGATTTCCGGGCGCACGTATCCCGTCGAAATCCGCTGGCGTCCGGTCGAGGACGCCGACGAGGACGACGACCGCACGATGGTGGCGGCGATCGACCGCGCGGTGGCCGAGCTCGAGCTCTCCGGACGCGGCGACATCCTCGTCTTTCTTCCCGGCGAGCGGGAAATTCGGGAGGCGGCCGAGGAGCTTCGCCGAACGCGTCCCGCCTCCGTCGAGATTCTCCCGCTTTTCGCGCGCCTCTCCGCGGCCGATCAGGAGCGCGTCTTCCGTCCGAGCGGAGCGCGTCGCATCGTGCTCGCGACGAACGTCGCGGAAACCTCCCTCACCGTGCCCGGCATCCGCTTCGTCGTCGACACGGGGCTCGCGCGCGTGAAGCGCTACTCCTACCGCTCGAAGGTCGAGCAGCTCCTGGTCGAGCCCGTGAGCCGGGCTTCGGCCGACCAGCGCGCCGGGCGCTGCGGCCGCGTCGCGGCGGGCATCTGCATCCGTCTTTACGACGAGGAGGACTACGCCAGGCGTCCGGCCTTCACAGATCCCGAGATCATGCGCTCGAACCTGGCCGCGGTGATCCTGCGCGCGACGGCTCTGAAGCTTGGCGACATCCGGGAATTCCCCTTCGTGCAGACGCCGCCCCCGAAGGCGATTGCGGACGGCTACGCGATCCTTCACGAACTGGGCGCCGTCGACGACGCCGAGGGGCTCACGCCCGTTGGCCGCGAGCTCGCGAAGCTCCCCGTCGATCCGAAGCTCGGACGCATGCTTCTCGAAGGAAGCCGCCGCGGGGCGCTGCGCGAACTGCTCATCATTGCTTCGGGACTGTCCGTGCAGGATCCGCGCGAGCGTCCGCTCGAAGCGCAGCAGGCTGCGGACGAGGCGCACCGTCAGCTCTCGGATCCTTCGTCGGACTTCCTCAGCTACGTGAAGCTCTGGGACTGGGTCGAAAAGGGACGCGCGCAGAAGGAAAGCAACCGCAAGTTCGACGCCGATCTCAAGCGCCGCTTCCTCTCGCCCCGCCGCCTGCGGGAGTGGCGCGACGTCGAGCGCCAGCTCGAGGCGATGACGGCCGAATTCGGCTGGCGCCTGAATGCGGCTCCCGCCACGTTCGAGGAGGTGCACCGATCGCTCCTCTCCGGGCTTCTCGGCAACATCGGCCAGAAGGCGGTTGAGGCCGACCGGCGGATGCCGCCCTACAACGGCGCCCGAGGGATCAAGTTCTGGATTTGGCCCGGGTCCGTGCGCGTCAAGAAGTCGGGCCGCTGGATCTTCGCCGCGCAGATCATGGAGACGACGAAGCTCTACGCGCGATGCGTCGCCGACATCGAGCCCGAGTGGATCGAGGCGGCGGCCGGTAGCCTCGTCCGACGCTCGTGGAGCGAACCGCACTGGGAGAAGCGCCGCGGCGAGGTGGTCGCCTTCGAGCGCGGCACGCTCTACGGCCTCACGATTTATCAGCAGCGGCGCGTGCGCTTTGAGCCGCACGATCCGGCGCTTTCGCGCGAAATCATGATCCGCGAGGGGCTCGTTGCAGGGGAGATTGAAACCAAGGCCGCCTTTTGGCGGGCGAACTCCCGGCTTATCCGCGAAATCGAAGAGCTCGAGCATAAAACGCGCCGCCCCGACGTCCTGGTCGACGACGACATGATCTTTCGGTTTTACGACGAGCGCATTCCGAAGGACGTCGCCTCGCAGCGCGCGCTCGAGCTCTGGCTCGAGAAGGCCGAGAAGTCCGATCCGAAGATTCTGCGCCTCACGAAGGCCGACCTCATGCGGCATGCCGCGGAAGGCACGGGGCTCGACTTCTTCCCGAAGTCGATCGAAATGGCCGGGGTGAAGATGCCGCTCGCCTACCACTTCGAACCCGGAAGTCCGCGGGACGGCGTTACGATGACGGTGCCGCTCTACGCGCTCAACCAGATCGATCCGGTGCGATGCGAATGGCTTGTTCCGGGCATGGTGCGCGAGAAGGCGCAGGCGCTTCTCAAAACGCTCCCGCAGAAAATCCGCCGTCACGTGCTCCCCCTTGCCGAGTACGCCAAGGGATTCTTCACCCGCACCGGAGGCGGCATGCCGCAGCCGAAGGGCTTCCTGGCCGCGCTTGCCGAAGACGTGCGCGAGGAGGCGGGCGTCGAGTGCGCGCCGAAGGACTTCAAGCCCGAGCAGCTCGAAGCGCATCTCATCCTCAACTTCAAGGTGGTCGACGAGCACGGCCGTCAGCTCGACATGGGGCGCAACCTTGCGCAGCTGCGCGCATCGCTCGGCGTGGAGGCTCAGAAGACCTTCCGCAGCGTTGCGCAGGAGGATGCGGCCGTCGCGGCCGATCTGGCCGAAACCATCACGGACTGGACTTTCGGCGAGCTCCCCGAGCTGATGGAGATCGAGCGCCGCGGTCAGACCCTGATCGGGCATCCCGCGCTCGTCGACGCGGGAGAGCACTGCGCGATCGACGTCTTCGACGATCCTGCGCAGGCGAAGAGGGCCCACCGCCGGGGACTTCTCAAGCTTTTCCGCCTCACGCTCAAGGAGCAGGTCCGCTTCATCGTGCGCGGGCTCCGCGACCTCGGCCGCGTGCAGATGCAGGCGTCCGTCGTCCCCGGGCTCGAAAAATCCTTCGAGAACATGGCCGAGCTTTCCGACGACGTCGTCGACTGCGTGCTCGGCGCGACGGCGCTTGCCGATCCCTGGCCGCACGACCGCGAGAGCTTCGAGGCTCGGCGCGAGGACGTGAAGAGCCGCATGACGCTCGTGGCGGGCGAATTGACGCGCCTGCTCACCGAAGTCGCGTCGACCGCCGCGCAGATACCCCTGAAGCTGAAGCGCCTCAGCGCGGAGGCCGAACTCTGCGAAGACGTGAAGGGGCAGCTCGAGCGGCTCTTCCCGCCGCACTTTCTGGCCAAGGTGCCGATGACGCAGCTCGCGCACTACCCCCGCTACATGAAGGCGATCGTGCACCGGCTCGAGCGCTATGCGGCGGATCCTGAGCGCGATCGGGCCCGCATGCGCGACATCGCGCGGCTCTCCGCGCCGTGGCTGCGGGCCAAGGCCGAGCGCCGCGGAGAGGAGGATCCCCATCTGGAGGATTTCGGCTGGCTTCTCGAGGAGCTGCGCGTTTCGCTCTTCGCTCAGCAGCTGCGCACGCCGATGCCCGTCAGCGTGAAGCGCCTCGAGCGCGTCTGGCAGTCGATCGCGCGGCTCTGATCGGGCGAACGGCGGCAGATTCGGGCGGATGCGGCCGGGCGGAGTGTGACTTCGTGTAAAAATTGAAACCAAATTTTGCGGGTCGGGCGGAGATCGCGGAAAATAGAAAAATTTCCTGCAGATTGACTGCACGATTGCCTCAATTTCTCCCTCGCCCGCCATGGTTTTTCTTCCGAAGAAGTTCGTCGTCGCCCTTGCCGCGGCCTCTCTCCTCAGTCTGGCGCCCGTTCTGAGCTTCCCGGCGCAGGCGGCGGCCCAGTCCTCGACGGGCAAGGTGCGCCTCGTGCCCGCATCGGCAAAGAAGGCCGCGGCGAAGCCCGCGAAGGCGAAGCGGAAGGTGAAGGCGGCCGCCAAGCGCACGGCGGTGAAGCGGGCATCCGCGAAGCGGCGCACCGCCAAGGCGCGCCGCCGCGTCGTGCGGCGCGCCGGGCTGCGTCCTTCGCAGGCGACGCTCGCGGGACTGCGTCAAACGGAGGATCCGCTGCAGCTCGGGAGTTCCGTCGCGTATGCGGTCGACCAGGATACGGGTGAAGAGCTTGTCGTGAAGAACGCCGACGTGCAGCTCCCGATTGCGTCGGTGACGAAGCTGATGACGGCGCTTGTCGTCGCGGAGAGCGATTTGGATCTCGACCACAAGGTCCGCATCACGCGTGGGGACTACGTGCGCTCGACCGCCTCCTCGAAGCTGAGAAGCGGCATGGTGCTCACGCGCGAGGCGCTGCTCAAGGCCGCCCTCATGTCGAGCGACAACCGCGCCGCGCATGCCCTGGCGAGAAGCTATCCGGGAGGCGTGGCGAAGTTCGTCGACGAAATGAACCGCCGCGCCGAAGCCCTCGGCATGACCGACTCCCGCTTTTTCGACCCGACGGGACTCGACAACCGCAATCAATCGACGGCGCGCGACCTCGGCAAGCTCGTTGCGGCCGTCTACGAGTATCAGGAAATCCGGCAGGCCTCGACCGCACCGGCGGCGAAGATCCGAGCGGGGCGGCGCACGCTCAGTCTGCGCACGACGAACCGTCTCATCGGCGATCCGTCCTGGCGCATCGGCATCCAGAAGACCGGCTTCACGACGGCGGCCGGTCGGTGCATGGTCGTGCAGAGCGACGTCGAGGGACGCCGCCTTGTCATGGTCGTGCTCGACAGCCCGAACAATTCTCAACGCGCGCTCGACATGCGGACGATGCGCGCCTTCGTTGAGGCCGAAACGGCTTTCCGCGAGGACTTCAAGGACACCGTGCCCTACGAACTCTTCTAAGTCTTTCGAGGGGCGGACGGGCTCGGGTCGTCGCTCGGACGGCGAGCGGCGGGCGCCCGCCCCCGCGCGTCACTCTTCGTCGGGAAGGGACCGCGCGACGATCTCGGCGATGTCCTCGATGCGAAGTTCATCCGCATCCTTCATCGTCGACTTTGCGCTCTCGAGCATCGTGATGCAGTGCGGGCAAGCCGCCGCGATCGTCGTCGCGCCCGTCGCTCGGAGCGCTTCAAGACGGATGACGTTGACGGGCTTTTTCGCCGAGCGCCCTTCGCACCACATCTGTCCGCCGCCCGCGCCGCAGCAGAAGCTCAACGCTCCGAATTCGCGCGGCTCCACGAGCTTTTGCCCCGATTCGGAGAGCACCGTGCGGGGAGCCGACGCAACGCCGTTGAGGCGGGCAAGATAGCAGGGGTCGTGGTAGACCGTGAGGCCGCCCCGGGCCTCGCGGTCGGACATGTCGGGGAGCCTGCCGGCGTCGATCAGCTCGCGGATGAAGCTCGCGTGGTCGACCACCTCGAATTTGCCGCCTTCAAACTGCGGGTACTCGTTCTTCAGGGTGTGGAAGCAGTGGGGGCAGGCGGCGAGGATCCGCTTGAAGCGGTACTTCGCGAAGTTCTCGATGTTCTCCTGAGCGGCCGTCTGGTAGAGGTACTCCTCACCCAAGCGGCGGGCAAACTCGCCGTGGCAGCGCTCTTCGGCCATGACGGCGAAGGAGACGCCGGCGCGCTTCAGGATCTTCACCATCGAGCGGGCGATGCGGCGCGCTCTGCGGTCGTAGCTCGCCGCGCAGCCGACCCAGTAGAGCACGTCGTAGGATGCGCCCTCTTCGGCGACGGGAACGTCGAGTCCTTCGGCCCAGTCGAGACGTTCATAGGGATCCAGTCCCCAGGGGTTGCCGACCGAGGCCGTGTTCTCAAGCGCTGCGGCCGCGCCTTCGGGGAATTCGCCGCATTCAAGCGCGAGGTGACGCCGCATCTGAACGATGAGGCGGGGAATCTCGATGTCGGCCGGACAGACGCGCGCGCAGGCGCCGCACGTCGTGCAGGCAAAAAGCTCCTCAGCCGAAATCCGTTCGCTCAAGGCCGTTTCCGGGGAAGCGGCGGCAAGCTCGCGCAGCTTCATCACGAAGGCGCGCGGCGCGAGCGGGGTGCCTGCGCGCATGGCGGGACACACCGCCTCGCAGCGGCCGCATTCCGTGCAGGCGTCGGCCTGAATGCGCGCGGAGCGCGGAAGGTCGCCCGCGGTGCTCCAGCCGAAATGCTCCTGCTCTTCGATCGCTTCGATCTTTTCATCGACGCCTCCGGCTTCGCCGCGGGGAAGCGCGATCGAGACGGGCGTGCGGTAGATGTGCGCGTAGTAGGTGAGGGGAATCGCCGCGACGAAGGCCAATGCGGCCAGGCCGTGCACGGTCCACAGAAGCACGTGCGTCGATTCAAGCGACGCGTTCGACAGACCCCAGCCGATGAAGATGTCGGCGAGGACCGATCCCACGGGAGAAAAGTCCGCCCAGGCCGGACGCTGCACGGCCAGACGAAGCGCTTCGACGACGAAGCCCGACGCCACGATGAAGGCGAGGGAAGCGTAGACCCAGACGAAGCGGCGGTCGCGCGGCAGATTCGACGGGGTGCACCAGCGCCGCCATGCGCCGAGCGCAAGCGCAACAAGCACGGCGACGCCGGCCGTGTCGAGAACAAGCTTGTAGAAGAGGTAGAGATCGCCCTTCAGGAATTGAGAGCCGAAGACGTAGTGTCCGACGTCCCAGTCAAGGGTTGCCGTCGCCGTGCCGAGAAAGAGAAGGAAAAAGCCGAGCACCAGCACGGCATGAATTTTGCCCGGAACCGTCTCGCGGACCTTCTCCTGGGCGACGGCTTCGCGCATGAGGCGTTCGACTCTTTTCGGATCGCGCGCTGCGGAGGCCGCGCGGCCCGCCCGCCAGCGCCGCACGTTCTTCACAACTCCTACGGCGCAGAGAATCACGGCGAGAATGCCGACGATGTAAACGCCCACCTCGCCCCAAAGCGGGACGTTCCAGAAGGCCGGACGAATGGGAAGATCGAGAGGAATGGACTCGGTCATGACGAGACGAATGGTTGAAGATGAGGGTCTGACGGAAGGAGCTCGAAAAGCGCGTTCCACATTCTATTGGGGAAGCGGTGGCCGCAAGACGCAGGGGGGAGGGACGGATTAGAGCAGAAAAGGGAGCGCTCGGGTGCGGAAGCGGCGGATACGAAAAACCCGGCGCTTCGGCCGGGTCATCGATGCTCCCGAACTCGTCGACTTTCGGGAGAAGCTTGGTTGCGGGGGAAGGATTTGAACCTTCGACCTTCGGGTTATGAGCCCGACGAGCTACCGGACTGCTCCACCCCGCGGTGAATTCGTTTCGCTTGTCTCAAGCGAGAATCGGATTATGGCATGTTGATCCGCTTTTGTCAAGAGCCTGGTTTGCTTCCGCTGCATGGAGAGGTTCCGCTCTTCTTCGGGCAAGCGGGAGCGTCCCGGTCCGCACGGTGGTCGAGCCTGCGCGCGTCGAGACTTTAAGGCGCAGAAAAGTCGCCCGCTATAATCTTCGGAAACGATGGTTTGTGCGGGCGCTTGCCCGCAGACAGCAGGCCCACCACCTTTTCCCCGACATTTCCGGAGCCTATTCCGTCATGGATCTCTACAGTACTGCTCGCCGAGTTCTTTTCGCGATGAACCCGGAGACGGCCCACGCCGTCACGATGGCCAATCTTGATTGGATCGTGCACCTTGGTCTGCACAAGCTCATCACGCACATGCCCGACGATGATCCCGTGACCGTCATGGGCGTGCGCTTCCCCAACACGGTGGGGCTCGCGGCAGGCATGGACAAGGATGGAACGCGCGTGAGCGCCTTCGGCGGCCTCGGCTTCGGCCATGTGGAAATCGGCACGATCACGCCGCTGGCTCAGCCCGGCAATCCGAAGCCCCGACTCTTCCGTCTGATTCCCGCGCAGGGCGTCATCAACCGCATGGGCTTCAACAACGAGGGCGTCGATCAGGTGCTTCTCAATCTGCGCAGCGCCGACGCCTTCCGCCTGCGCGGAGGCGTTCTCGGCATCAACATCGGGAAGAACGCCGTCACGCCGATTGAGAATGCGCTCTCCGACTACGAGAAGTGCCTCGACAAGGTCTACGACCACGCCGACTACATCGCCGTCAACATTTCTTCTCCGAACACGAAGAACCTGCGCACCCTTCAGGGGGCGGGCGAGCTCGATCACCTCGTCGCAGGCATCACCGCCAAGCGCGAGGCCTTGAAGGCCGAGCGCGGCGGCAAGCACGTCCCGATCGCCGTGAAGCTCGCGCCCGATCTTGAGAACGATGAAATTCTCCGCTGCGTCGACACGCTCGTTTCCTACGGCATCGACGGCGTCATCGCGACCAACACCACGATCAACCGCAAGCGCGTCCAGGGGCTCGAACACGCCGAAGAGACCGGCGGCCTTTCAGGGGCGCCCCTGCGTGAACGCTCGACTGAGGTCGTCCGCCTCATTGCCGAACACGTCAAGGGCGAGATTCCCATCATTGCTTCGGGCGGCGTGATGACGGGTGCCGATGCGATCGAGAAGCTGGAGGCTGGGGCGCAGCTCGTGCAGCTCTTCACGGGCTTCATCTACAACGGGCCGAAGCTGGTCGCGGACTGCGTCGAGGCGCTTGCCGCTTGGCGCAAGAGCGGCCGCTGACCGACGCTGCAAAGCGCAGGTGCAATTCAGGAAGGCGTCTTTTGGGGCGCCTTTCTTTTTTTTTGGTGCGCCGAGCGGCGTGCGGGTGCGTCCATGCAGCTGAAAGCTCGTCGTCCACCTATTTCGGAGGGGGCGCTTCGCCGAGTCGGAAAGGCGCAGAGGCGGCAAAGGAAGCCGAAGGCAAAGCGCCGGTCCGGCGTGCGGCAGCTTGAGGAGAGAAGCGCCGCGATGATCACCGGCCGCCGAGACGAACGGATTCGACGGCAAGCACGAGGCAGCCGGGGCGCGCGCGTGCGGCGGTGAGCCGCAGCGTGCATCCGCGTTCGGTGCGGCCGACGACTTGGGCGCTACCAAGATGCTGCCCCGACGCCGTAAGCACGGCGTAGTCGCCGGAGAGCTCGAGCCGTCCGGTCGAGTCGCGGCAGAACAGAAGCGTGTCGTCTCCATCCTCTCGGACGTGCTCCACGCGCAGAAGTCCGTTTGAAATGCGCGCGGCGCGTTCTCGGCGGCGGACGGCGACGAGGGCGAGCCCGGCGACAAGCGCGGCGACCAACGCATTCAGCGCCGTATTGAGGGCATCCGCGCCGAATTCCCGCATGAAGAAGGACGCGCTCCGACTCTGAAGCTCCTTCTGCGTAGCGTAGAGATCAAGGTGCCATCCGGGAAGGCTTTCCGCGCTGCTGCTCGCCGGACGAATGTTGTAGAAGCCCGAAGGAGTTCCCGGGAGCGCCATCAGCGTGGCGGTCCACTTGAGCGAGCGCTGATCGCGCGTCGGATGGAAGTCGATGCGGTTGACGACGATCTGCGGAGCGGACGGCCGAATGTCGAAGCGCACGGCAGGGCGCATGCCGTCGGAAGAAGCCGGAATCTCGCCGTAGAGTTCAAAGGCCTGTCCGGTGGTGGTGCGGACAGTGCGTTCCGGGGTCGAGAGCGAGGACGAGATGGCGTCGATTGAAGCGGCGATGCCAAGGAGAAGCGCGAGCACCACGACCGCCGCCAGAATGCGGCGCGCCCAAAGAAAATCGGGCGGCGTCGAGGCGATGTACGGCGTCTTGAGCTTCTGCATGGGATGGGCGGCTCTTAAAAATTACGAAAATGATTCTAAAAGTCGCCAAATTGCAGGAAATGCGCCCCTCTAGAGATTATGCCCAAGGGCGGGTGACGGACCGCAAAGAGGCGTCGAATCCCTGAACTGTCGAAATGGGACTTGACGAACTGAAAAACGATCGGCATAATTCGCAACCTCGTTTGCCGAAAGGCGGACGCGTCGAGGCGGCGGCAGAAAAATTTTCGATCCGGCCCTTGACAAGCAGAAAAGAGTTCGATAAGATCTCAATTCTGCGCTGAACGAAACGAGTTCAGCGAGGTTCTTTAAAAATCAGATTCAACGAACCGATAAGCGTGGACGGCGTAAGACGTCGAGCGATGGTCGAAAGACGACGGAGTTTCACGACTCCGAGCTCAAAAATTTTACGAAGTTCGCGCTTTGAAGGAAGCCGAAAGACGAAAGACAGATCTTTCTCTTTCAATTCCGGCGAAGAGCGACAAACAGAG
>CALXXT010000063.1 GCA_944392755.1 uncultured Sutterella sp. | reverse complement strand
CGAGAAGGCTCGCGAAGAGAAACTGCGAAACCGAGAGCTCGACCGCGTCGACCGTCTTCACGAAGTGGCCGATGACGAGAATGTGCACGGCGAAGGCGAAGGCGCAGAGAAAGACGAAGAAGTCGCCGAGCGCGATCGAAATGCCTTCGGGAGGCACGCAGAGGTACCAGAGGCCCGCGCAGGCGACGGCGACGCTCGTCCACATGAGGAGATTCGAGCGCCGCCCGAGGAAGGTCGACATGACGGGAACGAGCACGATGTAGAGCGACGTGATGAAGCCCGCCTTGCCCGCTTCCGTATGGAAGACGAGCCCGAACTGCTGAAAGGCTTCGCCCGCAAAAAGACAGAGTCCGCAGGAGAGTCCCCCCATGAGAAGCGCGCGGCGGTAGCCGCGGGAAGAGCGCCGAAGCGCTTCCTGCGGATCGGTCTTGACGAGGGCCGTGCGCCGCCAGACGACGAGGGGCAGCAGAACGATCGCGCCCAAAAGCGTGCGCGACGTCGTGAAGGTGAAGGGCCCGACCGAATCCATGCCGATCGACTGAGCGACGAAGGCCGAGCCCCAAATGACGGCCGTGATGAGAAGAAGAAGCGACTGACGAAGCTGAAATGAGGTCATGATGCGTTCGAGTGATGCCATGCGCAGACGCGGCGCTCGGCGATGCCGATGGCCGCATAAAGCGCGACGCCGAGAAGACTGATCGCGAGAATGCCGACGAACATGCGCAGGATGTCGCCCATGCCCCAGGCATCCATGATGAGCCAGCCGAGGCCGGCGTCGGTCGCGAAGCTTTCGGCGAGGAAAAGGACGGCAACGGCCGTTCCGCTCGCAACCCGAAGCGCCGTGAAGAGCGACGGAAGCGACGCGGGCAGAACGACGTGCCGCAGCAGATCCGCCCTCCCCGCACCCATGGAGCGCAGCGCAAGCTTGTAGGCGGGGTCTAGCGCCCGGGCCTCGGCCCGGACGATGACGAGAATCTGGTAGCCCGCCGTGAGCGCGATGAGGAGGACGCGCGAGGCGTCGCCCAAGCCGACGAGCGTGAAGAAGACGGGCAGAAGCACGATCTTCGGAAGCGGATACGTGATGAAGGCGAGCGGCGCCCCGAGCCAGTCGGCCCGCTCCGAGTGGCCGAGCCAGAGCCCGATCGGGTATCCGAAGAGAACGGCGGCTCCGAGCCCCTCGATGAGCCGAAGCGTGGAAACGCCGGCGTGTCGGGCGAGCTCTCCGGAAAGCGCGGCGTCGACGAGTCCGGCCGCGACGTCGAGGGGCGCGGGGAGCAGCATGTCTCCGAGCGCGAGCGAAGCCGCCCACCAAAGGAGAAGAAGCGCAAGCGAGGCGGCGCCGTAGCGAACGAAGGTCCTCATTCGGCCTCCCCTCGGCGCGAACGGGCGAGCGCCGCATGCACGCGGCGCACCGTCTCATAGAAGCGCGGATCGTCGCGCCGCGCGCCGTCGCGCGGCTCTTGGGCGGCGGGATTCTCGAGCAGTCCGAGCGTTCGGAAGGGATGCGCCGCAAGGAGCAGGATGTGGGTCGAGAGGAAGACCGCCTCGGCGATGTCGTGCGTGACGAAGACGAAGCTCGTGCCGTGACGCGCGCGGATGCCCGCGAGAACGTCCTGGAGCTGTTCGCGGCGCATGGCGTCGAGAGCCGAAAAAGGCTCGTCCATGAAGAGCACGTCGGGATCGGCCGCCATGGCGCGGCCGAGCGCGAGGCGCTGCCGCTGTCCGCCCGAGAGCTCGTGGGGCCAGCGCTCCAGGAGATCCTCGATGCCGAGCTCCGCAGCGAGCGATTCGGCGCGCTCTCGGATGCGCGCTTCGTTCATGCCCGCGATGCGCATCGGAAGCTCCAGGTTCGCGCGCACGCGCTTCCAAGGCAGGAGCGCGAGGTTCTGCCAGACGAAGCTCGTGCGCGGGCGCCGACCCTCCGCGCTCGCGTCGCGCCAGCGAACGCGGCCCGCCGCGGCGGGAATGAGGCCGGCCGCGGCCTGGAGGAGCGTCGACTTTCCCGCGCCCGATTCGCCGACGAGCGCGAGCGAAGCGCCCGGAGGAAGATCGACCGAGAGGCGGTCGATCACGACCGCGCCGCCGCGCTTGACGGTGAGGCCTTCGAGCGAAAGCGCAAAGCCGCGGGTCACTTCGAGGCCGCCTCCGCGTCCGCAGGCCAGACGACGTCGGCCGGGTTCGGCACCCGATCGATCATCTTCTTCTCGACCATCCATTCGCCGATGCGCTTCACGTCGGCCGCGGTGGGCAGGGGCGGCAGGCCGTCCTTCGTGCCGTAGATCGAGAAGCGCACCATCTTGTAGTCCTTGGCGACGGGCGCGGGCAGCAGTCCGCGCTTGACCATCACTGCGCGGAAGCGCTCGGGTTCGGCTTCGATCAGCTTGGCCGCCGAGGCGACCGCACGGCGGAAGGCGGCAACCGTCTCAGGCTCGAGCACGTCGCGCTTCAGGGCGACGACGGCGAGGGGCTCCTCGAGTCCGCGGTCGTCCCAGACGACGCGCCCACCCTTCGATTCAACGACCGACACGAGGGGCTCGGGCAGAAGCGCCGTGGCGCACTTTCCGGAGAGGAGCATCTGAAGACGGATCGGAATGGGCTTCACCTCGAGGTTCTTCAGGGCTTCCTTCGGGAGGGCCGTCGTCGCCTTCATGCGGTCGGCGAGGTAGTCGATGATCGTCGCCGAGCTCATGGCGGTCTCGACCGACTTCATCCCGCGGAGCGCATCGAAGGACGTGATCTTGTCGCTCCAGGCCGGAGAGACGAGAAGTCCGAAGGCGCGCTGCTCCCTGTTCGTATGGGTCGTCGTCATGACGACGGCCTGCGGCACGCCCTTTTCGTTCTGCATGAAGACGTTCATGAGGTCGGCGAAGTGGCCTTCGAGGCGGCCCGCGCGCATCGCCGCTCCGACTTCAAGCGCGGACTTGAAGGGAATCACCTCCACGTCGAGTCCTTCCTTCTTGAAGAGCCCCTCGTCCTGCGCGGCGTAAAGCACGACGGCGTCGGCGGCGGGGAGCGCCGCGATGCGCAGCTTCGCCGCATCGGCCGCGGCCGAAAGGCTGAGAAGCGCCGCGAGGGCGGCGCAGAGCGGGAATCGCTTCATGGGTCACCTTTTTCTTTCGACGAAGCGGCATGAAAAAGGCCGCGGCGCTTGAGGCCGCGGCTCGGATGGAGGCCGCCTGCGTCATTCGATTCGAAATTTGCACACGTCGGTGGATTTTATCTCAGGAGGGCGCCTCTTCCCTCGAAAGCCGCCGAGCGCCCCGCCGCCCGGAGCGCTCCGCGCCTCTTCGATCAGCGGCTCTGATGCACGTCGAACCCGCGCCCGATCACGTGGAAGCGCCCTCCCGCCACGTAGTGGAGCGTGCGCATCGATTCGGGAACCTCCTCGAAGCGCCAGGCGCCGTCGCGGAAGACGCGGCGGTCGGCCCAGAGCGCCACGGCCTCGCCGATGAAGAGGTCGTAGGTCTTCTCGATGTGCGGCTCGGGGAGCACGCGGAAGACGGCATAAGCGGCGCACCCTTCAACGAAGGGCATGTCGTAGCCCGGCATCTTGAAAAACTTCGCGCCGCTCTTCTCGAGCTTCGCGGGTTCGTCGTTTTCGCTCACGTGGCCGAGATACATGACCTCGTTCACGATGGCCGCGGTCGGGAGCGCCAATGCGAACATGCCGCTTTTTTCAATCAGAGGACGCGTGTAGTGGCACGAATCGACGCAGGCCGTCACGCGCGCGGGGTCGTAGTTGAGCGGGCAGACCCAGGTGGCGGGCATCACGTCCTCCTTTCCTTCGAAGGCCGCGGAGACGAGCGACGTCCCGCCCAGATTGAAGAGAAGCGGAAGTTCGGAAAGCGCAACGGGTTGAAGATGATCGGTGAACATCGCGGACACTCTCTAAAAAAGATGAAGCCAAGTCGAATGCGGGAATTGCCTTGAATCCCGCAGGCCGACTCAAAGTGTATTCCGCGCCGAGGCGTTCGGAGGACGCGCCCGCTAGAATCGACTCGTTTTCACCAAGAACGGGCCGAGCGGCGCGCGACGAACCGCCTCCCGGCTCCGACGCCATGAACCGCTATCAGAGACTGCGCGCCTTGAGCGCTTTTCACTCCTGCACCCTTCGATCCGCCCGCCCCGATGCGTTCGGCGGCGGCGAGCCCGTCTTCGGCATGCGGCAGAGCCCGATCGACATCGCGCCCGAACGGGTTCTCCCGGGCGCCGCGCCCATTGAGATCCGCTTCGAGCACGACGCGAACTTCGTGCGCCGCACCGACCATTCGCTGGAAGTCCACTTTACGGAAGGCTCCGTTCTTTCCCGCTCGGGCGTCGTCTACCGACTGCATCAGCTCCACTTCCACACGCCGGCTGAAACGCTCCTGGCGGGCGTCCCGCATCCCGTCGAAACGCACTTCGTCTTCGAGGGCGACCTCGGGTGCTTCCTCGTCGTTGCGGCCTTCATGCGCGCGGGGCGCTCGAACCCGGCGCTCAGGGACCTGCTCGCGCATGTTCCCGACGGGTTTGATGAGCCCTCGCCCTTTCCGAGCTTCGACCCGCACCTTCTTCTGCCCGAGCGTCTCGGCCACTGGGCTTATACGGGCAGCCTCACGACGCCGCCCTACCTCGAGCCCGTCGAATGGGTGGTCCTGAAGGACGAGGTGGAGGCTTCGGCCGAAGAGATTTCTGCGCTCGAGGCGCTCCTCGGCATGAACGCACGGCCCGTGCAGCCGATGAACGGACGCACCGTGCGCGAGTGCTGACGCCGATCGACCTTCCCGCTCCCGCTCGGGTGGCGGGCGGAGACGAAAGCGTAGACAATCTCACTTTCCCTCAACACCAACGGGAGATCCCCATCCATGGAGTCTTCAAAGCCGACGCCGAAACGCATCCGCAAGCCCCGAACGCTCGTTCGTGCGCTCAACCGCTTCCTGCGGCAGGAGGATTGGGCTGCGGGCATGCAGTACGTCGCCGAAATTCTTCCCGAAGAGTCGACGCGCGAGGTGACCTACGCGAAGCTCCGCTTCGTCCTGCACTTTGCGCTCCTCTGCCGCGTGGAGCCCGCCTTCATTCCCGTCCAGCGCATGCTGATCGACGACCTGAAGGATGAAATCCTGAAGACTTCCGAGTGGTTCGAGGCCGCGCTCACCTACTATTTCGAGCGCTTCGACGCCTTTCAGCTCCTGGAACTCTCCCGCGCGTACCGCCGCGCGTTTCCCGAGAGCGCTTCGGCCCAGTCCTGGTGCAACTCGGCCGACATTCTCTTCTCGCATCCCGAAACGCCGATCGATTTTGCCGAACGCGTGCGCTTCTTCTGGCACCGCTTTTCGCTTTTTGAAGCGAAGATCCGCGAGGTGTTCGAAACGAACGCGCACGCCCGGGACTACGACTTCGACGGCTTCGTCGAGAGCTTCGCCTTCCTCCTTCCGGCGTTCACGTTTCACATCGACCGTCCGCTTGATCCGAAGAAGTCGGCCCGCATTGAAGTCGCCTGCCGGTTCCCCGAGCATTTCGAGGAGCTTCTCTACTTCGTCAACCGCGCTCCGCGCCGCCTGAAGCGCTTCTGGCAGATCGAGCCGGGGACGGTTCGGGATCCCGATTTTGTCCTGGATCGCGGTGCGCAGGAAATCCGCGCCGAAGACGTCGAGGTTTGGCCCGCCATCGATGCCCAGGGCGCGGTGACGCTGACGCTGCGCTCGCGCAAGATCGAGGACGTCGTGGCCGGAGAACCCGAGGCGGCCGCGGAAATCGTGCGCACGCTCTGCCTGCGGGCCATGGGAGAGGCGCTCTTCACCTGCGGCGTGCGCAAGCTCCATCTCACGGACGATCCGCCCGAACGGCCGGGCATGCCGCTCTCCGACATCGTCTCCTGGTACGAAAAGGAGGCGCCGCAGTTCCTGAACGCCACGATCCGCTCGCTCTCGAGGTCGGCCGTCGAATTCACCCGCCTTCGGGCGGCGCCCGCGGTGGAGAAGATCGGCGACTGGACGGCGAGAACCGACGTTCTTTCGGGGAAAACCGCGCTTCCCGCGCTGGTGAACATGTGGGAGCTCTCCCGCTCGCCCGAGGAGCTGCGCGCCCGCGGCGAGCTCTCCTGGTACTTTGAGCACGGCATCGTTCCCGCGACGATCTTCGGCTGGTACCCGCCCGGGACGCCCAAGCGCGTGATGCGCGCCGACGCGCGCCGCGTCGTTGATTGGGTGAACCGCCGCTCAAAGGAGCTCGGCGCTCCCATCGGACATGCGGGCGGAATTCTTTTCGGCGAGCAGACCTTCTACGTCGACGCGCTTTTCTGGACGTCGCTTCCCCAGTCCTTCGTCATCGAGCTGCCGCTCGCCCTTCAGGCGGCCTACACCGGCTTTCAGGTCGCCCATGCGGCGGCCGACACGATCGTCTTTGCGCGCCGGCCGGAGGACGCGGGCGACGACTGGAAGCCGCTTCGCCTTCTGCGCAGGCCCGGAAATCCGGTCGACACGGGGGCCTGGCCGCCGCCCATGATCTCGATGCTCGAGCGCATCCGCGACGGACTGCTCGCCGTTCCCGAAAACGGGGAGAAGGCCGACGCGCAGGCCGCCGTCACCGAATGGGTCGATGCGGAGGGCTTCCTCGGTCACGCGTGAGCCGGATCGAAGTGAAGGAAAACGCCCGCGGGAGAAGTCCCTGCGGGCGCGGATCGGACTCTCTTCAGCGGTCCGCCTTCGTGTGCGCGACCGCTGCTTCGACCTCGTCGAGCCAGTCGGCCTCGGATTTGGGCCTTCTCGGCTTGCCGCCGCACTTCCAGACGAGGGTGCGCTTCTTTCCCCAGGGCGGCTCGGCGTCCGGCATGAAGGTGACCTGAACCGACACCTCCTCCCCGGCTTCGTAGCGGTCGTCGGGGAGATGCCGCAGCGCCGCCTGCAGGGCCGCGCGTCCGGCAAGGCACGCCTGACTCATGCTGAAGAAGGATTTGGTGAGGACGATCGTTTCCATGGGCCGCCTTGAATGAGGAGTTCGACCCCAAAGGATACCCCATGCGGCGGCCCTGCGCTCCTCTCCCCGACGTGCGGCGTCGCGCCCGCGCGACTATGGCTCCGATAGGAGAAATCAAACTCGGCGGATTCATGCGGTTTGCGGCGGGCGTTCGGAAATTCCGACCTCGCTCGGGTCGACAGCGCCCCGCGTTTGGGCTAAAGTTCGTCTTCCGCGTTTTAGAAACACAACACAAGATTTGGTTGAATACGACTCCCGAATGCCCATTGATGGGGTTGCGGGCGGCGTTCCTTCAGATCGGAAAAAGAAGAGGAAAATCCATGCAGACCAAGGAAATCCGCATCATCAAGAAGGACAATTCGCTCGAGAATTTCCAGCCTGAGAAGATCAAGGCGGCCATTCTCAAGGCGGCCTTCCGATGCGACAAGTCGCTGCCCGACGACGTGATGGACCAGATGGCCGAAACGATCCGCCGCCGCGTGGCCGGCAAGGGCGACGTCGCCGTTTCCGTTCTGCACGAACTCGTCATCGCGACGCTCGCATCCTTCGGCTTCAAGGACGTCGCCGACTCCTACGCCGAATACCGCTACTACAAGACGAACTACGCGCGCACCTTCGAGCAGCTGCGCCAGGACGCCGACGACGTGCTTCGTCTCGGCGACCGCGAGAACGCGAACTTCGACAGCTCGCTCGTCTCGACGAAGGGCTCGCTCATCAAGGGCTATCTGACGAAGAGCCTCTACAAGCAGTTCTACCTCTCGGGGCGCGAAAAGGAGCTGATCGAGCGCGGCGACATCTACATCCACGACCTGCGCGACATGATTCTCGGCTGCATCAACTGCTGCCTCTTCGACATCGGCGGCGTCCTGAAGGGCGGCTTTGAAATGAGCAACGTCGAGTACACCGAGCCGAAGACCGTGCTGAGCGCGCTTCAGGTCGTGGGCGACGTGACGCTCGTCGCGACGGCGCAGCAGTTCGGCGGCTTCACGCTCGCCGAACTCGACAAGGTGCTTCTCCCCTACGTGAAGAAGAGCCTGACGGCCGCGAAGCGCCGCTGCCTCGAGCTCGGCGTTCCGGAGGAGAAGGCCGAGGCGGCCGCCGAGCGCGACGTCGTGCGCGAGCTCGAGCAGGGCTTCCAGTCGCTTGAGTTGAAGCTCAACACGGTCCCCTGCTCGCGCGGCGACTTCGCCTTCACGACGATCACCTTCGGGCAGTGGTTCGACCGGGATCTCCCCGAGCTTGACCGCAAGTGGCTCGCGCGCATCGGCGAAATCATGCTGCGCGTGCGCCGCGGCGGCCACGGCTCGCACCACAAGCCCGTCGTCTTCCCGAAGCTCGTCTACCTCTACGACGAGGCGCAGATCGCGCGCGATCCGTGGAGCCGCGAACTCTTCGACGAAGCGGTGCTCACGAGCTCGCAGTGCATGTATCCGGACTACCTGTCCCTCTCCTCGAAGTGGGGCACCGTCTCGAAGCTCTTCCAGGAGCACGGCGTCATCACGAGCCCAATGGGGTGCCGTGCCTACCTTTCGCCCTGGGCGAACGAGGAAGGCCGCTACGTGACGATCGGCCGCTGCAACATCGGCGCCGTTTCGCTCAACATCCCGCTCATCCTCACCGCCGTGCAGGTTGAGCATCCCGACTCGTGGCGCACGGAATTCTGGCGCGTTCTCGACGATCGGCTCGACGTGATCCGCGAATTCCTGAAGAAGCGCTACGAGATCATCCGCAACCAGAAGTGCTCGTCGAATCCCCTCGCCTTCACGCAGGGCGGCTTCTACGAGGGCCGCAAGGATCCCGACGACCGCGTGGGCGACCTCGTGCGCTACATGACGGCTTCGTTCGGCATCACGGCGCTCGATGAGGCGACCTACCTCTGGACCGGAAAGCGCCTCGTCGACGAAGGCGGGGACTTCTCCGCCTCGGTGCTCGAGCACATTCAGGAGCGCATCAACCGCTACAAGAAGGAGGACGGCTACCTCTACGCCATCTACGGCACGCCCGCCGAGAGCCTCTGCGCGACGCAGGCCAAGCAGTACGCCTCCTTCTGCGAAGCGCTCGGGATCGACAACGTCTTCGCGCATACGGAGCACTACAGCCCCGAGTACTTCACGAATTCCTTCCACGTGAACGTCACCGAGGCGATCACGCCCTTCGAGAAGCAGGACAAGGAGTTCCGCGACTTCCACCTCTGCGAGGGCGGCCACATCCAGTACGTGCGGCTCGACAATCCGGAGAATTTCGACGCGGTGAAGGCCGTCGTCGAGCGCGGCATGGAGCTCGGCTTCTACCAGGGGGTGAACTTCGACAGCGCCTACTGCAATGAATGCGGGCGCCACAGCACGAACGTGCTCTTCGAGTGCCCCCACTGCCACTCGCGCAACATTTCGGTGATTTCGCGCGTGTGCGGGTACCTCGGCTACAGCAACGTGAACGGAATTTCGCGCATGAACGACGGAAAGCTCGCCGAGATCCAGAACCGGGTCTCGATGTAAGATTTCCCGCTTCGGATGCGCTTCGCGAAGCCGGGCGCATCCGCCCGTCGAACGGCGTCCGTCGGACGCCGTTTCGCTTGCCGCCTTCCCATGGAGGTCCTTTCGTGAACTACATCGGCATCAGCAAATACGACACCGCCAACGGGCCGGGCGTGCGCGTCTCGCTCTTCGTCTCGGGTTGCACCCTGCGCTGCAAGGGGTGCTTCAATCCCGAGAGCTGGCCTTTCGACGCCGGACTGCCCTTCACGGAAGAGACCGAGAACGAGATTCTGAACGCGCTCGACAACCGCTGGGTGGCGGGGTTTTCGCTTCTCGGGGGCGACCCCTTCGAGCCCGAGCACGAAGCGGCGCTCCTGCACCTGCTGAAGCGCATCCGCGCCGAGCTTCCCGGAAAAACCGTCTGGGCCTGGACGGGCCGCGTCTACGACCGCGTCAAGGGGAGTCCCCTCCTCGACTTCATCGACGTGCTCGTGGACGGTCCCTTCGTCGAAAAGCTCAAGACGACGAAAAAGGGGGAATGGCGCGGAAGCACCAATCAGCGCGTGATCGAAATCCGCCCGCTCCAAAAATGATCCGCTTCGATTCATGCTTTTGCGGCATGAAACCGACTGCATCATAAGTATTTGTTGAAAGCGCCTCGGCTCCCTATACTTCGTTCAAAAAACGGATAAGGAGCATTTCGGCATGGATGCGCGTCTTTGGACGCTGTTTGCGGATTCCTTCTGGGACATTCTGCTCCCGGGCATCGCGGTGACGATTCCCCTCACGGCGCTCTCGTTTGCGTTCGCGCTCGTCATTGCGGTGGCGGTGGCGCTCGTGCAGTACGCGCGCGTGCCGGTCTTGAAGGATCT
>CALXXT010000062.1 GCA_944392755.1 uncultured Sutterella sp. | reverse complement strand
ACCCGCCCAAGGTCGAAGGCAAGGACGACGTGACGGGCGACCCGCTCATCCAGCGCGACGACGACCGCGAGGAAGTGGTCCGCAAGCGCCTTGAGGTCTATCACAACCAGACCGAAGCGCTCGTCGGCTTCTACACGCAGCTCGCGGAAGTCGGCACGGCCGGCGCTCCGAAGTACCGCTCGATTTCGGGCATCGGCTCGATCGAAGCGATCACGCAGCGCGTCTTCAGCGCGCTTCGCTGACCTCTGCGGCCGGCTGCGGTGAATCCGCCGCGGCTTCCGTACGAACGACGGGGAGAGTCCTTCCGGGATCCTCCCCGTTCTGCTTCTCAGTTCTTCGATTTGAAGAAAGATTTTCTCGATTCTCTTGATCAGGCCATTTGACAAGAAATTGACGGCGCAAAATAATGGGAGACCGTTTTCTTCTGATTGAAGGATCCTTTTTCCCATGCACTCTCCCGCCCGCCGCGTTGAAGCCTTGATGGCCGCGTCAGCCGCCATGATCGGCTGCGGCGAGGGTGCTGACTTCAATTTGACTTTACCCCCCCCCCAACGCTTTCCGTCTAGCCGCCGCTTCAGTCCTCTAGAAGCCTCGCGCAGAGGGAATTCCAAGAGCGTTCCTTGGCTCGACCGTCTTTCAGCGAAAGACGTTCCTCCGTTCGAAGCCGTCAAGCGCCTGCGGGCCGCCGACAAAATGCATGACGAAGTTCGAGCTTCGTCGTGCGGAAATTCCGTTTTCATCTTCTCAACCCAGACCCGGGTGCCTTGCGGCACGTCCGGGTTTTTCCGTTGCTTGCCATGTTCATGAACTTCTCTCCCATCAAAGCCGCCCTCATCGTGTCCGCAGGGCTTGCCGCCTCCCTCGCTTCCTCGACGTACGCCGCCCCCGCCAAGTGGCGCGTCGCCGTCGCCGAGCTTCAGCTGAGCGACGCGCTCTCGGCCTCCGCAGCCAAAACCGTCAAGCAGTCGAGCCTTCGCACCGACATCGAGGACGCCATCCGAAACGGACGCAAGTTTGAGGTCGTGACGCGCAACGCGGCGAAGATGCAGGCGATCCGCGACGAACAGAAGTTTGCCCAGTCGGGACTCGCCGCCAACGATGCCGCCGCCACCGGCCAGCTGTCGAACGCCCAGTCCCTCGTGGTGGTGGAAGTGCAGAACTTCTCCTTCGGCCGCGCTTCGAGCAAGGTGCCCAACATTGAGCACAAGTACCGCATCAGCGACTACGCCTCCATCGAGCTCAACGTCCAGATTCTCGACACGTCGAAGGGAACGATGACGGGATCCTTCAACGTCGAGGCGAAGGCTTCGAGTGGAACGCGCGTGGCGAACTCCGTCGGGGCTCCGAGCCGCGACATTCTCGACAAGGCGCTTGACCGCGCGGCGGCCGACTTGGCCAATCAGCTCTCCGACACGATTTTCCCGATCACCGTCATTCAGGCCAAGGGCAAGCAGCTCTTCGTCAACCGCGGCAAGGACGGCGGCCTCAAGACGGGCGATCAATTCGTCATCTTCCGTCCGGGCGAAGCGCTCATCGACCCGACGACGGGCGAAAACCTCGGTTCGGCCGAAGAAGAGGTCGGCACCGCGAAGGTTGTCCGCGTCAATCCGAAGTTCACGGTGATGGAAGTGACGAAGGGCGACGCGGCGCTGATGGAACCCGGCTTCATTCTCCGCCGCCCCGTCTCCGGCAAGTAATCCTCAGGGCATCCGTCTAAAGGAAGAGGAATCATGCATTTCAGTTCGATGTTCAAAAGAACGGTTCTCGCCGCCCTGCTCGGCTTCGGCGCCGCCTCCCTCGCCGCCGGGGTTCGCATGCAGACGGTCGAAGCGGTCGGCTCGGGCGCAACCCGCACCGAAGCCATCAACGCCGCGCTCACCGAAGCCGTCTCGAAAGTGAACGGCCTGTCGATCTCCGCCAAGGATCAATCCGCGATCGCCGCTGCAAGCGAAACTCGAGCCGAAGACGACGTGAGCCACACGAAGTCCGCGACGCTCGAAGCCGCTTCGCGCGAAGTGCAGACGGCGACGGCCGGATACGTCCGTCAATACCAGATTCTCAGCATCAGCACGGACCCGAAAACTCAGACCGTTGAAGCGAAGCTTTCCGTGGACGTCAACACCTTCGACGGCGGAAAGGCGACGAACCGCATGCGCATCGCCGTGCTCCCCTTCAAGATCGAAGGCGCGCAGAAGGTGACTCCCGAGCAGCAGAAGCAGTTTTTGCTCAACGCCAATCAGGCGGCCGTCAGCTACCTGACGAGCACGCGCCACTTTGCAGTGCTTGACCGCGACTTCGCGGGCGAACGCATGAACGAACTTCGTTCGCTTCTCAGCCCGGACGTTCGTCCGGAGGAACGCGCCCGTCTCGGAAACACGCTCGCCACCGACTACATCCTCACGGGGCGCGTGCTCGAGTTCGAAGCGCAATCGCGGCTCGAGAAGGTGCCTTACACGGGAGAAACCGTGAAGGCGACCACCGGACAGGTTTCCGTTCAATGGCGCTTGATCGAAGCGGCGACCGGACAGATTGCCGTCGCGGGCACCCTGACGCTGCCGATCCGCAATGAAAAGGCCGTCACCGCCAACGGCGCCGGGATCGGCCGCGACATCGCCGCTCAGATTACCGAAACGATTTATCCGATTGCAGCCGTCGGCTACGAAAACGGGCAAATCCTCATCGCGCAGGGCGGGGAAACGATGCGTGCGGGCGACATGTACACCCTCGTGCGTCAGGGAGCCATCCGCAAGGATCCCTATACGGGCGAACAGATGGGCCGCAGCGAGACGCCCGTCGGCGACGTGCGCATCACCCGCGTGACGCCCAAGATGGCGTACGGGCAGGTGCTCAACTGCCGGGTCGACCTCAAGGGCATGGCGCCGCGGGAGTATCTGCTGCGCAGGGCGGAAGGCGGCGCCGGAACTTCGGCTGCACCCGGCTCGTCGGCGCCCGCTCAGCCCGCTTGGTAAAAGGCGGCGGTCATGTTCATGCAGCGTCTTCTGAGCGCCGCTCTTTTCGGCGCGGCGTTGGCGTTCGCCGCTCCTCACGCTTCTCTTGCCAATCCGCCGACGGTCGACGCATCCGCCCGAGCGGATGCGGTCTCCGTTCTCGCGGCTTGGAAAAAGCTTGATGCGCGCGAGCCCGGCGTTTACGTGTCGGGACCAACGTATTTTTCCTACGCCCTTCACCGCATCGATCCGAAGAAGGACGGATCTTCGGCCAAGGCCAAAGCTCGGATTGCCGCGGAAGCTGAAGCGGTCAGTCAGCTTGCCGAGCACGTCCTGAAGTCGGCCTTTAAGGACGACTCGGCGCAGGACGCGCTCATCCGCCATTACGCGAAGAACATGCGGCTCCATTTTGAAGGGCGGGTCGTCGTGTCCGAGTGCGGCGCCGAAACCTGCGCCGCAGTCTTTGTGACGAGCGAAAGCGAAATCGAAGCGGCCCAAAGGAAGCTCGACCGGACGTCTCTTGAGCGAGAAGCCAGGGCGGACTTCAAAAAGCGCCCCGACGCCTACGGCGCCTTCTTCGCCGAGAGGGGCTTTCCCGACGCCGCCTTGGCGCTTCAAATGCGCCGCCAAGGAAAGAACTTCTTCAACGTGATTCCTCCGGCGCCGACGACGGCAAAGCTGCGCGCCTACGAGCGGTTTCTTCAGTCGAGAAATTCAAAAATCGCCGCCTTGATCGACCAAGCGCGCTCGAGCGGCGTCGATCGCTTCGAACTTCTCGCGATGCAGTCGGCGCTCGCCTCCGAAAACGTTCGGGAGTTCGAGCGTGCGCTGAAAGCGAGCGGCATTCCCCTCCTCTCCTGGCCGACGGACCATCCGTTCCTCGAGTCGGTGGCTCAGGCGCAGGGCTTCGTCAAGTTCGAGGCCGCCGCCTCGGCGAAGACGCCGGAATCCATGGCTTACGTCCGCACCCTTTTTGCAGAAGGGAAGAACCTTGAGCTCGCCACCCTTCTCCTCGAAGACGCCGCCGCGCGCCACCCGGCCAATGCGGAAGTTTGGGAATACCTCGCGGGCGCCTACTTCGCCGCAGGAAAGAAGGACCCGGCCCGCATCTGCACCCGAGTCTGGCTCTCTCTGGCCGAGGGGGTCCGCGAACCGATTTTTTATCTCACCACCCACTTCGACGCGAACGAAGGCAAGTCCCGAGCCTCGGACCTTGCTCAACTTTTCAACTAACGGAAAGGAAAACAACGTCATATGTTCAAACTGAAGCATCTTGCGGTTGCGCTCGCCGCAATCTGTTCCGCTCAAATGGCCTGTGCCGTTGAGTTCGCCCAAGGCATGAGTCCGAGCACGGCGAGTCTTCAGGAAGCCGCACTCGACGCCCATGCGGGCGCGGCTCAGGCCCCTGCCGTCCATCAGGCGGCGTCCGCGCAAAAGCAAGCCAAGGACTGGCTTGCGAAACTCGGCATGATCGAGGGCGAAACGGACTCCACCGTCATTCAAATCGGCGTCTACACGCAAAAGGCGACGGCCCGCACCATATCCACCGTCCGCAATGTCGGCACGATGGCGGCCATTCTTGATGCCAAAGCAAAGATCATCAGGTTCCTGCAGACAAGCGCTTCCGCCGAGATCATGAACACCATGCCGACCAATGATGCATTCGGCACTGAGTACGACCGTCAGAAGGCTGAGCTTGAAAAGCAAATCGAAGATCTGATGAGCGAGTACGAACTCGCCTTGAGCGAAATCGACCAAGAAAAGAGCAAGCAGGCTGCCGGCATCACCTACGACGAAGTGCTCAAAGACGGCCTCGTCTCCTGCCTCAAGAAGCACGACATCGAAATCGATCCCGACGACTTCAGCGGCAAAGCCGCCTCCCGCATCGCGGAGCTGCAAAAAACGGCCGACAGCATCGACAAGCGTCTTGACGAACTCGTGAAGCTGCAGCAGGAGCTGAAGGGCAGGCTCAACAACGAGCAGAGCTCCACGATCGAGATTCTCTCCTCCATGGTGCTCACGGGCGCGGTGGTCGTCAACTCCTATGAATCGCTCATCGACAATCAGTACGAGGTAGCCGTCGTCGTTTCCTGGTCGGCTCCTCAGGAGCGCTTCATCCGCAGCCTCCTCGGCATCGAGGGCGACTTCAAGCCCTTCAAGCCGACGACGAAGAAGTCCCGGGCCGACTACATCAACAAGACCCGGTGGGAGCGCGTCGCGGGCGGCCGCTGGATCGTGTCGAACGACGGCGTTCCGCGTCTCTACGCGGTGGGCACGGCCGAGCTGCGCAACAACCAGAGCAGCACCAAGACGGCGGCGCGCGCGCTCGCCGACACCAATGCGCTCGGCAACCTCGCGCTTGCCCTCCAGTCCGACGTCGCCGCCCGTCAGAGCGCCCGAGCCAAGGTGCAGAACCTGCAGGACGGCAAGGGCGGCGAAGACGTGCAGACGGCCAACGAAGTTGCTCAAGAACTCGTCGCAAAGGTGAAGAACCTTCAGATTCAGGGCGCTTCGCGCGTTTTCGAAGACCTGCGCACGTCTCCCCTCACGGGCAAGCCCACCTACGTCTGCGTGTACGAATACAGCCCCGTGGGCAAGAAGCTCGCGAAGAAGCTCTTCGACCAGCAGCGCGACACCGCCGTCGAAATGGGCAAGGACCAGCAGCGCACGCGCGGCTACTACGAAGAAAGCATGAATCAGATCCAGGACGCCCGCACGAGCGAAGCCGCTTATGAGGAAGGTCGGGCTCAAGCCGCCGAATCCGCGGCGCGGGGAGCCGCCGCGCAAGGCGCCGCGGGTTCGAGCGCTTCCTCCGCGGGCGGCGCTTCCCAAGACGGCTCGCTTCGCAACAGCAGCTTCGGCGGCGAAGGCGAAGAAGACTTCACGTTCTAACCCAGTCACAGAACCTCAATCTAGGAGTGAACCACCATGAAACTGAATTGCCGCATGACGCTCGTCGCCCTGTCCGTCGCCGCCCTCATGACGGGCTGCGCAACGGGCACCCGCAGCGACTCTCTCGGACTGACGCAGAAAGAAGGCGTCAAAACCTACGCGGAAGCCTACATGCCGGCCCGCGACATGCTGAACGCGGGGCAGTTCGATGAGCTCAAGGCGAAGATCCTGCAGAACGCCGTCGACAAGGACGGCAATGCGCTCCCCGACGATGAAGCCTACGAAAAGCTCATCGAGGGCGCGAGCGAACTCTCGATGATGGAGCGCGGCCTCATCGCGCTCAATACGGGCGACTTCAAGCGCGCGCTCTTCTTCTTCGACGCCGCCGAAGAGAAGCTCAACCTCACGGAGGAGAACGCCGGGATTGGCGACAAGGCGGGCTCTCTCGCCAAGACGGGCGCCGCCAAGCTGATCGGCATGGCCGAACTCGCCGACTACGAAGTGAAGGGCTACGAAAAGGTGATGCTCCTCAACTACAAGGCGCTCTGCCACATGCTGATGGGCGACCGCAAGGCCTACAACGTCACGCGCCGCGCGATCGACCTGCAGCAGGCCGAGTGGGAAAAGTTCCAGGAGGAAAAGGCCAAGTTCGACGAAAAGATGGAAAAGGCGAAGGCTCAGGCCAAGGAAGCCGAAGACAAGAAGGCTGCCGACGAGAAGGCCAAGCTTGAAGCCGCGAAGAAGGAGGCCGAAGCGGCCAAGAAGCAGGCCGAGGAGGCCAAGCAGAACGCCATGGCTCAGGCCGCGAAGAGTTCGCTCCTCGGGTTCCTCCCGGGCGGTCTCGGCGCCGCCGCTCAGAGCGCTCAGATGGCCGCCACGGCCGCCGACACCGTCACCTCCACGCTCGACTCGATCGTCGAAATCATGAACATCTTCGCGGGCCTCGACATCGACGACCGCTCGAAGGCCGTCGTGAAGAAGGCGAACCTCGTGACGTCGGCCTACGTCAATCCGTTTGCCGACTACATGAACGGACTTCTGCAGGAGTTCGACAGCCTTGAAGACCCGGCCCTGCGCGACAACGCCCGCATCTCCTACGAAAAGGTGGTGGCCAACAACAAGGACTGCACGGCCGCGAAGACCGCTCAGAAGGCCGTGATGAAGGGGATCGGCTCGAATCAGAAGCTCGTGCAGGTGATTCTCTCCGACGGCTTTGCTCCGTATCAGGTTGAAAAGCAGCGCAACTTCCAGGTGGGCAAGTACCACGCGACCGTCAACCTCTCGAACGCCACGCCGGTTGAAACGCCCGTCGTCTCCGCCCGCGTCAAGGTGAACGGCAAGCCCGTGAAGATGTCGAGCCTGACGAAGATGGAATCGATCATCTTCCGCGACGAGCAGGACCGCCTCCCCTGGCGCACGTTTGACGTCGCCACGGCGCTCGTCCGCTCCGGCATTGCGAACGAAAAGCTCGGCGTGCTCGGCGACATGGTGACCTCGAACCTCCAGCACCCGGACACGCGCTCGTGGCTTTCGCTTCCGAACCAGGTGCTCGTGAGCCGCATCGTGGTGCCGGCCGGCCAGAAGACGATTGAAATCCAGACCCTCGGCAAGGGCGGCAAGCCGCTTGTCTCGTCGAAGGTCGAACTCGCCGACCACGGCCCGACGCTCGTCTACGCCGTCAACTACGGCACGCACATGAAGACCTACGCCAACGCCTTCTCCTGGGTGAACTAACCCTCGGCTGTCTTTCAGCCGCCGCCTGACGCCCGGACGCGCATCCTGCGCCCGAAGCGTCATGCGGCGGACACGACGGAGATTTTTCAATGAAGAGAATTTCGCTTCGCATGCTTCCGATCGTCGCCGCGGCGCTCATCGGCGCGGGCTGCACGACGCCGCCCCTTCCGGCGCCCTCCACGGCGGCGGACCCGGTGCCGGCCCTCACGGCCGAAGCCGCGCCCGGCGTGACGGTGCACTACGACAATGAACTCACGGCTCGAGCGCTCACGGTGCCGAGCGCCAAAATCACCAAGGTCGGCCAGCTGCCGAAGCTCGCCTTCTCGATCCGCAATCGGACTTCGGAGCGGCTCCGAATCGAATACCAGATCGAATGGCGCGACGCGGACGGGGCTCCCCTCATGGTCTCGAACGCCTGGCAACAGGTGCTTCTCTCGGGCAACACGACGAAAGCCGTGCTGAGCATCGGCAAGAGCGTCAACGCTCGGTCCGCGGCGATCACGCTGCGCGCGCCGATCGACGCCGAAATTTTTGTTCCGGAACCCGATCCCGTCGAGCAAATGAAGCTCCAGCAGCAGTACAACCAACAGGTCGAGCAGTACAACGCGCAGCTCCTCGAGCAGAACGCGCGGTAATCCGCTCGTCGATTGAAAAATGAAGAAAACTCAGTACATTCTCGCCGGCACGGCCCTCTCGGCTCTCATGCTTTCGGGCTGCGCCACCAATTCGCCCCTGCAGGCTCCGATGATGCCGCAGATCTTCGGCCATACGAAGACGGTGTCGGTCGTCGACTCCTCGCAGCGCATCAAGCTCGACACGAAGGTGACGCTCTCGGACATCATCGCCTTCGCTGAAAACCTCACGAACAAGATGCTCGCTTCGCCCGTGATCGCCAACGCGAAGCGCCCGCCCCGCATCGTCGTGGGCACGCTGCGCCAGAACACGCACGACGAAAACCTTCGCGTGCAGGACATTCAGGACCGCATTCAGGAAGTGCTCTTCAATTCGGGCACGGTCCGCGTGCTCGACAGCTCCGCGACGAGCTTCGACTACATCATGCGCGCGGAAATCACGGACATCGTGACGCGCGCGGCCGACGGGCAGAAGCTCGTCGACTACACGATGAAGATCAAGCTCTTCACGCTCGACGGCGAACTGAAGGGACAGTGGTCGGACGACCTTTCCCTCTTCAAGTCGAGATAACCGATTCGTTGGTGAGGGCGCTTCAATCTGCTTGAGGCGCTTAGACGATCGTTCGAAAGCCGGATTCAAAAAATCCGGC
>CALXXT010000061.1 GCA_944392755.1 uncultured Sutterella sp. | reverse complement strand
AGCGCCTCGCGAAAATCGTCAAGACGATGCGCGGCCAAGCCCGCCTCACCGAAGCCAACACGAAGGAGATGCTGCGCGAAGTGCGCCTCGCCCTCCTTGAGGCCGACGTCGCGCTGCCCGTCGTGCGGGAGGTGCTCGCCCGCATCAAGGCGGACGCCATGGGCGAAGAGGTCGTTGGAAACCTCAACCCCGGCCAGGCGCTCGTCGGAGTCGTGCAGCGCGAACTGACGCGCATCATCGGCGGCGACCTCTCGCCCGAAGAACGCTCGATCAACCTGCGCGTTCAGCCTCCCGCCGTGATCCTTCTCGCCGGCCTTCAGGGCGCGGGCAAGACGACGACCGCCGGAAAGCTTGCCAAATTCCTCATCGAGACGATGAAAAAGAAGGTGCTTCTCGTTTCCTGCGACGTCTACCGTCCGGCCGCCATCGAGCAGCTGCGCACGGTCGCCGAGCAGGCGGGCGCATCCTGGCACCCGAGCACCACGGGGGAAAAGCCCCTCGACATCGCGGCCGCGGCGCTCGACGAAGCGCGCCGTCGCTTCTACGACGTGCTCATCGTCGACACGGCCGGGCGCCTCGCAATCGACGAGGCGATGATGCAGGAGGTGGCCGACCTCGAAGGGTTCCTGAAGCCGGCCGAAACGCTCTTCGTGATCGACGCCATGCTCGGTCAGGACGCGGTGAACACGGCCAAGGCCTTCAATGAGCGCCTCCCCCTCACGGGCATCGTCCTCACGAAGACGGACGGCGACAGCCGCGGCGGCGCCGCGCTCTCCGTGCGCCACGTGACCGGCAAGCCCATCAAGTTCGTCGGCACGGCCGAGAAGCTGGGCGGGTTCGAGCCCTTCGACCCCGAGGCGATGGCAAGCCGCATCCTCGGCATGGGCGACATCGTCGGTCTCGTGAAGGACGTGACGAAGTCGATCAACGTCGCCGAAGCCGAAAAGCTCGCGCGCAAGATGAAGACGGGCGATCGGTTCGATCTCTCGGACTTCCGCGCGCAGCTCGCTCAGGTGAACGGCATCGGAAGCTTTTCCTCGATTCTCGAGAAGCTTCCCGCTCAGTTCCAGCAGGCGGCCGCCCAGGTGAACGACGAGGACGTCAAGAAGAACGTGCGCCGCACGCTCGGCATCATCGATGCGATGACGCCTCAGGAGCGCCGCAAGCCCGAGCTCATCAAGGCGAGCCGCAAGAAGCGCATCGCCGCCGGCGCCGGCGTCACCGTTCAGGACGTGAATCGACTCCTGAAGCAGTTCGAGCAGACCGCCGACGTGATGAAGCGCATGAAGCGCGGCGGCCTGAGCCGCATGATGCGCGCCCTCGGCGGCATGGGCGGCGGCTTCCCCGGCATGGGCGGCTTCCCCGGCATGGGGGGCATGGGCGGCCTGCGCCGCTGATCGATGGCCGCCCGCCGCATTCTCGGCATCGACCCGGGGCTCAACCGCACGGGCTGGGGCGTGCTCGTCGAGGACGGGAACCGCATCCGCGCGGTCGCCTTCGGCGTGATCGAACCTCCGAAGGACGCGCCCCTGGCCGAGCGTCTCGGCCGCATTTTCTCGGAACTCTCTCGGGTGGCGGAGCTCCACGGCCCGAGTTCGGCCGCTTGCGAGCGCGTCTTCGTGAACGTGAACCCTCAAAGCACGCTGAGGCTCGGCGAAGCGCGGGGCGCGGCGCTTGCCGCGGCGGCGGCCGCGGGACTGGCGGTCGAAGAATTCACGCCGAGCGAAATCAAGGAAGCGGTCACCGGAACGGGGCGCGCCGACAAAATCATGATTCAAACCATGGTGAAGCGCCTGCTTGAGCTCGACGAGGCGCCGCGCGCAGATGCGGCGGACGCCTTGGCCTGCGCCCTCTGCGCGCTGCAGTCGGCGAGACTCCGCGCGCTCGAGAAAATGGGCGGAACGACGCGCGGCTACGCGGTCGCCCGCCGCGGGAACGCCTCGCGCGGCGCGCGGTCGGCGTGGACCCGCTTTGCTGAAGAAGGAAAAACGAAAAAATGATCGGACGACTTTCGGGAAAGCTTCTCGCGAAGCAGCCTCCGCAAATTCTCATCGACGTCGCCGGCGTCGGCTACGAGGTCGACGTGCCGATGTCGACCTTCTGCAAGCTCCCCGCCGAAGGCGAGTCGGTCACGCTGCTCACGCACTTCGTCGTGCGCGAGGACGCGCTTCTCCTCTACGGCTTCGCCACGCCCGCCGAGCGCGAGGCCTTCCGCGCGCTCATCCGCATTTCGGGCGTCGGCCCCCGCATCGCGCTTGCCCTGCTCTCGGGACTCACGGTCGATCAGCTCGCCCAAGCCGTAGAATCGGGCGAAGCAGGACTGCTCACCCGCGTGCCCGGCATCGGGAAAAAGACGGCCGAGCGCCTTCTCCTCGAACTGAAGGGCAAGCTCGCGGGCGCGGCCTTTGCGGGCGCCTCGAGCGCCCCCGCTTCGAGCGCCGCGCGCGACATCCTTTCGGCGCTCGTTGCGCTCGGCTACTCGGAACGCGAAGCCGCGGCCGCCGTGAAGAAGCTTCCCGAAGACACCGGAGTCTCGGACGGCATTCGGCTCGCGCTCAAGTCCCTCTCGCGTTAAGCGCTTACTTCGCTCGGAGATAGGCAAAAATGGACATCGAACAAGACGAGCGTCTCATTGCAGGCACGGCCTCGAGCCCCAACGAGGAGAACATCGACCGCGCCTTGCGCCCGACGCGGCTCGCCGACTACGTCGGCCAGAAAGCCGTGCGCGAGCAGCTCCAGATCTTCATCGCGGCGGCGCGCCGCCGCGGAGAACCCCTGGACCATCTGCTTCTCTTCGGGCCTCCCGGGCTTGGGAAGACGACGCTCGCGCACATCGTCGCCGCCGAAATGGGCGTCAATCTGCGCCAGACCTCGGGGCCCGTCCTCGAACGGCCGGGCGACCTCGCCGCGATTCTGACGAATCTCGACCGGAACGATGTCCTCTTCATCGATGAAATTCACCGCCTCTCTCCCGTCGTGGAGGAAATCCTCTACCCTGCGCTCGAGGACTACCAGATCGACATCATGATCGGCGAAGGCCCGGCCGCGCGATCGATCAAGATCGACCTGCCGCCCTTCACGCTCATCGGCGCGACGACGCGCGCGGGGTCGCTCACGAATCCGCTTCGGGCCCGCTTTGGAATCGTCAATCAGCTTCAGTTCTACGCGCCCGAAGAGCTCGCCGCGATCGTTCGCCGTTCGGCGCGTCTCCTCGGCGTCGAGATCGAGCCCGAAGGCGCGATGGAAATCGCGCGCCGCAGCCGCGGCACGCCCCGCGTCGCGAACCGTCTTCTGCGCCGCGTGCGCGACTATGCCGAAGTGAAGCACGACGGCGTCGTGACGCGGGCGGTCGCTTCGGCCGCGCTCGGCATGCTTGAAGTCGACCCGCTCGGGCTCGACTTCATCGACCGGCGCTTTCTTCTCACGATTCTCGAGAAATTCTCGGGCGGTCCCGTCGGAATCGACAATCTTGCGGCGGCGATCGGCGAAGACCGCGAAACGCTCGAAGACGTGGTCGAGCCCTATCTCATCCAGCAGGGATTCCTGCAGCGCACGCCCCGCGGCCGCGTCGCGGCTCCCCTCGCCTGGAAGCACTTCGGACTTCTTGAGCCCGCACGCGAGCGCTTCAGCCTTCCGTCGCTCTTTTCCGAAAAGGACGAAATCTAAAGCAAGCGCTTACTCCTCGATGACGGGCACGCTCGCCAAGAGCCGCTTGGCCGCCTCCGATTGCGGCGCGCGCAACACGCGGTCGGTCGGCCCCGACTCGACGATGCGGCCCGCCTCCATGACGGCGACCGAATGGGCCGCGTGCGCAACCACGCCGAAATTGTGGGTGATGAGGAGATAGGCGAGGCCCTCGCGGCGCTGCAGGTCGTCAAGGAGATTGAGCACGCGCGCCTGCACCGAGACGTCGAGGGCCGACGTCGGCTCGTCGAGAACCAGCACCCGCGGCCCGGGCCCGAGCGCTCGAGCGATGGCGATGCGCTGGCGCTGTCCTCCCGAAAATTCGTGCGGAAGCCGAGAGAGCACGTCGGCTTCAAGCCCCACTTCGGCGAGAACCTCCCGCATGCGCGCATCGCGCTTCACGGCGTCCCATTCCGGGCGGAGCGCCGTGAGTCCCTCGGCCAAAATCTCGCGCACGCTCATGCGGGGATCGAGCGACGCATAGGGATCCTGAAAGACGGGCTGCACCAGCTGCCGGAACCTGCGCGTGCGGCGCGCGGCGGCCTCGAACGCCTCGCCGGCCGCCGCAATCCGCCCCGACGTGCGCCACCCCGACGGGATGAGGCCGAGCATGGCGAGCGCGGTCGTCGTCTTTCCGCTGCCCGAAGCGCCCACCAGGGCGAGCGTTTCGCCCGGACGCACGGCAAAGGAGACGTCGCGGAGAATGACTTCGCCCGGTCTCCGAGCCAGCCAGCCGCGCGGAGGCGTCGAGGCGCAGAGCGCCTCGACGCGAAGGAGCGCTTCCTGCGCGCGTTCGCCGACGAACGCTTCTTCGCGCCTTTTTTCTTCCGGAGCGCAAGCCGCAAGGCGCTTCGCCTCCAAGCAGAGGACCGTCGACTCGGACGAAAACCGCACGAGAGGCGGACGACGCTTGAAGCAGGCGGGCTTCGCCGAGGGGCAGCGCGGAGCAAAGATGCACCCGACTCGGGCCGAAAGCGGAGGAAGCGCCGAAGGAACGCTTCCCCCAAGCGCGGCGAGGGGCACTCCGGGCGCGCGTCCCGGCAGCGCCGCTCGAAGCGCCCGCGCGTAGGGGTGCTTCGGCGCCCGCAGGAACGCTTCGACGGGCGCCGTCTCGACGATCTCGCCCGCATACATGAGGGCGACGCGGTCGGCCGCTTCCGGCAGAAGCGCCATGTCGTGGGTGATGAAGAGCATCGCGAGCCCCGCTTCGCGCTGCAGGCGCCGCAGAAGCCGAATCACGGCCGCCTGCGTGACGACGTCGAGCGCCGTCGTCGGCTCGTCGGCAATGATGAGCTTCGGGCGCGCGGCGAGCGCCATGGCGATCATGGCGCGCTGCTTCAAGCCTCCCGAGAGTTCGTGAGGAAAAGCCCTCAGGCAGCGCTCCGCATCCGGAATCTCCGCGCGCCGCAGCCACTCGAGCGCCTCGCGCAAGGCTTCGCGCTTGGGGATCGGCCGATGCGCAAGAATCGCCTCGGCAACCTGCTCGCCCACCGTCATCACGGGGTTGAAGCTCGTCGAGGGCTCCTGAAAGATAAAGGCGATTTCGGCTCCGCGGACCTTCTCCATCTCGGACTCTGAAATCCGCAGAAGGTCCCGCCCCCGCCACCGCGCTTCGCCCTCCGTCACGCGCAGTCCGGGCGGAAGGAGCCGCATGAGGGCGAGCGCCGTGAGGCTCTTCCCGCATCCCGACTCCCCGACAAGCGCAAGCGACTCCCCGGGGCGAATCTCAAAGCCGACGCCGCAGACGGGCGCGGTCGGGGTCCGAGCGCCCGACGCTTCCACCGAAAGTCCGCGCAGCGTGAGGAGCGCCTCAGACATCTTGACCTCCTTCGCCGCGGCGGACGCTTCTCGGATCGAAGGCATCCCTCACGGCCGAGGCGAAAAGGTTCGCCGAGAGCACCAGGACGCCGAGGAAGAGAAAGCTTGCCGCGAGATTCCACCAGATCATGGGAGAGCGCGACATCTCGCTTCTCGCCGCGTTGATCATGGTGCCGAAGGAATGCATGACGGGGTCGACCCCGACGCCGACGTAGGAGAGCACCGCTTCGTAGAGCACGATTCCCGAGAAGTCGAGCACCGTCACGACCAGCACGATGTGGAGCACGTTGGGAAGCACGTGCCGCATCAGGATGCCTGCACTCCCGACGCCCTGCGCCTTGGCCGAGCGCACGAAGTCGAGCGAAGCGACCTTCATCGTCTCGGCCCTCAGAAGGCGCGCCAACGTGGACCAGCCCGTCACGCCGATGATGCAGGCGAGCATCATGAGCCTCAGATCGGCGCGCTCGAGGCTCGTCTCAAAGAATTCGGGATGCTTGTCGAGAAAGACGGTCGCCATCAGCACGGACGCCGCGATGAGCAGCACGCTCGGCACGGACGAGATCGTCGTGTAGAGATACTGCACGAGGTCGTCGACCCAGCCCCGGAAGTACCCCGCCGCCATGCCGAAGAAGATGGCGAAGGGAAGCATCGACACCGTGGCGAGCACGCCGATCACGAAGGCGGTTCGAATGCTTTTGAGCGCTTCGTAGAGAACGTCGCTTCCGACGGCGTCCGTCCCCATCACGTGCCAAAGGGGCCACACCAGGGCGAGCCAAACGCCCACCATCCAAAGCACGGTCCCGACCGCCATGGCGGGGCGCCAAGGGAAGCTCCCGTCGCGGTTCTTGAGAAGCGCCACGCCTTCGGCGAAGCCTACGCCGCGCCGGCGAGCGAGCAGCGCGCCCGCGGCGATCCAGAAAAGCGCGGCCGACACGCCGCCCGCGATCGCGGCGATGAGGGAGCGCTTGACGAAGGTGAGTCCGGGCGAACGGCCGCCGAGCGCGGCTTCGCCCGCATGCCGCAGGGGCTGACGGTCCCGAACGACGCGCCCGTCCCTGACGGTGCTCGTGCGGTCCCATTCCTTCATGGCGAAGGGACTCGAATAGCTTCGCTCCTCGCCCGCCGCGCCGAGCCCCGAGCGGATGAAAAGATCGAGCGCAGACTTCACCTGCGGCGCATAGGCCTGCGCAGCGCCGGGCGCGCCCGAGGGTGGCAGCGCTTCCCGATAGTGAACCGAATCCAAAAGCGCCACCGCGAAGAACGCGGCGAGAAGCGCGGCCGAAGCCGCCGCCGCTCGATCGGAGAAGACCCGCCGCCACTTCGCGCGCAGCGGCTTTGAGCGCCGGATCCACAGGACGGCGGCCGCGAGAAGCGCGGCAATCGCCGCCATCACCGCATCGCTCGGGAGAAACACCCACTGCATCGCTTTTTCCTTACTACTCGAAGCGGATCCGCGGATCCGCCCAGGCATAGACCATGTCGGTGGCGACGAGGCCGATGATGTAGGCCGCCGTCCCCAAGAAAACCATCACGCGCACGACGGAGAAGTCCTGAGCGTTGAGCGCATCGATCGTGTAGCTCCCGAGTCCCGGAATGCCGAAGAAGCTCTCCATCACGAGACTGCCCATGAAAAGCATCGGAATGAGCGCGATCGTGGCCGTGGATATGGGAAGGAGCGCGTTGCGCAGCACGTGCCGAAAAAGCACGCGCATTTCCGAGAGTCCCTTCGCCCGCGCCGTGCGCACGTAATCCTTCCCGGCCTCCTCGAGGAGCATCGCGCGAAAGAGGAGCGTGTCGCTGCCGAGCCTCGAGAGAATGCCCGCGGCGATCGGCAGAAGAAGGAAAACGATCGAGCGCGCGCCTTCGGCATAGCCCGACACGGGGAACCAGCGGAGCACCTTCGCGAAGAGCCACTGGCTCAGAATGATGAAGAAAAGCGATGAAATCGACATGAGGAGAACGGCCGCGGCGAGTCCGGCCCGCTCGGCCCGCGAGCCTCGAACCAGCACGAGGAGCACCGCCGCGCCGAGGACGACGGCCAGTCCGAGGAGAAAGGTCGGCAGCGCCAGCGCGAGCGACGGCCACATGCGGGTGCGGATTTCCGAGGCGATGTCTCGGCCGCTGTCGCTCTCCCCGAATTCGAGCGCGAGAAGCGGCAGGCTTTTCTTGAAGAAGATCGTGCGGGTCGCCTTTTCGAGCCCCGAGGCCTGAGGATTCCAAAAGAGGGGATCCTGAAGATCATGCGCGCTCTTCCAGGCTTCGATCGCCTCGGCCGTGACGTGCTTGCCGCCCAGGTTGAGTCTCGCCATGTCGTCGGGCGTATTGACGGCGAAAAAGAGCAGGAACGTGAGGAGATTCACGCCGAAGAGCACGAGCGCGCCGTAAAGAAGGCGGCGCAGAAGATAGAGCGCCATCACGCGTCCTCCCTGAGGTCGAAGGCGGTTCTGCGCGTCCGCCCGCGGACGTAGCGCGCAGCGCCCGCCGCCGCGCCGACGCCGACGAGCACGAAGATGAAGAGGGGCCAGACGACCGGTCGGTTCCACTCCCGAATCTTCCGGAGCCGCAGCGCTCCGTCGATCTTGAGGTACTGAAGACTGTTCTGAACCATTGCGGAGGGCTTCGCGTTCCCGACCCAGGACTGATAGGCCGCGGCTGCGGGCGGATAGTACCCGAAGAGAATCGGCCCGTCCTCCTGAAGAATGCGGATCATCTCGTCGATCAGACGGGCCTTTTCTTCACCCTCGGGGAGCGTGCGGAAGCGTCGGAAGAGCGCGTCGAAGCGGGGATTCTCATAGTTCCCCGCATTCTCTCCGCCATGCCGCACCTTGCCGTTCGGGCCGTAGAAGAGAAAAAGGAAGTTTTCCGGATCCGGATAGTCCGCCTTCCAGCCCCAAAAGAAGATCTGAGCGGATCCCTTGGCCATCTTCTCCTGGAAGCGGTTGTAGTCGGTCGCGCGGATTTCGAGCTGAATGCCGAGCTTCGCAAGCTGGCGCTGATGCCAGGCAAGGTAGGCGCGGCTCCCCTGCGCCGCGTTTTGATAGTCGAAGTTGAGAATGAGGGGACGGCCCGTCTTCGCATCGCGCCCGTCGGGGTAGCCCGCCTCGGCGAGGAGGCGCTTGGCTTCCTCAATCGGTCGGCGGACCGCCCGCCCGTCCGTCCCACGCCGATAGACGAAGGGATTGAATGCGGCCGGCCCCGACTCGCGCCAACCGAAGATTCCGGGCGGAATCGGACCGTGCGCGGGCATGCCCTGATTCTTCTGAAAGATCGCGAGCTCCTCCTCCCAGTCGAAAGCGATGGCGATGGCGCGCCTCAGGAGCCGGCTCCTCCGAGCGGCCTCGGGATTCTCCCCGCCGCCGACGACGGGATCGAGCCAGTTGAAGCCGATGTACCAGAGGCTTGCCTCCACCGCTTCGGGAAAGCGCAGCCCCTTCTCCTTGAATTCCTCGGCTTGGTCCGGATCGTCGGCCATGGCCGAGAGGAATCCGAGCCCCGAATCCGTGCGGTCGATGAAGGGACTGTCGTAATACCCGGACAGGAACTTCGCCTTCAGCGGCACGGCCTCCTTTTCGATTTCAAAGACGACGCGGTCAAGAAAAGGCAAGGGCTTACCGCAGTCCTCGAGAAGCCCCGACTCGGCGTCGCCCGGCTCGCCCCTGCAGGGGTAGAGCGCACGCCGGAACCTGGGATTGCGCTCGAGCACATGCCGGCGGTTTTCCTCATAGACCGCCATGCGGAAGGCTCCCGTGCCGACGGGCCAGGTGTCGAGCGTCAGATTGCGGCTTCGAAGCGATTCCTGTGCGTAAAAGCGCTCGGCCTCGACCGGCATCGGCGCGAAGAAGCTCATGGCGAGCCAGTAGGCGAAGAGCGGATCCTTGCCCTTCACGCGGATCCGCAGACGGCGGCGGTCGAGCGCCTCGACGCCGGGGAGCGGATCGGCCCAGAGGTCCAAATAGGCGCTTGGGGAAGCGCCCTGCTCCCGCATCTTCGACCAGCGCTTCTCGAGCGCGCGTCCGTATTCGTCGAACCCGACGATGCGCCGCCGCATCATGCTGAAGACGGGACTCACCACCTGAGGGCTCGCGATGCGGCGGATGCCGTTCGCATAGTCGGCGGCCGTCAGCTCGCGCGTCGCCGCTTGCGGCAGATCCAGCGGGCTTCTCATCGACTCGGCCGTCTCCCCGTCGATCGCCGCGTAGCGCATCGCGCCCGTCTCGTCCTTCACGAAGGCCGGGTGCGGCGCATAGAAGATGCCCTCGCGGAGCTGAAGTTCGTAAATCGTCTCCGCGACCTTCTCGGCCGGCGCGTCTTCGGGCAGCGTGCGCCCTTCGGCGTCGACGTAGCGCGGCGGCTCGACGCGCTCGGCCGTGCGCGCTTCGAGCCGATAGGGGCGCTCAAGGTAGGCGTATTGGTAGAGCGGCTCGCAGATCGAATAGACGTAGGACGCCTCGTCGCTCGAGTAGGACTTCTGCGGGTCGAGCGTGCGGGGGCTGCGTCCGCCGAACGCCGTGTAGAGAACGTTTTCGCCGTATTCGGCCAGAGGCCGGGGACTGTTCATCACCTCGGGCAGCGCCAGGGCGAGCGCGATGAGAAGCGCCGCCCCGACGAGCGTCGGCAAGAGGATGCGGCCCAGTCGTCGATCGAACAAGCTCTTCCTCCCTTCGCGCCGAGGCCCAAAGAGCCCCGAAAATCCTGCGGCCGACATGATGCGCGGGCCGAACCTTCCTATACTACGGGATGCTTTGCGGCTGCGTCCCGATGCCGCCGCCTTGAATTCCCGTTTTTCACCGGTTTTTTCATGTCTTCGTTTCTGGCCCGCCATCCCATCCGCATCTACTGGGAAGACACCGATGCCGGCGGCATCGTCTACCATGCCAACTATCTGAAGTACATGGAGCGCGCACGCTCCGACCTCCTGCGCGAGATCGGCGCGTCGCAGGCGGAATCGCTCGCCGCCGAAGACGGCGTCATCTTCGTCGCGGCTTCCGTTTCGATCCGCTACCGCAGGGGCGCGAAGCTCGACGACGACCTTGAAGTGCGCACGCGGGTGAAGTCCCTCGGACGCGCCTCGATCGTCTTCGAGCAGAACATCTGGCGCGCAGACGAGCTCATCACCGAGGGCGAAGTGCGCGTGGGAGCCGTCTCGCGGCGCACGATGGCCCCCGCCGCGATGCCGAAGGCGCTTTACGAGCGCATCGCCGAATTCACCCGCGGCGCATCCTGATCCGCCGTCCGTTCCGTCTTTTTCTCATTCATTCATCGACATCGAGTCTCACTCATGAATCCGACCACCGACCTTTCCATGCTGACGCTCGTTTCCAACGCGAGCATTGTGGTGAAGATCGTCCTCTCGATCCTTCTCATCCTTTCCTTTCTCAGCTGGACCGTTATTTTCCGCAAGTTCTTCGCCGTTTCGCGCGCCATGCGTCAGACGGATGAATTCGAAGGGCGCTTCTGGAGCGGCACGGAGCTGACGAAGCTCCTCGATGCGGCGAACCGAAACCGCGAGTCTTCCGGAATGGAGGAGCGCATTTTCGCCGCCGGCATGAGCGAATTCCTCAAGCAGCAGAAAAGCTCGGGGAACGCCGTGAACGGCGTCGCGCGCGCCATGCGCGCCGTCTTCACGCGTGAGATGGACAAGCTCGAAAGCGGCCTGCCGCTTCTCGCCTCAATCGGCTCAACCTCGCCCTACATCGGCCTCTTCGGTACGGTCTGGGGCATCATGAACGCCTTCACGGGACTCGCCAATCTCGAGAACGTCAGCCTCGCCGTCGTGGCGCCCGGCATCGCCGAAGCGCTCGTCGCCACGGCGATCGGCCTTTTTGCGGCCATTCCTGCGGTCGCCGCCTACAACTTCTTCAACAACCGCGTCGGCCGCCTCTCGAACCGCATCGACGGCTTCAGCGAAGAATTCCTCAACATCCTTGAACGCCAGTCGCGGAGCTGATCGTCATGCTGCGTCCATCTCAGAAGCGCCGCGGGCTGATGGCCGAAATCAACGTCGTTCCCTACATCGACGTGATGCTCGTTCTCGTCGTCATCCTGATGGTCGCCGCCCCATTCGTGAATCCGAGCGTGGTGAACCTCCCCTCGGTGAACAAGGCCTCCAAGGCGCCCGAGGATCTGGTGGAAGTGATCGTCTACCCGGATGCCCGCCTCTCTCTGCGCCGCGGCAAGGACATGACGCCCACGGACGCTGCGGGACTTGTCGCCGCCGTCGAACGCGCCCAAGCCGGCAACCCGGATCTTCCCGTCGTCATCTCCGCCGACAAATCCGTGCGCTACGAAGAGGTGATCAACGTCATGAAGATTCTTCAGTCGGCCAACGTGAAGCGCGTGGGGCTTTCGCTGCGTATTGAGCGCTCGGCGGCCGCGCGCTGAGGGTGAAGGCGATGCACGAAGATCCCCACTCCCGAAAGACGCCGCTTCGCGGCGACCCCGATCGGCGGGACCTGCTTCCTTCGGCGCTGCTGTCGGCGGCCGTGCACGGCGCGCTTGTCGCCGCGCTCTTCACGGCCGTCCAGTGGCAGTCCTCGAGCGAAACGGTCTACGCGGAACTTTGGGCCCCCGAAGAGATTTCGGGCGGAATGGACCCGAACGGCGTGGCCGAAAAGCGTCCAGCAGACGAAACACCGGAGCCTCCCCCCGAAGCCGAAGAGGTGAAGGAGGAGGTTCCGCCTCCTGAGCCCGAACCGAAGCCCGAACCCGCGCCAGCCGAAGAGGCGAAGGCCGAGGAGGCGCGCTTGGCTGAAGAGGCGGCCCGCCGCCAGGCGGCCGAAGAAGCTCAAGCCGCCGAACAGGCCGCCCGCGCCGAAGAGGAGCGTCTTGCGCAGGAGCGCGCCCGCGCCGAAGAAATCCGCCGAGCCGAAGAGGAAGCGATTCAGGCCGCAAAGGAGCGCGAACGCGAAGAGGCCGAACGCCGCGAAGCCGAGCGGATTGCGCAGGAAAAGCTTGCCGAAGAGCGCCGCCAGGCCGAAGAGGCTCGCCGAGCCGAAGAGGCCCGCAAGGCGGCCGAACTTGAGCGTCAGAAGGCCGAGGCCGCCCGCATCGCCGCGGAACTGAAGGCGCAGAAGGAAGCCGAAGAAAAACGCCGCGTGGAGGAAGCCCGAAAGAAGGAGGCGGCTGCGGTCCGACGCCGCATCGCGCAGGCCGCGCGCAATGAGGAGCTCGCCCGCATCGCCGCCAATGTCGATCCCGACGCCGAACGCTCGGGCCGTCCCTCGGGCGATCGGCGCAACTACCGCCGCAACCTCACGGGCGCGGCCCGCGCGCGCTACGTCGCGCGCGTGGCGGCCTGCGTTCGCCAAGGGCTCGCCTTCGACGTGCCCGCTTCGGCGAAGATCGGCCAATTCGTCGCCATCTACAAGGTGAAGCTCCTGCCCACGGCCGAGCAGATAGGAAGCCCCCAGCAGGTGCAGTCCTCGGGCCTCCCCGCGTTCGACGCCGCGGTCGTGCGCGCAATCCGGCGCTGCAACCCCTTCCCCAAGCCCGATAACGGAAGCCCCGTGCCTTCGGACATCGAGCTCAAGTTCGACCCCGTCGAAGAGCAGCAGCGTCGATAAGCTCCTCCCCCGACCCAAGCCCCGAGAGCGACCGAGCTTTCGGGGCTTCTCCGTTTTCTCTCCGCTTCCCTGATGCGTTCCGCATGCTTGGGAGAAGCCGCTCGCCCATGGCCGCAATTCAAAATAGCCGGGAGCCCCGCCTCAAGCGGCCCGCCGGAAGGTTTTGCAGTCGACTGCTGGACAATTGATTCGCAGGGAATCAAAATCGCTTTGCCGCAAAAGTTCCCCAACGCAGCATGCGTTTTAGGATATATTTTGGACTGACCGGTCAGTTCAAAATCAGAAGCCCAACAGGCGATGGAAACCGGACGCCACAGGAGAGGATGCGATGGCCCTTCGAACGAAAATCGTTCTCGCCGGCGCTGCCGAAACCCCAGCCGCAGCTGCCCGATACGGTCTCGATGCAGGGCAGGAAGCGCAGCGCCCGACGCGCGGGAGCGCGAATGCCCGTTCGCGTTCACTCCACCGCTAGGGCCGCATCATGTACGCCTTAGGCATCGACCTCGGATCGACCACCATCAAGTACGCGCTCCTGAGCGGCTCGGGCGAAACCCTTTCGAGCAGCTACGTCCGCCATCAGAGCGACGTGCGCGGAACGTTGATTTCCACGCTCCGCCGGATGGCTGCAGCCCGCCCCGAAGCGGCCACATCGCCCCTGCGCGTCCGCTTTGCGGGTTCGGGCGCGCTGCGCCTTGCCAAAGCGCTTCATGTCCCCTTCGTTCAGGAAGTGCTCGCCGCCGCCCTCTTCCTGCGGTCCCGCACGCCGGAGCTCGACGCCGCGGTCGAGCTTGGCGGAGAAGACGCCAAGCTCCTCTACCTCTCGAACGGCGTGGAACTGCGCATGAACGAAGCCTGCGCCGGCGGAACGGGCGCCTTCATCGACCAAATGGCGAGTCTTCTGGACACCGACGCGGCGGGACTGAATGCGCTTGCCGCAGAGGCGGCGGTCTCCCATCCGATCGCGTCGCGCTGCGGCGTTTTCGCGAAGACCGACATCGTCTCGCTGCTCAATGCGGGCGTTCCGAAAACGGAGATCGCCCGGTCCGTCTTCGACGCCGTCGCCGAACAAACGATCGGCGGACTCGCCTGCGGGCGCGCCGTGCGGGGCTGCGTCGCTTTTTTGGGCGGTCCGCTCTCATTCCTCTCGGAACTTCGCGAGGCCTTCAAGCGCAAGCTCGCGCGGGACTGCAGCGAATTCGCGGAGTTTGAGGACGGACACCTCGCCGTGGCTTGGGGCGCCGCCAAGACCGGATTGGACGAGAGGGAAGAAGCCGCGGGCGGAAACGCGCCCTTCGCGTCTCTTCAGGCCTTCATCGAAGCGCTCGAGAAGGCGGAAATCCCCTCCGAAGCCGATGCGGGCCTCCCCGCGCTTTTTGCCTCTGCAGAGGAGCGCCGCGAATTCGAGACCCGGCATGCCGCCGAAAAGACCGAACGCATGCCGCTTGAAGACGTGGCAGGACCGCTCTTCCTCGGCATCGATCTAGGATCCACGACGGTGAAGGGGGCGCTCGTCGATCAGAAGGGGAGGCTTGCCTACAGCTGGTACGAACTGAATGAAGGCAATCCGCTCGAACGGCTTTACGCGCAGGTGAAGTCCCTCATGGAGAAGATTCCTCAGGGCGCCTTCCTGCGCGCGCTCTGCACGACGGGCTACGGCGCGGATCTCGCCAAAGCCGCGCTGGGTGGACAGTTCTCGGAAGTCGAAACGCTGGCGCATCAGCGCGCCGCCGTCGCCTTTGATCCAAGGGCGAGCTACGTGATCGACATCGGCGGCCAGGACATGAAGTGTCTTGAGGTCAAGCAGGGCCTCATTGCCGGCGTGAAGTTGAACGAAGCCTGTTCCTCGGGGTGCGGCTCGTTCCTTCAAACCTTCGCTCAGCAGCTTCGGCTGACGCTCCCCGAATTCGTGCAGGCCGCGCTTCGCTCGAAGCGCCCGTGCGACCTTGGCACGCGCTGCACGGTCTTCATGAATTCGAAAGTGCGTCAATCGCAGCGCGACGGCACTCCGATCGAAGACATTGCCGCGGGGCTCTGCCGCTCCATTGTCCGCAACGCCCTCTACAAGGTGCTTCGCATTCACGATCCGCGCGAGCTCGGAGAACACGTCGTCGTGCAGGGCGGCACATTCCTCAACGACGCGGTGCTGCGCGCATTCGAGCAGCAGATCGGCCGCCATGTGGTGCGGCCCGACATCGCGGGTCTGATGGGTGCGTTCGGCGCGGCGCTTCTCGCGCTCGAGCGCACGAAGCCCAATACGCCGCCCCTCGAAATCCACGAAGAGACGCTCGACGCCTCTCGGGTGCTGCGGCGGCGCTTCCGATGCAAAGGCTGCGGCAATCACTGCGAACTGCAGATGAACCGCTTCCCGTCCGGGCAGAAATTCTTCAGCGGCAACCGCTGCGAATTCGCCTTGAAGTCCGGCGGCGCCCGCAGGAGGGACCAGAAGACCTTCATCGACTGGAAGCTCGAGCGGCTTTTCGGAAGCACTCCGCGCGACGAGAAGGACGCCCCCATGGGATCGATCGGCATTCCCCGCGTCCTCAACATGTACGAGCACTACCCCTACTGGTTCGCCCTTTTTACGGCGCTCGGCTTCCGCGTGGTGCTTTCGCGCGCATCCGACCAGGCGATCGCTCGGCTCGGCACGGAAACGATCCCCTCGCAGACGCTCTGCTTTCCCGCGAAGCTCGCGCACGGGCATGTCGTCGAACTGGCTCGCCGGGGGCTTGCGGACATCTGGCTGCCGTGCGTGCCGCTCGAAGGCACGCCCCTTCCGGAATCGGACGGCCGATTTGCCTGCCCGGTCGTCGGGGGCTATCCCGAAGCGCTCAGGCTCAATGTTGCTCAGGCCTTCCCGGGCGTATGCATCCGAACGCCCTTCCTGGACCTGAAGAATCCCGCAAGCGTCGAAAAGGCGATCCTCGAGGCCTTCCCCAGTCTCAGTGCACGAAGAATCCGCGAAGCCGTCAGGGCGGGCGAGGCCGCGCTCGAGGGCTACCGCCGCGCCGTTGCCGAAGCGGGAGAAGCGCTCTGGCGCCGGCACGAGGCCTCGAAGCACCCGCTCATCGTGCTCGCCGGGCACCCCTATCACCTCGACCCGCTCGTCAATCACGGCATTCCCGCATTGATCGAGTCGATGGGCGTTCCCGTCGTGACGGAGGATGCCGTGGCGCATCTCGCCCCTCAGCCCGAGCATCTCGACGTCGTCAATCAGTGGACCTTCCACAGCCGCCTCTACCGCGCCGCGTCGCTCGTGCTCCGCTCGCCCCAAGCCGAGCTCGTGCAGCTCGTGAGCTTCGGCTGCGGAATCGACGCCATCACCTCCGAACAGGTGAAGCGCCTCCTTGAGCCGAGCGGCAAGATCTTCACGATGCTCAAAATCGACGAAGGCGAAGCGCTCGGATCCGTGAAAATTCGCCTGCGCTCGCTTCTCGCCGCCGTGGAGAGCCGCCGCACCGCGCGCCGCACGATCCCGATTGAACTTGTCCGCCGGATCGAGCCGAAGAAAAAGCCCCGCATTCCGCCGAGCTCCGGCATTCGGACGCTCTATGCGCCTCAGATGGCCCCCGTTCACTTTCCGATTCTGGCCGGCGCGCTTCAGTCGCTCGGCTGGAACGTCCGCATTCTGCCGGAGGTACGCCCGCAGGCGATCGAACTCGGTCTCGCGCACGTCAACAACGACGCATGCTATCCGGCGATCATCGTCATCGGGCAGCTCCTCGACGCGCTCAAGAATGGCGAAATCGACCCCGAGCGTTCGGCGCTCCTTCTTGCGCAGACGTGCGGCCCCTGCCGGGCGACGAACTATCCCAACCTGCTGCGGTGGGCATTGCAGGAGATCGGCTGCGGGGAGATCCCCGTCGTGACGCTCGCGGCCGGAAAACTCCGGGGCGCCGAGCAGCTCGACATCGGTTTGCGGGGGCTCCACCGGCTTTGCGTTGCGTTGGTCTTCGGTGATCTTCTTCAGCGCCTTTCGCTCTACGTCCGCGTGCACGGCGCTGCCGAAAAGGATTGGCGAGCTCTGATGGAGAAATGGACCGCGCGCGCCGTTGCCGCGGCGCAAAAGGGGAACGGCCGCGCCTTCGAACGCGGCGCGCCCGAGATGGTGCGCGACTTCCTGACGCTTCCGCTTGACGGAAAGCGCCGGCCCCGCGTCGGGATCGTGGGCGAGATTCTCCTCAAGTACCACCCGAAAGCCAATCTCAACATCGTCGACGAGATCATCGCCGAAGGGGCCGAGCCCGTCCTCGGCGACCTTTCGAGCTTTCTCCTCTACTGCCTCTACGACCACATCTACAGCGCGAAGGCTTTCGGGACTTCGAAGTTCCGGGCCGGCATCTCGTGGCTCGTCGTGCGCCACCTCGAATCGCTGCGCCGTCCGATGGTCGAAGCGCTTCAAGGGACGCCCCTTGAAGGCGTCGCTTCCCTCAAGGACGGCCTGCGGAGCATCCAAGGGTTCGTCTCGCCGGGACAAGCTGCGGGGGAAGGCTGGCTTCTCACCGCCGAAATGCTCGACTTCATCAACACCGGCACGGAGAACGTCGTCTGCCTGCAGCCTTTCGGCTGCCTGCCCAACCACATCACGGGCAAAGGCGTGATGCGCCGCCTCAGAATGGACTACCCGAAGGCCAACCTTTGCGCCGTCGACTTCGAAGCGGGCACGTCCCGATCGAACGTGGCCAATCGACTGAAGCTCTTCCTCGCGCAGGCGCACCTCAACTTCGCGCAGAGCGCTTCAGGCAAACCCGACTGAGCTGCGTCGAGGCGGCGCGGCCGCACGCGGCCCTCAAAAGGAAGGCGCCTTCCGAAAAATCGGAAGACGCCCTCTGGAAGAAAGTCGTCGAGAGAGGCTCGCGCTCCGAGGCGCAAGCCTTTTCTTCATCAGCTGCGGTTGATCCTGCCCGCGACGAAGTCGGCCGCCTCTTCGAGCTTCACCATCGTCCGTTCGCCGATCGCTGCGCGGTGCGCGTATTCGACTTCGCCCGTCTTGAGGCCTCGATCGCCCACCACGATGCGGTGCGGCACGCCGATCAGCTCCCACTCCGCGAACATCACGCCCGGACGCATGTCGCGGTCGTCGAGGATGACGTCGACCCCGCGGCTCTTCAAGGCTTCGTAAAGGTCGTCTGCCGCTTGGCGGACGGCTTCGCTCTTCGCGTAGCCCATCGGACAGATCACGGCTTCAAAGGGCGCGATGGCGTCGGGCCAGATGATGCCCTTCTCGTCGTGGCGCTGTTCGATCGCCGCGCCCGCAATGCGGGTGACGCCGATGCCGTAGCAGCCCATCTGCAGGGGCTGAGACTTGCCGTTCTCGTCCAGATAGGTCGCATGCATCGGCTCGGAGTAGCGCGTGCCGAGGAAGAAGACGTGGCCGACTTCAATGCCGCGCTGCAGCCGGAGCTTGCCCTTGCCGTCGGGCGAGTCGTCGCCTTCAACGACGTTGCGCAGATCCATGACGGCCGGTTCGGGCAGGTCGCGCCCGAAGTTGACGCCCGTGTAGTGGTAGCCCTCTTCGTTCGCGCCGCAGCAGAAGTCGGACATGTCGGCCGCGGTCTTGTCGGCATAGACGGCGATCTCTGAATTCACGCCGACGGGACCGAGGTAGCCCGGCTTCGAGCCGAAGGCCGCGAGGATTTCGGCGTCGGTCGCAAAGCGGAAGCCCTCCTTCAGCTCGGGGATGCGGCCCGCCTTCACTTCGTTCAGTTCATGGTCGCCGCGCAGAAGAACAAGCACGATCTTCGGCGCGAGCGGCTCGCCCTTCTCGTTCGTGCGGTCGGCGGCAAGGACGACGCTCTTCACGCTCTTCGTGAGCGGAAGACCGAGATATTCGCAGACGGCTTCGCACTTCTCCATGCCGGGCGTCGCGCGCTTTTCCATCGACTGGGCGGGAGCTGCGCGGCCGTCAAGCACGGAGTGCGCTTCGGCGAGCTCGATGTTTGCGGCATAGTCCGAATCCGGGCAGTAGGCGATCACGTCCTCGCCCGCATCGGCGATCACCTGGAATTCGTGCGAGCGCGAGCCGCCGATGGCGCCCGTGTCGGCGCGCACGGCGCGGTACATGAGGCCGAGCCGATCGAAGATGCGGCAGTAGGCGTCGTACATCTTCTCGTAGGAAAGACCCGCCGACGCTTCGTCGCGGTCGAAGGAGTACGCGTCCTTCATGATGAATTCGCGCCCGCGCATCACGCCGAAGCGGGGGCGGCGTTCATCGCGGAACTTCGTCTGGATGTGGAAGATGTTGAGCGGAAGCTGACGCCAGCTGCGGATTTCCTGACGAATGACGTCGGTGGCCACCTCTTCGGACGTGGGCTGAATGATGAAGTCGCGGTTGTGCCGGTCCTTGATGCGCAGGAGTTCGGGCCCGTACTTGTTCCAGCGGCCCGTTTCCTGCCAAAGTTCAGCAGGCTGCACGATCGGCATCAAAAGCTCCACGGAGCCCGCGCGGACCATTTCTTCGCGGATGATCGCTTCGATCTTGCGGATGACGCGCAGGCCGACCGGCATGTAGGTGTAGACGCCGGCGGCCAGCTTCTTGATCATGCCGGCGCGGATCATGTACTGCTGACTGATGACGTCGGCATCGGCCGGAGCCTCTTTGAGCGTGGAAATAAAAAAGGAACGAGCTCGCATGGGAAACTTCTGTGCGGCCGGCGCGCCGGCCCTCGAATCGTTGAAAACGGATGTTGGCCTCGCCCTCCGAGAAGGGCGGTGGAAAGATGGAATTTTAGCGCCGAAGCCCCCTGCGTTCTCGCCGCCCGAGGCTCCGGCCTTCGGATCGGTCAGCCGAGCGTCGGATCAAACCGCTCGTCGTCCAGGAACGCCGTCTCGGCTCGGCGGTCTTCGTCGATCTTCTGCGCGAGCGCCTTCACGAGCGCGTCGCACCCTTCTCGGGTCGCGGCCGAGATGGCGAAGACGGGCGCATCGTCCTCGGCGAGCGCCTCGCGGTAGCGCGCAACGAGCGCCTCGCGCTCCTCTTCAGGCACAAGATCCATCTTGTTGAGGACGATCCAGCGGGGCTTGGCGGCGAGCTCCGGATCGTACTTCAAGAGCTCTTCGGCAAGCGCCTTCGCGCTGTGCACGGGATCCGTGCCGTCGTCCAATGGCGCCGCGTCGATGACGTGCAGCAGCACCTTCGTGCGGGAGAGATGGCGCAGGAACAGGTGGCCAAGGCCCGCCCCTTCGGACGCCCCTTCGATGAGGCCCGGCACGTCGGCGAGCACGAAGCTCTGCTCGGGACCGACGCGCACAACGCCGAGATGCGGGTGAAGCGTCGTGAAGGGATAGTCGGCCACCTTCGGACGGGCGTTCGAGACGGCCGTGATGAAGGAAGACTTGCCGGCATTCGGAAGTCCCAGGAGGCCGACGTCGGCAAGCACCTTGAGCTCAAGCTCGAGCGAACGGTATTCTCCCGGTTCGCCCGGCGTGAACTGACGCGGCGCGCGGTTCACCGAACTCTTGAAGTGGAGGTTCCCGAGGCCGCCCTTGCCGCCCGCGGCCAGGAGCGCCTTCGCGCCGTGCGCATTCAGGTCCGCCACGACCTCTCCCGTGTCGACGTCGCGGATCACGGTGCCGACGGGCATCCGCAGCACGATGTCCTTGCCGCCCGCGCCGTAGCAGTCCGCTCCGCGGCCGTTCTCGCCGTTCGGCGCGAAAAACTTGCGCGTGTACTGATAATCGACGAGCGTGTTGATGTTGCGGTCGGCCACCGCATACACCGAGCCGCCTCGGCCGCCGTCGCCGCCGTCGGGCCCGCCCTTCGGAATGAACTTCTCGCGGCGGAAGCTCGCGGCGCCGTTGCCGCCCTTGCCGCCCTGGACTTCAATTCGGGCTTCATCCACGAATTTCATGACAAATCCTCCATCGAAGCCGCCGGGCTTCGCGCTTTCAAAGCATTTTAAAAAAGCCCAGTGCGGTCGTCCCGCGCTGGGCTTTCCTGCGCTCCGGACGCATCGTCCGGGCGCCAAATTCAGCAGGCTCTATCGGAAGCGAATCAGGCCTGAGCCGGTTCGACCGTCACGTAGTGACGATTGAAGGCGCCCTTCACTTCGAACTTGACGATGCCGTCGACAAGCGCGTAGAGCGTGTGGTCCTTGCCCATGCCGACATTGTCGCCGGCGTGGAACTTCGTGCCGCGCTGACGAACGATGATGCCGCCGGCGTTGACCGCCGCATTGCCGAAAACCTTGACGCCGAGGCGCTTGGCCTGGGAGTCGCGACCGTTGCGGGTGGAGCCGCCGCCTTTCTTGTGTGCCATTTTCGATTGCTCTCAAAAAAACGTTAGTCGATTAGCCCGCGATCTCGTCGATGCGCAGTTCAGCGTAGTACTGGCGATGGCCGCCGGACTTCATGGAGTGCTTGCGGCGGCGGAACTTGAAGATGCGAACCTTGTCGTGACGGCCGATCGAAACGACCGTGGCCTTGACGGAAGCGCCTTCGACGAGCGGATGACCGACCTTCAGGCCGTCTTCGCCGCCAATGGCGAGCACTTCGTTGAGGGTAACCTGGGAGCCGGCTTCGGCGCCAAGGAGTTCAACCTTGACGGTGTCGCCGACGGCGACGCGGTACTGCTTGCCGCCCGTCTTGATGATTGCGTACATGGATAAATAACCTCGCCCGTCCCGCTTCGGCCGCGAAGCCTTCTGCGGAACCTTTTTGTAATCGACGCCGCTGCGCCCGGAGGGGATTCTCCGAAAGCCGCACATACGGCGCCCAATGCGTGGAAAGCTATGAATTATTTCACGGCGCCCATGCGCCGTCAAGCGGAAAACGGGGATTTTTGCAGAATTCTCAGGGCTGTCCGCACCACCCGCTCGACTATACTTGACGCGCTCTCATTGATTCCTCAATTTCCCTCATCATGGCCCAAGCGCAAGACCCCAAGGCGCGCGTGCGCGCGCTCCTCGCTCCGATCGCCGACGACATGAAGGCCGTCGACGACGTGATCCGAAGCGAACTTTCCAGTCCGGTTCCCCGCATGCAGGAAATCAGCCGCTACATCACGGAAGCGGGCGGCAAGCGCATGCGCCCGGCGCTCCTCGTGCTCATCTGCCGCGCGCTCGGCTACGAGGGCACGCTCCACCAGTATCTCGGCGCCTGCATTGAGCTGCTCCATACGGCGACCCTCATGCACGACGACGTCGTCGACGAGAGCGACATGCGCCGGGGCCGGCCGACGGCCAACGCCCGCTGGGGAAACGGCGCGGCCGTCCTCGTGGGCGACTTCCTCTACACCCGCTCCTTCCAAATGATGGTCCGCGCAGGCAACCTGCGCGTCATGGAGGCGCTCGCCGACGCGGCGAATCGGCTCTCCGAGGGCGAAGTCTTTCAAATGTCGAACGCGCGCAACCCGGATGCGACCGAAGCGCAGTACTTCGCCGTGATCGAGCGCAAGACCGCGTGTCTTTTCGAAGCCGCCGCACGCATGGCCTCCGCCGTCGCGGACGCCGGAGCGGATGAAGAGGCCGCCGTCGCCGAATATGCGCTCGCGCTCGGAAACGCCTTCCAGATCGCCGACGACATCCTCGACTACGCGGGAGACGCGGCTTCGCTCGGCAAGAACCTCGGCGCCGATCTGCGCGAAGGCAAGATGACCCTTCCCCTCATCTACGCGCGGGCTTGCGCGACGGACGCCGACCGCGCCCTCATCGACGAGGCGGTGCGCACGGGGGAAGGCGACTTTGACAAAATTTCCCGCATTGTGATAGGATCCGACGCTCTTGATCGATGCAGAACCCGCGCGGAAGCGGAGCTCGAACGCGGCCGAAAGGCCCTTTTGAAGATTCCCCCTTCCATTTTCCGTGAAAGTCTGATAGAATTGCTATCCTTCGTTGTTAGACGTGATCGATAGCATGTCGACAAGAAGATCGGGGTGTAGCTCAGCCTGGTAGAGTACTACGTTCGGGACGTAGGAGTCGGAGGTTCGAATCCTCTCACCCCGACCAGGATTCTTCAAGGGGCGTCTTCCGCAGGAAGACGCCCCTTTTTCTTTGCGGGTGTTGACATGAGCTGTATCTTGGGTCTCACGGGCGGCATCGGGAGCGGCAAAACCACGGCGGCAGACGCTTTTCGCGCGCTCGGCGTTCCCGTCGTCGACGCCGACGCCATTTCAAGAAGCCTCACGGCGGCTGGCGGAGCCGCTCTGCCGGAGATCGTCCGCGTTTTCGGACGAGCCATGATCACGCCGGAAGGCGCGCTCGACCGTGCACGCATGCGTGAAGCGGTCTTCAGGGACCCGGACGCCCGCGCCCGACTCGAAGCGATCCTCCACCCCCTGATCGCTCGAATGTCTGAGGAAGAAATCCGCCGCGCCGCGGCGGAGCACGACCTCGTCGTTTACGACTGCCCTCTGCTTTTGGAAGTGCCCGGACTGCGCGAACGGGTGGACGCCGTCCTTTCGATCGACGTCGCCGAGAGCCTCCAGGTCGCGCGGGTCATGGCGCGCTCGGGGCTCACGGCCGAAGCGGTTTCCCGCATTGCCGCGGCGCAGCTCCCGCGCGCCGAACGCATTGCGCGCTCGGACTGGGTGATCTTCAACGGCGGCACGCTTGAAGATCTCCGAGAGGCCGTGGCGGACATCGTCCGGCGACTCGCGAACGCTGGGCGCTGAATTTCAGCATTCAGAATTTTCTCGAGATTCCTCGCGCCGCTCGCCTGCTAAGATTAATTGGTTGGGCGCTTCGAACCCGCAACGGGTCTTCCTTTTCCTTGAGGTTGAACAGACTATGGACTCTGCAGGACTCATCCTCTACGAATTTCCCTGCAACGAGAAAATTCGCATGTACCTGCGCCTGGAGCATCTTTTCGGTCAGTTCAACTGGTTCTGCGCTCAAAATTCCAGCATTGCGCACCATGCGGCGCTCTCGACCATCTTCGACCTGACGGACGCATCCGCGCGGTCCGACCTCAAGAACGAGCTTCTGCAGGAGCTCGACCGCGAGCGGCTCGCGCTTCAGACGGCGAAAAGCGCCGCAAGCGGACCGGCCGACGTCGACGCCTCGCTTGAAGCGCTCGCCCGAGTCTCTCAGGAAATCCGACGCACGGTCGGGCGCTCCGGGCAAAGCATCCGCGACAACGAGTGGCTGCAGCTCATCCGCACGCGCCAGTCGATTGCCGGCGGGACCTGCAGCTTCGACATGCCGATGCTCCACTACTGGCTTTCGCTGCCCGACGACGTCCGCCGCGCCGAGCTCGAGGAGTGGGTGCGGCTGATGCGCCCCATCGAGAAGGCGGTCGGACTGGTTCTGGATCACATCCGCAGCACCGTCTCGGAATGCGAATGCACGGCCGAAAACGGCATGCACCAGCTCCCGCTCGGCGGGCGCAAGTGCCTCCTCCTCCAGATTTGGCTGCCGAAGGGCGAAGCGCTGATTCCGGAAGTGAGCGTCAACAAGTACATGCTCTGGATGCGCTTCTCCCGTCCCGACGAGAAGCGCAAGCTCCACATCGCGCGCGAGCGCGTCCTCTTCAAGCTCGGCATCTGCGGGTGATCCGCACGTCTACCGTCATGAAAGTCAAATGTCCGACATGCGGTCGAGAAATCGAATACTCGACCGACAATCCCTACCGTCCGTTTTGTTCCGAACAGTGCCGCCTCATTGATCTCGGCGCCTGGGCGAACGACGAATATCTCATCGAAGGGGAGCCGGGCTCGGCCATGAACCTCTCGCCCGAGGATCTTACGGCCGCGGCTGAAGCGGTGGCGCTTCGCGCCGAAAAGCTCGGCGCGAAGTCGAAAAAGCGCAGGCGCTGAGCGCGGATCAGATGTAGGGCTTCACGCCGTGCGCGCCCCGCGCCTGCCAAAGCGCGAGGTCCTTGGCGGGAGCGCCTTCCACATAGGTGGGCAGGCGCGGTTCCCCCTGATCGAGAAGCGCATCGAAGCACTCGGGCTTCGTCACGACGTAGTCGAAGTCCATGGCCTTCGCCTTCAGGACGTCGTCGAGCGTTTCGACGCGGGCGCCGACCCAACGGACGCGCCGGTCGCGCACGACCGCGGCCTGCAGCGCGAGCCGTGAAAGCGTCCGCTGATTCACGGACTCTTCAAAGACTTCCGGCAGCTCGACGCGATTGACGACGGCGAGGTCGACCGGCAGAAGAAGTCCGGGCGTGCGTTCCGCGGCGCTGAAGAACCCGTACTGCTGACCTTCCTTCGGCGTAGGCTCTCCCGTAAAGTCGTGCGAGCGGCGGAAGTGGAGGCGCACATGCGCGTGTTCGTAGCGGTGCTCCATCACAAACCAAGGCGTCGAGCGCTTCACAAGGACGCCGAGCTCCTCCTCCAATTCGCGCGCGAGCGCCGCTTCGGCCGTCTCTGCGGCCTCGATCTTCCCGCCCGGAAATTCCCAGTATCCCGCGTAGGGCTTCCCTTCGGGACGGGAGGACAAGAGCATCTTTCCGTCTTCACGGATAAGAACGCCGACGACAACTTCAACGATTTTCTGCGACATGATGGTTCGGAGCATCCCAAAAAGTAATTCCGCAGCCGCACGTCCATCCGCGGGCCGCAGTTTTTTATCTTAACTCAAAGCCAAAAAAGCCCGTCCGCCGCGCCCCGTCCGAGCCGGACGACGAGCGGCGCCTCCGAGTCCTTCCACGCACCCGGGCCTGCATCCGCCCGAAGCGCGCCTTTCTCGAGCAGCGCGCGCCCGCTCAGCGCCACGCCAAGAGGCGTGCGCTCGAGCTGCTCGATCCTCGCGCCGAGAAGTCCCGCCCAGACGCGGGCGGCCAGGTCCGCGGCCGAAAGATTTTCGACGGGAGCGCCCGCACGAAGCGAACGGATGATTTCCGCCGCGGCGCGCTCGACCTCTTCGGAAGACGCTGCGCCTTGAATGCGCAGGATCCGCCTGCTCGGCGAAGCTTCGCGCATGCGGCGGCGCATCCAGCCCTCCGCGGCAAGCGCAAGTCCCGCCGAGAGCGATTCGATGCGGGGGTCGTCAGAAACGAGCACGGGAGGCATGTCGCCCGCTCCCGTCGCCACCAAAACAAGCGCAGCACCCGGCATCGCGCCCTCGGCCGCCCGCAGCGCCGCCGGACCCGCAAGCCAAACGCGCGCGAGCAGCGTCTCGAGAATCTCGGGCGCGACGCCGAGATCCAAGCCGGCGAAGAAAGTGCGCGCCCCGGAGCCGCCCCTCTCCCAGACGCCGAATCCAATCTCGACGCACCCCTCGGGCATCATGAAGGGAAAGCTCGCGAACCCCTCGGGAGCCTTCAAAGGCTGCGAGGCGAGCGCCGCGTCGGGCGCGGCGAGGCGTTCGCCGACGGGCGGCAACGTCATGAGGGGACCCGCCGAGAAAATCCGCAGCGCATCGGGCGGCACGCCGAGACGCGCCGAACCTTCTTGAAGCATCGCCTGCGCCGCGGCGTCCGAAATCGCCCCCAAGCCGGAGACGGACTCGGCCGCATCGACCAAAATCCGTCGGCAGCGCCGCCCCGCATTCCTTTGTCCGCATGCGGCGGCCAGCATCTTCGGAATCCCGTCGAGAGGCTCGAAAAGCGCCGCGCGGACGACCGTCGAGGCGCCCTCTTCGAGCTCTCCCACCCACACGGACCGGTCGGGCGAAGCGCGCCACGCAATGCCGCGAAGCGACCACTCGGCGCCGATCCCCTCCTTGGCGCGCATCGTCATCTCATGCACCCTCACCCCAAACGCCCGTTCGGGCTCTTCATCAAAAGGAACGGCCCGATCCGCGCCCCGGAGAGGCGAGCGAATCGAGCCGCTTCGCGCGGCGCCATGAGGCGCCGCCACCTGAACTTCCCGCCGATCAGGCGAGACGGCCGTGGCAGTCCTTGAACTTGCGGCCGGAACCGCACGGACACGGATCGTTGCGGCCGACATGCGCGAAGAGTTCGGCCTGCTCCTCGGGCGAAAGGCTCTCGAAGCCCGCCGCCATCGATCCGCCGCTCTCGGCGATGCGGGCCGATTCGGACGTGCTGCTGCCGCGCGCATTCGCTTCAGCCGTGGCGTTCTGCGCCTCTTCGGGCATGCGGATTTCAACGCGCATCAGCACGGACACGAGCGTCTCGCGGATCGAATCCAGAAGCTGCTCGAACATGCCGAAGGCTTCGCGCTTGTACTCCTGCTTCGGCTGCTTCTGGGCGTAGCCGCGCAGGTAGATCCCCTGCCGAAGCGCATCGAGCGCCGCGATGTGCTGGCGCCAGAGCTGATCGATCACCTGAAGAAGGACCGAGCGGCCGAAGGCGGCAAAGGCGTCGTGGCCGACGAGCTCCTCCTTCGCCGCGTAGATCTCGTTCACCTTGGCGATGAGCGCGTTCAAGAGGTCTTCGTCCGTCGTCTGATCCGAGTCGTCGAGCATCTTCTGCATCGGCACCTCGATGCCGAGATCGGTCTTCAGCTTTTCGGTGAGGCCCTGAAGGTCCCACTGCTCCTCGACCGTGTCGGCCGGGACGAAGCTCCGGAAGAGATCCGTGAAGTAGCCCTCGCGCAGATCCTTGATCATCTCCGAGCAGTCGCTCGATTCCAGGATCTCGTTGCGCAGGCCGTAGATTTCGTGACGCTGATCGTTCTGGACGTCGTCGAACTCTAGAAGCTGCTTGCGGATGTCGTAGTTGCGGCCCTCGACCTTGCGCTGAGCGGATTCAATCATGCGCGAGAGCATCTTCGACTCAATCGCCTCGCCGTGCTTGAGCTTCAGGCGGTCGGCGATCGCGCGCATGCGGTCGCCGCCGAAGATGCGCAGAAGCTGATCCTCCATCGAGAGGTAGAAGCAGGAACTGCCCGGGTCGCCCTGACGGCCCGAACGGCCACGCAGCTGATTGTCGATGCGGCGCGACTCGTGACGTTCGGAACCGATGATGCGCAGCCCGCCCGCCTTCACGACCTCGTCGTGGAGCACCTGCCAATCCTCGCGCAGGGCGGCGATCTTCGCCTCCTTCTCTTCGGCCGAGAGCGTCTCGTCCGCGCGGATGTTGTCGATCGCCTTGTTGATGCCGCCGCCGAGCACGATGTCGGTGCCGCGGCCGGCCATGTTGGTCGCGATCGTCACCATGCCGGGACGACCGGCTTCGAGCACGATCTGGGCTTCCTTTTCATGCTGCTTCGCGTTGAGGACGTTGTGCGGAATGCCTTCCTTCTGAAGCATGCGCGAAAGCAGCTCGGAGTTCTCGATCGACGTCGTGCCGAGAAGCACCGGCTGGCGGCGCTCGTGGCACTGCTTCACGTCTTCGATGATCGCTTCGTACTTTTCTTGAACCGAGCGGAACACCTTGTCGGACTCGTCGATGCGGATCATCTTGCGGTGCGTCGGAATCACCACCGTTTCAAGCCCGTAGATGTCCTGAAATTCGTAGGCTTCCGTATCGGCCGTGCCCGTCATGCCCGAGAGCTTCTCGTACATGCGGAAGTAGTTCTGGAAGGTGATCGAGGCGAGCGTCTGATTTTCCTGCTGGATCTTCACGCCCTCCTTCGCCTCCACGGCCTGATGCAGACCGTCGCTCCAGCGGCGGCCCGGCATCAGGCGGCCGGTGAACTCGTCGACGATCACGATCTCGCCGTTCTGCACGACGTACTGCTGATCGCGCTTGAAGAGGTTGTGCGCCTTCAGGGACGCCATCAGATGGTGCATCAGGATGATGTTCTTCGGCGAATAGAGCGATTCGCCCGCGCCGACCAAGCCGCGTTCGGCAAGAATCTTCTCAAGATGCTCGTGGCCCGCTTCCGAAATGTAGACCTGGTGCGCCTTTTCGTCGACCCAGTAGTCGCCTTCGCCCTTTTCCTCCTTCTGCCGCACGAGCAGAGGCGGAATCTCGTTGATCTTCACGTAGAGGTCGGTCGAGTCGTTCGAGGGACCGGAAATGATGAGCGGCGTGCGGGCTTCGTCGATGAGAATCGAGTCCACTTCGTCGACGATCGCGTAGTAGAGTCCGCGCTGACGGCGGTTCGCCGCGTCGTACTCCATGTTGTCGCGCAGATAGTCGAAGCCGAATTCGTTGTTCGTGCCGTACGTGATGTCGGCGGCGTACGCCGCGCGCTTCGTCTCGTTGTCCTGCTGCGAGAGAATCTTCCCCACCGAGAGGCCGAGCCAGTTGTAGAGACGCCCCATCCAGTCCGCGTCGCGCGAAGCGAGGTAGTCGTTCACGGTCACGACGTGCACGCCCTTGCCGGCGAGCGCGTTGAGGTAGACGGCGAGCGTCGCCGTCAGGGTCTTGCCTTCGCCCGTGCGCATTTCGGCGATCTTGCCGTCGTTGAGCACCATGCCGCCGATCATCTGAACGTCGTAGGGACGCATCCCGAGCACTCGGTCGGCCGCTTCGCGCACCACGGCGAAAGCCTCCGGAAGAAGGTCGTCCGTCGTCGCCCCTTCGGCGATGCGGCGTCGGAATTCGGCCGTCTTGCCCTGAAGCTCCTCGTCGGAGAGCGCCTTCATCTGCTGTTCGAGCTTGTTGATCGCTTCGACCTTGCGGCGATACTGCTTGATGAGGCGGTCGTTGCGGCTGCCGAAGATTTTGGTAAGAATTTCGTCAAACATCGTGAACTGGATAAACCGGATTGAAATCGGGCGGCGCAGCTGCGCGCGGACGCAGGTCCTGTGGCTGCGCTCCGCGCGCGCCGCGGCGGCTGCCGCCGTGCTGGACCTTACACTGTAAAAGCCCGAATTTTTCGACAATAACGGATTATCGCACGCCCGTGAAGCGCTTCTCCCCATGAAAATGCCATTCCGCGACTTTGCGCCCCGACGCCGGCGCTTCCAGCTGCCTTCGGAGCCGCTTTCGCGCGCCGAAGGCACGGGCGCGCTCCTCAAGGCGCTCGAACTTTCTCAGCGCGCCGGCGCCGTCATTCAGCCGATCGCCGACGAATTCCGCATTCCGGTCGACTTCAAAAGCGGCTCAAACGGCCGGGTGGACCTGGAAACGGGCACCTACGTGCTGCTGGCGGCGAGCGCCTCGCAGCGGAGCCGCCTCGAGAATCTGATCCCCCGCATGCTTTCGCGCATCCGCACGGCGGGACTGCCCATTCAGGCGATGGACGTGCGCATCCGCCCCCGCCGGCAGGCGCACGAAAGCGAAAGAACGCCCGCCGAAGCGCCCCGTCCCGTCGAAAAGTCGATTTCCGGGGCGGCCGCGCTTCGCGAAGAAGCGGCCCGCACCCAAAACGAAGATCTCGCGAGGGAACTTCGGGAGCTCGCGCGCTGGGTGACGCCGTCGGACGCCGAATTTCCTTCGGTTTTCTCCGCCGCGCTTGGTCGAGACCTGATGCGCGCCTCCGAAGCGATCGAACGGATGCAGCAGACGATCGACGCCATGCCTGCGAGTCCCGACCCGAAGCTTGTGCCGAGCGAAGCGGCGGCCGCGGCCGATCCGCAGCTTGCCCGACTGCGGGCGCGGATGCTCGAGCGCGGGGCCGAACTTGAGCGCGCGAAGACGCCCATCGCGGACCTTCTCGGCGAGTTCGACGACGCCATCGCCCGGGCGGCGCCGTGGCTCGAAGCCCCTGATGATCCCGCGCGTCCAACGCTCGAAGCGGAATACCTCGACTGGCGCAAGCATCTCGCGGCGCTTCTCGAGGCGGTCGACGACGCCGTGCGCGCGGGCGAAGCGCTTTCGGAGCGATCCGAGCGCTCCGAGCCTGCCCGCCATCTGCCCGAAGGACTGGAAATCGACGAATCGCTCGAAACGGACGACGGCCTCTGGATCGAGTCGCCGAACGCGTCGACCCCGAGCGCCCTTCGGCCTCGGAATTCCGCCGCGCCCTCCCGTCCGCCCGAAGCGGCCGTCCCCGAACTCGCGCCCGAAGACCTCCGCCGCTCGATTCGAGCGGCGGAAAGACGCATCCGCTCTTCGCGGGAACGCGCTCTGGAAGCGCTTTCCCGCATCCTGCTCGTCGAGGCGCCCTTCCCGACCGAGGAGCGGCCGATGCTGCCGCCGTGGCTCGAGAGCGCGCGGGCGGCGGGTGAGGTCCCGGAAGCGCTTCCGAAGAGCGACCGCCTCGAGGCGCTTCACGGCTCGCTCGGCCGAATCTCCTCGGAACTCGATCGCCGAGTTGATGCGCTCGACCGCATGGAGGAAGCGTTCGAAGCGGATCTCGAGCGGCTTCGCGACAAACGCCGCACCTCGGGAACGCTCCTCGAGATCGACCGCGCGCTGCCTGAACGGCTTGAGCTCGTGCGCCAGACCGACGAAGAGATCGAGACGCTCGTCGACGGACTCCGCATCATCGAGGAGGCCTTCCGTCCGGGGACTTCCGACGGCTCGACGAATCCTCACGACGACGAACTGGTTCGAAAGGTGCTTGAGGCGCAGGCGATCCTCGCCGAAAGCGCAGGCGCCGTGCCCGCCGGCCCCGACCTCAGGAACATTCCCGACGAAGAGGCCGCATCGGCCGATCCGAGGCTGATGGACGTGCGCCTGCGGCTTCTCGCGCGCTTCGACGACGTGCGCCGGCGCCGCCTTCTCCTCGTGGAGGCGATGCGGGACGCCGCGGCAGTGCTTCAAAAGTATCGGCGCGAGGGCGTCATCGAAACGGCGGCGGCGCAGGCGGTTCTTGCCAAAGCGAAGCGGGCGGCCTCAGCCGCCCGCACGGTTCAGTCTCCCGACGTCTGACTCACGCTCTTCGGCCAGAAGTCGATCGGACAGGCCTCCGCATTCTCGAATTCGACGCGCTCCCACGCGTCGGGTTCGGCGAGAAGCGCCCGAAGAAGCTGGTTGTTGAGCCCGTGGCCGGACTTCACGGCGCGGTAGTGGGCGAGGAGCGGAGCCCCGAGCACGTAGAGATCGCCCATCGCGTCGAGAATCTTGTGCTTGACGAATTCATCGTCCGCACGCAGGCCCTTTTCATTGAGGATGTGGAATTCGTCCATCACGATCGCGTTGTGGAGCGACCCGCCCTGGGCGAGGCCCATGCGGCGCAGCATCTCCACATCCTGCACGAAGCCGAACGTGCGGGCGCGGCAGACGGCGTCCTCATAGCTCTCGCGGGAGAAGTCGACTTCGGCCGTTTGCGCGGTGGCGTCGATCGCCGGATGCCCGAAATCGATCTCGAAGGAAAGCTTGAAGCCCGCATGCGGCTCGAGCCGAGCGAGCTTGTCGCCGTCGCGCACCTCGACGGGGCGCTTCACGCGCACGAAACGGCGCGGCGCCTCCTGCTCGACCACCTTGGCGCTCTTGATGAGAAAGACGAAGCTCGCGCCGGAGCCGTCCATGATCGGGATCTCGGGCGCATTCACCTCGACGATGCAGTTGTCGACGCCGAGTCCGCTGAAGGCGCTCATCAAGTGCTCGATCGTCGAGACGGCGGCCCGTCCCACGTTGACGGTCGTGGCCATGCGCGTGTCGTTCACATTGAGCGGATGCGCCGGTATGTCCACGGGCGGCTCAAGATCCACGCGGCGGAAAACGATGCCGGTGTCGGGGTCGGCCGGCCGCAGAACGAGCCGCACCTTGCGGCCGCTGTGAAGACCGATGCCGACGGCGGCGACCGATTCGCCGAGCGTGCGCTGCTTGAACATCTTTGCGGTTACCTCTTTTCTCAAGTCGGGGGAAGAGGAGGAGCACCATGGCTCCTCCCGAAGCCGCCTCTGCTCGGCCGGACGTTCAGCGCTCGCCCGCGCCCCGCAGATAGGAAGGAACGGTGAATTCGGGGACCGAGATCGAAGGCGCGGCCGCCTCGCCCTCGTCGCCCTTGCCGATGTCCTTCGTCGTCGACACGGTGTAGGCGGTTCCTCCGATGCTCGGCGCGGCCTCCTCGTTCGGCAGACCCGCCGGGACCGTGCGCTTCGACGCATCGGCCGGAAGATCGAATTCGGACACTTCACCCGGTTCGAACGGACGGTCGAGCCCGGTCGCGACCACCGTCACGCGCACTTCGTCGCCCATCTCTTCGGAGAGAGCCGAACCGAAGATCACCGTGGCGTGCTTGTGCACGAAGGTGTTGAGGACGTTCATCGCCTCCTTGATTTCGGCAAGCGTGAGCGATTCGTTGCCCGTGAAGTAGACGAGCATGCCGCGGGCGCCCTGCAGGTTGGCGCCCTCGAGAAGCGGGCAGGCGATCGCCTTTTCGGCGGCGACGCGGGCGCGGTCCGGGCCCGAAGCCGTCGCCAGTCCGATGATGGCCGTTCCGCGTTCGCTCATCACGGTCTTGATGTCTTCGAAGTCGACGTTGATCGTGCCCGGCGTGTGGATGATTTCCGCGATGCCGACGCAGGCCTTGTAGAGGACTTCATTGCTCGTCTCGAAGCATTCCTTCATCGTGGCGTTCGGCGGGCACTCCTCTTCGAGCTTCTCGTTGAGAATGACGATCATCGAGTCGACCTTGTCCTTCAGGTTCTCGATGCCGCGCTCGGCCGTGCGCATGCGGCGCGCGCCTTCAAAGCTGAAGGGCTTCGTCACGACGGCCACCGTGAGGATGCCGAGCTCCTTGGCGATCTCGGCGATGACGGGCGCGGCGCCCGTCCCCGTGCCGCCGCCCATGCCCGCGGTGATGAAGAGCAGATTCGCGCCGCGGATCGCCTCGGCGATCTGCTCGCGCTTCTCTTCGGCCGCCGCAGCGCCGATCTCCGGGCGCGCGCCCGCGCCGAGGCCGGTGCTCCCGAGCTGAATGTTCACGTGCGCTTTCGACCGCTGCAGCGCCTGATGATCGGTGTTGGCGGCAATGAATTCGATCCCCTTGGCGCCGTGGGTGATCATGTGTTCGACGGCATTCCCGCCGCCGCCGCCCACGCCGATCACTTTGATCACGGTGTTGAGCGGATCAATTTCCTGAAGGACTTCGAAAGCCATGAATCGCCTCTGAAAATGGTGTGAATTTCGAGATTATCGCCCAAGTCGAAGCGGCGTGCCCGACGGAAGCGCGCTTTTGGGGGAGGAAAAAGAACCGCTTCAGTAGTCGCCGAGAAAGACCGTGCGCAGACGCCGCACGAACCCCGGCATGTGAGCGGCCGCAGCCTTCGCCTCGCCTCCCGCGAGGGCGTCCTCGTCGGCGCATCGGACAAGGCCTGCGGCGACCGTGGCGTCCGTGCTCTCGAGGAGAGGCGTGTCGCCCTCGAAGAGCATCGGGCGGCCGATGCGCACGCGCCGTCCGAAGACCTCGGCCGCGACGCGGTCGATGCCCGCGAGGCGGGAGCCGCCCCCCGTCAGCACCACGATCTTGACGCTTTCAAGAATGCCTGCGGCGGCGAGCACCCTGCGGCAGATTCCGAAAAGTTCCTTCGCGCGCGACTGCAGGGTCTTCGCGAGCAGATCCCGCGAACAGAAGCGCGTCGCGCTCGTGCGCGACTCGATCTGCACGACTTCGTCGGCGGAGATGTCCTTCAGATCGGCGGCCCCTCGGTGGGTCTTCAGGTCTTCGGCCGCATCGAGATCGATCCCGAGCACGACCGAAAGATCCCTCGTGAAGAGGTCCGCGCCCCAAGGCCGCACATCGGTGAAGGTGATGACGCCTTCGGCGAAGACGCTCATCGAAGTCGTCTCCGCGCCGATGTCGACGACGCACGCGCCGCATACCCTTTCGGCATCGGTGAGAACGGCCTGCGCCGCCGCCCAGACGTGAGGCTCGTAGTTGAGAAGATCCGGCCCCGCACGCTCGACGCAGCGCTTCATGTTCTGCGCGTTCGTCGTCGAGCCGTAGATGGCGTGGACGAGCGCCTCAAGGCGCTGTCCGGTCAGGCCGACGGGATTGCGCGGCGCGATCACGTCGCCGCAGCGGTATCCCTGGGGGATCAGCTTGATGAGGGTTCGCCCCTCGGCTTCGCGCAGCGCGTGCTCGCGCGCATTCGCCTCGGCCTGAAAAACATCCTCGCGGGTCACCTCCTGACCGCGCAGAACCGCGACGCCCGCGCAGTTGCGGCTCTGGAGCACCCGGCCGCCGATCGCCGCCCAGACGCCCGAAATGGGAATCCCGGACGTGAACTGCGCCTCGCGGATCGTGTCGCGGATCGTGCCGACGGCCGCCTCCACGTCGTTGACGACGCCCTGCCGGACGCCTTCGGAGCGGCGGGAGCCGAAGCCGAGGAGCCGGTAGCGGCCCGGCTCGCGGCCCGGCGCGGCAACGACGCAGATCGACTTCGAGGAACCCACGTCGAGTCCCACGAACACCGAATCCTCCCGTTCCTTTGCCGCCATCAGTTCCCTCGCTCCTCTCGGCCTCGGCCTCCACCGGGCCGACGCTCTCCGCCCATATTATCCGCGGCGGGCGTCTGCGGGTCGAAGATTTCCTCGTCCTCCGGATTTTCTTCCTCGGCGGAGTCAAGTTCGGCCGAGCGGCGCTTCTCCTGAGCCTCACGGTGCTCCTGAATCGCTTTCGGATCCGGGAGCGCCGCGGCGAAGGCGCGCCTGTAGCGCGCGTCGATCGAAGCGGGCGGACCATTGAAAAGCTTTTTCACGCCGGCATAGGACGCAGCGACGAGCGCAAACCTGGACGTGAGATCCGCGTTCGTTCTCTCCAGCCCAAGCTCCACCTTCGTCGGCGGAATGTCGGAACTCTCCATCACGAGCGACCAGCTGCCGCGGTCCGAGCAGAAGACGTCCGTCACCTCAGCCGGAATCGATGCGGCGATTTTGGAGAATGCGGCGTACCGAGCCGCAATGAGGGGCACCATGGCGGGCGGACCGTAAAACGCGGGAAGCCGGCTTGCATGCGCGTCTTCCTCGAGGTTCGCCGAGAAGAGCGTCCCGTCCGTCGAGACGAGGCGTCCGTCCTCGTAGGTCGCAAGCGCGTCGTAGACCTCGACCTCCACGCGGAGCGTGTCGGGCCACTCGCGGCGCACGCGCGCGCGCTTGACCCAAGGGAGCGTCTGCACCGCTTCTCGGACGCGCTCAAGATCGACCGCGAACCAGTTGCCGCTTGCGCTCTCCTCGACGGCTTCGCGAAGCCGCGCGAGCGGGACCTTCGTGGCGTCGCCCTCCATCTCGAGCGACGTGATGCGGAAATGGTCGAGCCGCTCGAGCTCGCGCCAGCCCCAAAAGAGCGCGGCCGCCGCGCCGAGGACGCAGAACGTGCGCACCCAGAAGCCGGCTCGGCGCCAGAAGGGGCGCGGCGCAGGCGCGCGCGCCGCGCCTGCGTCCGAATCGAGCGGAATCTGATAAAGCGCCTGAACGCCCGCCCCGTCTTCTTCAGCCGGGGCGCGGCGAGCGCCCTTTCGGGACTCGTTCGTCACGACGGCCCGCTCAGTCGAGGGCGGCGAGACGCAGCACCCGCATGCAGAGTTCGGCGTAGTCGACGCCCACCGCGCGGGCGGCCATCGGCACGAGCGAGTGCGGCGTCATGCCGGGCGCGGTGTTGATTTCGAGCAGCACGAAGCTTCCATCGGGGCGCTCGAGAGCATCGATCCGGGACCAGCCGCGGCAGCCGATCGCGGCGAAGGCGGCCTCGCAGGTTCGAGCAAGCTCAGCCGTCTGAGCCTCGGTGAGCTTGGCCGGGCAATCGTACGTCACGACGTCCGTGTAGTACTTGTTCTGAAAGTCGTAGCTCCCTTCAGGCGCCTTGATTTCGATGACGGGAAGGGCCTTGCCGTCGAGCACCGCGACGGTGAATTCGCGCCCGTGCACGTATTCCTCGACGAGGATGCGCTTCGAGCCCGAGCGCGCGGCCTCGTCGAGCGCTCGGCGCAGCGAATCGCGCGTGAGCTCTTCGGCCTTCAGCTTCGTCACGCCGATCGAAGAGCCGTCCGCGTCGGGCTTCACGACGAGACCCGCAGCGCCGAAGTCGCGGATGATCGATTCGAGCTCGGCGTCGTCCGCGTCCGCCGTCACGCAGATGCCCGCAGGCACGGGAATTCCGGCCGCGCGCCAGAGCGTCTTCGTCGTCTCCTTGTCGATCGCAATCGCCGAGGCGGCGACGCCCGGCCCCGTATAAGGCAGTCCGATGCAGTTGCAGAGCCCCTGAATCGAACCGTCCTCGCCGAGCTTTCCGTGAAGCGCGATGAAGGCCGCATCGAACTTTCCCGCTTCGAGCAGCTCGATCGAATCCTGCGCCGGGTCGAAAGGCGTCACCTCGACGCCGCGCGACTCGAGCGCCGCCTTGACGCCCGCTCCGGACATGAGGGAGACCTCGCGTTCGGAGGAAATGCCGCCCATGAAAAGGACGACGCGCTTCGGATCCTGATGATTCTGTGCTTCGGTCATGATGTTCCGTTCCTTTGCTGTGGATTTGACTCACTCGCCCTTGGCGATTGCCGGCGCGGCGCGGCCGATCGACCCTGCGCCCATGGTGACGACGACGTCCCCGGGCCGAGCCGCGCGGCGGACGGCGGCAGGCACGTCCTCCACGTTCACGACGGGCACGCTGCGCCCTGAAATCTTCTCGATGGCGCGCGCGAGGTGCTCGCTGTCGGCGCCTTCGATCGGCGCCTCGCCCGCCGGATAGACCTTCGCGAGCACGAGTCCGTCGACGTCCTTGAGAACATCGACGAAGTCGTTGAAGCAGTCGCGCGTGCGGGTGTAGCGGTGCGGCTGAAAGGCGACGACGACCCGGCGCTCGGGCCACGCGCCGCGGATGGCGGCAAGCGTGGCCGCCATTTCATGCGGGTGGTGGCCGTAGTCGTCGATCAACGTGAAGGCGCCGCACACGCTGCCGTCGGCTGCGTGAAGCGCAACGTCGCCGTACTGCGCGAAGCGCCGGCCGACGCCCTTGAATTCAGCAAGCCCCCGCACGATCGCTTCGTCGGAGACGCCCGCAATCGTCGCGATCGCGACCGCGGCAAGGGCGTTGCGCACGTTGTGCAGTCCGGGGAGATTGAGAACGACCGGAAGCGGCGCGTGGTCGGGACGCAGGATCGTGAAGCGCATGCGCGTGCCGTCGGGCGCGACGTCGATCGCGCGGACGGAGGCGTCGCCCGAAAGGCCGTAGCCCACGACCGGCCGCGTCACCTGCGGACGAATCGCCCTCACGTTCGCGTCGTCCATGCAGAGGACGGCGACGCCGTAGAAGGGAAGCCGCTCGAGAAAGTCGACGAAAGCGTTCTTCAGCCGGCCGAAGTCGTGGCCGTAGGTGTCCATGTGGTCTTCGTCGATGTTCGTCACCGCGGCGATGACGGGCATGAGATAGAGGAAGGAGGCGTCCGATTCGTCGGCTTCGGCGACCAGAAATTCCCCTGCGCCGAGACGGGCGTTCGCCCCGGCGCTGTTGAGCTTCCCTCCGATCACGAACGTGGGGTCGAGTCCGCCCGCCGCGAGCAGCGACGCGACGAGCGACGTGGTGGTCGTCTTTCCGTGCGCGCCCGCAATGGCGATTCCGCGGCGCAGGCGCATCAATTCGGCGAGCATGACGGCGCGCGGCACGACCGGAATGCCGAGTTCGCGGGCGGCGACGACCTCCGGATTCGACTCCTTCACGGCCGAAGAGATCACGACGGCGTCGGCGCCGCGGATGTGCTTCTTGTCGTGACCGATCGAAATGCGCGCGCCCCGCTCCTGAAGCCGGTCGGTCGTCGCCGAGCGCACGAGGTCCGAGCCGCTCACGACGTAGCCGAGGTTGAGAAGCACTTCGGCGATGCCGCTCATGCCGGCGCCGCCGATGCCTACGAAATGCAGATGGTTGACCAAAAACTTCACGAATCGAACTCCTCTACTCTAAGAATGGGGCGGGTCAAGACGCCCGGCGGCCTCATCGATCAGGCGGGCCACGGCTGAGGCCGCATCGGGCTTGGCCATCTTGCGGGCGTTTCGCGCGAGCGCCAGAATGTCGGCGCGCGTCAGGCGGCGGAGCTCCGCCGCAAGCGCCTCGGCCGTGAAGGCCTTCTGAGGCATGTGGACGGCCGCGCCTTCGCCCGCCATGAAGCGGGCGTTTCCTTCCTGGTGCGCCGTCGTGCGTGCGATGAAGGGAACCAAAACGGCGGCGGCGCCAGCGGCGGCGATTTCCGAGATGCTCGTCGCGCCCGCGCGGCAGACGATGAGGTCGCACGCCTCATATTCGGCCGCCATGTCGTGGATGAAGGGGACGACCCGCGCCTCGAGCCCCAGCGCCGCGTAGCGCGCGCGAACCGCTTCGTCGCGCCCGCGCCCCGTCTGATGGAGCACTTCGGGACGCTCCTCGGGGCTCAGAAGCGCCAGCGCCTCGGGGACGACGTCGTTGAGCACCTGCGCGCCCAGGCTCCCGCCGAAAACGAAGAGCTTCAGGGGTCCAGCACGGCCCGAGAGCCGCTCGTCGGGGGCGGGAATCGCCACGATCGCGCTGCGCACGGGGTTCCCCGTCACGACCGCCTTCGCTCCCGCATGGGAGGCGGCCGGCCCGTCGAATCCGCAGGCAAGCCGACGCGCAGCGGGCAGAAGGAGCTTCGTCGACATCAGAAGGTCCGCATCGCAGTTCATGAGGACGAGCGGAATGCCGAGCGTCTTCGCGGCCCAGCCCACGGGAACGGCGATGTAGCCGCCCGTGGAAAAGACCGCATCAGGCTTCGCCCTCCGAAGCAGGGCGCGCGCGGCGAAGAATGCGCGCAGAAGCGCGAAGACGCCCTTCACGGCGCCCGCAAGCCCGCGTCCGCGCACGCCCCGAAAGGCGATTCCCGAAAAGGGAATGCCGCGGCGCTCCACGAGCTCTCCCTCCATGCCGCTCGTCGTGCCGATCCATTCGATTTCGGCGCCGCGGCCGCGCATCACCTCGGCGACGGCGAGGCCCGGCATGACGTGCCCGCCGGTGCCTGCCGCAGCAATGACAAGGCGCTTGACGCCCGCTCCGGACATTTCGGTTTCGGTGCTCACACTTGACCTCCGCGCATCAGAATTTTGTTTTCCTTGTCGACCCTGAGGAGCAGCGCCACGGCGACAATCGAAGAAAGCAGCGCCGAGCCGCCGAAGCTCACGAAGGGAAGCGTCAGCCCCTTCGTGGGAAGCGCCCCGGAAGCGACGCCGACGTTGATGAAGACCTGGACGCCGAACCAGAGTCCGATGCCTTCGGCGATGAGGCCCTGGTAGATCCGACCGAGCTTGATCGCCTGACGGCCGATCTCGAAGGCTCGGCGAATGAGCCAGTAAAAAATGAAAAGCACGAGGATAACACCGAAAAAGCCCGTCTCTTCCGCGATGACGGCCATGATGAAGTCGGTGTGCGCCTCCGGCAGGTAGTTGAGCTTCTCGACCGATCCCCCGAGCCCGACGCCGAAGAGTTCGCCGCGGCCGAAGGCGATGAGCGAATGCGAGAGCTGATAGGCCTGACCGAGCACGTACTCGTCGGCCCACGGATCAAGATAGGCGAGCACGCGCCCGACGCGCCAAGGCGTGCTCATGATCATGAAGACGACGAAGGCGACGACGACGGCCGCGACGGACACGAAGATGTGCATCGAGAGCCCGCCGAGGAAGAGCGTGCCCATGATTTCCGCCGCAATCACCACCGTGGCGCCGAGGTCGGGCTGGCGCATGAGGAGAAAGCTGATGAGCATCATGACGAGCGCCATCGGCAGAAATCCCTTCGTGAAGGAATGCATGAAGTCCTGCCGCCGCACGACGAAAGCCGCCGTGTAGATGAGGGCGGCGACCTTCACCATTTCGGACACCTGCAGGTTCAGGCCCCCGAGGCTCACCCAGCGCGTCGCGCCGTTCACCGTTCGGCCGAGCCCCGGCACGAAGACGAGCAGCAGGAGCCCGATCACGGAGCCGCCGATCAGCCACCACCAGCGGAACCAGAAGGACATGGGGATGCGGTAGACGACCGCGCCCGCCGCGAGCGCGACGGCCATGCTCTGGAGATGGCGCCAGAGATAGGTGAGGTTCGTCGCATGGAACTTCGCGCTCTCGCCGAAGGAGGTCGTTGCCGAAAAGACCATCACCGTGCCGATCGCGAGAAGCATCATCACGCAGACGACGACGTCCCAATTGAGGCCGCTCGGTCCCGCGTCCGATCGCAACGATGAATCCCAGCCGCGGTCAATCATGTGGTCGACGCCGTTTCCGGCTCCTCAAGACGATGGGGGAAGCCTCGGGCATCCCTCGAAATACGGAGAAAGATCAATTTTAGACAAAGCTCCCGGCCGTCGAAGTTACGATTCGTATCCCTCTCGCGGCGCATCGGCCTTCAAGGTTCTCACCTTGGCGACGAAGCGCTCGCTGCGCTCGGCGTAGTTGCGGAACATGTCCCACGAAGCGCAGGCGGGCGAGAGCAGCATCACGTCTCCCTTGCGGCGCTTCGTCCACAGCCAGTCGACGGCCGATTCGAGGGTCGCGCACCTTTCGATCGGGAAGCCGCAGTCACGAAGCGCCTCGCGGATCGGCTCGGCGTCCTTGCCGATCACGGCCGCAGCGCGGGCGGCGCCCTTGAGCGCGCGCGCGAGCGGCGCGAAGTCCTGCCCCTTTCCGTCTCCTCCGAGAATGATGAGGAGCGGGCGCCCCTCGGCAGCAAAGCCCTGCACGGCCGCGGCGACGGCGCCTACGTTCGTGCCCTTCGAATCATCGATGAAGTCGACCCCGTCGATCGACCCCGCCCAGGCGACGCGGTGCGGTTCGCCCCCGTAGACGCGGAGCGCCTCGAGCGCTGCCTCGAGCGGCAGTCCCGCCGAGACGACGAGCGCCAGCGCGGCGAGCGCATTCATCGAATTGTGACGCCCGCGGATGAGGAGGTCGCGCTCGGCGACAAGGCGCTCGATCGACCCGTCGGCGCGCATGCGCGAAAGCGTCGGTCCGTCCGCGGCAGGCATGAGGCCCCATTCGCCCGGCTTGGCCGGCGGTTCGGCGCCGAAAGTTTCGACGCGGTCCGCGCCCGCGGCGTTCATGCGCGACCAGGCGTCGTCGCGGTTCAAAACCCGCACGGCCGCCTTCCTGAAGATGCGGCGCTTCGCCGCCGCGTAGGCTTCGAGCGATCCGTGCCAGTCGATGTGGTCTTCGGTCACGTTCAGGAGCGCCGCCGAGTCGAGCTCAAGGCTCGGCGCGCGGTCAAGCTGGAAGCTCGACAGCTCAAGCACCCACACGTCGGGAAGCGTTCCGCCGCGCTCGGCCTTCAGGAGCTCAAGCGAAGCGTTCGGGCCGATGTTCCCGGCCGCCGCGGCGCTTGCGCCCGACGCAGCCGCCATTTTTGCCGCCAGCGCCGTCGTCGTCGTCTTGCCGTTCGTGCCCGTGACGCCGATCACCTTCGGGCGGTAGCCCGTGCACGCCTCAAGGCGCTTCAGTTCAAGCGCAAAAAGCTCGATTTCGCCCACGACGGGGAGGCCCCGCGCTTCGGCGGCGCGCACAAGGGGCGCGGCCGGACCGAAGTAAGGCGAAAGCCCGGGACTCAGGACGACGCCCGAGACGCCGTCGAGGAGTTCGAGCGGAAACCCGCCGAGCGAGGCCTGCGCTCCCGGAGCCGCCTCCCGCAGCGCTTCGGCGAGCGCGGCGTCCGTGCGGGTGTCGGCGCCCTTCACGCGCCAGCCGCGCGCGGCGAGAAGCTCGGCCGAGGCGCGCCCCGAGGCGCCGAGCCCGAGAATGAGCGCCTCTGCGGGGTTCGCCCAATCCAGCGTTTTCGATTCACACGACATGATGCATTCCTCACGCGCCCGCTGCGAGCGCGCCCAAACCGACCGCGACCAGAACGACGGTGATGATCCAGAAACGCACGACGACCTGCGTCTCCTTCCAGCCGCCCAATTCGAAGTGATGATGGATGGGCGCCATGCGGAAGACGCGCTTGCCGTGCGAAAGGCGGAAGTACGTCGTCTGAATCATGACCGAAAGCGTTTCCATCACGAAAACGCCGCCCATCACCGCAAGCACGAGCTCGGCGCGCGCAACGACGGCGGTCGTCCCGAGGCACCCGCCCAGGGCAAGCGCACCGACGTCGCCCATGAAGACCTGGGCCGGATGCGCGTTGAACCAAAGGAAGGCGAGTCCCGCCCCGGCCACGGCCGCCATGACGACGGCCGCCTCTTCAGCCCCGGGAATCGAGGCGAAGTGAGCGCCCGGAGCGCTCGTCCCGGCCACGTAGGCGAAGAGCCCCAGAGCCGAACCCACGAGAACGACGGGAAGCGTGGCGAGACCGTCGAGGCCGTCCGTCAGATTGACGGCGTTGCTCGAGCCCACGATCACGACGTAGACGAAAACGATGAAGCCGAGAATCCCGAAGGGGAAGGCCATCTTTCCGATCGCCGGGAACACGAGGTCGATGCTGCGTGAAATGTCGAGCGGGAAGCCCGCTTCGTACCAATGCGCCGCCGCGTCGAGAAACCCTTCGCCCGGCCCGGCCGAGAGCGCCACGGCGAGGTAGAACCCCGCGGCCAGTCCGATGACGGACTGCCAGGAGAACTTCTCCCGCGCGCTCATGCCGTGCGGATCATGGTGCACGACTTTGCGGTAGTCGTCCTGCCAGCCGATCGCGCCGTAGCCGAGCGTCACGAAGAGAATCACCCAAAGGAAGCGGTTCGACCAGTCGCCCCAGAGCGCAAGCGACGCCGTGAGCGCGCCCAGAATCAAGGCTCCGCCCATCGTGGGCGTGCCGTCCTTCTTCAGGTGCGTCTGCGGACCGTCCGTGCGGACCGCCTGTCCGAAGTGCATCGCCTTGAGTCTCGCGATGAAGCGGGGCCCGAGGGCCAGCCCGATGGCAAGCGACGTGAGAAAGGCCGCCAGCGCGCGCAGCCCGATGGAGGACGCGGGATCCGCCATCCCGCCGAATAACTGCTGAAGCATGTGTGCCCCTTAAATCTTCTTCAATGCCTCGACGATCTTCGAGAATCCCATGGAGTGGCTCGCCTTCACGACCATCGTGCCTTCAAGGGGACTTTCGAGAAGCGCGGCGGCCAGTTCGTCGCGGGTCCGGAACCAGCGCCCGCCCTCGCCGAAAGCGGCGGCCGCCTCACGCGAAAGTTCGCCCGTTGCCCAAAGGCGCTCGATGCCGAGATCTCGGGCGAGCTGACCCGCTTCGCGGTGCCGCGCAGCGGCGGCCTCCCCGATTTCGCCCATGTCGCCCATGACGAGCATCCGCGGGCCGGGCTCCTCGGCGAGCATCTTGAGCGACGCGGCAAGACTGTCGGGGTTCGCATTGTACGAGTCGTCGATGAGCGTGAGGCGCCCATGCGCGACGACCGAGCGGGCGCCGCGGCCGGGAAGCGCCCGAAACCCTTCGAGCCCGCGGCGGATCGAGTCGACGTCGACGCCCTGCACGAGCGCCGCAGCCGCCGCACCCACGGCGTTGCGCGCATTGTGCACCCCCGAAATGGCCAGCTTCACGTCGAAGACGCGCCCTTCGTCCGCGTGGATTCTCAGCGTTCCGTCCCGAAGGAGTTCGCCCCAAACGTCGGCTTCCCGACCGAGCGCGAAGGTGACGGCGCTCACCCCGCGGGCCCGGGCAAGCGAAGCCCAGATTGAAGCCGAGGGGTCGTCCGACGGGAACACCGCGCGTCCCGTTTCGGGGAGCGCCGCGAACATGAGGCCGTTTTCATGAGCGGCGGCCTCCACCGACCTCAGAAATTCCTGATGCTCGCGCTGCGCGTTCGTCATGAGGACCGTGGTCGGGCGAATCCAGTCGGCCAGGCGGGCCATTTCTCCCGGATGGTTCATGCCCGCCTCAATCACCGCCGCGCGGTGCTCGAAGCGGAGCTTGAAGAGCATGTGCGGCACGCCGATCTCGTTGTTGAAGTTCCCTTCGGTCGCGAGCATGCGGTCTTCGCCCCAACGCTCGCGCAGGATCGCGGCAAGCATCTGCGTGGTGGTGGTTTTCCCGTTGCTGCCCACCACGGCCGTGAGATCGACCGCAAATCGGCTTCTCCAGCGCTTGGCCGCAAGCCCGTAGGCTTCGCGCACGTCGCGCACGACGAACTGCGCCAGCGCGCTTGCGACCGGATGGTCGACGATCAGCGCCGCGGCGCCGCGGCGCTCGGCCTCGCCCGCAAAGTCGTGCCCGTCGAATCGCTCGCCCCGAATGGCGGCGAAGACGTCGCCCTCGGCAAGCCGCCGCGTGTCCGTCTCGATGCGGCGCCAGTTTTGAAAGAGGTCCGCCCCGGGCGTGATGCCCTTGAGTTCGCCCTCCAGCATGCCCGCAAGCGTCGCGAGCGTTTCCATCGACTGCATGTCGCTTCTCCATCAGCCGCGCACGCGGCGTTCGTTGAATCCTTCGCGAACGGCCTCGTCGTCCCGATAGGGGTGCGGACCGTCCTTCAAAATCTGTTCGCTTTCGTGTCCCTTCCCGGCCACGAGAACGACGTCCTCGGGCGCGGCCGAGGCCACCGCCTCAACGACGGCCTCGCGCCGATCGACGCACGAGCTCACTTCGGCCGGACCGTCGCAGCCCGCGAGAATCTCGCGGATGATCGTCTCGGGATCCTCCGAGCGCGGGTTGTCGCTCGTCACGACGACGCGGTCGGCGAAGCGCGATGCGGCCGAGCCCATCATGGGGCGCTTGCCGCGGTCGCGGTCGCCCCCGCATCCGAAGATCGCCCAGAGCCTGCCGCCGCGCGCCTCGGCCGTGGGGCGGAGGCTTCTGAGCGCCTTCTCCAGCGCGTCGGGCGTATGGCCGTAGTCGACCAGAACGAGCGGCGCGGCGCCGCCGCTCGGAATGCGCTCCATGCGTCCCGGGGGCGGCGCGAGGTGGGGCAGATGCGGGAGCACGTCGTCGAAGCCGAAGCCGCAGGCGAGCGCCGCGGCGACGACGCCCAGCATGTTCGTCACGTTGAAGCCTCCGATGATGGGAAGCTCGACGCGGGCGGCGCATTGATCGAAATGGATCGTGAAGGCCGTCCCTTCCGAAGACGGCTCGACGCCGCTCGCCGCGACGACGTGCGCGGCGCCCTCGCGTTGCGCAAAGGCATCGGCCGTCTCCTTTGCGCCCGTCGCCCAAACGGGCACGCCCGCTTCGCGGGCGCGGCGCGCGAATTCGAGCGAGGCGGGATCATCGGCGTTGAGCACCGCCGCTTCAAGGCCCGGCCATGAGAAGAGCTTCGCCTTCGCGTCGCGGTAGGCCTCCATCGTTCGGTGATAGTCGAGATGATCGCGCGTGAGATTCGTGAAGATTCCCACCTTGAAGCGCGATCCGTTGAGACGCCCCTGGTCGAGCCCGGCCGAGCTCGCTTCGACGCTGAAGGCCCGGGCGCCCGCGCGGAGAAGCTCCGCGTAGAGGTGCTCGAGCGAAAGCGCGTCGGGCGTCGTGAGGTGAGGTCCGGGGAGGCGTCTTCCCTTGAAGAAGGCCCCGACCGTGCCGATCGTGCCCGCATCGACCCCGAGGCGCGTGAAGAGCTCGGCCGTCCAGAAGGCCGTCGTCGTCTTCCCGTTCGTGCCGGTCACGGCGACGCCCGTCATCCGCTCCGAAGGGTTGCCGTAGTACTCGGCCGCAATCTCGCCGAGCCGCTCCTTGAGCCCTTCGACGGCGAGCGCCGCCACCGGATAGTGCCCGCCCTCCCCGTCGCGCTTTTCCAGAAGCACGCCTGCGGCGCCGCGCGCCGCGGCCACCCGAATGAAGGCGCGGCCGTCGGTCCTCTCGCCCGGCACGGCGACGAAGATGTCGCCCGGCTTCACGTCGCGGCTGTCAAGGCGCAGATGCGCGCCCTCGTGCGCGATCCCGCGAAGCCACGCGAGGATGGGTGCGTTCTCTTGCATGATGGAATTCCTCTTGTTCAGGGTTTCGGACGGCGCCGCTCCTCAGGACGCGGACGCTCAGCTCTTCGACCGACGGCGCGCCTCCGCGAGCACCGAACGGGCCGACTTCGAGGCGTTCGCTTCGTCGGGCGTCACCATGAGCGTGCGCAGGAGACCGGACGACACTTCGGCGAAGACGGGAGCGGCCACCATGCTGCCGAAGCGGCTGCCCTTCTTCGGCTCATCGACCATCACCGCCACGATGAACCGCGGCGCCGTCGCCGGAACGATGCCGACGAAGCTCGCCACGGTGTCGCGCGTGTAGCGGCCGTTCTTCACCTTGTTCGCCGTGCCGGTCTTGCCGGCGGCCGTGTAGCCCGCAACGCGCACGCGGGCGGCGGTGCCGCCGCGCTCGAGCGTGCTCATCATCATGGCGCGCATGCTCCGCGCAGTCTCGGGCTTGAAGACGGGCTCGCCCTTCGGGAGCTCGCCCGGAGCGCGCTTGAAGAGCGTCAGGTCGATCACGTCGCCGTCGCGCGCGAGCGCCGTATAGGCGCGCACGAGCTGCATGAGGCTCACCGAGACGCCGTGTCCGTAGGAAATCGTCGCCTACTCGATCGGGCGCCACGTGCGCGCGGGCCGCAGGCGGCCGGCGGTTGCGCCCGGGAAGCCGATCTGCGGCGCGCGCCCGAAGCCGAGCTGGGTGTAGAGATCCCAGAGCGTCTCCGGAGGCATCTCGAGCGCGATCTTCACGGTGCCGATGTTGGAGGACTTCGCAACGATTTCGGCAACCGTAAGCAGCCCGTAGTCGTGCGTGTCGCCGATCGTGCGGTCGCCGATCGTGAGCTTGCCCGGCGCCGTTTGAATCGTGGTGAAGGGCGTCACGATGCCGAGGTCGAGCGCCTTCGCGATGGCGAAGGGCTTCATGGTCGAACCCGGCTCGAACTGGTCGGTGAGGACGCGGTTCCTCATGCGCTCGAAGCGCATGCTCGAGCGGTCGTTCGGATCGTACGTGGGAAAGTTGACGAGGGCGAGGATTTCGCCCGTGCGCACGTCGGCGACGACGACGGCGCCTGCCGCCGCCTCGCTCTTTTCGATCTGACGGTTCAGGGCGTCGTAGGCGATGAACTGCACCCTCGAGTCGATCGAAAGCTCGATGTCGCGCCCCGGCACGGCCTCCTTCGCCCAGACGTCGTCGACGATGCGCCCCATGCGGTCGCGGATGACGCGCCGCGCGCCCTGAATGCCCGAGAGCACCTCGTTGCGGGCGAGCTCCATCCCTTCCTGGCCGCGCCCGTCGCGTCCCGTGAAGCCGACGATGTGCGCCATGACGGGACCGTCCGGATACTCGCGGTGCACTTCGGGCGTGATGCCGACGCCCGGAAGACCGAGCGCGCGCACGGCCTCGCCCGTCGCGACGCTCGCGCCGCGGGCGAGGTAGACGAAGTTCTTCGAAGCGCTCTTGCGCAGGCGCTCCGACAGCTCGGAAAGCTTCATGCCGAGCACGTCCGCAAGTTCGGCGAGCTCGGCCTTCGTCGCCTTTTTGGTGAATTCAGGGTCGGCCCAAATGCTTCTCACCGGCTGCGAGGAGGCGAGAACGACCCCGTTGCGGTCGAGAATCTCCCCCCGCACGCCCGCAATCGGGAGCGTGCGCGCAAAGCGCGCTTCGCCCTGCCCCTGCAGAAAGTCGCTCGTGATGACCTGCAGCCAGAAGGCGCGGGCGACCAAAAGAAGGAAGAGAAGGACAATCCCGAGGAAGGCGGCGTACGTGCGCCACTTCGGGATCGGAATGACGATGAGGGGGCTCGCGCTGTCGGCGGGCTGCGCCTTGCGGGCCGCGCGGTCGCGCTTCAGAAGGTCGATGGCCTTCCCGGAAACTCGCCGCCAAAACGCGCGCGCGGTCATCGGCGGCCTCCCCGCTCGGGACGAGCCTTCTCCTTCTGCGCCCTTTGAGCCTCCTCGGCTTCGGCCGCGGCCATCCGGCGCTGCGTGTCGCTCGAATACTCGATCCGGCCCGCGCCCCGCTCGACGAGCGTGATCGTGTCGTCGCCCGTCGCCCCGCGCATGCCGAGCGCTTCGGCCTGCGCGGAAATGGATCCGGGCAGCGACGCGCGGCGCACCTGCATCAGGAGCTCGGCTTCGTCGTCCATCAGGCGGCGCGTGACGTCCACTTCGTGCTCATGCTCGACGAAGAGGAGCCGCGTGCGGTACTGCACCTCCACGAGCGCAACCGCGCTTGCACAGAGGAGCACGCCGAGAACGAGAACGGCGAAGAGTTCGCCGCGGGTGGCCGGCCGCATCGCTCAGTCCTCCCAGGGCCGCGACGTCCGTTCGGCCGAGCGCAGCACGGCCGATCGGGCCCGCGGATTGGCCTCGCGCTCCTCGCGGGAGGGAAGCGTGCGGCGCACGTCGCGGAAAAAGGGCTTCGGGAGGCGGTCGGCCGGAATCGGCAGCCTCGGGTCGAGCGCGCGCTCGGGATGAGCGCCCGCGTCGAGAAAGCGCTTCACGATGCGGTCCTCGAGCGAATGGAAGGAAATGACGGCGAGCCGTCCCTCGGGCCGAAGAAGCGCCCCTGCGGCGGCGAGCGACGCGCGCAGCTCGTCGAGCTCGTGGTTCACTTCGATGCGGATGGCCTGAAAGGTGCGCGTCGCGGGATGCTGGTCCCGATCGCGCCGGTTGCGCGGCACCACCCGCTCGACGAGGCGCGCGAGCGCCTGCGTCGTGTCGATCGGCCGCTCGCGGCGCTCGGCCGCGACGGCGCGGGCGATCGCGCCGGCCATGCGCTCCTCGCCGTACTCCGAAAGAACACGGCGGATCTCGCGCTCCTCTGCGCGCGCGAGCCATTCGGCCGCGGTTTCGCCGCGCGTCGTGTCCATGCGCATGTCGAGCGGTCCGTCGAAGCGGAAGGAAAAGCCGCGCGCCGCGTCGTCGATCTGCGGCGACGAAACGCCGATGTCGAGGAAAATGCCGTCGACGGCGAAGACGCCGAGCTCGGCAAGCGTCTCCTTCATCGTCGAGAACGCCGCATGCACGATTTGAAAGCGCGGATCCCGGATCGCGCCCGCCGCCGCGACCGCTTCGGGATCGCGGTCGAACGCGATGAGGCGTCCCCGCGGCGAAAGCCGCTCGAGAATAAGCCGGCTGTGCCCGCCCCGGCCGAAAGTGCCGTCGACGAAGACGCCGTCGGGGTTCGACACCAGCGCCTCGGGAGCCTCGCGGGCCAATACGGGAAGATGCTGAAACGCCGTCATGGCCGCCCTAGCCCCTCAAAAAACGAATTCGCCCGCATCGAGTCCGGCCTCGAGCGCGGCGGTCTCCGCGGCGGCGAAGGCCGCGCGGTCCCAAAGTTCAAGATGCTCGCCGAGCCCCACGAAGGCCGCATCGTGCTCGAGCCCGGCGGGAAGGCGCAGCTCGGGCGGAATGCGGATGCGGCCGGCCGCATCCAGCGGAAGCTCCACGGCGCTGCCGAGCACGAGGCGCACGAAGGCGCGCGAAGCGTATCCGAGGCGCGAAAGCGCCGCGCGGCGCTCGGCCCAGATCGACGGCGCGTAGAGCACCAGGCAGCCGTCGGGGTGACGCGCCGCGACGAGCGAAGCCGCGCCCGCCTCGGTCAAAGCCGCGCGAAGCCGCGACGGAAGGGCGATTCGCCCCTTCGCGTCGAGCGAAGCAAAATGCGTTCCCTGAAACATGTCCGCCGTCCGTGCGCGCCGAGCCCTTCGGAGCGCTTCTCCCACAAATCACCACATTTTCCCACAAATAAGCGGACGGCGAACGCGAAACCGAGCGCACGGAGGCGGTCGAAGCAAAAAAAAGGCGCCCCGTTCGAGGACGCCCCTTTGCACGAAAAAAGGGAAGGACGCAGCGGGACCTCCCCTGTAAGCCGGATTATGTTTCCGCCCGTCCTCGGACGGGCGAATGACGGCCATTCGTCTAGGACGACGCTCGCGCGCCGCCTCAAGCCATCTACCCGCAGCCCGAACCGGGTCAGTCCATGCGGCTGCCTATTTGATGTTGCTCCCCGTAGAGATTGCCCGTTTCACCCGGCCCGAAGGCCGACTCGTCTCTGTTGCTCTAATCCGCGCCTCGCGGCGGGCAGGCGTTACCTGCTACGGCACCCTGCGGAGTCCGGACTTTCCTCCCGCGCGCCGAAGGCGCGCCGGCGGCCGTCCGGAGAACTCCCGCTGCGTCAGGGGCGTTATTGTGCGCGCAGAGCGCCCCCGCGCGCAACCCGAAGCACGGGGCGGCATGCCGAATTCGCTTAAAATGCCGCAACGTACGTCTTTTCCATTGACGGGCCCCGAACGGACGACCGCCGCTCGGGGTTCCGCGGGCGGCGCGTTCGGCGCCCCCTTCATCCGAAGCGAAAATCCTTATGACCGAAGTCATCCGCAAGCTCGCCCTGGCGGGCTTCGCCTTCGCCGCCCTCTCGAGCGCGGCCCATGCGGGCTTTGCCGCCGACGCCTGGAACGCCTTCATCGACACGACGCCGGCAGGCTACGCGCGCCCGGCTGCGGAACGCCCGGGCGAATGGCAGCCTTTCTGGGAAGATACGCTCGAAGGTTCGAAGCGCATCTTCGAAGAAGGCCGCAACCTTCTCGTCATTCCCACCTACACGAACCACCCGAGGTGGGCCTGGGACAACCGCGACGAGCAGAACGCCTACCCCTTCGGCATGGGACTCGCGCGTCAGGTGATCGACGAGCGCGGCAACGAGCGGCTCTTCTTCATCACGAGCTTCGTCGACAGCAACTACCGGGTCGAGCCGATGGTCGGCTACTCCTGGGTGGCGCGCTGGCCGATCGGCTCGAGCGGCCTGCACTGGGGCGCGGGCTACCTCGCCGGCATCACGATGCGGGGCGACTACCACTGGCTGCCCTGTCCGCTGCCCCTCCCCGTCGCGAAGATCGGCACGGACCGCGTCTCCTTCTACGGCACCTACATTCCCTTCACGGACGTTCTTTTCTTCTACACGTCGATCACGGTCGACGATGCGGCCTCCCACAAGATGCCGCTCTCGCCCGAGAACCGCTTCGTGAAGAATCCGAACCTTCTCTACGGCGGCTGGGGATGGCGGTACGTCGACAACGGCGAAGAGGACACGTCGAACTTCATGAAGAACGACGACGTGCGGTTCGTGGGTCTGCGCCACTATTCGGGCCGCAGCTGGCAGACGGACTTCAAGTTCAAGCGCTCCTCGCACGACATCAAGGTGCGTCATCACGCCGGCACGCAGTCGATCGACATCGACTCCTACTCGCTCACGATCGCCTACAACATGGACGTGACGCGCGACTTCCGGCTTTTCGCGGGCGCGGGCGCGGGCTTCGCACGCGCGAAGTCCTCGAGCGGATCGGACCACTCGGTGCACCCCGTGATGACGCTCGGCTTCACCTGGGCGATGACCGACCATCTCTGGCTCACGGGCGGAATGGACACGTCGATCATGCGCTTCAAGGGCGTCGTCGACGGCCGGGGCGACTCCTACGGCCTGCGGCCGATGCCGACCGACTTCGAGCTCGCGCTCGGCTTCGCCTTTTAATTTTGAATTCAAGCGCCTCGCCTAGAATGGCGGCGGCACAGTTTCGGCGCGGCCCTCGGGCCGCGCTTTTCTCGGAGTTTTGAGATGGACATCAACCAAGCGCTCTTCGACCGCGCCCAGAAGACCATTCCCGGCGGCGTGAACTCTCCCGTGCGCGCCTTCCGCTCTGTGGGCGGCGCGCCCCGCTTCATCAACCGCGCCAAGGGACCGTATCTCTGGGACGCCGAGGGGAAGCGCTTCATCGACTACGTCTGCTCGTGGGGTCCGATGATCCTCGGGCACAACGACGATGAAGTCGTCGCCGCCGTCGAAGCGGCCGTCGAACGCGGGCTCTCCTTCGGCGCCGCGACCGAAGCCGAAATTGAGATCGCCGAGGAAATCACGAAGATCGTTCCCTCGATCGAGCAGGTTCGCCTCGTCAGCTCGGGCACCGAGGCGGGCATGTCCGCCATCCGTCTCGCCCGGGGCTTCACGGGCCGCAGCAAGGTGATCAAGTTCGAAGGCTGCTACCACGGCCACTCCGACTCGCTTCTCGTCAAGGCGGGCTCGGGCCTTCTCACCTTCGGGAATCCGTCCTCCGCTGGCGTTCCCGCATCGATCACCGAGCACACGCTCGTTCTTGAATACAACAATCCGCAGCAGCTCGAAGACGCCTTCGCCAAGTGGGGTGACGACATCGCCTGCGTCATCGTCGAGGCGTTTGCGGGCAACATGAACCTCGTGCGCGGCACGCAGGAATTCATCGACACGATGCGCCGCCTCTGCACGAAGCACGGCGCGCTCCTCATCGTCGACGAGGTCATGACGGGCTTCCGCGTCGCCCTCGGCGGCGCGCAGTCGCTCTTCGGCGTCACGCCCGACCTCACGATGCTCGGCAAGGTGATCGGCGGCGGCATGCCCGTGGCGGCCTTCGGCGGACGCCGCGACGTGATGCAGCAGATCGCCCCGTGCGGCCCGGTCTACCAGGCGGGCACCCTCTCCGGAAACCCCGTCGCGGTCGCCTGCGGCCTCGCGACGCTCAAGAAGATTCAGCGCCCGGGCTTCCACGAGGAACTCGCGCGGCGCACTTCGCGCCTCGTTCACGGCCTCGCCGACGCGGCGCGCGAAGCCGGCGTCGAATTCAGCGCCGACAGCGTGGGCGGCATGTTCGGCATCTACTTCCTGCCGCAGGCGCCCCGCGGATTCAGCGACGTGATGAAGGCGAACCAGCCCCTTTTCAACCGCTTCTTCCACGGCATGCTCAAGCGCGGCGTCTACTTCGCGCCGTCGACCTTCGAGGCGGGCTTCGTCTCGATCGCGCACGACGACGCCGTCATTGACGCCACGATCGCCGCCGCCCGCGAGACCTTCGCCGAAATCGCCGGCTGAGGCTCGCCCGACGCAGCCGGCTCCGGTCCGACCGCGAAGGACCCCGCCGGTTCCTTCACGCCAAGCAGAGGGAGGCGCTCCGCACGATCGGCGCCTCCCCTTTTTGAACCATGAACCTCTTTCGACATCTCGGCCGCGCCGCGCTCCTCTTCGCCCTCTTCCTCACCCATTCCGCCTCGGCCGCCACGTCCGACACGGGCTGGCTCGACGCCGCGGACGCCGCAAAGCGCGCCGAGAAGCCCGCGCCGCACGTGAAGGTCGAGCTCGTCGCGGAGAAAACCACGCTCACGCCTCAGGGCGTCAACCGTCTGGCCGTGCGCTTCACGCACGATGACGGCTGGCACACCTACTGGAAAATGCCGGGCGATGCGGGACTGCCGCCGCGCTTCAGCTTCACGCTTCCCAAGGATCTCAAGGCTTCGGAGCCCGCCTTTCCGCTCCCGCACCGAAGCCGCGCCGCCGGCATCGAGAGCTTCGTCTACGACGGCGTGACGCTCTTTCCCTTCACGGTCGACGTGCCCCGCTTTCCCGGCGTCCAGCGCGCCGAAGTGAAGGTCCGCGTGGAGTATCTGGCCTGCCGCGACATGTGCGTGCCCGAAACGGCCGTTGCCTCGATTCGGCTGCCGATCGCCGTGAACGGCAAGGATTCGGACGACGCCGAGGCGGTCCGCGCCGCGCTTTCGCTCGTGCCCGAAAGGGTGCCCGCCGATCGGGCCCGGCTCACCGCCGTCATGGAGGAGGACCGCATCCGAATCGACCTTGCCGCGGAGGCATTTGCGCCGCGCGCGCTCGACTTCTACCCGACGCAGCCGGACGTCCTCTCGCTCGCGCATGCGCCGCGCGCTGAGTTCCGCCGCGCGCCCGAAGGGGGCTTGCCCGCAGGCGCCTCCATCTACCTCACGGCCGACGCCCTCTTCGCCCAAAAGCCCGCCGAATCGATCCGCGGCGTCCTCGTCGCCGAGGGCGGACCCGAGAAGGGCGGCTGGGCGATCGAAACCGAGGTGCCGCTCGGAAAGGGCGCCGTCAAGGCGGCCCCCGGAGCGCCCGAGCCCCTGCCGACGAGCGCCGCCCCCGCAGCCGCCCCCCAAGGCGCCTCCATCCCCGCCTCGGCTCTCTTCGCCTTCCTCGGCGGCCTCATTCTGAACCTTATGCCCTGCGTTTTCCCGGTGCTGTCGCTCAAGCTCCTGCAGCTCGTCGAAGGCGCGCAGAAGGGCGGACGGCTCTGGACGCACGGCATCGCCTTCACGGCCGGGGTCCTCGTCACGATGCTGGCGCTCTCGGGAACGCTTCTTGCGCTGCGAAGCGCCGGAGGCGCCGTCGGCTGGGGATTCCAGCTTCAGTCGCCCGCCGTGGTCGCGCTCCTCATGCTTCTCTTTGCCGCGATCGTCTTCAATCTTCTCGGACTCTTCGAATTCACCTGGGGCGCGACGGCCGCCGACAGCCGTCTGGCGCGCCGCGCGCCAACGACGGGCGTGGGCGGATCCTTCGCGACCGGCATTCTCGCCGTCGTCGTCGCGAGCCCCTGCACGGCGCCCTTCATGGGAGCGGCGCTCGGCTACGCGCTCACGCAGCCGGCGGCCGAGGCGCTCCTCGTCTTCGCCGCGCTCGGCTTCGGCATGGCCTTCCCGTGGCTCCTGCTCACGATCGTCCCCTTCTGGGCGAAGAAGCTCCCGAAGCCCGGTCCGTGGATGGAGGTCTTCCGCCGCGTCATGGCCGTTCCGATGGCCGCGGCCGTCCTCTGGCTCGGCTGGGTGCTCTCGAAGCAGGTGGAGCTTCTCGGACTCGTCGCCGTCGTGTGCGCGGTCTCCGCCCTCGGCGTTCTCCTCTGGCAGATGGGGCGCCGGCAGTGGGGGCGCTCGGCGAGCCGCGCGCTCATGGCCGTCATGGCGGCCGTCGCCCTTCTCGGCGTCGCCGCAGCCGGTTCCGGCGCCTTCGAGCGGCAGGCCGAGGCGTCCGCTCCCGCGGCGGACGGCTGGCAGCGCTGGAGCCCCAAGACGCTCGAAGAGGCCCGCGCGTCGGGGCGCCCCGTCTTCGTCGACTTCACGGCCGCCTGGTGCGTCACCTGCCAGGCCAACAAGCTGACGGCGCTCCACCGCGCCGAGGTCGAGCGCGCGATGGACGAGCGCGGCTACGTGAAGCTCGTCGCCGACTGGACGAACCGCAACGCGGAAATCGCCGAAGTGCTCGCGCAGTTCGGCCGCAGCGGCGTGCCGCTCTACCTCATCTACCGCCCGGACGGGCGCATCGACGTGCTCCCCGAACTTCTCACGGCCGAAATCGTGCTCGAAGCGGTCCGCGCGCCGTAGCCGCGACGCCCGCATTCACTCCGAAGAGCCCGGGGCAAGCGCCTTCGGGCTCTTTCTCCATCAGGACGAAGGCTTCGCCTTCCCTGCGGCGGGAAGCTTGTAGACCCAGTCGATCACGCTGTCGAGGAAGGCGATGCCGCCCGGCATGTTCTTCGCGCCGCGCACGCTTGCGTAAAGCGCGTAGCGTTCGCCGGAGCGTGCATGGACGTACCCGCCGACGCTGCGCACGTCGCGCAGGAACCCCGTCTTGATGCGGCCTTCTCCGCGCGCGGTCCTGCGCCTGAACATGGTGCCGTCCATCCCGCTGATCGGAAGCGACGCCAGGTACTCGGGCATGAAGGGACCGGCCCAGCCCGCGGCGAGAATCTGAGTCATGACTCGGCCCGTGACGCGGGTTTCGCGCGAGAGGCCCGAGCCGTTCTCGATGTAGACCTTGTCGGCGGGAATGCCGCGCGCGGCGAGCCACTCGGCGACGATCCGCCGGCTCCCTTCAAGCGTTCCGCCTTCGGGAAACGCCTTCCAGGGCGAAGGCTTCTCGGGTGCGGGGCGCCGCTCGAGCGCGTCGGCCGCGCGCTTGGCGCCGAGCGAGAGGAAAATGTGGCGCGCCATGATGTTGTTCGACCACTTGTTCGTGAGTTCGGCCACTTCGGAAAGGGACGGGCTCTGCCGCACGAGAAGAGGCTTCGCATCCGCCGGCACGCGGCCTTCGACGACGCGCCCCGTCCAGGTGCGCCCGTCGCGCGCCCAGAGGGCGCGCGTCATGCGCTCGGCGTATTCGTTCGGCGCGAAGGAAATCACGTTGAACGCCTTGGGGCCGCAGGCCGCGGGCAGACCTCCCGTGAAGCGCACGCGCTTCTCGCCCGACTCGAGCGCGTCGATCCGGTAGCCGAGCTTCGTCTTCCAGTCTCCGCAGGCGCCCTTCGTCAGCTTCACCTCTTTCGGGATCCGAACCCCCGAGAGAGGCGGAAGGGCGGAGATGCGGGCAACGCCCGCCTCGCGGTCGGGGATGAGCTCGAGCGCAAGGTTTCGGTAGTTGAGGAGCGTCGCGTCGGGGCCGAGGTTGTAGGGCCGCGAAGCGCGTCCGTCGAAGGCGGCGCTGTCGAACTTCGGCACGTTGAAGGCGCTTCGGTCGATGACGAGGTCGCCCTCGATGTGCTTCACGCCGATGGCGGCAAGACGCCTCAGCTCAAGGGCATAGTCCTCAACCACCAGCGTCGGGTCGCCCGTCCCGCGAAGGTAGAGGGGACCCTTGAGGCGTCCTTCGGCGTCGGGGCGGCCCGCAGCGTAGAAGGTGGTTTTCCAGCGCCAGGAGGCGCCGAGCTCCTCGAGCGCGACGAGCGTCGTGACGAGCTTTGCGGTCGATGCGGGCCGATCCGCCCGATCGGCGTGAAGCGCATATCGGGGCTTGCGCGCGGCCGCTTCCTTCGGCGAGCGGGCCCCGTCGAGCGGCACCACCGAGATCACGACGTCCTTCAGGTCGACGCGCCAGCGGCGGGCCGCACGCGCGATTTCCGCGGGCACGGAGGAATCGGACGCCGCGCTCCATGCCGATGGAACCGCGGCGGCAAAGGCCGCCAAGAGGATGACCGAACGCGCGGCGCACTTCCCGAAATGCATCTAGGAGCCCCCCGAACAAAAAAGTTTTCACGGGGACGCTTGAAAAATTCAGGACCATCCCCATATAGGGGTTAAATGGTAGCGGAAGCCCCATCGGAGCGGCCGCGCCCGCACGAACTTTTACATGAAGGGCCGCCTTGAGGCGGCCGCCTCGTGAAGATCTTTGGAGATTTCAGAAATGCAGATCCGTCCTTTGCATGACCGCGTCATCATCAAGCGTCTTGAAGCCGAAACGACGACCGCCTTCGGCATCGTCATTCCGGACACGGCCGGCGAGAAGCCCGATCAGGGCGAAGTGATCGCCGTGGGCCCGGGCAAGCGCGACGAAGCCGGCCGCATCATCGCCCCGGACGTCAAGGTGGGCGACCGCGTGCTCTTCGGCAAGTACTCCGGCCAGACCGTCAAGGTTGACGGCGAAGAGCTCCTCGTGATGCGTGAAGAAGACATCATGGGCGTTCTCGAATAACGCGCGATCCGCATTCTCACATCAATCGATTTTGACTTTAGGAAGGATGAAAAATGGCTGCTAAGCAGGTTCTTTTTGGTGACGACGCCCGCTCCAAGATGGTGCGCGGCATCAACGTTCTCGCCGACGCCGTCAAGGTGACCCTCGGCCCGAAGGGCCGCAACGTGGTGCTCGAGCGCTCCTTCGGCGGCCCGACCGTCACGAAGGACGGCGTGTCGGTCGCCAAGGAAATCGAACTGCAGGACAAGTTTGAAAACATGGGCGCCGCGATGGTCCGCGAAGTCGCTTCGAAGACCTCGGACAACGCCGGCGACGGCACGACGACGGCGACGGTGCTCGCTCAGGCGATCGTCGACGAAGGCATGAAGTTCGTCGCGGCCGGCATGAATCCGATGGATCTGAAGCGCGGCATCGACAAGGCCGTGACCGCCGCCATCGAAGAGCTCAAGAAGATCTCGAAGCCGACGACGACCAACAAGGAAATCGCCCAGGTCGGCTCGATCTCGGCCAACTCCGACCATGAAATCGGCGAAATCATCTCCGAAGCCATGGACAAGGTGGGCAAGGAAGGCGTCATCACCGTCGAAGACGGCAAGAGCCTCAAGAACGAACTCGAAGTCGTCGAAGGCATGCAGTTCGACCGCGGCTACCTCTCGCCCTACTTCATCAACACGCCCGAAAAGCAGACGGCCGTCCTCGACAATCCGTACATCCTGCTCCACGACAAGAAGATCAGCAACATCCGCGAACTTCTCCCCGTGCTCGAACAGGTCGCGAAGGCCGCTCGTCCGCTCCTCATCATCGCTGAGGACATCGAAGGCGAAGCGCTCGCCACGCTCGTCGTGAACTCGATCCGCGGCATCCTCAAGGTCGTGGCCGTCAAGGCTCCGGGCTTCGGCGACCGCCGCACGGCCATGCTCGAAGACATCGCCGTTCTGACGGGCGGCACGGTCATCTCGAGCACGGTTGGCCTCTCGCTCGACAAGGCGACGCTCAACGAGCTCGGCAGCGCGAAGAAGGTCGAAGTCTCTAAGGAAAACACGACGATCATCGACGGCGCCGGCAACGCGGAAGCGATCGAAGCCCGCGTGAAGAACATCCGCACGCAGATCGAAGCCGCCACGAGCGACTACGACCGCGAGAAGCTCCAGGAACGCGTGGCGAAGCTCGCCGGCGGCGTGGCGCTCATCAAGGTGGGTGCGGCGACCGAAGTCGAAATGAAGGAAAAGAAGGCCCGCGTCGAAGACGCTCTCCATGCGACCCGTGCGGCCGTTGAAGAAGGCATCGTCCCGGGCGGCGGCGTTGCGCTCATCCGCGCCAAGCTCGCCATCCAGGGCCTCAAGGGCGACAACGACGAACAGAACGCCGGCATCAAGATCGTGCTGCGCGCGATGGAAGAGCCGCTGCGCCAGATCGTCGCCAACGCCGGCGACGAGCCGAGCGTCGTGGTGAACACGGTCGCGCAGGGCGAAGGCAACTTCGGCTACAACGCGCAGACGGCCGAATACGGCGACCTCGTCGAAATGGGCGTCCTGGATCCGACGAAGGTGACCCGCACGGCGCTGCAGAATGCGGCTTCCGTCGCGTCCCTCATCCTCACGACGGACTGCATGGTGGCCGACATCCCGGCCGACGACAAGGCGGCCGGCATGCCCGCCGGCATGGGCGGCATGCCCGGCATGATGTAATTCACGCCTTCGAGGGGGCGGCTGCGGCCGCCCTTCCGGGAAGCGCGAATTCTTCGCCGAACGATTGAAGAGGGCGAAGCTCCCAAAAGAGCTCCGCCCTTTTCTTGCGTCGATCCTCGGACGGCCTTGACCGCCCCCCGCGGACTTGCCGACAATACCCATCTCCACACCCATCGGAAGTTCTTTCTCATGAAGTTCACCGAGATGCTCCGCCGCCGCTGGGAAGGCGCGGATTCCCTCCTCTGCGTCGGACTCGACCCGAATCCGGCGCGTTTCCCGAAGGCGCTTCAAGGCGCCGAACGTCCGATCTTCGACTTCTGCCGCGAAATCGTGGATGCCACCGCAGACCTCGTCTGCGCCTTCAAGCCGCAGATCGCCTACTTCGCCTCACGCCGAGCCGAAGCCGAACTCGAGGATCTCATCGCCTACATTCACGAGGCGCATCCCGGCATCCCGGTCATTCTCGACGCCAAGCGCGGCGACATCGGCTCCACGGCCGAGCACTACGCGCTCGAAGCCTTCGAGCGCTTCGGCGCGGACTGCACCACCGTCGCGCCCTACATGGGGTTCGACGCGGTGGAGCCCTACCTGCGCCATCCGGAAAAGGGCGCCTTCATTCTCTGCCGCACGTCGAACAAGAGCGGCGATGAGCTCCAGATGCTCTCCTTGGGCGAAGAGCGCCTCTTCGAGCATGTGGCGCGCCTCGTCGCGGGCCCCTGGAACCGCACGGGCGAGCTGGGCCTTGTCGTCGGAGCCACCTATCCGCACGAGCTCGAAGCCGTGCGGCGGATTGCGCCCGACATTCCCCTTCTCGTGCCCGGCATCGGCGCGCAGGGCGGCGACATCGACGCCTGCGTCAAGGCCGGCCAGAGTCCGGACGGCACGGGCATGGTCATCAACTCGGGCCGGGCGATTCTCTATGCAAGCTCGGGCTCGAACTGGGTCAAGGCGGCCCGGGACGCGGCGATGAAGACGCGCGACGCGATCAATGCGGCGCGGCGCCGCTCCTGATTCCGTCCGCTCGGACGCCGAGGCCGGAAGATCATCCGGCTAGCGAACCTTCCGGCAGCGCGGCCTCGCCGCGCTGCCTTTTTTTGGGCTTCCGGGAGGCTTCGACGCCGCCGATCAGTCCGCCTTCTTCGCCGAAGACGCGACGAGTCCCTTCGAAGCGAGCACCTTGTCGACGCGCCTCCCGTCCATGTCGACGACTTCGAAGCGCCACCCCTCCCACTCGGCGACGTCGCCTTCGCGCGGCAGCCGCCCAAGCAGCAGCATCATCATGCCCGCGAGCGTGTTGTAGCGGGTGCCCGCCTCGTCGGGCACGTGCTTCAGGCCGAGCGCGTCCTTCATTTCCGGCACCGGAATGATGCCGTCAAGCAGCCACGAGCCGTCCTCACGCCGGTTCGCCCAGGCTTCGCCCGGCTTTTCGGGCTTGAATTCGCCCGCGATCGCCTCGAGCACGTCGCGGGGCGTGACGAGCCCCTGCACTTCGCCGTATTCGTCGACGACGAGCGCGATCGGCAGGTCCGTGCGGCGGAAGTGCTCGAGAAGCTCCATGCCGGTCAGCGACTCCGGCACGTAGGAGGCGGGCGTCAGATTCGTGCTGAAGTCGGGCTTGCCCGACTCCATCATCTGCTGCAGGAGCGTGCGCGTCGTGCAGAAGCCCTTCACGTTGTCGAGCGAGCCTTCGCAGACGGGAAGACGCGAGCGCTTCGAAGCGCGGATGAGCTCGATGTTCTTCTCGTCCGGATCCTCAAGATCGATCCAGTCGATGTCGCTCCTCGGCGTCATCAGGGAGCCCACCTGACGGTCGTCGAGCCGGAAGACGTTGCGCACCATGTCGCGCTCGGCCGTCTCGATGACGCCCGATTCCTCGCCTTCGTCGATCATGGCGTGGATCTCCTCTTCGGTCACCTTCGCCTCCTGCGCGTCGCCGAGGCCAAGGCGCTTCAGAATGCCCCGCGTCGAAACGCTCAGAAGCTGCACGAAGGGAGCGGCCACGACGCTGAGCGCGTGAATCGGGGGCGCGACGCGGCAGGCGAGCCGCTCGGCGTCGAACTGTCCGAGCCGCTTCGGAACGAGTTCGCCGAGAACGATCGACGCATAGGTGACGACGACCACCACGAGAACGAGTCCGATCGCCTTCGCCGTCTCGGGCGAGAGGCCGAAAAGCGGGCCCAAGAGCCGCGCGGCGGGTTCGGCCAAGGCCGATTCGCCGACGATGCCCGAGAGGATCCCGATCGACGTGATGCCGACCTGGATCGTCGAGAGCGCCCGCGTCGGGTCGCCGTTGAGCTCCAGCGCGCGAGAGGCGCCGCCGACGCCCTCCTCTTCGAGCACCTGAAGGCGCGCCCGGCGGCTCGTCACGAGCGCGATTTCGCTCATGGCGAAAAGCCCGTTGAGGGCGATGAGAAAAAGAAGAAGCGCAATGTCGAGCCAGGTCTGCATGGTGAGGTGATGAGAAGAATCAATATTCGCAGGGCATGAGCGCCGGATCCTCGTATTCGAGGAGCGCCATCATGCCCTGAATGGCGGTGCGCACGGCAACGAGCCGCACGAAGGTGCGCGACCCCGGCACGAGAATCGTGCGCGCCGTCGTGATGACGGCGCCGTCGTAGTCGCGCTCGCTCCAGCCGATCGCCACCGTGCCGACGGGCGTCTGCGGCGTCCCGCCGCCCGGCCCCGCGACGCCCGTGATGCCGACGGCGATGTCGGCGGCGCTCCGCGCGACGGCGCCGCGCGCCATGGCCTTCGCGACCGCTTCGCTCACGACGCCTTCGCGCTGAATGAGCTCGGGCGCGACGTCGAGCATTTCGGTCTTGGCGCGCACGTCGTAGGTGACGAATCCGCGGTCGAACCAGGCCGAGGACCCGGGAATGCTCGTCATCGCCGCCGAAAGAAGGCCTCCGGTGCAGCTTTCGGCGGCAGCCGCCACCCGGCGCTTTTCGACGAGAAGCGAGCCCAGGAGCTGCGCGGAGAGTTCGATTTCCTGGCGAAGCGATTCAAATTCCATGTCCCGTTCATCCGATGATGCGCGGCCGCGCTCAGGCCGCAAGCTGAATCATATAAAGAAAGGCGCAGGCGTAAAAGGCGGCCGCAAGGTCGTCGACCATGACGCCGAACCCTCCCTTCACGTGCCGGTCGAGCCAGCTGCCCGGCCAGATCTTGAGAATGTCGAAAACCCGAAAGGCGGCGAAGGCGGCCGCCCACCAGAGGGGCTCCTGCGGCACGAAGGCGCAGACGAGCCAGATGGCGGCAACTTCGTCGACGACGATGCCGCCGTGATCCGCAACGCCGAGGTCTTCGGCCGTGCGCCCGCTCGCCCAGACGCCCAGAAGGAAGAGCACGGCCGCGGCGGCGGCCCATGCGGCCGGAGGCACGGCCCCCGCGAGAAGCGCGTAGACGAGCGCGCCGGCGAGCGTTCCCCAGGTCCCGGGCGCCGGCCGAAGCACGCCCGCGCCGAAAAAGGTCGCGACGACGTGCGCAGGCGTCGAGAAGGCGAAGCGCGCCGTGAGGCGCACGCGGTTCGCGGGATTCTTCGAGCTGTACTTTTCAAGCATGGTCCGGCGCGCCTGAGAAATGGTCGAACCCCGTGCGCTCGACGGCGATCGGAAGTCCGTGAGCGCGCACGACGACGCTCGAGCCCTTGCGCTCCGTGATGCGGCCGATGCGCGTCACCGGGGTCGCGGCGGCGAGCCCCGCCTCAAGGACGCGGTCGGCCGCGGCGGCCGGCGCCGTGAAGACGAGCTCGTAGTCGTCGCCGCCCGCGAGCGCCGCTTCGTGCTGGCGCGGCATCGTGAGGCTCTTCAGCGCGGTCGAAACGGGAATGCGCTCCCAGTCGATCTCGGCGCCGACGTGCGAACGCTCGAGAATATGTCCGAGGTCGGCGAGAAGTCCGTCGGAGACGTCCGCCGCGGCGCTCGCCACGCCGAGAAGCGCGCGGCCGAGCGCGAGCCTCGGCGTCGGTCGGTCCATCCGGCGGCAAAGATCCGGAAGCGCGTCGGGCATCACCGACCAATGCCCCCAGCGGCACTTGAGCGCCGCATAGGCGTCGCCCACGGTGCCCGAAACCCAAACGTCGTCGCCCGGACGCGCACCCGCGCGCGTGAGGCCGAGCCCGGCGGGAAGATCCCCCATCGCCGTGATCGATATGACGGCGGGGGCACGCCGGCCGTTCACTTCGGGCGTGCGCGTCGTGTCGCCGCCCAAGAGCGCGCACCCCGTTTCGGCGGCCAGACCCATGAGGCCGCGGGAGAAATCGGCGAGCCACCCGTCGTCGCGGCGGGGCAGTCCGATCGAGAGGAAGAAGGCGCGCGGCGTTGCGCCCGCCGCGGCCAGATCCGACAGATTGACGGCGAGCGCCTTGTACCCGACGTTCTCGGGATCGGCGTCGGGCAGAAAGTGCGTGCCCAAGGCCATCATGTCGCAGGTCACGGCCAGGCGCGCCGCGCCCGCATCGATGATCGCGCAGTCGTCGCCCACGCCCTGACTCTTCCAGGCGCCGAACGCCTCGTGCGTGAAGAAGCGCTCGATGATTTGAAATTCGCCGGCTTCTGCCGTCATGATCGAATCCTCCAAGAGAAAAGGCCGCTTCGCGGATCGAGCGGCCTTCAAACATTGCGCCGGGCCGTCGGGCCCCATGCGGCATCGGTTACGCGGAGGGCGACGCGTGGTCGAGCGCAAATTCCTCGGCGCGGACGTCGCGGGCCACCTTTTCGAGCACCGCGTTCGTGAAGCGGTAGCCGCTGCCGAAGGTCTTCGCGAGCTCGATCGCTTCGTTGAGCACGACGCGGTAGGGCGTCTGCGGCGCATGCGCAAGCTCGTAGGCGCCGAGATAGAGAATCGCGCGCTCAACAAGCGAGACGCGCTTCAGATCCCGGTCGACGTGCTTCGAAAAAGCCGCTTCGGTCTCCTCGGCGTGAAGGAGCACGCCCGAGAGGAGCGCTTCGAAGAGCTCGCGGTCCGCACGGGCGAAGTCGTCGGACGTGAGGTGCGCGCCGTCGAGCTCCTCGCCCGCCTCATCGGCAATGAGTCCCTCGAGCTTCGCCGTGACGTCGGCGAAGCGCAGCTGCGGATCGGCAAGCCACTGATAGAGACCGAGAAGCGCGAAGACGCGCGCGAGATGCCGCCCCGAACGGGGGCGGCCCTTGCCGGGAGCAGCCTCACTCATCGCGCGGACTCCTCCCAATCCTCATCCGACTTCTCGTCCTCGTCGACCTCGAAGTCTTCGGCCGAGACGAATTCCTTGGCGAGGTTGGCCATTTCGACGGCGCAGCGCGCGCAGTCGCGGCCCTTCATGTCGAGTCGCTCTTCGGCCTGCTCGTCGTTCATCGTCGTCAGCACGCCGTTGGCGACCGGAATGTCGTAGTCGAGCGCCACCCGGGTGATGCCCGCGCCCGATTCGTTGGCGACGAGCTCGAAGTGATACGTCTCGCCGCGGATCACGGCGCCGAGCGCGATGAGCGCGTCGTATTCGTCGGTCTGAGCGAGCTTCTGAAGCGCAAACGGGATTTCCAGCGCACCGGGCACTGAAACCTTCGTCACGTCTTCGTCCATCACGCCGAGCTTGCGCAGCTCGTCCATGCAGGCGTCGAATTCGCCGCGTCCCGCGTATTCGTTGAAGCGGGAAACCACGATCCCGATTCGAAGATCCGTCCCGTCGAGGGAGGTGGGAACCATATCCACTGCCATCGAAAGCATCTCCGCTCCGCGGGGCGCGTCCTTCGGGCGCCCCTCGGAAAAAATTAAGCCACTCAAAAACCTTGCGCGACGACCGCGTGGCCGCGCGTGCGCCGCCAGTTCCCGCGGCGCTCGAAGTCGAAGGCGACCTGTCGCTTCCCGCGGGGGAATATTCATTTTAAAGCCTAATGCCGCGCTCGTAGGGCGCCGGAACCTTCAGTCCCTTGACGCCGAGGTCGCGGGCGGCATGCCAGCCCCAGTTGGGGTCGTCGAGCACGGCGCGTCCGACGTCGATCATGTCGGCCGATCCCTCGGCGAGCAGCGTCTCGGCCTGCCACGCGTTCGCGATGAGGCCGACGGCGATGACGGGCATGTCGCAGGCGCGCTTCATCCGCGCGGCAAACTCGACCTGGTAGCCCGGACCCGCCGGGATCGGCGCGTCGGGCGTGTTGCCGCCCGTCGACACGTCGACGAAGTCGAGTCCGTGAACGCGCGCGGCGCGCACGAGCGCTTCGGCCTCGTCGGGCTGAAACCCGTCCTCCACCCAGTCGGTCGCGGAAATCCGCAGCCCGACGAGCGCCTCTTCGGGCACGCGCATCCTCACCGCATCCATCACTTCGCACGCGAAGCGCATGCGGTTTTCGAGCGCTCCGCCGTACTCGTCGATGCGCTGGTTCGAGAGCGGGGAGAGAAACTCGTGAATGAGATAGCCGTGCGCCATATGGATTTCAACGCCGTCGGCGCCGGCGCGCACCGCGCGGGCGGCGGCCTCGCCGAAAGCCTTCGCCAGCGCGGCGCACTCATCGAACGTGAGCGCGCGCGGAAGCGCGAATCCCTCGGCGAAGGGAATCGGCGAAGGCGCAAGCACCCGCCAGCCGCCCTCGGCCGGCATGCGCGATCCGCCGCCCTCCCAGGGGCGCTTCGCGCTCGCCTTGCGGCCCGCGTGCGAAATCTGCACGATCACCTTCACCTCCGGATTGAGCGACTTCATCGTCTCGACGATGCGCGCCATGCCGGCCTCGCACTCGTCGGACCAAAGTCCGAGGTCGCCCTCGGTGATCCGCCCCTCGGGCGTGACGGCCGCCGCCTCAATGCAGACGAGTCCCGCTCCCGAAAGCGCAAGCCGCCCGTAGTGCACGAGATGAAAGGGCTGCGCGATGCCGCTGCGCGCGCTGTACATGCACATGGGAGGGATGGAGATGCGGTTCGCGACCTCGACCGAGCCGAGGCGGATCGGCGTGAAAAGTTTGACTTGCATGACGGTTCACCCATCGAAAAAGAAGAGCTCCCCGATGCCGGGGAGCGTCGTACGGAGCGCCACGGCGCGTCCCGCCGAAAGGCGGGCGCGTCGCGCTCAGAAGAGTTCGTCCTCGTCCTTCAGAGACATCATGCGCTCGACGTAGCGGGCGATCATGTCCACTTCGAGGTTCACCTCGCTCTGCGCCTTCAGGTGCTTGAGCGTGGTCGCCTCGACCGTATGCGGAATGAGGTTGATCGAGACGAGCGTGTCGAGCGCCGTGTCTTCGACTTCGTTCACGGTGAGCGAAACGCCGTTCACCGTGATGGACCCCTTGTAGGCCAGGTAGGGCGAGAGCTTTCGCGGAGCGCGCACGACGAGCTTCCAGGACTCCGCCGCAGGCGTCATCGACTCGACGAGGCCGACGCCGTCGACGTGGCCGCTCACGAGGTGGCCGCCGACGCGATCCGAGAGGCGCATCGCCTTCTCGAGGTTCACCTCGCCGAACGTATCGAGCCCCGTCGTCTTCGAGAGGCTTTCGGCCGAAACGTCGACCTTGAAGTCGTCGCCTTCGACCGCGATCACGGTCATGCAGGCGCCGTTGACGGCGATCGAGTCGCCGACGGCCACGTCGCTCAGGTCGAGCGCGGGCGCATGAATCGTGAGGCGAACGCCGTCGCCGAGCTTTTCTGGTTCGCGAACCTTGCCGATCGCTTGAACGATACCGGTAAACATCAATTCCTCCTGCAAATCATGCGCAGATCTCCGCCGACGAAGTCCGCGCTTTTAAACTTCCAGCGGCGCGCGCTCCCCGGAGCTTCCGGCAGCGGAACCGCCGCGGGTCCGAGCCCCTCGCCGAAAAAGCATGGCGCCGTGTAGGCGACGAGCTCGTCGACGAGATCCGCCTTGATGAAGGCGCCCGACAGGCCGGGACCCGCTTCAAGATGCACTTCGTTCACCTCGAGCGCCGCCAATTCTAGAAGCATTTCCGCGAGATCGACGTGATTCGGATCGCGTGCGTCGGGAAGCACGCGGACCTCGGCGCCCGCGCGTTCGAGCGCCGCGCGCCGCGGGCGATCGCCGGCGGCAAAAACCAGAACGCGCCCTCCCGGCGAATGAAGAATCGGCGCGTCTTCCGGCATCTCGAGCCTCGGGTCGACGACGACCCTCAGGGGTTGGCGCACCTGATCGGGCAGGCGCACGTTCATCTGCGGTCGGTCGGCGAGCACCGTGCCGATGCCCGTCGCGACGGCGCCCGCGCGGCCGCGCCAGCGGTGCGTGTCCATGCGCGCCTCGGGGCCCGTGATCCACTGGGAGCGCCCGTCGGGGAAAGCCGTGCGTCCGTCGAGCGTCATCGCCCACTTCATGCGCACCCAGGGCGTCCCCCGCGTCATGCGGGTGAAGAATCCGACGTTCGCTTCCCAAGCCTCCTCCTCGAAGAGGCCGCAGGCGCATTCGACCCCGGCGGCCTCGAGCATCGCAAAGCCTCGGCCCGCGACCCGGGGGTTCGGGTCCCGCATCGCGGCGACGACGCGCGCCACCTTGGCGCGTCCGAGCGCCAAGGCGCAGGGCGGCGTGCGCCCGTAGTGCGAGCACGGCTCCAGCGTCACGTAGGCCGTCGCGCCTTCGGTCGACTCGCCGCGGCTGCGCGCGTCGGCCAGAGCCATCACCTCGGCGTGGGGGCCGCCCGTGCGCTGCGTGTGGCCGCGCCCGATGAGGCGCCCGTCCTTCACGAGCACCGCGCCGACGGCGGGATTCGGAGGCGAAAGCCGCTCCGCAAGGCGCCCCTCGGCGAGAGCTTCGCGCATCCAGCGGCGGTCTGCTTCGGTCCAATCGGTCATTCGACCGCCTCGTCGTCCTTCACGCTGAAGACGTCGCCCTCGGCGGCCTTGCGCCGGTCGGCGCGGTCGCGCGCGGCGCGCTCGATCATTTCGGCGAAGGCCTCCGGATCATTGATGTTGAAGTAGACGGACGCGAACCGGATGTAGGCGATCGTGTCGAGATCGCGCAGCGCTTCGAGCACCAGTTCGCCCACGCGGCTCGAGCGGATTTCGCGCTCGCCCGAAAGCATCATCTTCTGTTCGATCCGATCGACCGCTTCGTCGAGCCGATCGGGTGAAACGGGGCGCTTTCTCAGCGCGATCAGCATGGAGCTTCTCAGCTTTTCCCGATCGTATTCGACGCGCCCGCCGCCCTTCTTCACGATGTAGGGGAGCGCCAGATAGACGCGCTCGAAGGTCGTGAAGCGCTTTCCGCAGGCCGGGCATTGGCGGCGGCGGCGGATGATGGCGCCCGTGTCGGGCGCGCGGGAGTCGACGACGCAGGTCGTCGGATTCTGGCAGAAAGGACAACGCATAAAAACTTCTCCTCGCGTCCCGGATCAAAGACGGGGATTGAGCGTGTACCGCCCGACGATTTCGGCCGTCGCGAGCACTCGGCCCTCCGATGCCTTCTCCACATCCGCCCACGTGAAGGATTCCGGGAGCTCGAGCGCTTCGGAAAGCGCGAGCACGATGAAGCGGTAGAAATGGATGCGCGCGTCGAAGAAGGGCGGGCACGGTCCGTCGTAGCCCCAGCCCGTTTCCGTGCGCTCGGCCGGAGGGTTGCCTCCCGTGTAGTCGTTCCAACCCGCGAGGCCGAAGCCCGAACGTGCGCGCTTTTCGCCCGAGAGCTCGCCCTCGGCGACTTCCGTCACGTTGGCGGGCACGTTCGCCTGCCCCCAGTGCACGAAACGGCGGCGAGCCTGCGAAGCCGGGATTTCGCCCGCGGCGTCAAGCGCGGAGGGTTCGCGGCTCGTCGGCACGTCGTCGTCGAGGCACGCGAGCACGAAGGCCTTCGTTCCTTCGGGCGCGTCCGACCACGCGAGATGCGGATTGAGGTTCTCCGAGCGCACCGTTTCGCCCGAGGCGCCCTTGCGGCCGTAGGCGCACCGTTCGGGGATCGCGTCGCCCATTTCAAAAGTGTTGGAGCGGATCTTCATGGCGAGTCTCCTCCATGATCAAAACTGAAGCCAGAAAGTGGCCGGCCCGTCGTTGACGAGCGAAACGGCCATGTCGGCGCCGAAGACGCCCGTCTCCACGGGCAGGCCCTCGGCGCGCAGCGCCTCGACGAAGGCGTCGAACCCGCGGCGCCCCTCCTCGGGCGGCGCCGCGCGCGTGAAGCTCGGTCGGTTGCCGCTCATGCAGTCTGCGGCGAGCGTGAACTGCGGCACGGCGAGCACGCCGCCCGCCACGTCCGCCACCGAACGGTTCATGCGGCCCGCGTCGTCGGCAAAGACGCGCAGCCGCGCGGTCTTTCTCGCCGCCTTCGCGATTCGCTCGGGCGTGTCGCCGGGTTCGGCGCAGACGAGCGCGACGAATCCCGCGCCGACGCGCCCCGTCGTGCGGCCGTCGACCTCGACGGCGCCCTCCTTCACGCGCTGAAGCAGGACGATCATGCGCCCGCCTTCTCAAGAACGATCTTCGCCCAGCGGCGCTTGCCGACCTGCACGACGAGGGTCGCGGGATCCGTGAAGCGCAGCGCGCGGTCGCTCACGCGCTCGCCGTTGATGCGCACGCCGCCCTGCTCGATGTTGCGGTTCGCTTCGCCGTTCGAGGGAACGAGTCCGGCCGCCTTCAGCATGGCGGCGATGCCGATGCCCTCCGCAGGGAGCGCCACGCGCTTTTCCTCGATGTCGCTCGGGACGGCGCCCTGACGGAAGCGCTGGTTGAATTCGGCTTCAGCCGCGTCGGCGGCCGCCGCGCTGTGGAAGCGCGCGACGATTTCCTTGGCGAGCATCACCTTCGCGTCGCGCGGGTTGCGTCCTTCGGAGCACTCGCGGCGAAGCTCGGCGATCTCGGCGTTGCTGCGCAGCGAGAGGAGGTCGTACCAATTCCACATCAGATCGTCGGAAATCGACATCACCTTTCCGAACATGTCGTTCGGCGCGTCCGTAATGCCGATGTAGTTCTTCTTGCTCTTGCTCATCTTCACGACGCCGTCGAGCCCCACGAGGAGCGGCATCGTGAGGACGCACTGCGGCTCCTGACCGTACTGGCGCTGAAGTTCGCGGCCGACAAGCAGATTGAAGCGCTGATCCGACCCGCCGAGCTCAAGGTCGGCCTCAAGCGCCACGGAGTCGTACCCCTGCATGAGCGGATAGAGAAGCTCGTGCATGGCGATCGGGCTCTCTTCGGCGAAGCGCTTCGCGAAGTCGTCTCGCTCGAGCAGCCGAGCGAGCGTGTAGCGGCCCGCGAGCTGGATGAGCCCCGTCGCGCCGAGCTTGTTGCTCCACTCGGAGTTGTAGCGCACTTCGGTCTTCTCGAGGTCGAGCACGAGTCCGGCCTGATTGAGATAGGTTTGAGCGTTCGCCTCAATCTGCTCGCGCGAGAGGGGCGGACGCGTCGCGTTGCGTCCCGACGGGTCGCCGATCGCCGCCGTGAAGTCGCCGACGAGGAAGATCACCGTGTGGCCGAGGTCCTGAAGCTGCCGAAGCTTGTTCAAAACGACCGTGTGGCCGATGTGAATGTCGGGCGCCGTCGGATCGAGGCCGAGCTTGCAGCGCAGAGGCTTGCCCGTCGCCTTCGAGCGCGCGAGCTTCTGCATGAATTCGTCTTCAATGAGGAAAGTGTCCGTGCCGCGGCGGATCAGCGCCATGGCTTCGCGGATGTCGTCGGTAATCGGGTAGCGGGAAGTCTCTTCTGCTTCAGTCATGATGGAAGCCTACGGAAAACGATGAAAGCGGCCTCTCGGGAGGCCCCGGGCGCCTCCGGCGCCGGTTAAATGAAACACTTTAGCATGCAGGACTGCAAAGAGGCGCTCCCACGGCTAAAATGCGCGAAAATTCCGAGAGATTCATTTCCACGGACGCGGCGCCCGCGCCCGACGCACTTCCATGACGGCTCCTTCGCTCATTGCTGATCACCTTCGGCGCATCGGCCGGCAGTATCTCTATTGGCAGAGAACGACGGCCGAGCGCCTGAGAGTTTCTCTCGCGGCGCCGAAACGCCGCTTCGCCGTCTTCGCCGCGCTTTGCGGCTGCGCCTTCGGCGCGGCCGCGGCCGCGCTCGGGTTCGCCTCGCCGACGCTCTTTCACGAACCGCCCGCGGGCTGGGAGGTCGTGACGATTCCGGGCCCCGACATCGCGGAGAAGCTCGAGGTTCTCGCCGAAGCCACGGACATCCGCCCGCTCCACCATTCGGCTCGCCCCGGAGAAACGCTTCTCTCGCTTCTTTGCGCCTTCGGCGTGAAGGATCCGCAGGCTTATGCGTTCATCCGCAGCCGGCCCGAACTGCGCGCGCTCGTGATGCCCCAGGAAGGCCAGTACTTCACGGCGGGGCTCCTCTCGGACGGACGGCTCGCCTACCTGCGCCTCTACATGGAGGGACCGCACGCGCACGACTCGCGCACGATTGAAGTCATGCGCGCGGGCGACATTCTCATGGCGAGCACGCTCCCCTTCGCCTTCGAAACCGAAGAGGTGCTTGCCTCGGGCACGGCGGAAAAGACGCTCTGGAGCACCTACCGAAAGCTCAAGCTCCCCGAAGAGGTCGTCGACGAACTCGAGGCCGTCTGGGACGGCGCGCGCAATCCGGTCACGGAGCTGAAGTCGGGCGACACGCTTCGCGTCGTCTACGAAAAGAAGCTCGCCGAGGGACGCTTCATCCGCACGGGCCAGCTCCTCGCCGTGCAGATCGTGCGCCGCGACGGAACGGTCGACGAGGCCTTCCGCTTCGGCTCCGGCATTCAGGCCGAGAGCTTCTACACGCTCGACGGGCGCTCCGCCTCGCAGACCTTCATGCGGATTCCGCTCGAAGTGAAGGACGTCAGCAGCGAATTCGCCCCGCTTCGCCGTCATCCGATCACCGGTGAGCTCCGCGCGCACAACGGCACGGATCTCCGAGCCCCGACGGGAGCGCGCATCTACGCCGCCGCCGACGGCGTCGTCGAGCGCGTCGCCTACGAGCGGCGCGGCTACGGCCATTACGTGAAGATCAACCACGGTCTCGGACGCACGACGCTCTACGCGCACATGTCGAAGGTTGCCCGTGGAATCCGCCCAGGACGATTCGTCCGCAAGGGAGAGGTCATCGGACTTGTCGGCATGACGGGGCTCGCGACGGGGCCTCATCTCCATTACGAGCTCATGATCGACGGCGTGCAGATCAACCCGAAGACGGCCGATCTGCCCGACACCGAGAATCTCACGGCCTTCCAGACCGCACAGCTGCGCGCGCAGGCCGCGGCCTACATCCGCACCTTTGAAGAAGCCGCCCGCCGCGAGGGCAAGCCTTCGCCCAAGGCGCTTCTCGCCGAAGCCGCGCGCGAAGCCGAACGCGAGGCGCAGGCCAAGCCCGCGGGCGGCGCCAAGACGGCTTCGGGCGAGGTCCGGCGCACGGGCGGTGATTCATGACGGTCCCGGCCCATCCTCCGATCACGACGATCGGGCTCATGTCGGGAACGAGCCTCGACGGGGTCGACGCCGTGCTCGTGCGCTTCGAGGCGGGCCGCATGCAGCAGCTCGGCCGCGCCTCTCTCGCCTTTACGCCCGAGCTGCGCTCCGCGCTTCTCACGCTCGCCCGCGGGAACGGAGCCGACGAAATCGAATCCATGGGAGACGCCGGCGTCGAGCTTGCGCGCATCTACGCCGAAGCGGTTCACCGGGTTCTCGCCGACGCCCGCATGACTGCCGGCGAGGTCGACGCGGTCGGCATGCACGGACAGACGATCCGCCATCGGCCCGAGCGCGGCTTCACGATTCAGATCGGCAATGCGGCGCTTCTCGCCGAACTGACGGGAATCGACGTCGTCGCCGACTTCCGGAGCCGCGACGTTGCGGCCGGAGGCGAAGGCGCGCCGCTCGTTCCCGCCTTCCATGCGGAGGCCTTTCGGGGAACCGAACCCCGAATCATCCTGAACATCGGCGGAATCGCGAACGCCTCCTTCCTGCCCGCTCAGGCCGACCCCGACGCGCCGGTCTCGGGCTACGACACGGGACCGGGCAACATGCTTCTCGACGCTTGGGTTCGGCGAACGACGGGGGAGGCGTTTGACCGCGACGGCCGCCTGTCCGGCGCCGGGCGCGTCATGCCCGAACTTCTTGAGGCGGCGCTTCGCGACCCCTATTTCAGCCGCAAGCCCCCGAAGTCGACGGGCCGGGAGCACTTCTCCGAAGCTTGGCTCGACCGTTTCCTTGAGTCCGCCCCTCCGGGCGCCCGAGCCTCCGACATCGCCCGCACGCTCGCCGCGCTTACGGCGGAGGCCGCCGCACGAGAAGCCGAACGCACGATGCCATCGGCCGAGTCCCTCTTCGTCTGCGGCGGCGGAAGTCTCAACCCCGTTCTGATGGCCGAGCTCGAGTCGAGGTTCGCCGCGCGCACGGCCGTGCGGCGCGTCGACGCCACGACTGCGCTCGGCATCGCTCCGATGGATGTGGAAGGCGCGGCGTTCGCCTGGCTCGCCATGCGCTTCCTCGCAGGCGAGCCCGGAAATCTCCCTTCGGCCACCAAAGCCAAAGGGCGCCGAATTCTCGGCGCCCTCTACCCGGCCCGCTGACGCGGTCGAAGCGGAAATCTGCCTTCGCTCAGATGCCGAAGGACTGTCCGCAGCCGCAGGTCGTCACGGCGTTCGGGTTGTCGATCACGAACTGCTCGCCCATCAGATCGGACTTGAAGTCGATCTTTGCGCCCACAAGATACTGATAGCTCATCGCATCGATGAGGAGCGTGACGCCGTCCTTTTCCATCACGGCGTCATCCGGATTCTGCACTTCGTCGAACGTGAATCCGTACTGGAAGCCCTGACAGCCGCCGCCCTGCACGAAGACGCGGAGCTTCAGCTTCGGGTTGCCCTCTTCTTCCACAAGCGCGCGAACCTTCTCGACGGCCGCTTCGGTGAATTCAATGGGGTTCGGCATCAGTTCGGGCACCGCCTCATCGACGGGCGCCGCAGTCTTCGCTTCGGTCATCGCGAGAGACCTCCTCGAGTTTTTTGATTTGGGAGGCATATCCTACACCAAGAAGAGGCCGATCCGAAGCTTCTGCTCCATCCATGATCTGAACTTACCTCCAAAAATCACTCGCCGGAACGTATTCCTCCCCGAAGGGAGCCCAAACCAACAGGATGGCTCATGGTCAGGCGCATTCGGCTTCAGGAAGCATAAACGCCTGATCTCTCGGACGGACCGAGGCAGACTCCCATGAAAAAACCGCTCGCTCCGAATGCGGAGAGAGCGGTTTTCGACGGGAAGCGCGGCGCCCTGCACCGCCCTCCCGTGGGTCCAAGCCGAATATCAGCGCTTGCTGAACTGCTTGGCGCGGCGAGCACCGCGCAGACCCACCTTCTTACGTTCGACTTCGCGGGCGTCGCGCGTGACGAGGCCGGCGTTCGAGAGAACGGGCTTGAGGCCCGCATCGTAGTCGATGAGCGCACGGGTGATGCCGTGACGGACGGCGCCGGCCTGGCCGGACTCGCCGCCGCCGGAAACGTTCACCATGATGTCGAACGTTTCGACGTTTTCCGTGAGCTGCAGGGGCTGCATGACGATCATGCGGCCGGTTTCACGCTGGAAGTACTGGTCGAGCGGGCGGCCGTTGATCACGATCTTGCCCGTGCCGCGCTTGATGAAGACGCGGGCGACGGAGCTCTTGCGACGGCCGGTGCCGTAATTGTAGTTGCCGATCATCTTTTCAAACCTTTATCAGAGGTCAAGGACCTTGGGTTGCTGAGCCGTGTGCGGGTGTTCGGCGCCGGCGTAGATCTTGAGCTTCTTGATCATGGCGTAGCCGAGCGGACCCTTCGGAAGCATGCCCTTCACCGCGATTTCAAGGGCGCGGCCCGGGTGCTTCGCCTGCATTTCCGCAAACGTCGTTTCGTAGATGCCGCCGGGGTAGCCCGTGTGGCGGTAGTACGTCTTCTTCGACGCCTTTTCGGCGGAGAGGACGAGCTTGTCGGCATTGACGACGACGATGAAGTCGCCCGTGTCAACGTGCGGGGTGTATTCGGGCTTGTGCTTGCCGCGCAGGCGCAGAGCGATCTGAGCCGCGAGACGGCCGAGCACCTTGTCACTGGCATCGACCACGAACCAGTCGCGCTTAACCTCGAGCGGCTTGGCCGAGAAGGTCTTCATTGCGTTCACCTAAATTCTGAATGGATCAGAAGTTCCGAACAGCGGATGGCGCCGCTCTGTGCGTTCGAACTCCGACTCCGAAATTTTCAAAAAAACGAGCGTTGAAATCTGTTTCGACGCTCTCAGCACTTGTTCCGAAGAACGCGACCTCAGCGAAGACGGCGCCAGTGGAAAAACGGAAGGGGTAAGCAATCCGTGATCGGTCTGAAGTCAAAGCGTGGATTCTATCGCAAAAGAAAATCACATGCCAGCGGGAAGCGGCATCTTTTGCGGGGTCCGAGACAGCAAAGGCTCCGGCCGACGCCGGAGCCTCCTTCTGCGCTCAGAGGACGCTGCGGTCCTCCTTCATTCCTCCTCAGGAAGCGGGGGCCTCGTCGACCTGCGCCTCATCGGAAGCGGCCTCGGGCGCGGCTTCTTCGGACGCGAAGACCGCCGCCACCTTCGGCATCAGCGCCGCCGTGCGGGCCTCGTTCATCTCGCCGAGACGCAGACGGCGGAAGAGAACGTCCTCGGCCGAACGCGCCATTTCATAGTCGCGGCAGTAGCGCGCGTACTCGACGACGCGCTCGTCGGCGGCATCGCTCTTCTCGGCTTCGACCTCGAGAGCGGCCGGATCCCAACGCGTGTCGTTGAGAATCGGAAGCGTCTTCGTCACGCACAGACGCGGAGCGATGAGATGGCGCAGCGTCGCGACGAGCATCGCATGCTCGGCCATCTTGCGGTAGGCCGTCCACTTTCCGCCCGTCACGGTGATCATGTTGCCGTATTCGGGAATGACGGCATGCTCGCGCGAAACCTTCGCCGTGGAGCCCGCCGATCCCGTCGCCTGCGGATTGAAGAGCGGACGCAGGCCCGCAAAGGCGGCCTTCACGTCCGAGCGCTGAATCGGCTTCGCAAGGTAGCCCTGCGCCGTCTCGATCATGAAGGCGATTTCCTCTTCGCTCACCTTCGGATCGAAGTCCGCCTCGCGCTGCTCGACGTCGGTCGTGCCGACGAGCAGCATGTCGTGCCAGGGAATGGCGAAGAGCACGCGTCCGTCGCGCGTCTTCGGAATGAGCATGCCCGTTTCGCCCGGCATGAAGCTCTTGTCGAGAAGGATGTGCGAGCCGCGCGAAACGCGCACGAGCGTCGACGCGTCCGGATCCACCATGCGGCGGATCGGATCCACCCAAGCGCCCGCAGCGTTGAAGATCATCTTCGTGCGGATGCGGTATTCGCGGCCCGTTTCCTTGTCGCACGCGGTGAGCGACTGAATCCAGCCGCCGCGGCGCTCGATCCCCGTCACCGGGAAGTAGTTGAGCGCAAGCGCGCCGTGCTGAACGGCCGTGCGCACAAGCGCCACGTTGAGGCGCGCGTCGTCGAACTGGCCGTCGTAGAACTGCACGCCGCCCATCAGGCCTTCGGTCTTCACGCCCGGAAGGCGCGAAATCGTTTCTTCACGCGAGAGGCTGCTCGTGCGGCCGATGCCGTAGCCGCCGAAGGTCATCGCGGAGTAGATCCCCAGGCCGACCGTGTAGTACTCGCGCTCCCACTTCTTGTAGCAGGGAAGGATGAAGGGCTTCGAGTGCACGAGATGCGGAGCGTTCTGAATGAGAATGCGGCGCTCCTTGAGCGCTTCGCGCACCAGTCCCCAGTCGCGGGGATTCTTCATGTAGCGCACGCCGCCGTGAATGAGCTTCGTCGAACGGGACGAGGTGCCCGCCGAAAAGTCCTGCGCTTCGAGCAGGAGCGTCTTCAGGCCGCGGGAGGCCGCATCCACGGCGATCCCGGCGCCCGTCGCTCCCCCGCCGATCACCACGACGTCCCAAAGCTCATCCTGAGCGAGCTGCGCGATCTGCTCTGCGCGAATGATGGGTTTGACTTCTTCCGACATAGGTCTCGATTCCGCTCCTGCGGACGGAACCAACCTTGGGATCCCGTCCGAATGTCTGCACGATTGACTTCGCTTCCTTTCGAGCGGTGCGTCTCGCTCGAACCGTCGGCCGCCCGATGAGCGGCCGGTGAATCTCGAAGAGATTCCTACATTGTAAAAAAGGACTGCGGCCGTCAACCTTAACGAGCCGCAGTTTTCCGTGATTTTTTAGGCTTCCGGCTTCCCCTCTGGGACGGCTTCGGCCGCTTCGGCGGCTTCGCCCTCTTCAGCGGCTTGGCCGTAGGAGGCGGATTCCACATCGTCCTCCTCAAGATTCCCCGCAAAGATTTCGGCGGCCTCTTCCGGCGCCACGGCTTCGGCGGAAGCTTCCGGCTTCGGCTGCGGGAACTTCACGCAGCGCGCAGCTTCGACCAGCGCGCGCAGGGCCTTGTTCACCGCTTCGGGGCTGCCGAAGAAATCCGCGAGGTCGGCGTCGATGCGCACGACGGCGTTCTTCGCGAAGTCGCTCCGTTCGGCATAGCGGCGCGTCTCAAAGGCGCGGGCGCGCGGACCGCTCCGCACGCCGAAGTCGCGGCGGGCGTCGCGCCCGCCGAATCCGCGTCCCTCGGGGCGACGGTCGCCGCGGGCGTGCGGCTTCGCGCGGTCGCCGCGGCCGAACCGGTCGTCGCGGCCGAAGCGCTCGGCGCGGTCAAAGCGGTCAAAGCGGCCGAAGCGATCCTCACGGTCGCGGTCGAATCGGGGTCTGCGGTCGTCGAAGCGATCCTCGCGGTCGAATCGATCGAACCGGTCAAAGCGGGAGCGGCGATCGTCCGAGCGTTCGCCGCGATCCTCGTAGCGGCGGCGGCCGCCGTTGTCTTGCCAAGGCTTGCGTTCCATAAAGTAATCTCTCGAGAGTCGGCCGGCTGCGGCGAGCCGGATTGGGGAGGTGCGGCCAAAGAGCGCCGCGCGGCGGATCGGGTCAAGTCGAGCGGGTCGAGCGCCGTCCCGCGCCGCATCTCCGGTCGACCCTCCGTCCGAACTGCAAAAAAAAGGAACGCCGCGCTTCAAAAGCTTCACAGCGCGGCGACGCGCTTTATTTTAGCCGCAACGCCGATTCGGCGCCTCCTTTTCGCGCGCTTCTCTAGCCGAAAGCAAAGAAGAATCGAACGCGCGGGGCGGCCTCCGGGCCGAAGATCTACACTCGAGATGTGGAGGGCTGGCGGCCGACGGGCCGCCCTGACTTCCCATCGCAACGATAAGAACAAAGTGAGGTGCATATGCCCCTGCAGACCATTTTCCACGGCATCAACCGCTCGCCGGCCGTTGAAGCGGCCGCCAACGCCAAGTTCGAAGCGCTCCGCAAATTCGACAATCGGATCGATTCGTGCAAGGTGACGGTAACGCAGGAAGGACATCAGACGATGGGACCGTTCTCGATCCGCGTCGACGTCATGTCGTCGGGTCACGACATCTTCGCCAACGCCACGAACCATGACGTGATGCAGGCGCTCAGCGAGGCGTTCGACACGGTTCGCCGCTCCGTGGTGGATGCGGCCGACCGCCGCCGCACGATGCAGCGCTGACCTCCGGCCGCTTCGGCGGCTGATGCGCAAAAGCCCGAGGATGCTTCCTCGGGCTTTTTCCATTCTGGCGTCCCCACGGGGATTCGAACCCCGGTACCGACCGTGAAAGGGTCGTGTCCTAGGCCTCTAGACGATAGGGACCTTGTGTTCTGGTGGAGGATAGCGGGATCGAACCGCTGACCTCTTGCATGCCATGCAAGCGCTCTCCCAGCTGAGCTATACCCCCAATGTCTTTTGAGAATATAATTAAACAAATTTCACTTGTCAAATAAAAATTTTTGTTTTTTTAAGAATCTTCTTTGTTGAACTTTTTGAAACCGGAAAAACACCCCTGTGCCCATGCCATTAAAACCTTTGTTTCTTCAACCGAGGGTGAATTTGTTTCAGCAACGGCCTTAAACCCTAAGTTTTGAAAAAATCTGAGCGCGGCAATATTTTTTATTAAAATATGTATCATCAAATGTGCTCTGTTTCTGCGAACATAGCGCAAGAGTTTGGTGGCTATCTTTTGGCGCTTAAAATTGCTATCCACGACCAAAAAGGAAACAATGTGTGGCGCCTCTAGGCCTATGACTCCTTTAATTTGCCTTTTATCCTCAAATACAAAAATTTGATTTGTGTTTTCAAGCTTAACAAACGGAACCGTTATCTTATTGGCAGAGCAAAGTTGGATTATTTTTTGATAATCCGGTAATGTGGCTTTTCTTATCATCAAATACCTCAAATTCTGTGATGAAGGAATGGTAGCCTATTTTTATTAAAGAAGACTAAATTTTGAAAAATAAATTGACCACAAAACAAAAGGCAGTTTTTTTCTCCTGCCTTTTGTTTTTTTAAATATCCAAGTCGTCAACAAATTTGGCGCGTTCGATGATGAACTTAAAGCGCGTTTCCGGATTTTTACCCATCAATCTTTCAACCTGACGGCGGGTTTCAAAGGCTTCTTCCTTGCCTTCCTCCGTTGCCGTGTTTGGCAAAACCACTCTTAGCAACATACGATTTTTCTTGTCCATGGTGGTTTCTTTTAGTTGTTGCGGACTCATCTCGCCCAAACCTTTGAATCGGCTAATATCGGGTTTGATGTTGCCTTTGACAACCTTGGCTAAAATCTTGTCTTTTTCATCATCATCCAGCGCGTAATAATTTTTGCCGCCGGCCACGATTTTATACAACGGTGGTGTGGCGATATACAAATGCCCGTTTTCAATCAACTTCGGCATTTGTTGGTAGAAGAAGGTCATCAACAGCGAGGCGATATGCGCACCATCGACATCCGCATCGGTCATGATGATGATTTTTTCATAACGCAAGTTGTCTTCAACGTAATTTTCTTTAATGCCGCAGCCCAAAGCCTCTATCATATCTTTGATTTCTTGGTTTTGAGTGATTTTATCCAAAGATGCGCTGGCAACGTTCAAAATCTTTCCTCTCAATGGCAAAATCGCCTGTGTTACGCGGTCGCGACCCATTTTGGCAGAACCGCCTGCGGAATCACCCTCAACGATAAAAATTTCGGTGTTTTCGGCAGCCGCCTGCGAGCAGTCAGCCAATTTTCCGGGGAGGCGGAGTTTTTTGGTCGGGGTTTTGCGGTTTTGAACCTTTTCTTCTTTTTTCTTTTTGCGAGCCTCCGCACGTTCAATCACATATTCAAGCAAAGCCGAGGCGTTTTCAACATCGGAAGTCAACCAGTGGTCAAAAGAATCTTTCACCGCCTGCTCCACCAAGCGTATCGCCTTAGACGAGGTTAATTTGTCCTTGGTTTGCCCCTGAAACTGCGGGTCACGGATGAAGACTGAAAGCATTATGCAAGCATTACTCAAAAAGTCTTCGGCTGTAATCCCCGCCGCCTTTTTGACATTGGCCATTTCGCCATATTCTTTCAAACCTCGTACCAATGCTGTTTTGAAACCGATTTCATGCGTTCCGCCCTGCGGAGTGATAACCGTGTTGCAGTAAGAATGGCAAAAGCCGTTTTCATCTTCCGGCCATGTTATTGCCCACTCCACACGCCCTTCGTCATTCGCCAAATCAGCCTCGCCGAAAAACATCGTGCGGTTGATGGTGGCTCTGTCGCCGATTTGGTAGTTCAAAAAGTCTTTCAAGCCATTCGGAAAATGGAGTTCTCCCTCTCTCGGGGTCGGGTCGTCATCGCCCAAAAGCTCGGGCGCACATTTCCATAAAATCTTTATGCCCTTAAACAAAAAGGCTTTTGACCGCGCCATACGATAAATGCGGTTCGGCATAAACGAACGAGAGCCAAAAATCTCGGCATCGGGATGAAAAGTGATAGACGTTCCGCGGCGGTTGGGCGCATTGCCGACCAGCTCAAGCGGTGTTAAGGGTTTGCCCTTAGAATATTCTTGGCGATATAATTTTTTATCCCGCGCGATTTCAACCACCAACTTATCTGACAAGGCATTCACCACCGACAAGCCCACGCCGTGCAGACCGCCGGAAACCTTATAAGCACCACCGCCGAACTTGCCGCCGGAGTGCAAAACCGTCATAATAACCTCCAGTGCAGATTTATTGGGATATTTGGGGTGTGGGTCAACCGGAATACCGCGTCCGTTATCGGCAATGGTAACCGACAAATCAGCATTAACGCTCACATCAATATGATTGGCATAGCCGGCAACAGCCTCATCCATTGAGTTATCTAAAATCTCGGCAACCAAATGGTGCAACGCCGTTTCATCCGTGCCGCC
>CALXXT010000060.1 GCA_944392755.1 uncultured Sutterella sp. | reverse complement strand
CCATGTACTACGACGCCGACTACATCCGCGCGCTGGAGTACGGCCTTCCGCCGACGGGCGGCTGCGGCATCGGCATCGACCGCTTCGTGATGCTCCTGACGGATGCGCCCACGATCCGCGACGTGCTTCTCTTCCCGCATATGCGTCCGGAGTGACAATCCGGCGTCTTTCAGGCATAGTTAACGCCTGATCAATGCCACCGCCTCGGGCAGGACGCCCGGAGGCGGTTTCGCGGCTTTAATGGAGACCATTCATGGTGAGTAAAGCTTCTGCGCCGCGCTCGAAGATGAGCGGGCTGCAGCTCACGCTGCTAACGGCGCTCAACATGCTTGGCAGCGGCATCATCATGATTCCGGCCAAGATCGCGGCGGTCGGCACGGAGAGCGTGCTGGCGTGGGTCGCTACGGGGATCCTTGCCGTGTGCATGGCCTACGTGTTCGCCAACTGCGGAATCTTCTCCAGCCACCGAGGCGGCTTGGGCGGCATGGCGCAGACGGCCTTCGGCATGTCGGGATCCTTCGCGGCCAACTACACGTACGGCGTGGCTCTCGTTCTCGCCAACATCGCCATCGCCATGTCGGCGGTGAGCTATCTGCTCTGCATTCTCAACGTCCCCAATGATCCGATACTCGTGCAGGGCCTTACGATCGTCATCATTTGGTTCTCGACGTTCGCGAACTTCCCCGGCGCAAAATTCACCGGTCAGATCAGTGCCGTCTTCATCTGGGGCATTTTTCTGCCGCTGCTCATTTTGATCTGTCTTGGCCCCTTCCGCTTCGACGCGGATCTCTTCATGAACGGGTGGAATTCGGACGCCCGAAGCCTGCCCGACGTCATGAAGCTCGCCGTTCCCTTGATGTTCTGGTCCTTCCTTGGGCTTGAGTCCGCCTGCGTCAACGCCGAGAGCGTCGAAAATCCGAAGACCGCGATGCCGAAAGCCATTCTGGTGGCCACGGGGGCCGTTGCCGTCATCTACTTCCTCTCGACGACGCTCATTTCCGGATTGGTTCCAAGGGATACGCTGGCCGGATCCGACGCGCCGATCTTCGTCGTCTTCCATTCGATTTTGGGGGATACGGCCAGCAAGGTTGTCGCCTGCTTCATCTTCATGGCTTCCGCGAGTTCGCTGATCGGCTGGCAGTTCACCATGGCCCGAGTCTTTGAAACGTCGGCCGAGCTTGGCTACTTCCCGGAAGTTTTCGGCAAAAAAAGCCGGGCCGGAGGAGAGCAGGGCGGGGGCATCTTGATCCTCACCTTCGTTCAGACGCTCCTGGTCATGCTGCTGCCGAACGCGAGCCTCTTCACGCTCTTCGACGCCATCGTCAATTTCTCCTGCATCACCAACATCTTTTCCTTCTTCCTGTGCATGGCGGCCGCCTTCGTCATCATGAGAAACGCACGGACCTCGCCGCGCCGCCGCATTTTGGTGGGCGCGATGGCGGGCGTCAGCCTTCTGTTCATGCTTTGGATCTTTTCGCTCACCGATCCGGTGGTTTTGAAGTGGTGCTCGATTGCGCTTTTGATCGGACTTGCCTACTACGCAGTTCGCCGTTCCGTGTGCGGCGTTTCCGCCTCAGATTCCACCATCTGAGGCTGTGCAAGTGCTTCGAACCGCCGATGCCTTTGGGCTCGGCGGTTGGTTTTGAAAGAAAAACATCAGGAAAATATCAAGTATCGGATTTAATTCATTTTTAAATCCGATTCATTTTGTTGCTCCTTTATTTTCTTGCGGAAAACATGGAATTGACGTAATCTTGATTCGACGGATTGATTTGGCAATCCGCAAAAATATCAGGAAAATATCATGAATCAATTCAGCATCCGAAGCATTCGCAGGGAATTAGATCTGACGCTCGACCGTCTGGCCGAGATTTTGCGCGTTTCCGCGCGGCAGCTGTGGGCCTGGGAGAACGGGCTGGCGCCTGTGCCCGTCCGCTGCGCCGAACGGCTTGAGCGCTTCCGCGCGCATGGCCTTGGGCTCTTTGAGGAGCGTCGTTGAGATGAGGGAAAAGGCATGAACGGCACCCGAAAGCGAAGGGCGGAACCTTGGGGTTCCGCCCTTTTTTTACGAAATAAAAATCTGAGATGCATTGAAAGTCGATTTCTGTTAAAAAAGTAGGCGATTTCGATCGGGAGCTGCCGGCACAGTTTCCTTGACGGCCGTTTGCACCCGATGAGAATCAAGATTCCAGCCGGTCGACGGCCAATGTCTTTGCCTGGGCGAAGGCAGTCTGCAGGGTCTGCATCCGGTTGATTGAGGTGGGGCGGATTGGCTCGGTGCGAAGTCACGGTTTTCCCCCATTGAAATGAAGGAGTCTCCGCTCGCGGTTCCGGTTGAGCGGGCTCTTCGCGCAAGGACGGTGCGCCATGGAGAATCAGGTTTTTCGAGTTGGTGAGTGGAGAGCTGATGCGAGAGCCAATGCGCTCGAACGCGACGGGAACGGCGTTTCCGTTCCGCCGAGGCTCATGGATCTGCTCCGCTTCCTGGCCGAGCACGCCGGCGAAGTCGTGACCCGGCAGGAGCTGGTTGAAAACTGCTGGGACCGCTCCTGCGTCACGGATCAGGCCGTCACGCAGTCGGTTTTCGAGCTGCGCAAGATTCTCCGCGACGGGCGTCCTTCGAAGGGCGTTCCGGTGTACATCCAAACGGTGCCCAAGCGCGGCTACCGCCTGATTGCGGAGGTGGAGTTCGAGAATGCCGCGGATGCCTCCGTCTTTCCGTCCCGCAGGGAAACGACTCCGGCCGTTGAGCCATCCGACGAGGCGCAGCCGGCGCCGGCTTCTTTTTCGGAATCTCCCAAGCAGGAGGTTCAGGAGCGCAAGGGGGAGACGGAGGAGGAAAAGCCTGAGGATCGGAAGTCGATCTTCTCGCGCATTTCCGAAGTGCTCTGGCTCGATACGAGCGGGCTTGGATTCAAGAAGGGCGTCTACTGAAAGGCGGCGGCCTTACGCTTCTCCCTGCGGGTAGAGGCGTTTTTCGGCCGGGATGCTTGTCTGCCAGGCCGCCCGACGCCAAACGAGCCAGGCGCCGATGCCAAGCCCGGCGCCGAAGACGGTGTCCGACGTCCAGATGAGGGCGACGCTTGTCGTCACGCTTGTGATCCAGGCGACGTAAAGCGCATAGACGGCCGAGGAAGCGGTCGTGATCCAGAAGCTCGGCCGCGCGAAGCCGAGCGCGCCGATGACGAAGTAAAGGAAAAAGGGCGCCACGGTGAGAAGGTAGCTTGCGAGCATGACGTAGTAGGCCGGCCGGGCTTCCAGAATGACGGCGTCGATGTCGGTGAACCAGCCGAGCACGGTTTCCGGAATGCAGGCGAAGACGGCGGCAATCGGAATCATGGCGGCGTAGGAGAGCCCGAGCCCCCGCATGACGACGCCGTTGATCGAGCCGAAGTCCTTCGCTCCATAAAGATTCGACGAAATGGAGCCGCAGGTGGTTCCGAAAGCGTGCACGAAGAGGAAGATGAGGGAGCCGAGCTGCCGCACGACGTTTGAAATCGCGAGCGCGCGGTCGCTGACGTGCTCGACCGCGGCGAAAAAGAAGAGCCACGTGCCGAAAGCGATCATTTCCTGAACCATCAGCCAGGCGCCGAGACGAAAGAGCTCGCGCTGAAGCGTCCCGTCCCATTCGAGGCCCCGAAAGAGCGAATACCGCTCCGCAGCGCCGCTCCGGACGGCCGCCAGGACCAGGTAGAGAAGGGCGGCGATTTCGCTCGCGGCCGAGGCGATCGCCGCGCCGCTGATGCCGAGCGCGGGGATGGGGCCGGCACCGAAAATGAGCAGACCGTTCAAGGTGCAGTTCGCCGCGACCATCACGACCGAACTCCATGTGAGGACGCGCGTGCGGAGGATGCCGGTGTAGAAGGCGCGCATTCCCACGCAGAGGAAGGCGGCCGGAAGGCCGAAGAGACGCCAGAAAACATAGTCGCCCGCCGCGCGGGCGACCTCGCCGCTCTGGATCATGGCATCCATGACCCGGTGGGCAAAGGGAAGCGAAGCGAGGGCAAGGAGGCTGCCGAGCGCGAAGAGAAAGCCTGCGCTTTGGCGGAAGATGCGGCCGACTTCCGCCGTCCGGCGGGCGCCGTTCGCACGAGCCATCAGCGCCTGCGCCCCGACGCCGTAGCCGAAGGCGACGGAAATGTAAAGAAAAAAGACGACGCTGCCGAGCGCCGCGGCACCAAGTTCGACCTCTCCGTAGCGGCCGAGAAAAATGGCGTCCGTCATGCCGATCAGCTGCTCGAGGAGAAGCCCGATCATGATGGGGGCAGCCGTCTTGAGAATCGTTCGGGTGTCGCTCGGGATGCCTTCGGCCGGGCTTGGAAATGCGGACTGCTTCAAAGCTGCTCCTCAAAACTTTGCCCGTTATCTTAGCCTCGCGGGTTTGGTTTGACGAGATGCCGCTTATGAAGAAGGACAAGAAAGAGTTGACGGCGCGTGCTTGAGTAAAAACCCGCGGCATCGTACGATCTAAGCCGTTTCGGCAGCACGTTTTTTTGAGGTTGTGCGCGCATGATCATCTACCGGAGCAGCAAGAGCGGATTTCTGAAGGACACGCGCAGCTGCGCGATCGTTGAAAAGCTTCTGCAGAACTTCGAGGCGCGGGAGGGACGCCGAGCTTCGCCCGGCGAAGAGCGCGCCTGGCAGTCGTCGCTTCAGTTCGTTGCCAACGCGCTGGACGACGAAGACATCCCCGACGATGCCGGCGTTGCGGTTGAGTATCAGATCCCATCATGCTCGAAACGGGTCGACGTGCTTCTTTCAGGGTTCGATGCCGAAAAGCGCGCGAATCTTGTCGTCATTGAATTGAAGCAATGGTCGGAAACGGCGGCGACGGATGAAGACGGCATTCTTGACGCGCCCCGCTACGGAACGGTCCTTGTCCGCGGACCCCATCCGAGTTATCAGGCATGGTCCTACGCCGAACTCCTGCGCGGCTTCAATGCGGCGTGTGCGGATGAGAAGGCCGTGCGCATCCAGCCCTGCGCCTATCTGCACAATCACGCGACTCGAGGAGCCGAGAAGAGCGTTCTTGACCTGAGGTACGAGGCGTACCTCAAGGCGGCTCCCGTCTTTCTTGCCGGTTCTCGGGAGCAGGCCAAACTGAAGGCTTTTCTGAAGCGCTTCATCGCGGCAGGCGATCTGGGCGCCACGATCGAGCGGGTTGAAAACGGTCAGATTCGCCCATCGAAGGCTCTGGCGGATTCGATCGCCGGAATGATTCGAGGCCGACGCGAGTTTGTCCTCATCGATGAGCAGAAGACGGTCTACGAGCACGTTCTTGCGCTGGTGAAGGCGACCGTGCGGCACGGGCCCGCCGTGAAGGCTCAGCATCGAGTTGTCGTCGTTCGGGGAGGCCCGGGCACCGGGAAGTCCGTCGTGGCCGTGAATCTCCTCGCAGCGCTTACGGCGAAGCGGATGCTCGCCTGCTACGTCTCGAAGAACGCCGCTCCGCGGAATGTTTATGCGGCGAAATTGAAGGGCATGCTCAGGAAGAGCGCCGTCGACAACCTTTTCAAGGGCGCCGACTGGGCCTGGGAGCTTCCGGCGGAAAGCCGCGGGCTTTTCGACTGCATTCTGGTCGATGAGGCGCATCGCTTGCGCAGAAGGAGCGGACTCTACGGGAACCGAGGAGAGAATCAGGTCGCCGAACTCATTCGCTCGGCGAAGGTGGCGGTGTTCTTCATCGACGACGCGCAGCAGATCCACGTGAAGGACTACGGGTCGGAGGCGGCGATTCTCGCGGCGGCTCAGGAGGAGGGAGCCGAGGTCGAGGTCTTCGACCTGCCGAGTCAATTCCGATGCGCAGGCTCCGACGGATATCTCGCCTGGATCGACCGCGTCCTTGGGATCCGCGAGACGGCGAACCGCACGCTTGACGGCACGGGCTACGACTTCCGGGTCTTCGATTCGGCTTCAGGCCTTCGGGAGGCGCTCCTCGAAGAAAACCGCCGGGGGCCGGGACACGAGGCTCGGCTTCTGGCGGGATACTGCTGGAATTGGGTGAGCAGAAAGGCCGCGCATCCTGAGGACGCGCCCGACATCGTGCTCGACGGCGGAGACTTCCGCATGTGCTGGAATCTGCAGCGGGACTCCAGCCTTTGGATCCTCAAGGACGAACGGCTCGAGCAGGTGGGCTGCATCCATACGGCTCAAGGACTCGAGGTTCCCTATGTCGGCGTCATCATCGGGCCGGATCTTTGCGTTCGGGACGGCGTCGTCCGCACCGACGTCTCCCGACGGGCGAAGAGCGACAGCAGCGTGAAGGGGCTCAAGAAGATGGCCGAAACGGATCCCCGCGGCGCGGCGGAGCTCGCTGGCCGCATCATCCGCAACACCTATCGCGTCCTCATGACGCGCGGGCAGAAGGGATGCTTCGTGTATTCGCCCGACCCCGAGACGCGCGCCTGGTTCCGCGAGCAGGCGGGATGCCGGCCGTTCAAGACTCCGTAAGCTTTTAAAATGGACGCTTCTCTCAAACAACCTCGCGCGGGCAGTCGATCCGCGCACAAGCTCTCATGACCGACGCCACAGCGGCTCCAGCCCGCGAGCCTTCCGCTCTCCGTGCGATCTTTTCCCGCACGTTCGTTGCGATATCTCTCATCAACATGCTGGGACTCGCCGCGTACTACTCGATTTTCGTCGTGAGCACGCGCTATCTCTCGGAAGTCTTCCGGGCTTCGCCTGCCGTTGCCGGCCTCGCGACGGGCATCATCGTGATCGGCTGCCTTGTCGGGCGCTTCTTCACGGGGAGCATTGTGCATCAGGCCGGATACCGCCGAGTGCTTTTCTGCGGCGTTCTGCTCTATCTTGCGGCCAGTCTCGCTTATTTCGCCGCCGACTCGCTCGCGCTTATCTTTCTCGTGAGGTTCGTTTCCGGCGTTGCCGTGGGCATCGTCGGCACCGTGACGGGAACGATCGTCGCCGTCGTCGTGCCACCGAAGTTTCACGGTCGCGGCATCGCCTACTTTTCGATGAGCACGGCTCTGGCGCTTTGCTTCGGTCCCTTCATCGGAATCGCGCTGCTCGACTCGATCGGATACCGGGGAATCTTCTCGATCGGTTCGGCCATGGCGCTCTTCAATCTGCTGCTCGTCGCGCTCGTCAAGGTTGAGGCATCGCGCCGACCGTCCGAACATCATCGGCTGTCGCTCTCGGACTTCATCGAGCCGCGGCTCATTCCCTTCAGCCTGCTCGGGTGCTTCGTCTGCCTTGCTTGGGGAAATCTTCAGGCCTTCATTGCGGGCTACGCGCATGAGTACGGCGTCGTTGCCGCCGCGTCCTCGTTCTTCCTCGTCTATGCGGTCGCGATTCTCGTCTCGCGTCCCTGGAGCGGAAAGATGTACGACATGCACGGGCCTGCCGTGATCATGTACCCCGCCTTCGTCTGCCTGGTCCTCGGGCTGGTGCTTCTTTGGGCGAATCTTGGGGGATGGGCGGTGCTTCTTTCCGGGGTCTTCGCCGGTCTCGGCTTCGGGAACTTCACTTCGGTCGGTCAAGTGTCGGCCATTTCCATGGTGCCGCGCGAGCGCTACGCGCAGGCGACGAGCACCTTCTACGTTTTCTTCGACCTCGGCATCGGCGTGGCGCCTTATCTGGGCGGCCTCATCCTCCCGGCCGTAGGCTACACGGGGATTTTCGGCCTCAATGCCGTCGTCGTGGTGCTCTGCATCGGGGGCTACTGGCTCCTTCAGCGTGCGGGGCTCACGCACCGCCCGACGGCGACGGGCGAAGCCGTCAGAGTTCACGACTGACCTCAAGCATTCAGAGCTATGCATCTCAAGCCGGAATTTTCGCGCCGCGTGCGCTTCATCCTCTGCGAACCCGCCCACCCGGGCAACATCGGCTCGGCCGCGCGCGCCGTGAAGACCATGGGCTTCCGCTCGCTCTGCGTGGTGGCTCCGAGAGAAGCGGACTACCGCATGCATCCGGAAGCGATCGCTTATGCGACGAGCTCCGCGGACGTGCTCGCAGCGTCGACTTCGCACGCGACGCTGTCCGAAGCGCTCGAAGGCGTCACTTTCGCTTGGGCGGCGACGGGATACGACCGCGAATTCGGGCCGCCGATGTCGACGATGCGCGCAGCGGCTGAAAAAAGCGCCGCGTGGCTTGAGCAGATGCCCGGCGATCTCGCCTTCGTCTTCGGCACCGAACGGAGCGGCCTCACGAACGAAGAAGTGCTTCTCTGCCAGGGATGCGCGGCGATTCCCGCGGATCCCGAAAGCCCGAGCCTCAACCTCTCGCAGGCCGTGCAGATCGCGGCCTACGAAATGCAGCTTTCGCTTCTTGCGGCAGGAGGAAGCGCCGGCGGGTTTTACGATTGGCAGCAGCGCTTTGCGCATGAGCCGCCCGCTTCGGTTGAGGAGATCGAGGGCTTCTATGCGCATTGGGAGCGGGCGATGACCGCATGCGGCGTGCACGATCCTGCCCGCCCGAAGCATCTGATGGACATCACGAGGCGGCTTTTCGGCCGCTCGGGCCTCACCCGAACGGAAATCGATCTTCTGCGCGGCATATGCTCGGCCATCATCCGCCCGAAGCGCGAGCGCATCGGGTCAAAATCTTCCCGCTCATAATTCTTCGAGGAAACAAGCGACATGTCGAACGAGAAGAAGCCACTCATCATCATCAGCTCCCGCACCGGGAACACCATGATGCTCGGACACGCGCTCTGCGACGCGCTTCCCGGCTCAACGCTCGTGCGGCCCGCGGATCTTCCCGAAGATCTTTCGGGGTACGATCCCGTGCTTCTTGGGTTTTGGTGCGACCGCGGGCATGCTCCGGAAGAGATGGAGCGTGCGGCTGAGCGCCTGCGCGGCAAGCGCATCGGGTGCTTCGCCACCATGGGAGGAAATCCGCAGGACGAAAAGGCCCGGGTCTGGATGCAGCGCACCGCCGAAGAGCTCGTGCGCAAGGGCGAAGGCAACACCCTTGAGGGGACCTTTCTCTGCCGCGGACGCATTGATCCGGAAGTGTTCGAGCGCATGACGGCCATGATGGGCGGACGCGCTTCGCCCGAGCGCGAGGCGCGCCGCGCCGCAGCGGAAACCCACCCCGACCGGCTCGATCTGGCGCGCTGCGTCGAGGCTTTCCGGAGCGTTTTCGGCGCCAATTTCTAATCTCCGGCGCCGCCTCAAGACCGGATTTTCCACCCGCGCGAGACGAGAAGCACGGCTGCGGCCGTCGCGGCGCAGGCCGTGAGGAGGACGACCGCAAGGCTCACGGCGGCGTCCGTTGCGCCTCTTCCGAAGAATCCCTGCCGGAAGCCGTCGACAAGGTAGAAGAACGGATTCCAGAGACTAAGCTTGCGCCAGAAGGGCGGCAGCGACTCGACCGAGTAGAAGACGCCCGAGAGGAAGGTGAGCGGCATCACGACGAAGTTCATGACGGCGCCCATCTGGTCGTACTTCTCCGCCCAAAGCGCCGTGATGAGGCCGAGGGAGGCCATGATGGCGGCTCCTGAAAAGGCAAAGGCGAAGAGTATGGCCGCGGAGTGAACGGGCGGCGTCGCCCAGAAGGCGCAGGCCGCGTAGAGGCCGATTCCGGCCAGGGATGCGCGCACAAAGCTCGCGCCGATGTAGGCCGCGGCGAGGGCCGGGCCCGGAATGGCCGGCAGCAGCACGAAGACGAGATGACCGGCGATCTTCGACTGGAGAAAGGACGATGCCGTGTTCGCGAAGGAGTTCTGAAGCACCGTCATCATGATGAGGCCGGGAATGATGAAGGCCGTGTAGGAGACGCCTTCGTAGACGGGAAGGTGCTTGGAGAGCGCTTCGCCGAAAACGACGAGGTAGAGGAAGCTCGTGAGAATCGGCGCGAGGATCGTATGGCGCCAGACCTTGAGAAAGCGCACGACTTCCTTCACGAAAAGCGTTCTGAAAGGTATCCAGGCGTTCATGCGCGCTCTCCCGTGATCGAAAGGAAGACGTCTTCGAGACTCGGCTGCGCGACGGTGAGATTTTCTACCTGCACGCCGGCTGCAAGCAGGGCATTGAGGACGGCGGCGACGTCCTCGGCATCCTCGACGTGGAGCGCGACGTCGCCGCCGTGCCGCCGCACGACTCGGCCGAGAAGCGTCTCGGGCAGCGCTCCGGAGGCGATGCGGCAGCGCAGGATCCGTCCTTCGAAGCGCTCGAGGAGCGCATCCGTGCGTTCAAGCGCCTCGATGCGGCCGTGCGCGAGAATGGCGACCCGGCCGCAGAGAGCCTGCGCTTCCTCCAGGTAGTGGGTCGTGAGAATGATCGTGTGTCCCTCGGCATGAAGGGCGCCGATGAAGTTCCAAAGCGCCTCGCGGAGTTCGACGTCGACGCCGGCCGTCGGTTCGTCGAGCACGATGAGCGGAGGTTTGTGGACAAGGGCCTGCGCGACGAGAACGCGCCGCTTCATGCCGCCCGAGAGCGAGCGCATCGACGCATCGGCCTTGTCGGCGAGTCCGAGCCGCTCGAGCACTTCGCCGATCCATTCGTCGTTCCGCGCGATGCCCCAATAGCCCGATTGAAATCGGAGCGTTTCCCGCACGGTGAGGAATGGGTCGAACGTGATTTCCTGAGGGACGATCCCGACGGAGCGCGCCGCGAGGCGCGGCGTTCTGGCGGGGTTGACGCCGAAAATTTCGATCGAACCCGAAGTGGGTCTCGCCAAGCCGCCGAGGCATGAGATGAGGGTCGACTTGCCGGCGCCGTTCGGCCCGAGAAGACCGAAGAATTCGCCCGCCTCGACCGTGAGCGAAACGCCCTTCAGGGCTTCCGTGCCTCCCGGGTAGGTCTTGACGAGGTTTTGAATCCGAAGCGCAGGCCGAGCGGCTTGTCCGGCCGATGGGTGGTGAGGCATGAAAAGCCCTTTATTGGAGTTCGAACTTCACGGGAATGTCGACGGTGATCTTACGCGAGAGGCGCGTCTTCATTCCAATCAGAGGCTTGGCGGCCGCGAGCGCGGCGCGCTTCAGAATGACCGACGCGCCGCCGTCTTCGGCCTGCACTTCCGAGACGACGCCGTTTTCATCGATTTTCACGCGAAGCGAAACCGTGCCTTCGATGCCGGTCTGACGAGCGCGTCTCGGGTAGCGCTTATGCGCTTCGACGACGGCGACGAGTTCGGCAACGGCAAGGTTCGCTTCGCCCGCAGATGCGCTCGAGGCCGTGCCGTTCACGCCTTGAGCGAATCCGCCGGAAGCGCTTTCTCCCCGAGCGCCCTGCGCAGCCGCCTGGGCCGTGCGTGCAGGCAGGGCGTCGGGCGACTTCGCCGCCTGCGGCTTCGTGCGTTGAGGCGCGGGCTTGGCCGCAGGCTTCTTTGGGGCCGGCTTCGGGACGGGCTTCGGCTTGGGATCGGGCTTTGGGGTGGGCTTGGGTGCCGGAACGGCCTCGGGCTGCGGCTCGGGTTCGGTCGGAAGAGGGGCGGGAGCGGGCCTCTCCGGCACCGTGAAGTCGCTCTTCTCAACCACGTGCTCGATGCGCTCGGGCGTTCGGTCTCTCGTTTCCGGGACCGGTTCCGGCTCGACGATTTCGACGTAGGTTTCCGTGCGGAACAATCCTTCGGGCATCGCCGGCACGGCGACCGCCTCGTGGAGCCGGCCGAAGGATGCGGCGCCGAGAACCGCAAGGGCGGCCGATGTCGTGATGCATCGGGCCCAGAGCCCGGCTTTCTCGGCTTCGCGGCTCATGGTTCGCTCCGCGCGGCGGAGGCTTCGTTCCGATCCGTGCTGATCACGAATCTTCCGGCGCGCTTCGCCTTCGCGACGTCCATGACGGCGACGAACTTCGCAAAGGGTGCGCGTTCGTCCATGTAGATGTTGAGAAGCCGCTCGGGATGCCGCTCGAGCTCGACCTCAAGCGCTTCGAGCGTCACCTCGCGGCCGTCGATCCAATAGCTTCCGTCCTCCTTCACGCAGAGGAGAACGTCGTCGCGCCTGCGGCCGTCTTCGGCGTGCTTCGCTTCGGGGAGCACCACCTCGAGGACGGGCTTGGAGAAGCTCATCGTGAGAACGAAGAAGATGATGAGCATGAACATGCAGTCGATGAGCGGCGTGAGGTCGATCTGAGGATCTTCGTCCAGACCTCCGAAGAAGTTCGAATCCATCT
>CALXXT010000059.1 GCA_944392755.1 uncultured Sutterella sp. | reverse complement strand
CGGGATCCGAGAAGTCGTGCACGCGCCAGCGCACGGGGTAGGCGGCGCTCAGCCGCCCCCAGGGCAGCCGCATCTCGTTGACGACGATGCCGAAGCGCATCTCGCCCTCGGAGAGCACGGGAATCGGGAGCACCAGGCGTTGAGAAACTTCCGCATGCTTCAGAGCCTGCGCGAAGTCGTAGAGCGCGACGCGGGGGAGATCGTTTTTCATCGGATTTCTCGGGCGGTCTGAAGTCTGGCAAGGCAGCCGTCAATCTTGTAGCTCAGGTTGCGCATCCAGCGCATCACGTTGTGATGCACGCATCGATCGGCGGGCGCATTTCGGCATCCCATTTGTTCGCCGAGCCCGTCGCTCGTCAGGTAGTGCACTTCGAAGTGCTCGGCATCGTATCGAACTTCGAAGTCGGCATGAAATTTCTCCCGCTTCTCGGGGTGGCTCGGATAGCTGAGCCGAACGGCATGATCCGTTTCCGACACAAAGCGGAAGCGAAGCGCGGAAGCGGCCTGTCGAATGGCGGTGCGCATGTCGGCGGCCGAAGTGCCTGCAGGCGCCTGCACCGGAACGGGTTCTTCGATGGGCGCCAACGTGGAGCATCCCGTGAGGAGAAGAAGGGCGGCGGCCGCGGCGAGCGGGCGGGAGATTTGCATGGATGTGGTCCTTCTGCAAGAGTTGCGTGAGGAACCACTCTAACATGCCGGGGCCCGATCGATGGCACATTCGCGGACTGCATGAATGGTCATTGAAATAAACGATTTGCCAAACCCGCCTTTCGGGTTGGATAGTGTCCGCATGCGCTCCGTTCCGGATTGAGGAGGAAATCATGACCGTCTCGACCAACTGCCGACGTCTTTTGGGTGCGGCCGCTGCCGCGGCCTTGGTGCCGTCCGTCCCATGGGCGGCATCCGAAGCGCCTCGCGTCTACTACGCGCGGGAAGCGACGCCTGGCCGATTCGTCGAGATTTTCGAAAGACTTCGCCGCGACCTCGGCATCACGATGAATTCAGGCCGCATCGGCATCAAGCTTCACGGCGACGAGGTGCGCATCAACCGTCCGCTTTGGCAGGCGCTTCAGGCGCATCTTCCGGGGAGCTTCTATGTGGAGGGAAATTGGGCGTCGGCCTATGCGTCCTCGGGACGAGGCAGCACGCAGGGCAATCTCGAGGCCATCGCCGGGCAGGGCGTGCCACGAGAGCAGATCGACATCCTCGATCGGGACGGCTCCTACCGCGCGGTTCCGATTCGCGGGGGAGCCGAATTGAAGGAAATTTCCGTTCCTGCCGCGCTTCTCGACGAGTATGCGCTGGTGATCGTGGCCGCGAACTTCAAGATTCCCACCTTTGCAGGCTATTCCGGCGCCGTCAAAAACGTCGGCGTGGGCCTGGCCGGGGCATACGGCAAAACGGCCGTGCATGGTCCGGGCTTTCGCAAGGACGCCGGATTTTTCCGCCGTCTTGCCGACGCCTCCAAGGGGATCGCCGAAGCGATGGCCGGGCGGCTCCTCTTCATCATCGTGCTCTCGAATCTGAAGGTGGATCCCCTCGATGGAGCGACGGTTCAAGAAGGCACGCTCGGCATCGTGGGTTCGCTCAACATGCTCGCGGCCGATCAGGCGGCGCTTGACCTCGTCTACGGACTCACGCCGCAGGCCTACGACGCCTATTGCGAAGAAACGAAGGTGAGCCGCGGATTTCTGCAGCTCGAGTGCCTCGAGCGGCTGGGACTTGCGGGGCGGCGGTACGCCCGCATCGAGATCTGAGCCGAGTTCGTCGGGCGGTGCGGCTCGGACCGGGGCGCAAGCCGCATCCAAAGGACGTGGGCCGCTTCGGCTCAATCACGCTGTCAAAGAAGAAGAGCCCGCGGTTTGCGCGGGCTCCTTCGAGCGGTCGTCCGAGGGGCTTCGCTCAAAGCCCCCGGGAGATCAGGCGCGGTTCGCCATGATCGGGATCACCTTGGGCGAATTTCTGCGCTCCTTCTTCGCCATGGCCTTCATGACGAAGACCATGCCGACGAGGGCAGCGACGCAGCAGGCGATGGCGACGGCCGAGTAGGTCGGGTCGGCGGCGAAATTCACCGTGCGGTAGTAGATCGTCGCCGCGCTGTAGCCCAAAACCGTCGTCCAGGCCGCGGCAAAGAGCGTCCACTTCGCGCCCACTTCGCGGTAGATCGCGGCGATCGCGGCGCAGCAGGGCAGGTAGAGGAGCACCATGAGGAGGTACGCGAAGGCGGCCGACTGCGAACCGAAGAGCGTGCGGATCGAGTCGATCGTGCCCGTCGCGACGCCTTGAGATTCGGCGGCGCTCGCTTCGTCGGAAAGGTCGTCGACCTTGATGCCGAGCGGGTCGGCGAAGGCGTCGACGAGACCGGCGAAGTTTTCGCCCACGACCGAGACGGCTTCCGAAAGCGTGTTCGTGAAGGACCAGCCGGAGGCTTCCTCTTCGGCGCCGTCCGGAGCGGGGGCGGCGTCCGCGGCGGCGGTCTTGTCGGCTTCCATCGCGTCGTAGAGGGAGTTGAGCGTGCCGACCACGGCCTCCTTGGCGAGAATGCCCGTGAAGATGCCGACCGCGGCGGGCCAGTTTTCCTCCTCGATGCCGATCGGATGGAGCACCGGAACGATGCTCTTGCCGATCTGTGAGAGCACGGCCTTGTCGGAGTCTTCATTGCCGAAGGAGCCGTCCGTGCCGAGCGAATTGAGGAAGCCGATGCAGGCGACGATCACGACGATGACGCGGCCCGCGCGGAACATGAAGCTCTTCACGCGGTCCCAGGTGCGGAGCATCACGCCCTTGAGCGTCGGGATGTGGTAGGGCGGGATCTCCATCACGAAGGCCGAGGCTGCGCCCGGAAGCGCCGTGCGCTTCAGAAGGAAGCCCGTGACGATCGCGGCGAGGATGCCGATGAAGTAGAGCCCGAAGACGAGGTTCTGGCCGTTCGTCGGCCAGAAGGCCGCGGCAAAGAGGACGTAGACGGGGAGTCGGGCGCCGCAGCTCATGAAGGGCGCCATCATCACCGTGATGATGCGGTCCGAAGCCCGATCCATCGTGCGGGTCGCCATGATGGCGGGGACGCCGCAGCCGAAGCCGACGAGAAGCGGCACGAAGGCTTTTCCGGGCAGCCCGAGCAAGCGCATGAGGCGGTCCATGACGAAGGCCGCGCGCGCCATGTAGCCCGAATCTTCCAGAACGGCGAGGAAGAGATAGAGGAAGAAGACGACCGGGATGAAGGTCGAGATCGTCTGCAGACCGCCGCCGATGCCGTTCGAAAGGAAGACGGTGAGCCACTCGGGGCACCCGATCGAGCGCAGAAGCTCGCCGAGGCCGTCGACGAAGATGCCTCCGATGAGAATGTCGAAGAAGTCGATGAAGACCGCACCGAGGTTCTGCGTGAAGAGGAACATCACGTACATGATGAGGAGGAAGATCGGGAGCCCGAGCCAGCGGTTGAGCACGATCCGGTCGATCTTGTCGGTCATCGTCGCGCTCACCTCGCCCAAGCGCTTGAGGCAGACCTCGGCGACATGCGCGACGAAGGCGTAGCGGGCGTTGGCGATCTCGATGTCGAGGTCGCCTTCGTAGTGGGCGTTCGTGCGTTCGACGATCGCCTTCACCTTCGAGAGGTCGATCCCGGGAAGCTTCTCGTCGATGCCGGGAGCGCCCTCGAGGAACTGAGAGGCGAACCACTCCGGACGCTCGACGCCGGCGCGCTTGAGCTCCGCCGTCGCTTCGGCAAGCGCCTGGCCCGCTTCGCCTTCGAAGCGCACGGCCATGGGCGGAACGGAAGGCTTGTCGAGGAAGCGCGAGAGCGTGTCCTTGAGCGCCGTGACGCCCGCCTCGCGGGAGGCGACGAGACCCACGACGGGGCAACCGAGTTCGGCCGAGAGCTTCTCGAGATTGATTTCGAGCTTGTGCTGCTTGGCGATGTCGAGCATGTTGACGACCACCACCATCGGCACCTGCATTTCAATCAGCTGGGCCGTGAGGTAGAGGTTGCGCTCGAGGTTCGAGCCGTCGACGATGTTGATCACCGCTTCGGCTTCACCCGAGAGGATGTAGTCGCGAGCGACGCGCTCGTCTTCGCCCGCGGAGGAGGAGGGCGTGATCGAATAGATGCCGGGAAGGTCGACGAGTTCGATCGACTTTCCTTCGTGAGAAAAGAAGCCCGTCTTTTTGTCGACGGTGACGCCGGGCCAGTTGCCGACGCGCTGGCGTGAGCCCGTCAGGGCGTTGAAGAGCGTGGTTTTGCCGCAGTTCGGATTGCCGACCACGCAAACGATGTGCTGAGTCATGATGTTCGGGAGGTTGAGAGGGGCGGTCAGTGAAGGGGCTCGACTTCGAGCAGAAGCGCTTCGTCGCGCCGCACGCTCACGAAGCTGCCCCGCACGCGGATTTCAATCGGATCGCCCAATGGGGCAATGCGGACGACTTCAAACGGGGTGCCCGGCGTCGCGCCGAGCATCATCAGGCGGCGCCGGTACTCCGGATCCCCCTTTTCGAAGCGGACGATCCGGCCCTTCTCGCCGATCTTGAGTTCTTTAAGCTTCATGCGGTTCTCCTCGCGGTTGAGAGCGGATCAAAAGACGTAGATTCCGCGCGCGGAATCGGCGTTGACGGCGAGCCGACCGTCGCCCACCGCGACGAGAAGCGGCATGTTCCGGTCGTTCTGCTGAACGCGCACGGCGACGCCGCACCGCAAGCCCAGATCCTGAAGCCGGTTCGCTTCGGGCTCGGGAAGCTTCACGCGCGCCACCGTGGCGGTGTCGCCCGCCGAGAGTTCGGTCAAGGGACGAATGCGCTTCACGTTCGACATGGTTCAATCTCGCTCTGAAAAATTTTGATAATCGGAATCATAATGAGAGCCAATCTCATTTGCAAAGCGAAAGTGATCCTTGAACCGCCCGCGGAGCGTTCAAAAATCCGCGGGCGCTTTGTTGTGAAACGATTCTTTTGATGCAAAAAGTAAGGGCGGTTAAAAAAATAGGCTGCGGCGAAACGTTTGCTCACACAGCTTCAAAGCGCTTTGCGCGCCCCTTTCCTACACTCGGTCTGAAGGAAGACGCGGCCTCATGGGGAGGCGCGCAGCTTTAGGAGAAAAGCATGAAGATTCGCGATTTTGCGTTGGTCGGCATGGCGGCGGCGAGCCTGATGCTCGCAGCCTGCACCGGCGGCTCGAACGAGGAGCCTGCGAAGGAAGCGGCCCCGGCCGCGCAGACGGAAACGGCGCCCGCGCCTTCGACGCAGGCGCCCGAGGAAAAGGCGGGAGAAGCGGCTCAGCCCGCTTCGGGCGCCGAGACGGCGCCCTCCGAGGCGAAGACGGACGCCGCCAAGTAGCGCCCTCTGCGAATTTCGAGACGATTGGGGAGCGCAATGCTCCCCGACAAGGCATGGGAAAGCCGCCGGCCCGCTTCGATCCGGCGGCTTTTCTTCGGAGAGGAGAGAACGGCCCCCTTATTCGTTCATGCGGGTTTTGCCCGTTGCGCCTTCGCTTGCCCGAGCTTCCGGGAAGAACATCGCCCGGACCTGTCCGTCCGTCAGCTTCACGTTGAAGACCCGGGCGTAGTAGTCCTTGACGGCGGCTTCGAGGTTCACGTCGGCGAAGAGCTCCGGGTAGACCTTCTTCGCCATCCAAAGCAGCGTGAGCGGCGTGTCGGCCGAGGGGGTGTAGCTGCGGTAGATGCCGAGCGGCATCTTGTAGACGCGCTTTTCGCGGACGGCCTTGACCGGCGACCAGTCGGCGCTTCCGATGCGGTTCTTGTAGAGGTCATCGGGCATGGCGGCGGTGAAGTTCGTCACGAAGATCACGTCGGGGTCGTACCCGTAGATCTCTTCCATGCCGACGGCGGCGTTTGAATTCCACGCCTCCATTTCTCCGGCAACGTTGACGCCGCCCACGGCATCGCACCAGTACTGACCGAAGAAGTGCCTCCCGGAGGTGACGATGCCCTTCGTGTCCCAGCGGAAGACGAAGAAGATGCGTGCGCGCTGCGCTTTCGGGATCGACGCCGTGCGCTCGCCGATGAGGTCCGCGATGCGTCGGGATTCGGCGTCGATCAGCTCGCCCTTGCCCTTCGATTCGGGGAAGAGCGCTTCGAGCGAGCGCATCCACTGCCGGTGCGTTTCGATGACGTCGTAGTTCCATTTCGACGTGCTCACCGCGTAGGCAGCCAGTCCCGCGCCGCGGATCATGTCGATCATGCGGCGGTCGGCCGCGTTGACGAGAACGACGTCGGGTCGGAGCGCGAGGAGCGCTTCAACGTTGAGGGCCGCGCCCTGAATGAAGCTCGTGTCGGCCTTGAGCACTTCGGGGTAGAGCTCGCCCAAAAGGCCGTTCTTCGCCGCGGAGTAGCTCGCGGGATGCATCCCGACGATGCGCGATCCGTCGTTGAGATAGACGGCGAGAGCCGAGGCGAGCGGCAGGATGTTCGTGACGACGACGCGCTCGATGCGCTCGGGCACCTCGACCTTGTCGCCGTTGTCGTCGACGACGACGCGGACTGCCGGAGCCGCGAGTACGGTCGTGGGAAGGGCGGCGGCCGAAGCTGCGGCGGCCGAAGCTGCGGCGGCCATCAGGCCGATCACGGTGCGGCGGCGGAAGGGAGCTGCGGTGAAGTGCATGGATGGATCCTTGATCAAAGTGGGGTTGTCGGGCGGAATCGAGCCCGTCAGGCTCGGCGGACGGCTTCGAGAAGCCTTTCCCAGCCTTGGCTCGAGAAGAGGTTCGGGATTGCGCTTCTGTAGAGCCGCGCCGAGGCGGCTTCGTGCGGGAAGGGAGCGAGGCGTTCGAGCCCCGAGCGCTCTGCACCCGCCCGAAAGAGCGGATCCGCGACGAGCGCGGGGGGATTCGGGGCGCAGGCGGCTGCGGCGAAAACGGCGTCGAAATCGCATTCGGCCAGTTCCGACTGCAGGCGCGCGCCGCCCAGACCGAGCGCCGGGAGCGCCGAGAGGGGAAGCGCCCGAAGGCCCAGATCGCGCTCGAAGGCGCGCGCCGTCTCGACCGCGCGGAGGGGTTCGTGCAGGACGAGAAGGTCGACCTCGGCCGCCGCTTCGGGATGCACGCGGTCGTTCGTCCGCCCGAGCGCATGCGAGAGGTCCCGTTCGGCTTCGGGAAGCGGGAAGGCGAGTGCGCGCTCGAGCGCCGATTCGACGAGGTCGAGCCAGCGGTGCGCTCCCGCTTCGCCGATCGGCAGCGCCGTGAGGAAGGGCATCCCGAAGTGGCGCGAGA